>JAWBBY010000001.1:0-443464 GCA_038823915.1 Desulfurococcaceae archaeon
CAGCTTTGTCGTTGCACGAACCAGCTTCAAAAAACTCCCTTTCGCTCTCACCGAGGATGTGTAAAACTCCTTCGCAGACCCGGTAATTGAGCTCGAACGAAGAACCTTTCTCGAGTATTTCCTTTCGGAGCACTTCACTTAAACCGTGTAGCGTTATACGTAGCTTAGCTTTATCATCAGCAAATTCAATAGTCGTTGAGAGGGGTAAATGGGGCTCGATGAATTCCAGTGCTTCAGTATCGTAAAGCTCTACATCACTAGTTCTCTCTAAAAGAGATTGCTCAATAAACCCAGCAACCATATCTGCTACATGTAGCACCAGTAGTCCGTGAAGAACCCTCTTCTTCAACTCGCTCAGCTTCACTCTAACTCCACGTGAGTCCAGGTAGGACTTAGCCATAGCCATAGCCATAGTGTACACGAAGCTATCAACATCTCTAATGTTGATGAAGTGGTGTAGCCTACCAATAGCCGTAGCAACCGCTACGTTCACAGTATTTTCGAGAACACTCTGGTTAATCGAAATGTTCTCGAAGTCAGAGAATGAAAGCATGTAGGGGTGGCCTCTGAACCCGACTCTCAATATCCCTTTGAAATCCTCGAGTTTCATCGTTGCTGGTTTATACATATCGTGTTTAAGAGCTACGTTCTTAACCAACTCATACTCTGCGAAAAACTTCTCAACTATCTTTGCTACAGCTTCTTGATGACTACATAGCTCAACGGCGATTGCTTCATAACTATCATCTACAACCTTATTCTTAACTACAACCCTAGCAATGGGAAACGGATTCATGATTATCTCCTATCGAGCTCAAGATACTCCAACCACGACTTATCAACGGCATACAGAGTGCCGTCTCTCCCTTTGAAGAAAAGCTTTATACCACATTATGGTATACTGTATGGGCGAAGCAATCAAAAAAGACTGAAAGTGTTTGGGGTGGGATAGTCTTGGCCGTGGAGTTGAGGGAATTGAAGACTAATGAGGAAATATTGTTTGCGAGGGCGTGTATTAAACTCTATGGCATGCCAACCCATCAGTTTCTCAGCAAAGGACGATTTTTCGGTTTGTGTAGGGATGGTAAAATATGTGCGGTCGCGTATTTACATGATCCCCATATTTATAAGTCTCTCTTCAGAAACCTGAAGATACCGGAGGAAAACAGTTATTTCCTTAGGAGGATTTCAGAGTGTTGTCCTGGGGATCACTTGGTGGATCTTCTTAATTTATTGATTGATAAATTGAGGAATGAAGGAATAAAATGTATTGTTACTTTTGGTATGCCCGATCATAATAACGAGATCTATAGAGAAACGGGTTTCATAGAAATAGGGAGGACGAAACGGGGAAGCCCCATTTTTATCAAAAAATTATCAGGGGATTAGAAATGGGTGAGAGAAAGAAACGTAAATATTGTGAATACCCTAGTCCAGAGGATTGTTTAGGTGTTGTTGATAGTGTCTAGTTTACTAGCTCTGTTTCCAATTTTGGAACCAATCTTTTTTATTTAAACCCCTCCTTATCTCCGTATCACTTTTAAAACCATTATTATTGGTACTCATATGTAAACTATTAATTGGACTATGAAAACTACTAGTCGAAGCAATCAAAAAAGACTGAAAGATCTGGATGATCGATGGTAGTAGCTGGTTTATCATGCTCAATACAGGCGTGAAGCAATAAGAAAAGACTGAAAACGAAGAATATTTGTCTTAGAGTGTAGCCACATATTTTCGATTCGTCTAGACCGGAGTAATCAAAAAAAGACTGAAAGTGTTTTATGTCCGTAGTGTTTTCTTGAAGTTATTGTTTTAGCTTTTTTTGGTTTTTGTGTATTATTCGTTGTGAATGTTGTTTGTTTATAGGGTGTTGGTTTTGGATTATTGTGTAAGGGATTTGTCTCTTGCTGATAGGGGGTTGTTGGAGATTTATTGGGCTGAGAGGCAAATGCCTGTATTGTCTAGATTGGGTAGAATGTATAGTGAATCGAAACCGTTAATGGGGGTTAGAATTGGAGCTGTACTACACGTTACTAAAGAAACAGCTGTACTTATGAAAAACCTCCTCTCAGCTGGAGTTGAGGAAATAGTGTTAGCAGGTAGTAACCCCTTATCAACACAAGACGATGTCGCAGCAGCTCTGGTTAAACTAGGTGTTAGAGTATATGCTTGGAGAGGACAGAGTATTGATGAATACTACTGGAGTATAAAGAAAGTTATTGAAAACAAACCAGATATTGTTCTAGATGATGGAGCAGATCTACATGTAACAATACATAAAGAATACCCCGAAATAGCCGATAGAATAATAGGGGGGACTGAAGAAACAACAACAGGAGTAATTAGATTGAAATCCATGGAGAAAAACGGTTTATTGAAATACCCAGTTATAGCTGTAAACAACGCATACACAAAATTCATGTTCGACAACAGATACGGTACGGGACAGAGCACTTTCGATGGAATACTCAGAGCAACCAATATACTGGTAGCCGGCAAAGTAGTTGTTGTAGCCGGTTATGGATGGGTAGGTAGAGGAATAGCTATGAGAGCGAGAGGGCTGGGAGCTAGAAGAGTAGTCGTTACCGAAGTAAACCCAATTAAAGCACTAGAAGCATTATACGATGGTTTCGAAGTAATGCCTATGAATAAAGCATCAGAAATAGGAGACATATTCATTACAGCAACAGGTAATAAAGCAGTTATAAGGAGAGAGCATTTCGAGAAAATGAAGAATGGAGCAATACTAGCTAATGCGGGACACTTCGATGTCGAAATATGGATACCAGATTTAGAAAACATAGCTATCGAGAAGAGAATTATTAAACAATACGTTACCGAATACACGTTGAGAAATGGGAGGAAAATATACTTATTAGCAAGCGGTAGATTAGTAAATCTAGCTGCTGCAGAAGGACATCCAAGCGAAGTTATGGATATGAGTTTCGCAAACCAATTCCTCGCAGTGAAGTACATATACGAGAATAGGGGTAAACTACAAATCGGTGTTATAAACCAACCATACGAACTAGACGTTGAAGTAGCTAAACTCAAACTCGAAGCATTAGGTGTGGAAATAGATGAATTAACCGAGGAGCAGAAGAAGTATCTCGAATCCTGGCAACTAGGTACATAACCTGGTTTTAAACAACCACAACCCCGTATATCAATGTCCTACATCTTATAAACAATATTTTTTCAAGAATAGTTGAATCGAGGTGAATTACATGGCTCTAGCTGTTCAAGCAAGAATGAGACTCATTACAGTTAAACTCCCCGAAATATATGTTGAAGGTTTAGATGAACTCGTTAAAATAGGTAGGTATAGTAGTAGGAGCGAAGTAATTAGAGTTGCTATAAGGGATCTCTTGAAGAAAGAACTATGGATCAGAGAAGCCGAACTCAGATAAACCTAGTTTTCAAAAGATTCAAACGTATATTCACGAAGCTTTCTTAAAACAAGCATATTCAAAGGCTCCCCCTCCTCAATCCGCCTCATACTATACGGAGGTTTAAAACCAGGAATAATCCTCTCCAATTCACGTAAACCAAGGAATTTACGGTAGAGAACAGGTTTGGAAACCCTAATAGCCATAGCGTGTTCAGCGCCTCTAATATACTCGAAATCCCCCTCACCAACACCAGAATCTCTAAACCCCCTAACATAATCAATTATAACACGCGGTTCACCAACTCTAACATCTTCAGCAATAAACTCACCTATTAAAACCTGAATAGGGTGGCTTGCATAAACAACCATAATAGAACCTGGGCTCGGAACACAGCATGAAACCCTCCTCAACTCGAATTTCTTCAAACCAGCGAAAAGCCTGTAGACGAACACCGGCTTAACACTAATAAGATACTGCTCTACAGACAAAAGGAAACCCCTCTAGAATACCATACACACCCCTCTCCGGGAAACTTGAGAATTGGAGAACCACGTTATTAGTGTAACTAATGATTATGATTACCTAGGAACACGATTAGGTAGTGAAACCGAGATATCAACAAGGAATTTATATTACTTAACGCTATAATTGTTTTTAACGTTAATGAAGAGGGATAAAATGATGTTTCACTAGGTGATCCTATATTGAGCAATCCTTCTAATCCAGAACCGGGTAGTGGTCTTAAACTATATGAGAAACTAATGATGATTTTCCCAGGTTATAGGGGTTATAAGGAGAAAGAATTAATTCGTGAAACAGACCGTATTGTTAGAGAAGAACTCTATAGAGGTCTCAAGAAGAGTTTGGGAGATTTACGGAACATATACTCTATAGTTGTATCTACACAATCCACTCAGAACTTAATCGATAGAGTTGAGAGATTAATCTATAGAATAGATTCCCTAGCCGAGAAAACTAGACATGCACCATACGGTTATAAACCACTATTCCACGTCTTCAAAGTAGATGAAGAAGTACTTAATAAAATGCTTGAACACGATTTGAGACTAGGTGAAACGGTTCGTGCATTAAACAATACCACATCGTTAAAACCATCTAGTGCTGAAGATATCGCTAGAATACTGGATGAAGCCGAGAGAATAGTTGCCGATTATGAGAATATGTTGAGCGAAAGAGAGAGAATATTGTCGGGAATAGTTAGGTGATGATACATGAGTAAAACCAACGTTATCGAATGGGTAAACCCGGGTGCAGACGATATACTATGGGTATACCCATATGAAGATATTAGATGGGGTAGTGTAGTAGTAGTGCACGAGTATGAAACAGCTATATTCATGAGAGACGGTAAGCTATACGACGTACTACCACCGGGTAGACACGTATTAACAACACAGAACCTACCACTACTGACTAGAGCTTATAGATTAGTAATGGGTTATGGAGAAACACCATTCAAAGCAAAAATAGTTTTCATAAGTCTCAAACAATTCAGAGGAAAATTCGGTATATCAACAAGAGTTAAACTAGGTCCGAGAACACTATATATGACTGAACTACAGAGCTACGGCGAATTCTGGTATAGAGTTAAAGACCCCGTACTATTCCTAACACAAGTAGCTGGAGCAGTTAGAGAAATATCATCACCAGCAGTAGCGGATTTCATTAGAAACTATTTCGTTGAATCAATAATGCAGGAGATGAGTAAATACACTGCAATAGATATCTACACCAACCTATCCCAAGTAACCGCTAGAATAAAAGCTGGAACAATAAGAGAAGCTTTTGAACAGAGAGGATTAGAACTCATAGACGTAAAAATAGCTGGAATAAGCCTACCCCAACTCGAGAAAATGGAGAAAGAAGACCCAACATATGGATTACCACTACTAATAGCTATTCAGAAAGGAGATGAAGATAAAGTTCTAGAAATAGTTAGAACAGTTGAGTCTCTGAGAGCAATCGGTAGAGCACCAGCTGCTGGATGGATGGGCGCCATAGTAGCTATCCCCCCATTAATGCAGCAAGCAATAGCACCCACAACTCCACCAACACCACAGGCTCAACCACAACCTCCACAACCACAGGAGAGCCCCGTGCTAGCTAAGTTGAGGGAATTGAAGAAAATGCTTGACGAGGGTTTGATAACTCAGGAAGAGTATAATCAGTTGAAGAAAGAGTTGTTAGAGAAGTATAAGAAGGAGATGTAAATTGATCCTTTTCAAAAGCGATAGAGAGAAGTTCGAAGACGAGATAGCTAAAGCTATAAATGATAGGAATAAAGGGAATTTAGAAGGCGCTGTAAATCACTATTTGAAAGCTTACGAAATAGCATCTAGAACAACGGATCCGGATGTTAGGAAGAGAAGCGGTGAAGCGCTATTCTACGCATTATTCTACGATGCTTTGATCAAGAAGACGCCGGAAGCTTTCTCAAAAGCTGCTGAAGCATGTGGAAAACTAGAATCTACTCATCAACTAGACATAGGTATTGCTGTGAAACCCACAGCCGGAGACTTAGCTAGAGATTTGGAAATAGCATCTATGATATTTAGTTTACCCAAATTCGACGTTAATGCAGTTGGTTCAATGGATCAATCGGTGGCTTCACTATACGAGAAAGTTGGTAATAGGTTATTAATGGAGGGTTCTAGGAGATTAATTATTGAGGATATACTCGGTATTCACGAAGAACTCAGTACTATTGGTTTAAGACTAATCGGATACTCTAAAGTAATAGAAGCATTTAGATTAGAAGCTGATAATCCAGGTAGAGCTGTTGAGCTATATAGCGAAGCACTATCCTATTTACAACAAGCTACACCCGAAGTCAGGAATTACATTAACTCCAAGTTGGCTAAACTAGCTAAAGCTACTAAATGCTGGGTTTGCCATAGAGAAATACAGGGCGAGGATGTAAACTACCTTTACCTACCAGCATCTATAAATACCTACATATTAGAGAAATACGGTACTGAAGCCTCACACTTAATAAGTGAAGGGAGGATCGCAGTATGTAGAGTATGCTACACTATGGTGTATAACCTGAGCGATGCATTAGCTAGAAAATACTATGATATGGCTATAGCAATGATACGTGAAGTTGAAGCTAAATTAGAAGCTAGAATTAGGAGTTTAGAATCTAAAATCATTAGATTAGAATCTAAAATACCGATCACCTTCACCAAATAAAGCAGTTGATGAATTTGGAAACAATAGCGTTGAGATGCACTACATGTGGAGCACCACTACCAAAACCACAGCCCGGTGAAGAATGGGTTAAATGCGAATACTGTGGATTCCTCAATAAATTAGTTGATTCAACGAAGTATGTGGAGAAACTTAAGAGAGAACTGGAGAAATGGATTAGAGAAATACTCCCGCCAACAACAACTATATCGACTGTAGCTGATCTAGCGGCTAGACACCAGATTTTCCAGAACATAATTAAACCCAAAATAACCATGATTAAAGCTAACGTTAGAGCAAAGTATTTACAGTACGTATCAAACCCATTATCACCATACCCTCCACCTAAAGAACCCGGAGAGGATTCTAGAGGTTATTTCGAAGAAGCATTGAAAATCCAGACTATTAGAGAATTCGCTGTTTCAGAAGATGACGCTAAACTTGTTAATGAAACCATATTTTTCAGCAATACTACGGGATACATTATTAACGCTCTAAAAGCACTATCGAAATACGATGTTAAATCAGCTTTGAAGAACGTTGAAGAAGCTTTAAACAGTATACCCAGCGAATCCAGCTACGAACTCGTTAAACTAAGATTAAATGCTGTGAAGACGGTTATATCAGCGTTAACACAAATCTACGATAGAAATACGAATGCAGCAGTTAGTTTAGCTAAAACATCCATAGACCTATATAATGAATTAATGAATAAAACATCATCAACAATCCTACCAGAAGCGAATAAAGGTATTGTTGAAATCGAGAAATCAATAGCTGAAGCTATATACAACATAGCTGATGCATCGCACAGATACTTCACAGCTGGAAAAGACCCTCTCGAAATCATGAAATGGATTGAAACATATATGAAGGTTTACGCGTGGTTAAGAGAGAACTATGGGAGACCTATACAGGATTTAGTTGAAATATCATATAATTTCAAGAAATTCGTATATGGAAAAACGGGTTCGCCGGAAATCAGTATCGTAGAGAGCAGCGGCTCAATATACATTCCCTTCCATATCATTGATTGTAGATTCTCGTATACTAAAGGATTCATTTTCAAAAAAGGCTCTGAATCCAGAATTACACTACTCGTATCATCCATAATACCATACGTTGAAAACCCGGTTATAGATGTATTAGGTTTAGAGTCTGGAGCACCGGTGAAACCGGAGAAAATTAGTAAGTATCCAATCATTAATCTAGTTAATAACGTTGTTTCATCAGCAAAAAACTCGAGCTTTCCAGGAGACTCTAGAGGATTCCCCCCATTCATCACCAATGTTTTAGCTGAGAAAATAGCTGATAAATACATTGAGAAAGCTAATGCTAAGTATAGAGATAAAATAACTTTTGCTTCAACGAAATCTACTGGAATAATCTATATACCTTTCATAACTAGAAATCAGAGAATTTTGAACAACAAATTAGGTTTTGATTTGAAGTTAACAATAGATTTTAATAATTTAGTTAAGCTAGCATTATAAGCTAGAGGTGTTGATCGTGTTGAACACACCAATACTATTTTTAGGGTTATTTACAACTGCTATATACATCATATTGACTTTCCTGAGAATTAGGTTATCAACGCTATTCATGGATTTCGCAGTATTCCTATCATCAATTCTCGTAGCTATTGCCGTAACTTTTAATCCTGTTTGGAACAGTTTAAACATAGCGCTCTCCATATTCCTATATATTAACGCATTATGGCTATACGGTATTGAAAATAGAGTTGTTCCTAGAAAAAGAACTGTTATTAACCCATCCCTACCGAGGGTTTTTGTAGGTTTAATACTATATCTCGTTGCAACATGGATAATCTTCTCCCAACTAGATGTTAGGTTAGGTATGATAGCAATACTATTATCCATAATTCTCGGAACATATAGGATGGTGAGAATAGAGAAAACGATGTAAAAATACCTTTACCGCCGAAGTAAATCTATATTAGATTAATTCGTGAAACGTTTATCAACGTTTTATTTATTACCTCGTAGAAAATATAGTTTCATAATTTAGATGATGGAGGCTGGTATTTCTGAATAGTGATGATTGACGCCAAATCTGATGGTTGATGTTTTTGAATAAAGCATTAGAGTATGGAGACCTCGTTCTACTATATATTGATCACAAGAGGAAAGCAATTGTTAAGTTAGTGGAGAAGGGCGTAACTGGTTTCGATAAAGGTTTTGTAAAACACGATGATATAGTTGGTAAATCATTTGGAGAACACGTCTATACGAATCGTGGACATAGAGTTTATTTACTAGAACCGCTACTAATGGATTACGCAACACTAATATCTAGAAGAACACAAATTGTTTATCCAAAAGATGCTTCTCTAATCATACTATTAGCTAACGTTAAACCGGGCTCCAGAGTTCTAGAAGCAGGTGTTGGTTCTGGTCATTTAACAACAATTCTAGCATCGATAATTGGCGATAATGGACGCTTATATGGTTTCGATATCGATAAGGATTGTTTAGAAACAACTAGGAGTAATTTAGAGAAACTTAATTTACATAAGAGAGTTGAGCTTAAACTACACGATATTAGAATAGATCCTGGTTTGAGAGATCTAGATGCTGTAATCCTCGATATTCCAGACCCATGGAATGCTTTAGAAACAGTATTATCTGTTCTTAAACCATCACATCCACTAGTAGCTTTCCAACCAACAATGAATCAAGTTGAGAAAACAGTGATTGCTATGAGGAAAACTGGTTGTTTCGTAGATATCCATGTTTATGAAACACTACTTAGGGAATTGAAGGTTGAAGAGGGGGCTGTAAGACCATATACTACAGCAATATCACATACAGGCTACATAGTTTTCGGTAGGAAAATTAAGGGGGGAGTATAGGAGTTACTTATGCCTCCCCATTACGTATAGGTAAACCGTATGTGTTAATCCATTCTCATCCCTAACATCAATAACCTTCTCGTGTCTCCAACCGGGGATTCTGAATTCGTGACTAACAACTCTAGTTCCATCTCTCAATTCTTTCTCAAATTTAGGTTTTAAAGCTTCATTAACTGCTGTTAATAGGAATAGTGTAACAATAGTTGCTTCACTAATATTTACTTCGAAGAAATCCCCATGGATAACGAAGGCTCTATTAGATAAACCATCGTTTTCAATCCTATACAGTGCTTCCTTAAACCTCTCCCTATCTTTCTCAACACCAACAGCTTTCTTAACATTAAACTCTTTAACAGCAATAGCAATAATCCTCCCATCTCCACAACCTAGATCATAGACAATATCGTTTGGACCGGCTTCCGCTAATTTAAGCATAGCTCTAACAACAGGATAGGGAGTGGGTACGTATGGGACGTAAAAAGACAAGTTGCTTAAACCCCCGAGTTATGGAGAGTTTATTCCACTTTATGGTAAAAAATATTGAGTGCCTTAAAACTATTTCTCGAGTTCCCTGATCTTTGAAGTAACGATCTCTACGGCTTTATCGAAATCGGGTTTAAGCTCTTCATTGAGAGGGAGTTGAGATAACAATACGGAGATCGAGCCATCGCTAAGTTCAACGAGTAGTTGTGGAACCCAAGCCATACCGTACTCATCCGTATCTCCATGCTCTATTAGGAATAGGTAATCCTCATATCTGATCTCGAGCTCTAACGACAGGTTTTTAGATAGTGTTTCAGCTAGTTTAACCCAGAAATCGTGATAGGGATGATGAGTAGCCGTTACAAGATAAATCTTTTTCGCCTTAACCATAGAAACCCGCCCAAACCAATATTTTAAACAACGGGTTCCTTCTTCTTCCTCTCTTCTTCAGCTCTAACCTTGATTAATCCTAAAAATATTGCACACGATATACAATATCTTTTCGTTACAGGATACCTCATTATGATTGCACCCTTCTTCTCCAATTCCTGAGCAAGCTGTGGATCAACTGGAGAATGCATTCTCGTTACTACAATGATTTTATCTTCTGGAACGAGTCTTCCACACTGATCGCATGGAACTACAGAAATACTGCCCTTACTCCCCTTCCTCCTACCTCTACTCTGCCTCTTCTTAGGCAAATCAAATCACCTTTAAATCGAGTATTGTGATCGTATATTTAGGAAAATACTTATAAAAATATAACTATTTCTGTATAGACAATGAATAAAATGTTTTAATTCAAACGCTTAATACCAATAATCTCTTCTTTCGAAATACCGAGAGCGCTCAATAATTGAGATAGCGTTGAATGAATTATTTCAACGTACTTATCCGGGTCTATTTCATATAGTTTAGCTAGCTGTAGAGCTTTATAACCATCCCTACCGCGGATTTTAACATATGGAATTATATCCCCCTCCTGAACCTGGAAATAGTTTTTAAGTTGGAGAGCTGCTTTAATATGGGGGGGTGTTACTTTAACGTATTCTTCAGGCTTCTTCGTTAAACCAACTTTAAAACAGAGTTTATCGAGCGTAATCTCCTTCCTCTTCAAACTAACATATAGTTTCCTAACCTCATCTTCAAGCCAAACCTTGAATTTAACGAAATCCTCGGGAGCTTCAATAGATTTTATCCTCTCAAGAATATCTTCAAAAACAAATTTTAGAAATTCGGGAATATTCCTCTTCTTAGCTAATAAACCCTTAATCTCTACATCCCCATTAGTAGTTCTACCTAGGTAATTCTTCTTCAAACCACTAAATAAGACGAATGTGAATGTCTTATCAATCTCGATTTCTAAACCAAAAGATTTAGAAACCCATTCCTGAAGCTTAATTAATTGCTGTTCAGTCGGATTCCATAGGAATAATGAATCTGTATCTCCATAAACAACCTTGATACCGATATCAGCTGATTTCCTCAAGAGAGAGTAGAGGATCCTCCTACCAATAGCTGTAACGCTCTCAGCTACAGCAGGTGAGTATAGTGGGAAACTAGATGAGCCGAATACACCATAACTAGCGTTAATGAGAACTTTCAACGCTCTCTGAACAATATCGTACCAAACGATCTGTTCTTTAACTAGGTCTTTCCTCTTAGCCTTCTTCTTATATACACCAACACGTAAATCCCTTAATAAACCAACAATTCTCGATGATAAACCCTGTTTATCGAGACAAACCTCGTGTAGCTTCCTCCCAGTTTCATCTACAATATCTAGTTTCCTACCGTTACAGAATGGTGTATCCACAGTTTCATAACTGAGATTAAATGATTTTATAACGCTTGGGTATAGGGAAGCGATATCTAGAACAACTACTCTGAATAATATTCCTTTAATAGGCTCTATAACTAGAGCGCCAGCGTATTTCTTACCATCAATTACTGCTTGTGTAGCGCTTTGCTTAGCGTATTTGAGAATATCCTCTTTCTCTGGAATCAAGTAGTTGAGTTTCCTGTGCTCCCAATAAATCATATTCTGGATCCATTTAGATATGGTTTTCCTACATATTTCCTCCAAACCGGTTTTCGTTATTCTAGCTAGTAAAATCATTAATTTCCAAACCAGTTCATCGCTGAAATCAAGTAATTGAAGTGTAATTAGAGCATCACGGTAGTTGTAGGTTACGAGTTTAGTAATACTCATTTCACTAGGGCTCTCAATATATTTTAACTTACCTACACCTAGTAAAGCTAGCGATACAGCATCCAGAGTCTCCTCCTGATACTTACCTCCAAAAGCATATGCTTTAATAGATCTGTTTTTAAAGAACTTATATAGATCTATGTGAACCCCTGTTTTCACTCTAGCAATATTCTCACCGATCTGGATAGGTATATGTTCTCTGCTAATACCGAGCCTTAACGCTCTCGTATATAAGTATGGTAGGTCGAAAGCATCTCCATTATATGTAACTATAACTGGGTGTTTCTTAATGGTTTCGAAAACCTCCATTATCAACGATTTCTCATTATCGAAGATCTCTATAACCGCTTCAAACGGGTAATCTTCGTGAACTTCGCCCCACATGTTCTCCCTAGCTAGAACTAGAACTTTCTTTAAACCATCATTACTAACCATAGCTACGCTTATGACAGGATATTGAGCTTGTTTAGCTGAAGGAACCCTACCCCTAAACGGTGTTTGAACCTCGATATCTATAGATAATTTCAGAGCTTTAGGCGGTTTTTCTTCGAATAAATAGATCCATTCCTCCAATATACTATTCATAGATTTAGAATCCAGATCTCCGAAGAGCTTCTTAATTTCAGCTATAGTATCGTCGGAAACGCTTGGTTTAACTAGTTTGAAAACATCTCTATTGATTTGTTTAACGACATACTTCATACCGGGTATTAAGAGGTTATCGTAAACATAGTTATTATGGTACTTTATGTGCGCTTCATACGCTTTACTAACCCTGCTCCTAAGTCTAGCAACATCCGTTGGAGTTTGAGTTACTATTTTCGTTAATTTCATTTTCTTCATCGATATCGGATCTATTTTCTCGACAACATCAACTTTCACAAACCCCTTATCAGATGCGAATTCCTTGTTGTTAGCTATATTAACGGGATCTTCTACCGTTATGAAATATGGTTTATGACCAGTAGGGTCAGGTAGTAGTTTAATACTTCTACCATCTTCGCTAAGGAATACTAAAACAGCTTTATTTATATCACCATCATACCTAACATCTAGTAGGTAATGGGGGGTTTCAATTTCCCTAACATAGAGCTCTGAATCAGAAATATTTACAAATATTCTTCCAAAACCGCTCTCTCCACTAGTTAAAACCATGATTCCTAAACCCTACTCTCCCTAATCAATAGTATTGCTTCAGCAACATCTCCATTAGCTCTCTTTAAAGCTTCTAATGCTTTATCTCTAGAAACACCTGTTTGGGAAATAATGAAATCAATATCTTCTTCAGAATACTCTATAAGAGTTTGTTCTTCAACGGAGCTCCCAATTATTTGATACAATGTTTGATTCTGGAACTTCATACAAGTAACTTGGGGTTTCTCAATAACGATCTTCTTGCTTTTAAAATAAATCTCAACTTTCTCAACATCACTTAATTCCTCAACATTAATACCTAGTCTCTGCATCGCTCTCTTAAACTCACGGAGATTGAATTTCGGAAACATTCCTCTCAACCAATGTATTTAAAACTACGTGCATCGATCACTATCTTTAAGGAAACCTGATTTATGAAAATCTCTTAACTATTTTATTAACAATACTTAGGTTTAAAACTAGTTATGTGAATCAATGATCTGGGAATAGCGATGATATATTTGAAAATACTTGGTGGAGGTTTAGAAGTAGGTAGAGTTGGTTTAGAAATAATTGATCGTAATAAAGCTATACTTCTAGATTACGGAATTAATTTCGATGAAGAAGATAGGCCTCAATACCCGCTACACGTTAAACCATCCGAGTTGAGCAGTATAGTTATTAGTCACGCTCATTTAGACCACGTTGGTGCAGCACCATCACTATACGTTACCGGTGAAACCCCACTATACACTACTGAACCAACTCTTGAGATAAGTAAGATACTAATTAATGATTTCCTCAAAATTAGCGGATACTACGCTGATTACGATATTATTGAAGTAAATAATATGGTTAGGAACACTAGAGTAATCGATTATGGAGTTGAAACGGAGGTGGAGGGTTTCACCATTATTCTAACTAATGCAAACCACATTCTAGGTAGTTCAATGATATATTTAGAAACACCTAGTGGTTATAGAATACTGTATACTGGGGATTTCAACAATATTGAAACAAAAACTCTCCCACCACTAGAATTCAGTTTTAGAGATATAGATATCCTAATTATAGAGACAACGTATGGTTCTAAAAAACACCCGCCTCGTAAACTAGTTGAGAAAGAATTCGTAAACGATATTGAAGAAGTAGTTGAATCTGGAGGAACAGTTCTAATCCCGGCCTTTAGCGTTGGGAGAACACAGGAGGTTCTAGCTATAATATATGAAAACGCTCCGCATCTAGACGTATATGTTGATGGTATGAGTAAAGATATTACAACACTCTATCTGAAATACCCGCATTTATTGAAGAACCCATCGCTTTTCAGAAAAATAGTTGAAAACACGTATTTCGTTAGAGGATGGGAGGATCGTAGAAAGATTTGGAAAAGAGAATGCGTTATAGTAGCGTCGGCGGGCATGCTTAATGGAGGACCCAGTTTATACTATTTGAAGAAGATTTATGAAAACGAGAAAAACGCTGTTTTCATAGTTAGTTATCAATCCCCCAATAGTTATGGACATAAAATTCTAGAATCTGGTTCTCTTGATGAAATAGGTTTAGGTAGAGTGAAAGCTAGAGTTAAGTGGTTCGACTTATCTAGCCACGCCGGTAGAGATGGTTTATTAGAAATCGTATCGAGATTCAAGAATAGTTTGAAACACGTTATCGCTATTCATGGTGAACCGGATTCAGCACATTTCTTCGCTAATAGTGTTAAAACAAGTATAGATAAGGATTTGGAAATACACGTTCCATCTAATGGAGAAGTATTGGAGTTAACCTAGAATTCAACAATACTCTGACACTTAAGTTCTTTAAGGAAAGCATCGAGCTCTTCTAGCGGTATCTTGATTGTAACGAGCCTACTTTTAGTTCTAGCTTTAACTTTCGCAAACCCCTTATCGCTATCCCTATAAACTCTACACTCAACAGCTCTTTCAACAATCTTTTTGAAAACCTCTTTATCTGTAACCTCGATTGGAGACATATCTAAACCACCTACGTGTCCGAACGCCGGGGCGGGGATTCGAACCCCGGACCACCGGGTTTCCACTGGGCTCTAAATCTAGAGATTAACAGCCCGGCGCTCTACCTGGCTGAGCTACCCCGGCATACTATAGTTATTTATGGTTAGATTTTGCCTTAAATCTGTTTCTATCTAGAACATAGTTTCGCCAAACTCCCTCCACTATATTGTTTAAATGATCTATAGGTGACCATATTGAATGGATCTAAGGTTAGCGTAACAATCGATTTAGAATTACTAGCATTGAGGTTGAAGAATAAGGGTAAGAAATTTATTAAGATAGATGAGTTGGCTTACGAACTAGCTACAACTCCACGCTCAGCTGGTAGAATACTCGTTTCTCTAGCTAAACTCGGATACGTATCTAGATGGAGTAGTAGAGTGTATTTAATTCATGGAGAAAAACTATAAGTAACTATTTATGGAGACATGAAATCTTCTGGTTTGGGAGGTTCTGGTTTAAGACCCTTTCTCTGCCTTATTTTAGCAACCAAATCCATCAACATACTGTCTGGAATAGGGCTCCACCTGCTGAACTCTTGGCCCCAGAAAGCCTTGCCAGCCGTTGCGCCACGTAGCTCACCAGCTATATCGAAAGACTCGGAAACCGGTATTTCAGCAATAATTTTAGCAACAGCGCCTTGCTGAATAACTTCTAGTAACTTACCCCTCTTCTTCGTAATAATCATCGATACTGAACCCATGTACTCTAGTGGAACTCTAATATCTAGTTTCAATATCGGCTCAAGAATTGTTGGTTTAGAGGTTAACATACCTACAAATATAGCGTTACGAATAGCTGGGAATAGCTGAGCTGGACCCCTGTGAGCAGGGTCTTCGTGAATAATAGCGTCGTGTAGGATCACTTTAACGCCACGAACGGGTTCCATAGCTAATGGTCCTTCACGCATAGCTAGTTTAAATCCTTGAATAAGAGTATCTCTAACTTCTCTCAAATACTGAACACCAGTTGTTAAATCTACGAAAACATTTATGTTTTCATCAACACACCATATTCTCTTAGCTTCTTCAGAATCCCAACCAGCCTCTTCTCTAAGTATCTTAGCCCTCTCTCTAGCATCCATATCATCAGTTACAATACCGTTACTAATTAATGAAATAGTTTTCTCATCCAGAGGCTCTACGCTAACGTAGACTTTATTATGCTTATTCGGAGATTTACCTTCAAATACTCTACTCTTATCCCTAATACTCTCTCTATAAACAATTAGTGGAGCACTAGTAACTACATCTAAACCATAGAATTCTTTTAGAAGAGTTAAAGCAATCTCTATGTGTAGAGAACCTAAACCACTAAGTAAGTACTCACCCGTTTCCTCATTAATTTTAACAACTAAACTTGGATCCTCAATACTGAGCTTATGTAGAGCATCGATTAGTTTCGTAAGTTTACTAGGGTCTTTAGGCTCTATAGCTACTGTAACAACAGGTTCTGTAAGTACTCTCATTCTCTCGAATGGAACCATAACGTCTTTATAAGCCAGAGATACTAGGGTTTCACCAGCTCTCGCTTTATCTAAACCTAGGAGAGCAGCTATATTACCAGCAACTATCTCGTCCGCCAACTCCCTGTATAGCCCCATGTATAGACTAACCTGTAGTATCCTCTGTTTAATTCTAGAATTAACGAGCCATAACTCATCGCCTTCACGCACCCTACCGGAATATAATCTACCAGTAACGACTAATCCAGCATGCGGATCAACTTTAACATCGTTAACGAGCATAACTGTCGGTCCATCGGGATCTATTTCTAGCATTGCCCTACCAATCTCGCTGTTCAAATCCCCTCTCCATATTTTTGGAATCCTATATTTCTGGGCTTCCTTAGGATTAGGTAGGAATTTAACAACAGCATCTAGTAGAGCTTCATGTAAAGGAACTACTTTTCTTAATTCCTCAACCCCCGCTTCACCCCTCTGATAAGCATCGACAACATCGCTGAACTTTATTCCCTTCTGCTGAACTAACGGTATTGAGAAACCCCATCTATCCTTAGCACAACCTAGTATAACATGACCTTTAGATGGGTCTAATTGCCAAGCTGTCTTTACCTCCTTATCTCCATACATGTATATCAGGTTATTCACTTCCTTAATTATATGGACAAGCCTATTCTGTATCTCGGTTGGGGATAATTTCAGTTCTTTAATCAATCTATCGATCTTGTTTATGAATAGAATAGGTCTAACCCACTCCTCCAGCAGAACTCTAAGATACATTTCAGTCTGTGTCATTACACCCTCAACAGCGTCGACGACAAGTATAGCTCCATCAATAACTCTCAAAGCTCTCGTAGTTTTAGCTGAGAAATCCACGTGGCCCGGGGTATCTATTAGATTAATAAGATATGGTTTACCTTTATACTCGTGGTATAAGCTAATATTAGCTGTTTTTACAGTCATTTGCCTCCTCTGCTCAACATCTAGATAATCGAGAGCTAACGCTTCACCAGCAACTTTCTCAGATATTATTCCAGCAGCTGCTAACAAACTATCAGATGTAGTTGTTTTACCGTGATCCACGTGTGCCGTTATACCAATATTTCTAATTTGTTCAACATTCCTCATCAGCTTCAGTATTTCAGCTGTTTGCTTATACCTAACCATAACTTAAACCCTCCAGACACTATGAACACAGGGTACACAGCGGTTTGGATAACCTAATTACACAATACATTTATAAACATTCATTGAGAACAGGTTTTAATGTATTTCTCGAAAACACTACTCGCTAATCGTATAGCATCATCAACTAATGGTTTGAACTGAACGATCTCTTCTCTAGAAGAAGCTATCAACTCTATATCTACATGAAGAACTAGACCATTATTCTTCTCGAGCTTCAAAATCAATCTATAATCTACGCTGCGAGGAAGTTTCCCGGTCAAGAAGCTACTAACAGCTTCCTCAACTATCAATAACACTTCTTCTAGCTCCTCTTCTCCAACACCACTAGTGTTTTCAATACATAGTTTACCCAATAGTTATCCCATATTTAGATAAACTCTCTCTAATCTTATCTTCAAATTCCTTCAACTGCTTACTTATAATCTCTAATTGCTTACTATACTTATCCTTCTTCAAAACAAGTATTTCCCTCCTCTCCTCTAACTCCCTAACGATCTCGTCACGACTCATCTTAATCAATACATGACCAACTAATTTATATAGTTCAGCATTCTCGTTCAAACCCTTCAAAATATTCAATAAATGATCAATATCTACGAGTTCCGATTCAATAGCTTTGAGTTCAACATTTAGATTAACATAGTTTTCTCTAATAGCTTGATACTGATCAATCATTTTCTGAATCTCTGGAGGCAACTGTCTCAGCTGACTCATGATTCACAACCTACCAAATCTAGATATAGCTTTATTAAAACAGATAATATATTAAAATAACTTGTAAATAAAGCTCTAAAAGAACTTAAATCTCTACAATCAATCACTAAATAGAAAGAATCGTTACACCAAGACTCAACTCTACAATCCCGCGGTATATTCCTGGTATCCGGTTCAATAGATTTAAACAAACTATTTATGAAATCAGAACAACCATCTATCCTCAATTCAATAATGAATCTCTCATTCAAAAACCTCAGCCTTAACGACTTTAATTAAAGGTCCACAAACCCTACCCAATCCATCCAATACGGTAATAGTAGTGGAGGATTCGTTATCGCTAAAATCCAGGATCACATCTGGCTCCCTACTACTATAGTACTTATATATTCTCAAAAAGATCTCTGAAGCTCTAAAACATAATTCACTACTGCATTTATCTATTGAGAAACCAATTGTTCTCGGGTTATAAATTCTACATCCAATACTCGATTCTCGAGCTAACTTAACGCCACTTATGGTTAGTGACGCGAATCTCCTATATATTTGGTCAGTATCGATACTTGATAACCCCAGTAGAGGGTTCAACCGATACAACAATATTCTCCTAGGATTAGCTTTCCACTCATATACTATCATAACGAATTTAGCGTTATGTCCAGCAGCTAATCTAGCTATTTCAACTAATGTTCTCTTACCTCTATTGAAAACTCTAGTGTACGGTAGTGTTTGAGATAGTTCTTTAATAAAAGATCTCGTTCTCCTAGAAGGCTCTCTCGACGTGGTAACTAGAATGAGGATGTAATCTCTACTACTGGGTGAAGAATGTGTCGAACCGTGATGTCCGACACACATTAACCCAGACCTTCTAGAAACACGTGGAGAAATGCTGGAGTTTAACAGGATACTACTGAGTTATCCATTTGTTAAAAATAGAGTAAACGCTGTTTAACTAACCTTCTATTTCCTAACGATTACTTGAGGAAAATATCTGTTGAGCTCCGTTCTCGGAACATAAGCTCCTCCAGCCCATTTAGCACCACATTTCTTACAAAACCATAATCCAGTACTGATCCTAATAACCTTTCCTTCAAAAGTACAGAAGGGGCATTTGTGCCGAGCATATCTCTTCTCGAGAATCTCCTTAACTTTTCTACGTAGTGTAGCGCCATACCTAGCTCCATACCTACCCGCTATTCCAACAACTTTTGTTCTACCCATCTTCAACTCCTCCTCTAAGCTAATGGTTTAGAATAGTTTTCTGAACTACTAATAACTTTTTCTATTAATTCAAACAATTCCTGGGATTTCTTTTGAGAAAGTTCTAATGCTTGCTCCAACGTTTTTGTTTTAATACCTTTCACTCCAGTTTTCTGAATTCCAGCTAAATTCCCTTTCTTATCGAATATAAAGGTTAATTTACCGTCTAGTACAGCTTCCTCCTCAATACTCGGATCCACCAGTAGGTAATCTTCAATAAAACCTACAGTAACCGATACTACAGGGTCGCCGAGAGGTATTTGTTTATCATAAACATCTCTATCAATAACTATCTCCTCGCCAGACACCATTATTCTAGGTAATCTACACGCGTAGAGTGCTAACGTGCTTGAAAGCATACTTGCATCAATTATGTTACCTCCATGGTCGAGTAGGTATATGTCAACATATAATGACCAAACTTTCTTTCCAGGAATTATTACGAGTTCATCTAATTTAACGAATCTCGATTCTCTCAAACCCCTATCTACAACTCTAGCAACCTCTATAGCGTTCTCGTCCGGGGGTCCGGCTTCGAATATGGGTGAAGCTAATGGAACGAATTCTGCGTGAACCTGTAGAACGCCTTCGTTGGGCGTATCGGGGTATGGAGAACCTATTTCAGCTTTAACACCAGTTATAACCATTGTACTACCGATTTTCACCTGAGCACTACCGTTAGCTCTCGAAACAGGATTTAAACTAACTTCAATTCTTCTAAAATCACTATATCTCCTACCATCGATTCTCTCACCCTTCTTAACAGCCGCTACTATAGCGTCTTTCTTATACCTAGGTATAACAATTGATCTAATAGGCGTTGTAGACAAAGATATCACCCAGACGGTTCCGATACACTCATATAGTTCTTAGCTAACGCTTCTTTAGCCAACTTATATATCTGTTCACAACCTCTAATAGCTAGTTTAACAGCATCTATAAACTCCTTACTCGTTAATAAACCATTTAGTTGTAGAAGAACTATTTCGCCCAAACCAACTGCGTATCCAACAGGCATATCCGCTTCACCATACTGGTCTTCAATATCGTTTAAATCAAGAGCTAAAACACCATCAATTTTACCAACTGCAACGCCGACAACGATATCTTTCATAGGTATTCCAGCATCAGCTAATGCAACTGAAGCAGCTGTTAAAGAAGCTGTTCTCGTACCACCATCTGATTGTATCACTTCTACGAAAATATCTATAGCTGTTCTTGGGAAGAGCTCTGTGAATATAACGGATTCCAAAGCTTCTCTAATAACTTTAGATAACTCTATTTCACGCCTAGTTGGAGCAGGACTTTTCCTCTCCTTGGTTGAGAATGGAGCCATGTGATACCTACATCTAACGAGAGCTCTATCAGGTAACGCAACGTGTTTAGGATAGACATCGCGGGGTCCATAAACGGCTGCAATAACCTTGGTATTACCGTATTCAACCAACGCTGATCCATTAGCGTTCTTGAGAACACCCACCTCAATTCTTATCTTCCTCAACTCATCGAGTCTCCTACCATCTAGTCTCAAACCATCATCTCTAAGTAGCTTAACACCATACTTACCCATTCATCTACCACCCAATCTATTCTGTAAATAGGTTTTCACAGCCTCCGTTAACCCCTTCATATGAGGCTTATCATTAATCATTTTTATTGCATTAATAACGGCATCGTACCTCTCCTTATCACTACACCTAACCCATACTAATCCGTTTTGAGCAACAATTATGTTACAACCAGAATACTCTAGTAGTATGTTAAGCATACTCTTATTCCTACCTATAATTCTCGGAACCCTACTAGGTTTAACTTCAACAATAACGCCATCTATGATCTTACCCAATTCCCTACTCTTAATTGTTAAAACAGGGTCTCTTGTTCTATCACATGAAACTATTCTCGCAAGTATTTGGTCTCCAATATCTAGATAATTACGGAGATCGTGTTGTATAGGGTTGAAATCCTCTATAACATCGCTACCGTTAAGTACTGCTTTATATGGAGACCTTATATCCACAATCCAACTCGTTAAACCTATTCCAACAATCGTTCCGATCACGAGATCGTCTTTCTTAGGTATATAGAAGCCCTCTAAAGGTATTACACTGATACCGTCATCTTCAATAACAACTACTCCAAGAACACTTGAATAAACCCTATTCTCCTTAACATAAACGTTCTTATCTGGATATAACATGAAACTAACCGATTGCTCGCCTTCAACGTATCCGAGCAAATCCCCTGGTCTAACGATCTGTCTTTCAACAACTATAGGTTTGATCTTCAATAGAGATCAACCCACAGCTATTATCTTAACAATAGCTGTTCCCTTCGTAAAACCATTTATTCTATCTATGAATTCCTGCTGCATACCGGCTGGAATCTCGATCTCCGCTAACAGGGAGCCATCGCTCAACCAATTGCTTCTCCTAACGGTACCCAAACTAGATATTAATCTATATGCTCTACTACTGTATTCGGGTGGAATTCTAACTTCAACTAGTGCTTTAGCTATTTTAATAGGCATTATCCTAGATAATTTAGATACTACTTCCTCGAACTGTGCTTCAACAGGTTTGTAGAGATCTATGGAGATCCTGGCTTGCTCAATAGCATTCTCGATTCTAGTAACAGGTATTGGTAGTTTAGTTTTAGGATCTATAGCGTTCCTAGCAATCATATTTATTAACAACCTCTTCTTCTCTTCAATAATCCTCCTCCTCTGCTCAGCCGTTAACTGTATTTCACCATTCCTAACGATCTCTACAGCAATCCTCCTAATATCCTCCGTTTTAAAGACTTGTTTCAAAGCTTCGGGAGATGCTTTCAACCCTTTCCTAACATCCTTGTAGACAAAATCGCTTTTAACGAGGTCATCTATATTAACTTCCTTACCCTCCTTAAGTTTAAAAGCTAAATCGGGGTCAACGAGGATCTCGAAAACCTGGCCTTTATACTCATACCTAGCTACAACGTACTTATCGGTACTCAAAATTAAACACCAATTTGTAATTCACGATATCTCCATAAACTACTTAATCCTACCTTCAGACACTAATTCCCGAATAATTCTCTCCACTTCCTCAAACCCTAGAATTCTGAACTTCTTCTCCGACACTGTTATCAAACCGATTTCTAGATTCTCAGACGTTATCTTCTCCTCCGCAGAATTAGCTATAACTTCAACACCTAGTTTAACCAATTCATCAGCACTCATTTTAACACTGTATTTCTTCTCAATTAGAGATAGGGCTTCACTACTCTTCTCGCCAGCTGTGACGGCGTAGTAGCTAACATACCTACCTGTAGGTTCTGTTGCAAAAACTCTTGGTTCATCATCTATTCCCGCGAATATTAACATTACGCCGAATGGTCTAACGCCAGCGTGTTGTGTATAGGCTTGCTTAACGTTACCAACTCTTCTAGCAATATACTCTATAGTTACTGGTTCATCATAGTAGAATCTATGTAGTAGAGCTATTGTTCTAGCATACTCGATTAAAACCCTACCATCACCAGCCATACCTGCAAAAGTAGCTCCTACGTGTTCATCTACAACGTATATTTTCTGAATAAATTTCTCATCAATAAGCGGCTGCGTCTTCTTCTTATGAACAACCAGTACAGCACCGTTCTCACTCCTCATACCAAGAGTAGTCCATCCTCTCCTCACGGATTCATAAGCATACTCAACTTGATATATCCTACCGTCCGGTGCGAAAATAGTTATTGCTCTATCATAAGCAGCAGCTGCTGGAACACCAAAACTCAATCTAAACACCTCCCAATATAGAAGTTATCATTATTTAACTAGGAGTAATAAGGTTAGCTCTACACGAAACCAAGTATATGCGGGGGGTGGGATTCGAACCCACGCAGGCCTACGCCAGCGGATCTCTCCCTGGGCCTTAAGTCCGCCCCCTTTGTCCAGGCTCGGGCACCCCCGCTTAATTACAATTGGTATATTTACGTGGTTTATAAAATTAACAATCAGTTCGTCGCGAGTTCTTCACTAGATCGCTTTGGAGCGGCTTCATCATCTAATCATCATTATTTATTCATAAACCCATTATTTAAGTTTAGAAAAGATACTCGACACCCACTTTTATCTGAACAACTCCGAATAGTGAAGGTTTAAGTCGTTAAACCATACATAACTCTATGTGCTTTCCTAATAGTCCCAGTTGTTTTAACTGGAATTACTAAACACTCCTTACCATTAATATCCCTAATCATCCAAAGTATTGAAACAAGTGCTCTAACATAAACATGATTTATTCTAACAATACATGAACCTCTCTTCTCATCAAAAAATACTAGTTTTGGATTGGCTTTAACATAACCTGCTTCGCCGAAGAAACGAATAAATACTTTAGATAAAGCATCTTCAACCTCTTCTTTCTTCAATACATCACTAGATACTAATCTGAGAACAACATATCTCTTCCTAATTCTTCTCCTATCTTGTTTAATAAATCTAGCTAAAACGAGTTTCTTCAACCTATCGTATTTTGAGTACACGAGAATAGCTATAATTAATGAAGCTATAGCTAATACTAGAGATAAGGAGTTAATTAGGAAATCAATATTCATTATCTAACCACTTCAAAACCCTTTCTAACCAGAATATCCCGTGGATAAACGGATATGTATTGAATCGAGACTTCGGGGGGAACATTAATTAATTGAGATAAGAAATTAATAGCGGATTTTGGGTGAACAGCTTCGTTCCACGCCGATGCTCCACTACTGGTTATTAACGGTAAACCGTATCTGTGGATATGCAAATATAGAACTCGATACATCGAGACCCTACTATTCAAACTCGTTCTAAACCAATTATTCAAACTAAACTCTAGAGGTTTGTGGAACTGCTTCATGAGATTAAATTGATGCTTATCTATAAACCTCGCTGAATCCCCATCTAAAATAATTGAATCAACTCTCGAATCCCTAGCTGCAACTCTAGCAGACTCTACACTACGTGGTTTAACGGAAACGATGTATTTACCTCTACTAACACCTTTTAATTTACTAAGCAACTCTTTCCTTGAAAAAGCTTCAATAACTTTCTTCTCGAAAACAACGATATCTCTACAAGCATCGGGCTCGGTTTTCTCAACAACTATAGCTGAATAACCCATTTCTACAAGAGTATTGCATAGAGCGGAGTCCAAGCTCCTAATCCAGAAATCTATGTATAAACCCTTCTTTCTAATAGCCAAAAACCTAGCCCTTATCGAAGCTTTTAATGTAGTCTTCAAGCTCCTTCAGAGAAACTCTTGTTTTTAAATGAAAAACAGTTTTAATAACATCATCGCTCTCTAGGAGAACCACTCTACCAGCATAAGCATCTTGTTTACTCAATCTAACATATAATCTACCCCTACTCGCTTCATACCTCAACTTCAAAGTTAGAGTTAGAAGTGCTCTATCCTCCCTACTCATTCTAGAAAGAATTGATTTGAAGAAAACATCGCTAACAGAATTATCTAGTTTAATCGAGTATATTTCAATAGGGTTACCGTAGTATCCGTGAACGATTTGTTTATTTATTGAAACCTTCTCTCTGAACTCTTCGGGAAGTATGTTCTTCATAGCTTGAATAACTTTAGAACAATCCTCGGTTGAGTGGCAATATGTAGATACTTCAGCGCCACGTACTTCAACCATCACTTCTCCTCTTCAATACGGTTCCTGATATTCCACGGTTCTCTAGCTCCTCTCGAAGCTTCATGTCTCTTCCTGAGCTCTCTCTCCTTCTGCTTACGCTTCCACTTGTACTTAACGGTATGTTTCAATCCACGGCTCTTCCTCAAACCCCTCATTTTCTTACCGGCACTGGTTAATCCTCTGAAAACCCTTCCCCGATTCTGCTTCTCACAAATCCATTTAATATCAGGGTCCTTACATACAGCTGGGTGGTGAGGATCTACTAGGATAACTTCATACCATTTATAAACACCATCTTCAGCAACATAGTAGCTATTTAGAACCTCGAGATTAGGGAATTTACGAGCAGCTCTCTCCTCAGCAATCAATCTAGCACTCTTAGCTGGAGCATAACCATAAACACCCATTCTCTTAGGTCTACGACCAGTATCCGGTCTAGGCCTGTTTAAACCACCTTTCCTAACCCTTACTCTCACAACAATAAATCCCTGTTTAGCTCTATACCCTAAAGCTCTAGCTCTATTCAATCTCGTCGGTTTATCGATCCTAACAACAGATGGCTGCCTCCTCCATTTAACCAACCTCTCCCTCCAAAAACTCCTATATGGCTCCTCAAACCTCATTTTCCATGTTTCATCGATATAGTGGTATAACCCTCTAACCATAAAGACACACTAGATAAGCCGCTAATAGATAAACAATCCTTAATGATAATCTAAAAAATGGGTTTATAAACATCTATAAATACGAAACAATTAACTTTTCTGAAAATTAAATTTAGATAATTCCAGAATAATATAGTTATCATACGTCTCTGTAGATGCATAATCATGCCCCCTCCAGAGAAGATAATTGGAATCGCTGGTAAAACAAATGTTGGTAAATCAACGCTATTCTCAGCATTAACTATGATTCCAGTCCATATAGCTAACCATCCATTCACAACCATAGAGTTTAACGTAGGGGTCGGTTATGTTAGGAAGAAATGCGTTCATAACCAATTGAATCTAAGCGGTTGTAACCCTAGATCAGGTTTCTGCAAAAGAGGATATAGATTCATACCCATAAAGATCATTGATGTAGCGGGTTTAATACCTGGATCGAGTCAAGGTAGAGGATTAGGTAATAAATTCATGGATGACCTTAGACAAGCCGATGCGTTGATACACGTTGTAGATGCTTCGGGCTCCACCGATGCTGAAGGGAGACCCGCTAAACCAGGTACATACGATCCGGTTGAAGAAGCTCAACTAATCACTAGAGAGATCGATGAATGGTTCGTAAATGTAGTTATGAGAATTTGGAACAACAAGATCTCTAGACATTTATCGAGTGTAACCGAACCTCTAGACTATATTGCTCAGAACTTCTCGGGTTTAAGTATATCTAAACACCACGTTATCGAAGCGTGTAAAAGAGCTGGTTTGGAAGATAAGAATCCTAAAAACTGGAATGAAGAGGATATTAGGAAATTCGCTGTAGAGTTGAGGAGAAATAGTAAACCAATAATTATAGCTGCTAATAAAATCGATATCGGTATTGCTGAGGAAAACGTTAAGAGGCTTAAAGAAGTCTTTGGTGAAGAAAACGTTGTTCCTATTAGTGCTTTAGCTGAATTAATTCTTAGAAAAGCGTCTTCTAGTGGATTAATAGATTACCTACCAGGAGATTCAAGTTTTGAAATTAAAAACGAGTCTCTAAGCGATGAGCAGAGGAGAGCTCTGGATATAATTAGAGATAGGGTTTTGAAGAAATATGGTTCAACCGGTGTTCAGGAATTACTAAATAGAGTTGTTTTCAAAATACTGAAACTAGTTACGGTCTACCCAGTTGAGGATGCGAAGAAATATACGGATCACCACGGCAACGTACTGCCGGATGCGTATCTCGTCCCCACAGGTACGACTGCGCGCGAATTAGCATACATGATCCATACTGAACTAGGAGAAAGCTTCATATACGCTATTAATGCTAAAACTGGTGAGAGAATTGGGGAAGACTATGTAGTTAGGGATGATGATGTAATTAAAGTTGTTGCCGCTAGAGCTCATCGTTAATGAGAATACTTCAAACATAAATTTAGTGTTCTTTAAGCTCCTCAATAGTGTAGCTAACACTACTCTTGTAGAATGAATTCTGTGGAACATCAACCCACACTACTGAACCGGGGGAAATCCAGGTGTTAGAACCGATCTTGACCCCAGGCATGATTGAAACGTTAACCCCAGTTTTTACATTAGCGCCAATCACTGCTCCAAATTTCCTCCTCCCACTACTAATTCTCTTACCGTTAATCGTTACTTTAACCGGTTTATTATCGAATCTTAAATTAGCGATCATTGTCCCAGCACCTAGATTAACGTTTTCACATATAACGCTATCGCCAATATAGCTTAGATGAGATGCGCGAACATTCTCCATTATAACGCTCTCCTTGACTTCAACGGAAAAACCTATTCTCGAACCGCTACATATAACCGAGTATGGTCTAATCCTAGCGTTCGGACCCACTACTACATGTTTATCGATGTAAACTGGTCCCTCGATGTATGTGCCAGACTTGATCTCTGAACCTTCGCCAACATATACGTTACCCTTAATCGTAACGTGATCCTCGATCAAACCTCTAATATCTCTACCAATACTCTTCAACGCTAACTTATTCGCTTCAATAACGTTCCATGGATAACCAATGTCGACCCAGTTCTCGCCATCAATTTCGATAACACGTAATTGTTTACTATTAGCGATTCTAGTTAGTATATCTGTAAACTCCATCTCCCCTCTTACGCTAAAACCTATATCTGAGTGTTCAATGACATCCCCAACTTTGAGTTTAGAAATACCTGTGAAAACTAGATTTGATGGAGGATTTACTGGTTTCTCCTCAATTCTCTTTAGAAACCCGTTCTCAACTATTAAAACACCGTATTTCTCGGGATCCCCGACTCTAGCTCCTAAAACAACATTACCATCCATACTAGCTATTTTCTCAATGATCGATAAGTCGGATAAATATACATCTCCATAGACAATAAGTATTTCATCATCATATCCCAACCCCTTCACACCCTTAATAACAGCATCTCCAGTCCCAAGCTCCTCCACTTGATCAATGAATTCATATTGCACACCATACCCCCTATTTTCAACAAAACTCTGGATTTTCTCTTTCATATAGCTAACTACTATCCTGATACTATCGATCACATTTATTCTAGATAAGTTTGAAAGATGCCAATCCAGTATTGGTCTACACAATATTGGAATTAATGGTTTCGGTCTAGTATCCGTTATGGGTCTTAACCTAACCCCCATACCACCAGCTAGAATAAGAGCTTTCATTTCAGCAACCATTGCTGATTATAATTATTGTGGCTCAAATATTTTGTATAGGAGCCGTTACAACAGCTGGTTTCAAACCTTCAGGTGTAGGTATATATAGAAGCTTAGATTTATATACTTCAACCCTCCTCAAAGGATATATTTTCTTAGCTCTTTCAAATATATCCTGACTGATCTTACCCATCACTATATCGTTAACCAATTCATCGAACGATAATTGCGGTATTCTTTCCATCAAATAATCTCTCATAATTCTCCTAATGGCTCTCTTCTGACTCGATTTACACCTATATGTTGTTAAAGCAATCACTGTTAATCTTAACACGTAGTTATCCTTTGTTGTCACATCAAATATACCTGTTATTTTACTGCTCTTCCTCCTCACAAGACTCCTAATGTAGTCGCGAGCTAGTTCGTGGCCTTTAAAACGAGTAATACCTTTATCTTCCTTAACCTCCACAACCTGGAAATACAGTTTAACGTGAACTTGAGATATATCACCAGTTAAATCGTAAAGCGTTGTTTCAATAACTCTACCTATTAGTTTAACTGGGTCGTCGGCTGGAGTTGTTCCAATAACTACGTTTCCAAAAATAGCTGGTGCTAAAATCTCGTACCACTTCTTCATCTTCCACTTATCTCTAGGTACGAATCTCCTACTCAAAACAGATCACTAACCCCATTTTTCTGGAACTGAAAAGCAAACTAATAATTTATTGATGTTTTAAATTCTTTAATTCATAAATCGGAGCTATTATAAATAGTAATTCATCAACAGTTCCTTTCAAAGTATTGAATTTCTCGTAACCCTTCATAACTATTTCGAAAACGTACTCGTCTCTAGAAACATATGAATTCATATCTAAACCTTCAGGTATAGATACGTTATCCGGTTTTAAAGAAGAATTTAGAGCTTCGATAAACAATTGATCGCTACTCTTAACTCTAAGCTTTAAGTAAACCTTCACCGCTCCCCCTAACCCTACAGATCTGGTTTTCATCACAAAACGTAAAAACTTCTTCTTGTTTAAAACCTTGTTTTAGAAGTATTGAAACATTAGTTAAGAGTTCTCCACCAATATTGATACATAATACTTTATCACTCGGTATTTTATTGAGGAAATAGAGAATATCTATTATTAACTCCGGTCTTTCAAAACCTTTTTCAAAACCAATAATTCTGGTTTTACCACTAACGTAGTTTTCAATAGCTTCAGAAACTAGTTGAACCCTATCTTCAATCAACTCCCCATAGATATACAGTGTTTCAGCAAGAAATTCTTTATTAAAACCAATCATTGCTATGTAAATAGGATTCCTTCTATCGATGCTGAGAACGAGGCTGAGCGCATTAATTATTTCGATAAAATCAGTGATAACGCCGTTAAAGTCGATATGGTAAACATAACCTACAAGTCTATACATTATCCTCTTCCTAATATCTTCACCCAAGTACTCTAGAGACCGATCGATTTTCCTTAATAACTCATTAATAGCTGCACTATCCTTTCTATCGAAAACCTCGGAACCCAGGAATTTCTCTACATCAACGTTTCCAAAAACGTTTCTAACTAGATTAACCACGTTATCCCATCTACCCGAATACCCCGGGAGATACGGTAGTAGCGATCTATAGATCGATTTAGCAAGACTAATCTTTCTCCAACCCGGTAGTTTAAATCCAATTTCTCTAATAACATGATTGGAACTCACTAGTTCTTCCAACAAGTACTTTTCCAATCCTCTAAACCCTTCTTTACCGACATCAAGCCACCTATAAACCCCCGCTACCAGAGCTACTGTTTTAGCCCATTTACTAATTTTGAATACCTTGTCTAGAGTATGGACAACCAGCGCCGTAGTACTACTGTTTTCATCGAAAACCATGTTGAAAACATTCTTCCTCTCTATAGTTAAAGGTAGATTAATAACTAACGTGGGCTCATCCTTCTCGTCAAGAACAACTTTTGGGTCAAGGTTTAGAACAGCACTTACACCGTTATCGACTAGAGTCTTCAGTAAAACACCACTTGCAAGTAGTGAATCCAGATCTGTAGACGAAACTATCCTTATAAAACCATATTTCCTAGCATTATCTATGAATTCCAATAGGTCGCTAGTACTCGGCATTACACTACAACTTACTGGTAGTAACTACTTGAAACAATAAGTTTCGCTCTCTCAAGACTATACTCCCAATCTGGAGGTAATTTACCGACTCTCTTATAGTATTTGACTAATCTCCTAATTTTAGATTCAACTTGTTCTAAACCATGTTTAGCGTGGTAATCCTTGGGGTGTTCATCCAGGTGTCTACGTAGATTAACGGCTTTCTTGAGTAGATAAAAGAGATCTTCTGGAACACTCGATTTCACTCCTTTATCAGAGAGTATTCTCGTAAGTTTCTTTCCAACAACTTGTTTAACAAGCGGGACTCCATACTGGTCTCTCAATATAATACCGATCATTGAGGGAGTATAGCCTTTCTTAGCTAACTCAACTACAAGTAGCTCTACATCTTCAGGCGTTAAATCTAGTTTTAACCACGATGGAGGGGCCATGGATGGAGGTCTAATTGAATGGGATTGCCCCTTTCTCTTCTTCTTATTCAATTCTCTAAATCACCGTAAACTAGTATTTTCCTTTAATAGACTTAATAAACGCTTAAATGCTTTATCAACAGCTCTCCCTCTATGGGAGAACCTATTCTTCTCCTCAATACTCATTTCAGCGAAAGTCTTACTGGAACCGTGTGGAACGAATATTGGGTCGAACCCGAAACCCCCTGTACCACGTGGTTCTCTAGAAATATATCCGCATACCTCGCCCTCCTCAATAACAATGAATGGCTCATATATTAGAACAACAACTGATTTGAAACAAGCATTTCTATCGTTACAGTTCTCGAGTAGTTTAAGTATACCTTTACAACCAATTGTTCTATACACGTAGCTCGAGTATGGTCCTGGAAATCCATTTAACGCTTCAATGAATAAACCAGCGTCTTCAACGAATAACGGTTTGTTAAGCGAAGCATATGATGTTAAAGCAGCTGTTTTAGCTATCTTAACCAAGTCTTCCGATTGAATTTCGAGTTTTGGGAGATTTGCTTTAACTATTTTAAAACCATATTTACTGGCTATAGGTTCGACTTCTCTAACTTTATATTCGTTTCTAGTTACGAAAACTATTTCATTCAACGTAACGATCCCTCCTCAACCCCCTTCTAATTCTAGCTTCAACGTATCTCCCCCTCAACTCAACTTCACGAAGCCTCTTCAACACGAGCTTGTAATCTCCAGAATATGATTCGGCATACCCCTTTAGGAAACTATCCATAAACACCGTTATCCTCGATGGCACTAATGCTTCAACGCTTCTCTTCAATAAATGTACATCTATAGCGTACTCCTCAACATCCCTACTATAACCAGCTAATCCGAAATCAATAATGTAGATCTTATCGTTACGAGAAACCATAATGTTAGCTAACGTTAAATCACCGTGATAAATAGATAGGGAGTGCATACGACCAACCTGATACCCTATATCGAAACTATACTTCCTCAATTTATCATCACTTAATTTCTCAATAATCTGATCCATTCTAACCCCATCAATGTATTCGATAATTAAGACGTTATTATCGAGATCTACAGCTATGAGTTTTGGAACATTGAGTCCATTCATAGATAGGTCTAGGAGAACTCTCGCTTCAATCCTAGTCCTACTCTCTCTAAATAGTTTATCATAATACGCATCTCTATATGGTTTGGATATTCTATGTTTAACGATAACTTTCATATTGAAAACACTGCCTACGTACACTAGAGACTCCGCGCCAAAATCCAGTATATTACTTAGATCGTTAACCATGGTAGCTCAACCTCATCAATTCTCCACCTCTGCTTCACATAAGCTTCTTCGGGTTTAACTGTTAAACCATATTTGTACATTAATAGACCTGTGTAAGCTATCATAGCTCCATTATCGCCGGCATACTCTGGTGGAACATATCCGAATCTAACGCCATAAGCATTAGATAGTAGTTCGAATTTCTCGATGAGTTTCTTATTAGATGCAACACCACCTACAAGTAGCAGTTCCTTCTTTCTAAATAGAGCTAAGGTTCTCTCCGAAACTTCTATTAACATGTTGAAAGCTGTTTCGCGAAGACTAAAACATATGTTTCCAAGCTTACCTCTATCATCCCCATATTTCCTAGCTAGCTTCAAAGCCGCTGTTAATAAACCCGAGAAACTCAAGTCGCATCCCTTAACAGTATATGGTAATGGAGTGAAACCAGGTGCCCATTCAGCACAAATATCTATTTTATGTAAACCTCCTTCAACGTACGGTGGCGCTAAACCAATTTCTCTAACGAATGTATCGAACAAGTTACCTAGAGGTATATCGAGAGTCTCACCTATAATTCTGTATCTTCTAGCTTTCTGAACAGCAACGAGAGTGTTTCCTCCAGAAACGTAGACTACAACGGGGTCTGTAAAGTTATTTATGAATTTACCTATCTCTACATGTGCTATAGCGTGATTAACGGGTATGAGTGGTTTACCATAATATGATGATAGGAATCGAGCAATACTCGCTCCAACTCTAATACATGGCCCTAAACCAGGACCCAGAGCTACGGCTACTCCAGATAAATCATCGATTCTTAACCCAGCTTCACCCAATGCTTTCATAATTGTTTGAACAGCGTTCTTAGAGTGATGAATAGCGGCTTCTCTGGGATGAATACCTCCTTTCGAAGGAACGTATCTTTCATTAACATTAGCTAATATTCTAATACCTTTATCGCTACTTGAAACAACACCTACTCCGAAAGTGTGGCTCGTCGATTCAATACCTAAAATATATGTCTCCACATTAACAACCAACTTATTGTGTAACGTATTCTACATAATTGCATTTACCGCAATGCCACCTAGGTCTAGGTTTAGAGTGGAAAGCCATGTAGCTATCGCATCTAGGGCATTTCCTATTCTTAGCTCTAATAACACCGGTTTTATAATCGTACTCGTATAGTTTGTGAACACTGCTCAAAACGTGTTCACCTATTTCTAACCATGTCTCTTAATCAAATACTCGGGTTCGAAAATAGATGCTCTTTTGGGGTCATCATAAATATGTACATGTATTTCGGTAACCCCAACGCCATACTCGCTCTCAATTTTCTTAACATAAATTTGAGACGGGTCAACACCATATATTCTAGCAATTTCGTTTCTAACTAGGTTTCTAGAAGGCGTTCCAACACCAATATGGTAGAGCTTGATCAGAACTTCCCTTCTCCTAATTAACTTATTATAATTCTCTACCACGACCTCCCCGGAATATTCTCCTATCTTAATCTCCTTCTTACTCAATATTCCACACCATTCAGAACTATTCAAACTCATAAACTGAAACAACAGGTTTAAATCCTTTGATTAGTGAAGATAGGTAGAAGGGGTTTTTCTTTAAAACAACCACACCAACACCTGGTTGACCATAAACAACATCTCCTTCTCTACCAGTAATCAACACTAGTAAATCCTCTTCACCAACTACTTCGAATAAACCATAGTGTTTAGCTTTAAGCATTGTGAAGGCATTTAACGATAGAGAACCTGGTGGGTTGACCAAAACTAACCTATCCCCCCGAACCATTCTCTCAACATGTTCTTTTCTACGCGTTTTCCAATCAACAATTTTGTATCGAGAATTTTGATTAACGGATACTACGTCGCCAACGCTATACTGTACCTCTAGCCCTTTAACGTATCCCGTATATGATACGTATAGCTTGGATAATGGTGTTGATAACGCTGACCTATATTCGGGTAATAGGGTTAAACAAGGTAGTTTTAGCGATGCTATTTAAGACACCTTTAAAGCATACCTGCCTTGTTTAGAAATACCGATACTTCTAGCTAAACGTGATTCCTCGGGTTTAATAACTATTATAACACCATCCCATTCTTCAGTCAAATCCTTTGAGCCGCAATTCGGGCATTCAACCGCTTCTCTACTAGTTAGGAAATAGCAGTTTCTACAAGCTTTGAAAAGCTTCTTCCTAGCGGGCACGTAGAACGACCTCGTTAAACAACAAATTATTTACCATGAGATACTTTACCTAAACCAGGTTGTTTAATTGTCATATGGATTCTAATACCCCTAGCACTATCCATTTTAAGACTATAGATCCTAGCTCTTAAAACATCGTTTTTCTCGATAATTCCAGTAGGGCTTTTCAACAATAAGGCTGGTCTCGTGGGGTCATACTCCGCTCTCTCATCCGTTATTTGAGAAACATGTATGTACCCATTCGTACAGCCTATGTTTAGGAAAACTCCATGACTCTGAATATTAGCAACCTCTCCTTCAACGACTTCTTTTAGAAATGGATTGAAAGTTAGCATTGTGAACTCTACTCTATGGTATGAAGCTGGGTCTCCGAGGTATATTCTACCTACCGGGTCTACATCAACGTCAATAATAGATATTATTAAACCGTATTCCTCACTTATTAAACCTTCATAAATCCTCCTAAGTTCTTCATAAACAGCTTCTTCAAGTGGTTTACTAAACTTCTCCGGAGGTACTCTAACCACATCGACAACTCTATATAGTTTAAACAAGGGATCACCGTGTGAAACAATTAATCATTAAAAGTGTTTAACCATGTTATTCAGATCACCTATTTATATATTTTTAGTTGTTAAACAACTAATCCTTCAATACCAACTCTTCTAGATTCTTCACGTAAATATATTTCTGGAATACCGAGTTCTCTCAATTTCCTCCTCAGTTCTCTATCATTAGTAGCTACCGCTGCTTTCGAAGATAATGCGTACTCTATCAGTGCTTCATCAGTATCCTTAATATTGATTTTCGAATTATCGATTAAACACTTCTTTCTAATTATTCCGAGAATGAAATCGATCCTCCTCGCTACATATGGGTTTAGCCTACCTATATTCAACAACTCCTCTATAACATTACCTAGAACAATATATGTAGGTTTTAAACCAAGTTCTTCCTCTATTAAGCTGAAGAAATCAATACCTTCAGCTAATAACATAATGAAATTAGTATCTAGAAGAATCTTAACTCTCCTATCGTTTACTCCGCTATCTCCTCTACAACACCCCATCCAGCTAACCTCCACCTACCTAGAACTCTCCTACTAATAGCGAATTTAACGCCTCTATCAGCAACAACGGGTTCTCTCAATTTAATCTCCATGTAATCACTAGTTATCTTATTCACAGTAGCTACTCTCGTTGCTGTACCAATACTAACTATAACTACTTCTCCAGTCTGTAAATTAGTCATTTTAACGAATTCCTTAGTACCAATGAATCTCTGTAGAAGCTCGTATCTAGCTTTAATATACGATACTACTGGAGGAAGCCTACCCGTTAATCCGAGAATAGAGCCTACTAGAGCATCGGCTTTAGCTAACGATGGGTCTAGCGTTGTTCCAATAGCTACTAAACCGCCGGGTTTAGCTTCTTTAACGAAGTGTTCTCCAAATTTCAAACTAGTTATCTCGGTTATTAATGGTTCGTAAACATAGCTTTCTTTAGCACCACCTCTAGGTACTTTAACCCCAGGTCTAATTTCAATTTCATCACCAATTCTCAGAACGCCTTGTATTATTGAGCCGCCGACAACTCCACCAACTAATTCTTCGGGTGGAGTGCCCGGCTTATTAACATCGAAACTTCTAACAATATACGCTAGTGGTGGTTTCGCGGGGTCTCTCGGTGGAGTAGGTATTTCTTCCTGAATAGCTTGTAGAACGACGTCTATGTTAACCATATGTAGAGCGCTAACAGGTATGATAGGGGCTCCTCTATATCTAGATTCATTTATAAACTTGCTTATCTCCAGATAATTCTTCAAAGCTGTTTCTCGATCAACAACGTCGATTTTGTTCTGAACAACTACTAGGTTATTAACGCCAATTATGTTTAATGCGTAGAAATGCTCGAGTGTTTGGGGTTGTGGGAATGGTTCGTTACTAGCTATTACCAGTATTGCACCATCCATTAAGGTTGCTCCACTAAGCATTGTCGCCATTAATGCTTCATGACCAGGAGCATCAACAAAACTCACTCTCCTAAGCAATCTAGGTTCCGAACCATCTGGACATTTAGTTATAGATACATATGCTTCCGGAGGTTCGAATCCATCACAATAACCTATAGCTACATCAGCATAGCCTAATTTAATGGTCATCCCTCTCTTCAACTCCTCACTATGCTTAGCTGTCCAAATACCCGTTATCGCTTGTACAAGCGTTGTTTTACCATGATCAACGTGTCCAACCGTGCCGATATTAACCTCCGGTTGTTTAAAATCTTCGCTCAAGATAACCACCTATAGTTGTCGTTTAATAAATTATTTTCGTATTGATCTGAACCGTATCTACAGTTATAGTATTTCCTCTAACGGTTTTCTTCCTCCTCTCCCCCCTCCTAGTTGGGTGGAAACCTGGTGGTCCGGATAGTAGAAGCCTAACTTTAACCCCTCCGGGTAAGTCCGGCCTCATGGGTAATCCACTATTATCGCTACCACCACATATTCTTAACTTAACGTTCTTCAACCCAATTACTGAACCATCAAATACATCCCCTATTTTGAGACCAATAAGAGAGCGTGTTCTCTCATCATTAACTCTAATCTGCCAAGATGGGGATCTAAAGATATATCCCTCAAGCTCCGAAACTCCAGTTTTATTAACGAGGAGTTCGTAATTAACATGGACTTCCCCATCCTGAATATTATTATCTACAATTAACCTACCCGTTATCTTAACTTTATCCGTTGTTCCGGGTTTAACCATCCTAATAGTTACTACTCCATGAACAGGTTTGAGTTCGTTCAGAAGCTTCTCGTTAGCTTTTATCAATGGTAATTCAAAACCGTCCTTCATCTTATCGTTATAATCTACACTAGAATCTCCTACTACCTTAACTTTAACTATCTTCATCTCCCTATACGCTTGGGGGTCGCTTACAACGATCTTGAAATCCGGCAAAGATTATCCTCCTTCCACCTAATGAATTAGATGATCCTGAATAAAAATACTTTCTTTATAAACATTAACTATGGATTCCAACGGACGTATATAACGTATATTAGATTTGATAAACTTTAAACCCTGGATAGAGTTGTTTCTTGGTGTAGCGATTTGAGTAAAACATGGCATAGGCAACCAATAGTTGTTGTATTGGGACACGTTGATCACGGTAAAACAACGCTTCTAGATAAATTGAGGGGGACTGCTGTTGCAGCTAAAGAACCTGGAGAGATAACTCAACATGTTGGAGCTAGTATTGTCCCAGCTAGTGTTTTAAAGAAAATAATAGAACCTCTCAGGAAATTCTTTCCGAAAATTAATGTTGAGATCCCTGGTCTCCTATTCATAGATACTCCTGGACACGAACTTTTCAGTAATTTGAGAGTTAGAGGCGGTAGTATAGCGGATATCGCTATCCTGGTTATAGATATAATAGAGGGGTTTAAACAACAAACATATGAATGCATAGATATTTTGAAAGAGAAGAAAGTTCCATTTATTGTTGCAGCTAATAAGATCGATAGAATACCTGGATGGAAATCCGGTGTAAACATATCCTTTCTAGAAAATATTAAAAACCAGGATAGTAGAGCTTTGGAACTACTAGATAGGAAGATTTATGAAATAGTTGGTAAGCTATATGAACTAGGTTTTACGGCTGAGAGATTCGATAGAGTAAAGGATTTCTCTAGAACAGTAGCTATTGTTCCAACATCTGCAGTTACTGGAGAAGGTATACCAGAGCTGCTGGCTCTACTAACGGGTTTAACACAGCATTTCATGAAGAAGAAATTGATTACATCCGAAGAACCGGGTAAAGGCGTTGTACTCGAAGTTAAGGATGAACCCGGTCTTGGAACAACTATTGATGCTATTATTTACGATGGTTTTATTAGGAAGAACAGCATTATAGTGCTAGCTTCAAGAGATAAACCTATTGTTACGAGAGTTAGAGCACTATTCCTACCGAGACCGCTACAGGATATGAGAGCTCATGAAGGGAAATTCATACAGGTTGATGAAGTAGTTGCAACAGCTGGTGTTAAAATATCGGCTCATGGTTTGGAAGAAGCTATTGCTGGTTCACCACTATACGTTGTACCGGATGAGAAGCTTATAGATGAGTACGCTAATAAGGTTTTAGAAGAGGTCCGTTCAGTAATTATTAGAACGGATAACATAGGCGTTGTTGTTAAAGCTGATACACTCGGTACTCTAGAAGCACTAACTACGGCTCTGAAGAAAAACAATATACCTATCAAGATAGCCGACGTTGGACATGTTACACGCAATGACGTTATTGAAGCATCTATTATTAAGAAAAACAAACCTGAATACGGAGTTATACTGGCTTTTAATGTTAAGGTTCTAGCCGATGCCGAAGAACTCGCAACTCTAGAGAATATAAGGATCTTTAAACACAACGTGATCTATAGGCTTCTCGAAGAATACTTTAAATGGCTCGAAGAATACAGATTAATGGAGAAATTAAAAGAACTTGATTCCCTGGTTAGACCGGGGAAAATCAGGATTCTACCAGGATACGTTTTTAGACGCAGCGACCCAGCTATTGTTGGAATCGAAGTATTAGGGGGAGTAGTTAAACCGGGTTATCCCCTGATGAGGAGCGATGGCGTTAATCTGGGTGTAATACAGCAGATTAGAGATCGAGATAATGTTTTGAAAGAAGCTAGGATTGGTCAGAGAGTAGCTGTGAGTATTAAAGGTAGAATAATGATCGGTAGACACGTTGATGAAGGAGATGTAATGTATACCGATATCCCACACGAAGATGTCGTTAAACTTCTCAAGAAATTTAGAAATGAATTAAGTAACGATGAAATCGAGGTTCTGAATGAAATAATAAGTATTAAGAGGAAGCAAAACCCATTCTACGGATTAGCATTATGAAGAACTAGTGTTTTAACCAACTATTTCCTCATCACTGAAGAATAGCTTTATCTCGTAGTCAGCTTTACTTGAAGAATCGCTTGCGTGGACAACGTTCTCTTTAACGGATAACGCGTAATCACCCCTAATTGTTCCGGGAGGCGCTTTAACACCATTAGTTGGTCCAATAATATTCCTCACAGCTTCTATAGCAGAATATCCTTCAACTACGAGGGCAACCGAGGGTCCGGAAATCATGAAATTTATTAGAGGCTCGTAGAAATCCTTCCCTCTATGTTCTTCATACAGCTTCTCCGCAATCTCTCTACTTATTCTAAGCATTTTCATAGCAATGATCCTTAAACCCTTCTTCTCAAATCTAGATATAACCTCACCTATTAAACCTCTCCTAACACCATCCGGTTTAATAATAACTAGAGTTCTCTCGATACTCAATTATGGTACCTCAATACATTTATTTCGAACTCGAAACTCTATACTTAACTGTCCATTTAAGCTTCTTCGGGTCCCTCCTATAGACAACTTGGTTCTTATAGCATTTCCTCGAACAGAACCATAGTATGGTGCCATCATTTTTAACATACATTATGCCTGTTCCAGGCTCGATCTTGTATCCGCAAAAACTACATGTAACTACTCTAACCATACTTAAACCCCTATAGAGCGGTTATCAATAGATTCATTAAACTTACGAAACAATTCTTTTGTTTAAAATATTTTAAGATATTAATAGATTTTCCAGACATAACCGGTATTTGGAGGTTGGATAGTTTTGAATGAAGAGAGAGTTAGAGATGTTTCCCAACCAAGTTTTAACGTAACGGAGGAACTAGGTTTTCCAGCCGAAGTTATTCAAATTATAGGTAGAACGGGGGTTACTGGAGAGATCATTCAGGTTAGAGTAAGGGTTTTAGAAGGTAGGGATAAAGGTAGGATCATTACTAGAAACGTTAAAGGACCTGTCAGGTTAGGCGATATAATAATACTTAGAGAGACGGAGAGGGAAGCTAGGAAATTAACGAGCCCTAAGTAGGAGAAAAAGGAAATCTAATTAAACCCTATTTCCCCCATCCTAATTTACTTCCCAACTCTGGATCTTATTTCCTGAACCTGCCTAATTATTTCTTCAACGAGATCCTTAGCTCCACCATATTCTATAATAGCTGCACTAGCGGCAGCTACTTCAATACCTGCAGCTTCACCGAGCTTCTTCTTACTTGGAACATAGATATACGGTATTTTCTTCTCATCACATAGTAGTGGTAGGTGAGCAACTATTTCGGGGGGGTCGACGTCTTCAGCTATAACGACGAGTTTAGCTTGACCTCTTTCAACAGCTTTAGTTGTTTCATTAGTTCCCTTCTTAATCTTACCACCAGTTTCCCTCGTTTTCTTAACAGCTTCGTAAGCTTTCTCAGCTAGCTCGGGTGGGACATCGAATCTTACATAGAATGGTTTAGGCATAACTCATCCTCCTCCCAAATCTTGGTCGTCTCGATTGGAAAATATTCCAAATCATAAATAGCTTTAAAAATTTTCAATCATGTGCATAAATCATTTTAACACTATCTCCACAAACATCATCTATTCTAGCAAAACCGATCCTGATTAGTTGAACAATATCGTTCACTCTCCTCTCGAGTAATGCTCTCTCACCTAGTAATCTCGAAACAACTAGTTTGGTTTCTTTAGGTGTAAAGAGCTCCACTTCTACTGCTTCATCAGGTTTAACCCACTGTATTATGGGTAATTTCTTGAAAACAGCTTCTTCGTGGGAAAACCCTGTTACTTCACAAACTAGAGTTTTCGATAAACCATGATGGGTTTCACCAATTATTTTTAAATTAGCGAACCCGTAGAGTCTGAAATAACCTGTTTTAACAATAGTATCGTAATCTCTGCTCGATACGTAGAGCTCGATTTCGCCGGCTTTAAACCTATACGTGAATTTCTCGTTAGTCGATGGGTGTCTAATCACATGTGCTTCTACATCATTATCTAGTTTAAAACGGATCTTTAGAGGCTCCTCTACAGCCATGTATCTCTTAGAAATCGGGTCTATTCTAACCCTATTTATCGAAGCTAGATTCACGAAACTTATTCTAGCATCGATATGTTTAATACCTACTTGTCTAACGATCTCCCAAATAGTTTCTCTAACAACCCCTCTTCTCCTCAAACCAGAGAGAGTTCCAAACCTGGGGTCATCGTACGGTTTTAAACCTTGTTTCAACACCATATCTCTCATTTTAGATTTACTAAGAATAACGCCTTCTAAACTCAATCTACCGAAATGTATTGTTTCAGGATATTTCCAACCCATATGGTCATATAGATACTTCTGTTTAACCGTATTCGATAAATGCTCTCTAGCTCTCAAAACATGCGTTACTCCCATAAGGTGATCATCTATACCGCACGCTAAATTATACGTTGGCCATAGAATATACTTGCTTCCAACAACTGGATGGGGGTTTTTCGAAGTATCTATTATCCTCATTCCAACCCAATCCCTAACGCTTGGGTCTGGGTGAGCCATATCCGTTTTAATCCTGATAACAACTTCTCCTTCACTATAGTATCCACTAATCACTTTATCGAATTCCTCGAGATTATCATCAACAGATCTGGATCTATGTGGACACCCCTTCCCCAACAACCTGTATTTCTTGAATTCCTTATCACTACACTTATCTACGTAAGCTCCACCGCGCTGAATAAGTTCTTTAACAATACTGTAGAAAATAGGTAGTCTCATACTCTGTATGTATTCCTCATCCCAATCTATACCGAGCCATTTAAGATCATTTTTAATCATTTCATAAGCTTCCGGATATGGCGATTTAGTTCTCGGATCGGTGTCTTCGAATCTCAATATAAATCTACCTTCATATTCTCTAGCATACCAATAACTTAGAAGAGCTGGTCTAGCGTTACCTAAGTGAATCGTGTAGTCTGGGTTTGGCGCGAATCTCGTAACAACTTTACCTCTAGTAGCGTTTGGTAGTGGTTGGAGCTTCCTCTCCTGCTCAACGATTTTTTCTTCAAGAGCTTCAGGATAGTTTTCAGCTAAAACCCTATACTGTTCTTCAAAACTCATTTTATTAACTTCATCAACAATGTTCTTAACAACACCTATTAAATCCTTGATTAAACCACGAGATTCCGGGATTTCAGCTATGATCTTAGATATAACAGCTTTAAGATCAGCTTTACCCCCATGTTTATAAGCATTTAGCAATGCATGTTTATAAGCTACATTCCTAACCTTCTCTAACAGCGATTTGTCTAAACTCATTTTTATCAACAACCGCTAAGACGTATCTTTCAGGTTTCTCCCAAAAAATCTCAACTATTAAAACAACGTATCCATCAATACTGGATTTAATATTTCTAACCTCCCTCTTCTTCGTCACAATATAAGCTATAGAGGAGTTCTTAGTAACAAAATCACCTTCTCTAACAAGAATGACTGGTTCGTAACCCCTAATTTCAATTAATCTGAGTTTAACATTCCTACTTAAATAGATACCTCTGTATAAACCGTTATCTTTATCATATAGAACTATAACGTCTCTACGTAGTTGTGAACCGGGTAAATCAAGGTAATTAACAACATCTTCGTACAAGACGTAACCATAGAATCTCAAATTAACTGGTGGTTTCTGAACAGTTATTTTAATGAAATCCCCATTACCTGTTTCAACTATAATTTTATTGGAAAAAATGTTTTCAACATATAGTTCCGGGTAGAAATACTTAATCAATAGGTTTAACCTAATTACTAATCCCGAATCTAACTCTCTCAATATATGTTTTATAATCAATACCTCTCTGCTCGAGATATGAGATGATCCTGTTATCCAAAACCACAGGTTTCCTTCTAGCATCTTCTAAATTCTTAGCTCCGATCATGAACATAGCGATCTTCATGCTCTCAACGAATTTCTCGATAAATAGATTTGCCTCTTCTAAACCCCTATTCACGATCCTTTCAAGAACGGGTCTAGCTAAACCAACGAGATCCGAGCCTAAAACAATATTCTTAACAGCTTTTAAACCATCCCATACGCCACCACTAGCGATAACTATTCCATCTGTGTTAACCCATCTAGTTTCGATAACGGATAGTGGTGTGGGTATACCCCAATCTATAAATAAACCAGCTATATCCCTCCTAACACTATTGTGTTTAAGCCTATTCGACTCTATTATAACCCAATTTGTACCACAAGAACCCGCCACATCGAAAATCCTTATTCCAATATCGTAGAAGACTTTTACAGTCTCCATTGATAACCCATTACCGACTTCTTTAACAATTATTGGAATATCTAGATGCTCGGATATTTCAATCAATTTATCCAGACTTCTAGAACCGAATCTAGTATCTCCTTCTGGTTGGAAAACTTCTTGTGTTGGATTTAGATGAATAGCTAGAGCGTCCGCTTCAATGATATCAATGAGGAACTCTATATCAATTAAACTAAGGTCTTGTAGAGTATTGAAACCAATATTACCGATTAAAGGAACATCACGCGCCAACTTCCTGGCAACTCTATACGTCTCCACAATCTCCCCATTACGATTTATGAGCATGGGTCTCTGACTACCTAAACCTAGAGCAATACGGTGTTTTGATGCTAGTAGTGCGAGTTTCTCGTTAATACCTTTAAGTTCGGGCACTCCCCCCGTTATGCCCGTTATCATTATTGGATATTGTAATTCGTATCCTACGAATCTAGTTCTGAGATCAATTTTTTCTAAATCGCAATTTGGAAATGCTTGATGAATTAGTTTAATACCACTATAGATCTCGTTACATCTCTCTCCAACATCAATGTTTAACGCGATTTCTAGATGCTGTATTTTACGATTTGTAATGTTTTGATCCAATTTAATCAACTACTGTTTACGGCTATGTCCCCTACCCCTCCCAATTCTTAAACCAGCATATCCAACTACATAACCTCTATCTCCAGATACATCCCCGCTATTAGCGTATTTAAGGAGAACCGCTTCAAGCTCCTCTACAGGATAGGATATTTTAGCGTACTCTATTAGAGTCATTATACCTCCAGGCCCACATATAGATATGTTATTATCAATCATTGTTCTATAGAAAGCCTCGCTATCGAGTTCCAATATCCTCCTTATAGCTAACATATCCTTCTCTTTCGTAATATCGTATGGTTCATAATGATTGAAATCACTACTAGCTATTAATACAATCCTCCTACCCGTTTCATCCACAGCTCTACGTATAGCTTTAGCTAAATCCCTACTTGCTTCAACAGTGTGTAAACCAATAACTATTGGGAGTATCGTAAAGTTCTCACCGTACAGGTACTGTAGAAAAGGTATTTGTACTTCAACCGAGTGTTCCTCAATATGAGCATCGGTATCGAGCTCGGCTAATTCACTATAATCAACTACACGTTTAGCTAATTCACTATCAACCTTAACTCTACCTAGTGGTGTAATCCACTCGCCGCCAGGATATACCGATATTAGCGAACCCAAACCTGTGTGGTTAGTACCAATTATAATAGCTGTATCGAACCTCCCTCTACTAGCTAGATCGTAGTATACGTGTGAAGCAACTGGTCCGCTATACATGTATCCAGCGTGGGGAGCTATGTACCCAACAATATCTTCAATGAAACGTTCAGCTACAACGGGTTCTTTACCTGGACCCAAACTGTGTTGAAATAATTGTGAAATAGTCTCTCTCAACTCAACTGGTTTAGATGGGTAGAAGTATCCTGCAACAGCCGGTTTCCTATCATAACTATGTGTTTTCAACAAATCACCATACTCTAAAGTGAAGCTTCGAATTCAGATACAGGCTCCGGCAAATCAGCTTTAGGTGGTATTTTCTCAATATACCTTAAAATCTCTCTAGCTAGGATCCAATATATGATAGCTAAACTCTTCCTACCCTTATTATTGGCTGGAATAACCAGATCTACGAATTCAGTTTTATTATCCGTATCGGCTAGAGCCACTACAGGAATGCCTATTTCAGCAGCCTCCTTCAAAGCTTGTTTATCTGCTCTGGGGTCCGTTATTACAACAACCTCGGGTTCGAAATAAACATCTAGCGATGGGTTCGTAAATATACCTGGTAGGAATCTATCAACGTATGGTTTACAACCAACGTATTCGCAGAACTTCAAAACAGGTTTTTTACCATATAATCTTGCTGAAACAACAGCTATCTTAGTGGGATCGAATTTAGCCAAGAATTTAGCCGCTATTCTGAGCCTTTCATCGGTTTTCTTAGCATCAAGTATGTATAGCCCATCGCTACGCACTCTGTATACGAATGGTTTCATAAATTCAGTGCAAACATAGGTTCCAATATGTATTCCCGATGCTAAATACTTCTCTAAAGGAACCAAGAGTTCTATCTCCTTCTTACCGACTTCGCTCAATAAGGCTTCTTTCAGAGATTCCTCTTCCGAAGACATTATCGATACACCCCCATTAAGTTATTCTGGGGAACTTCATTATTTCCACATAGATATCAACGTGGGATAAAAACATTCTTCTACAACAGTATCTCTTAACGCCCAGGTCGTTGAGGGTTTCAATCATTACTTTACCTAGAACAGACTTATCTATCTCTACGCCTTTCTCCCTCAATTCATTAATTCTCTTCTCAACACTCTCCTTAAAAGGTTCCCATAAATGACCGATGAGAGCTCCACATGTAAAGCATCTAACGGGGAAAAGCGTATTCCTCACCTATAGCTCTTCTGCCACCTTCTTCTAGCACTATACCTACCCCATTTCTCCGACTCAGTTCTCCTAGGGTCTCCGCTCAACATGTGTCTATCGTACTCTCTAAATACTTCTCTAATTAGAGGGTCTTTACCGAAATACTCGAGTAAACCTCTAGCTATAGCTATTCTAGCTGCTTCGGCTTGACTCATAAATCCGCCTCCTTTAACGTTTACCTTTATATCCACTGTTCTAAATAATGAACCCGTTAATAGTAGTGGTTCCATGACTTTCATTCTAGCTAGTTCCTGAGACCATATCTCTAGAGGAATACCGTTAATCCATACTCTACCAGAACCAGCTTTAACTACAGCTCTAGCAATACTTGTCTTCCTCTTACCCGACGCTACAACTATTTTCATCGAACTCGTGGTTCAACACCTCTCCATCCAAGTTCTTTCGCAACATCCTCTAAGTAAACATACTTGTTCTTCAATCTAGATACATCAGCTTCTGGAAATCTAATCATCTCCCTACCTCTATACTCTTCGGGAACCCCTATGAATGCTTTTAACCTTCTATAAGCTTCCCTACCTTTAGACTTATCCATAGGTAGCATCCCCCTTACAGCTCTTTTGAAAATCATGTGGGGAGACCTGTATCTCCTAATTCCGCTTTTCTCGGGGTTATAGTGTGTTCTAACTTTAAACGGTAATTTATAGCTTTCAATAACTCTCCTCCTCTCGCCACTAACAACTATTTTCTCGGAATTGAAAACATAAACACGCTTACCCTCTAGCAACATTTTAGCAACTATACTGGCTAATCTACCTAGAATCTGGTTTGTAGCGTCAATATATACTTCTCCTGCCACACAATTCACCCTATGATTTTCACACCACTACCCTTAGGATTAGATTCGACTAGTTCGAAAATACTCATTACTTCTCCACCAGCCTTCTTGATCTTTTCAACAGCTGTTTTAGAGAAGAATGGTGCTGCTACAATAACTCTATGATCTATGTTTCCACAACCCAGAACTTTGCCTGGAACGACGACTACTTCGCCTTCTCTCGTATACCTATTTATCCTACTAATATTCACAACTCTCCTCCTTCTACGGGGTTTCTCGAGTTCATCAGCAATAGCTCTCCATATTCTAGCATTATTCTCTCTAGCTTTCTTTCTGAGAAACCTAATTATTTTTCTAAGAACAATATTTGTTGGACCGGTTCTTCTCAACTTAAAACACCTGTTTCAACAAGTTTATTCCATAATTCATCAATCTTATTCTCCAAAATCTCTATTGATTTGAGAAATATTGTTTTAATAGATAGTGATCCGAGGGATTCGAGTATAAATACGTATTCATTATCAATCCAAGAAACACTAATAGCTCGGGTTGGACAAACTACTTCGCAGACTCTACATAATGAACAATCTAGTTTTCTATCATTTCTAACAACTAATTTATTTTCTCTAAATTCCAGAACGTTTTTAGGACAGGCTTCAACACATTTACTACAATCAATACCTCTACACTTCTCATAATCTACATTTATATCCGCTACATATTTATGAGCTGCTACGGATACTGGACTCCACTTAGCGTGTTCACTACCTCTACCTAATCTAGCGTAAGCTTCGAATTTAACCCCCTGACCCCTATCTAGAACTATTATTGGGATTTTATCGTGAACAGGTTTAACATCGGGGTCTGATGCAACCATATCACCGCTATATATCGTAACGTAACTATCCGTATTATTCTCATAATCTAATGTGAATCTAGCGAAACAATCTTCAGTGAAATAACCCGCTGCTTCAGCTTTAGCGCATTCTTCAGGAGATTTATATTTATTCAAAGCGTTCTCACTAGTTAGTGGTATTAAACCTAGTCTGTGAGCAACGTATTCATCATAGAATACTGTGTTGTTCTTTACAATCACAACTGTACTTATAGCCATTGTAGGAACTTCGCTTAAAATAACTCTACGGATAGAGTTTAGAACATGTAGTGGAACTCCCTTAATATATAGTTTAATTCTATTCCCATTGCTTTCCAGAACAGTGATCTCCATTGAACAACACCATACCCTACACTCTCCTACCTCTCCTACCTCCAGGTCTTCTAGTAGTATCGTGCGGTATTGGAGTTACATCCTCAATTCTACCTATTATGAACCCGGATCTAGCTAGAGTCCTTATAGCAACCTGTGCACCGGGTCCGGGGGTTTTGAGTCCATGACCACCAGGCGCTCTAACTTTTATATGTAGAGCTGTAATACCCTTATCCATAGCTTCACTAGATGCTTTACTAGCAGCTAGTATTGCAGCGTATGGCGTCGGCTTCTCCCTATCAGCTTTTACAACCATACCACCGCTCCATCTAGTAACAGTCTCCGCACCCGTTAAATCCGTTATATGTATAATTGTATTGTTTAAACTACTGTATATGTGAGCAACACCCCATTTCAACTCACGCGATGCGAAAGCCATACTTTATCACCCCTTAGCCTCAGCCTCTCTCAATTTAGCAAAGGGGCTTGTAGAGGAATAATCCACGTATTGCTCCTCCTCGACAGGTACTATGTAGCCGGGGGATCTGATCCTCCTACCTTTTACAACTATGTGTCCATGAACGATCAATTGTCTTGCTTGATGAATCGTTCTAGCTAATCCTTTACGATAAACAATTGTTTGTAACCTCCTCTCCAATAAATCCTCGACACGTAGATCCAGGACATCGTCGAGCGTTGAATTCGGTTTAAGTAATCCATACTTAATTAATTTATTTAGAAGAGCTTTCTCAGCTTCAGCTCTGGTTTCCGGCGGTAGCGATAGTAATGCACGAGCTCTATGTCTAAACTTTCTAATCATAGTTCTAGCTATCCACAACTCTCTCTTATTCCTTAAACCATACATACCTAGTAAATTCATCTCCTCCTGTAGAACCTCGCGGCGCCAGGGGTGTAATGGTCCCTCCCATTTCTTCCTAGGTTTCCTTGGATCACCCATATCTACTTACCACCAGGTTGCTTCTTCTTACGAACACCAACAGTTGCGCCAGTTCTACCCGTTGTTCTCGTTCTCTGACCTCTAACTTTTAATCCGAGAGCATGTCTATATCCACGCCAACTCCTTATCTTCTTCTCTCTCTCAATATCTTGTTTAACATAATATATTAGATCCGAACCAACTAGATGCATGTTCTCACCTGTTTCGAAATCCTTCCTCCTATTGAATAACCAGTGCGGAATACCGTATTTACCAGGATTTTTAATAACATCTTCTACCCTACTAATTTCCTCTTCAGTTAAATACCCGATCTTCATATTGGGATCAATATTCAAAACTCTACAAATAGCATTCGCAAAATTAACTCCAATACCTTTAATTTCAGCTAAACCATATAGTGTCGAGAGCTCTCCATTAATATCGGTTGCAGCCACCCTAACGATATATTTAAAACTTCTACTGCTCAAAACATCCCCTCGGAATACTCGAAACATAGCTCTACAAATACAATAGGTTAAAGATTATTAAGTTTTTCCTATCTATAAATGGGTCTCCATATAATGAATGGATCGGGGATTCTGAAACGCCGGGGGCGGGATTCGAACCCGCGCGCCCCATTAAGGGGCACTGGCTCTCCAAAATACTCCAGGCCAGCCCCTTAGTCCGCTCGGGCACCCCGGCTCAGGATCTTGATGTAAAAACTATCCTTGTTACTAAAAATTTCTGAAATACGTACTTATATCTCTATTTCCATCCAGATCTCCGGAGGAATTCTAACACGTATTAATTGTTTCATAACCCTCTCATCGGTTGCAATATATATTAGTCTCTTATGTATCCTCATTTCCCACTTCTCCCACTTCTTCTTACCCTCACCATGCGGTAGTTTCAATGTTCTTATAGTTAACCTCTTCGTTGGTAGAGGTATTGGTCCTTTCATTTTTATACCAGTTTTCTTAACAATATCCACGATCCTATTTACAAATTCGTTTAGAACATCTATATTAGTACTCCATATTTTCAATCTAACCATTCTAGTAACGGACATGCTGAACTAACCGTTAAAAATCGTATTTTCATTACGGTTTAATGCTGTTTTAAAAAGATTATTTCTGCTTAATTTCTATGGGTTTAACATCAGTTACTATACCTATACCAACAGTTTTACCCATATCTCTCATAGCGAACCTTCCTAATTGCGGGAAATCACTGTATTTCTCGATTACTAGTGGTTTAATTGGTTTAAACCTAATTATAGCAGCATCACCCATCTTCAGGAATTGCGGGTTCTTCTCAATTTCTTGGCCAGTTCTGGGGTCGAGTTTAGCTATTATTTCGGTAATTCTACAAGCTACACTTGCTGTATGAACATGTATTACTGGTGTATAACCAACAGTTATAGCTGTTGGATGCCATATGACGAAAACTCTAGCTAGGAATTCATCAACGACTAGTGGCGGATTTGTTGTATGACCAGCTACGTCTCCACGTTTAATATCCTTCTTCTCAACACCTCTAACGTTAAAACCAATGTTATCTCCAGGCTCGGCTTTCTCGATCCTCGTATGGTGGGTCTCAATACTACGGACTTCGCCAACAATGTTTGGAGGCATGAATACTACTTTATCACCAACCTTTAAAACACCTGTTTCAACTCTACCAACAGGTACTGTTCCAACACCAGATATGGAGTAAACGTCCTGTATAGGTATTCTCAAAGGTTTATCAATAGGTTTAGCAGGCAGCTCCAGAGTATCTAGAGCTTCAACCAACGTTGGTCCATCATACCAAGGCATATTAGGAGATCTCTCGATCAAATTATCTCCAACCCATGCTGATATCGGTATAAACGGTATCTTCGATATATCGTAACCCAAACCTTTCAAGAACTTACCGAGAACTTCCTTAATCTGCATATATCTCTCTTTACTATATGGTGGTTCAGTTGCATCCATTTTATTCACAGCAATAATTAATTGATTAATACCCATAGTTTTAGCTAATATAGCGTGCTCCCGGGTCTGACCCTCAGGACTCATGCCAGCTTCAAACTCGCCTTTCTTAGCACTAACAACTAGTATAGCCGCATCAGCTTGACTAGCTCCAGTAATCATGTTTTTAACGAAATCCCTATGTCCTGGAGCATCGATAATTGTGAAGAAATACTTCTTGGTTTCGAATTTAGTGTAGGATAAAGCGATCGTTAATCCACGTTCACGCTCTTCTTTAAGCTTATCTAGAATCCATGCATATTTGAAACTCTCCTTACCGGCTTTCTTAGCCGACTCCTCGATCTCCATCATCTTCTTAGGATCAACTAAACCTAGACGATATAGAATGTGTCCCGTCATAGTGCTTTTTCCATGATCGACGTGACCAATAATAACTAGGTTTAAATGCGGTTTCTGGGGTGCACTCATTCTTATCACCAATAAACCTTAGAGTTTAATCACAAATTTGAACAAGGTATTTATATCTAACCATGAATTTATCATTATAGAATCGCCAATTATATATGTATGTGGATAAGTATTCTGGATCATTTATATAAATAGATCCTAGCTACCTACTGCTTAGAGCGATTCTTTCGATCTCTTCTTTCTTCTGTATAGTGTAGCTCTTGGGGTCGTAATTAGCAGCTAATATTATTTCTTCAGCTAACGCCTCCTCGATTGGTATGGGGTTATTGAAAGCCCTATTCTTAGCTCCTTCAGTTATGAATCTTAAAGCTAAATCAACCCTTCTCTGTGGAGCTACATCAACGGATACGTGATAAGTTATGCCACCATACATTATCCTAGTAGTTTCTTCCCTTGGAGCTCCATTCTCGATAGCTCTAACCAGTACTTGAATAGGGTTCTCGCCCGTTTTCAAATATATTATTTCAAAAGCTTTCTTCACAATATTGTAAGCTAAGTGTTTCTTACCAGTATTTCTCCCTTTCCTCATAATTTTATTTATTAATCTCTCAACTATTGGAACCTCCGATTTACCGAATCTCCTGTGTTCATGCCTACCACACGTGTGTGGAGTATAAACTGGTCTTAAACAAATATATCTCTTCAAACCCGGATCTCTAACTACAATGTTATCGTAACTCCATTTACCGAAAAGCTTTATCTCGCCAACCCCCGTTAAAACACTTTCTTCAACCAATACTTAACCCCTTAACAAACAATACTTAATTAGCTTTATTAGCAAATGTATATTATGGTTATAAAGCTTACTCTATAGGTAAGAACTAGTGTTTTGAGCGATGACGGAAATGAGCGGTGAACTACTACTTGTTAAGAAGATTTATGGAGAACTCGTGGAGCAAACAATATGGTTTAAAAACTCCCCAATACCGGTTGTAGAAGCTAGAATTAAATGCTTGTTAGAGAACGACGAGTTATTCCAATTGGATAACGTCCACCCAGAAGTTGTCTTCATGTTGAAAAAGATCGATGGGGAGGAAATTGATGATGATAGAGAAAGTATTGTAGACGTTATTTTCAGCTTAGAGATCGTTAAGAATATTATGAGGCACTATTTGAAGAGGGTTATTATAGATAAGTTTGACCACGAGACCAGACTATATAGTGCTATAGCTGAGTTCGGAAACAGTTCTATTGAGGTTAGGAGAACGATGATACCGAGTCATGCAATACTACTAGCTAGGCTTCTAGAGAAACCCATATACGTTAGAAGAGAACTGGTTATGATGCAGAATAGGTTCTACAGGGGGAGAAAGTAGTTTATCTAACAGGTTTCTGCTTCTTACCCAACCAGAGTTCTTTGAGAGAAACTCCGTTTACTTTAATAACTTTATACCTAACACCGGGGATGTCTCCAAGAGATTTACCCATAGGTCCTCCGATCTTTTCAACAATTACTTCATCGTGTTCATCAATATAGTTTATACCACCATCCCAGGGCACGAACGCTGTGATAACCTTACCATTCTTAACTATTTGAACTCTAACACATTTACGAATAGCTGAATTGGGTTTTCTAGACTCAACGCCTACTTTCTCGAGAACTATACCTCTAGCCATTGGAGCACCTTCAAGTGGATCATATTTCTCCCTCAACTTCAACATTCTAATCTTAAATTTCCTCTGACTCCACCTAAACTTTAATCTCTTTTTCCTAAGCTTCCTAGCAGCTAAAAGCCCTGCTGGAGACTTCTTACCCGGCATATTGGTCAACCCTATAATTAAGTATTGTTATCCACAATTCATTTATGGATTTAAAAACTATATTTCTACACTATTATTAACCTATCTATTCCGAAATGTCTTTTTAGAATTAATGTTGCTCTAGAAACCGTTCTACCGTTCCTACCGATCGCTATTGCTTTATCACTAGGGTCGACTACAGCATACACGATTTTTTTATTACCAGCTCTAGACACTACTTTAACTTCCTTAACTCTAGCTGGAGCTAATGATAGTTTAACCTGCTCTTCGAGATTCTCGCTGAAACCAACTATTTCCACATCTCTATTAAGTAAATTCCTTAACTGTTGAACAACGGATCCTCGGGGACCTATTGCTCTACCAATATCTTTTGGGTCAACGAGATAAATTACCCTATTGTTTTCCTCGTCTATAATGCAGTCGTAAGTATATGTATTCGTAATTTCATGTAGGAGAGCTATGTATCTGAACTCGTCAGCCGTTAACTTAATTTTTTGTTTCTTTTCACTATTAACTGAATTCAATTTCTAACTGATCACCCCTCTACATATACATTTAATATATTTGATTCACCTGGATCTATTATAGCTAGAGAAGCTACACTAAAAGGTTTACCTATAGCAGCCCCCAATTCAGTATTTGTAAGAGGAGCTTCTATAACTTTAATATTCGATAATTTAGCGTATCGATAAATATCCTCTCTCAATTCTGGAGGAACATTACTAGCTATTACAACAAGTTTAGCTTTACCTAACAATACCATTTTAACAGTTCTTCTACTACCTATAACGACCTGCCCAGTTCTAATTGCAATTCTCAATTCCTTAACTAGATCCGATGATGCTTTACTCAACTACCCCCACCCTTCTCCCTAATCATTAATAAATCTACTAATCCAGTACCTATTGGAACGAATTGAGAACTAATAATGTTTTCGGCAACCCCCATCATTGGATCGAGCGCTCCCGCAACAGCTGCTTCTACGAGTTTCTGAACAGTAACTTCGAAAGTTGCTTTAGCTAGTGGACTATACTTCTCCCCAACTAATCCAAGCCTACCTATTGGTTTAACCTTACCGCTCCAAGTCATAGCATCAGCTAGTAGCATAACGAATCTTATATCAACATCTAAACCCTGTTCAGAAAGAACTTCTCTAATCTCCTTAATTATAGCTGACCTAGCTGCTTCTATACCGAGAACTTTAGCGATTTCGAGAATATTGTTAGTATAGACTCTCCTATAATCAACACCTGGAATATTCATTACGCTAAGTAAATCGCTTCCTTCAGCTATTAAAACATACTTGTCTTCACGTTTCTGTATAATTACCTTCTTGATCTTCTCAATACCCTTTAACTTAGTTGAAGCTATTTTCTGCCTAATTTTCTCGAATTTAGATATATCTATTTTCTCTAACGGTATTCTAACCCTGATAATCCATGGATTCTCCTCGTCTTCAACAACATCGCCTAACTTGAGTTTACTCAGAGCATCAATAACGTCTTTCTTAGACAACCCCTTATCTTTAAGCATATCCTCGTCTAGAACAATTATTATACCTTCGTATGGGTCGAAGGTTATTTCGGTAGAAACGTTCTCTACAGTAGTATGTTCTATTCTACGAGCAACTTCTTTAGCTTTCTCCAGCGAAGTTGAATGTTCTTCGTCTAAGTATATCTCCATGATCGGTGTAGAAGCTTTCTTTCTAGCATCAACAACTTCAATTAAACGTGGTAAGCCAAGCGTAACGTTAAATTCTCTAATACCAGCGTAGTGGAATGTTCTTAGAGTCATTTGAGTAGATGGTTCACCAATACTCTGAGCAGTTATAACACCAATTGCTTCTCCAGGTTCAGCTAAACTCGACCTATATCCTTCAATTATCATATCTAGAATATTCTCGAGAGTATCCTTATTCAATAAACCTCTATTCCAATAATCCCTCAATTTACTCTTAGCTTCCTCAATAATCGATACTGGAACTTTACCCGATAGTTTCTCCTCAATATATTTCTCAATATCGAACTTCTCTCCTCGAGTTTCAGTAACTTTCGCTCTCCCAACCTTCTCTCTACGTTTCTCATCAATAGTTTTCTTAGTTTTCCTAGGCAATCCATTGATCACCTGGTTATCCTATATATTAATCTATCTATATTGACTGGTTTACCATGATCGCTTTTAGCAGGGTCAACACCGTCTTCGCCGAAGAGGATCTGTATTACTTCACCTGTTATAGACCTTACTGAACCATCATAGTGAATTATTAAGTCCTGTAAAGCGTTAATCAACCTCCTCTGCATATACCCGCTCTGGCTTGTTTTAACAGCAGTATCTATCAATCCCTCCCTACCTCCAGCTGCGTGTACGAAGGTATCTATCGCTGACAATCCATCCACGAACCCCTTATCTATGAAGCCGTGAGCATATGGTCTTAAATCTCCTGGAATGAAGTGTGGTAGGACTCTATTGAGGTATCCTTTAGTAATCCTCTTCCCACCAACAGTTTGTTGACCAAGCATAGCCGCCATTTGTGTTAAATTAATAGGGTTTCCTCTAGCGCCTGTTCTAGCCATTATGATAACGGGGTTTTCTAGCGAGAAGTATGGTACTATGATATCGCCGACTTCATCCAAAAGTTTCTTAGACAAAGTATCTACTATTAAGTCCTCAAGAGTTTCATCAATGGTTTTGCCAGGTAGAGGCTCGAGTTCTCCTCTATTATATTTAGCTATGAGTTCATCCACTTCTCTCATCTTCTTCATAACTATATCTCTAAGCTTCTTCTTAGCTTCAACAGGTAGTTTTAAATGAGTATAACCTAGCGTTAAACCATACTTCTCTATGTATCTGAGGAACATTTTATAGACATTATCCATAAACATCCTGCCGTAATCCTCACCATATTCCTTAATCAACCAATGCACTATGCTCTCAGGCTCTTCTCTACCAATAGATGATTTATCAAGCACACCTTCGAGCAACACTCCTTTCTTAATAATAACTAAGCTATCGTGAGGACAATCTTCATCAATACATCTTAAAGCTGGAGCGCTAGCTATTTTACTAGGCTTCCTATATGTGAAGTCTCTGGGTAGGAATAAACTTATCAATTGCTTACCAGTCCAGTACCTCCTTGGTTTGAGAATAACTGGTTCAGGTAATTCCCCTCTATATTTAGCTACAGCTAATAAATCGACAACGTCTTCTAGAGTCAGTAATGTTGATTTAATTGTTAGAAGGAAGGCTCCGCTAATGTAATCCTGTAAACCACCTATAATTGGTCCTCCATATCTAGGAGTCATAATGTGTTTCTCAACCATCATTAATATTCTAGCTTCAGCTCTAGCCTCCTCTGTTTGTGGAACATGTAGATTCATTTCGTCTCCATCGAAATCAGCATTATACGGTGGACATACAAGTAGGTTTAATCTAAACGTCTTATATGGAAGTACTTTAACAACGTGTGCCATAACTGATATCCTGTGTAAACTGGGTTGTCTATTGAAGAGAACTATGTCGCCGTCTCTCAAATGCCTCTCAACTATCCAACCAGGCGATAACGCTTCAGCTATCTTCCTCCTATCCACATATTTCAAACTAACTCTCTTACCATCCGGTTTAATAACATAGTTTGCACCAGGCCATTTATCCGGACCGTTAATAACTAGTTTTCTCAACTCCTCAATATTCCACCACGTTACCCTCTCGGGAACAGTTAGTATCTTAGCAATAAATTCTGGAACACCAACTTCGTTAATGCTGATATTCGGGTCTGGAGTTATGACTGTTCTAGCGGAGTAATCTACTCTCTTACCTCTCAAGTTCCCTCTAAACCTCCCCTCTTTACCTTTAAGTCTTTGAGCAATACCTTTCAGAGTCTTCCCACTTCTATGTTTAGATACAGCTACACCTGGAGCTTCATTGTCGAAATACGTTGTTATATGGTATTGTAGTAGATCCCACTCATCATTGATTATAACGCTTGGAGCGCCATCCTCTATGTGTTTTCTCAAACTCGAATTTGTTTTAACAATATCAACTAGTTTATGTGTTAAATCATCCTCGCTACGTATACCAACTTCTAATAGTATCGATGGTCTAACAGCACGTGGAGGTACCGGTAGAACAGTCAATACCATTCTAGATGGGTGCGCGTAATCAGGGTCTCCACCCAATAGTTTAACATCATCTGCAGGTATTTTCTCGAGTCTCCCTCTAACTTCAGCTGGAGTAAGCCTAGTTAACGATTTCTTAACACTTTTCTCTCCCTCAACCGGCGTTATTATTTCTTCATAAAACGTATGTGGTTTCTCAAGCCTAACCTTGTACTGGAGGGCTCCACAATGTGGACAAACAGTTCTTGAAGAAGCCTCCCTCCTCACATATTCGTGTAATCTCCTAATCAATGAGTATAGTTTAAGTTCTTTAAGCTCCTCGAGAAGCCTCAGTATCTTCCTCCTCTCCTCTTCAGCTAACTTGATCCTGCCACATTCTCTACAAGTAGTTTTCAAATACATTAAAATGTGTTTAGCGAATAATACGTGTATGATCGGTTTCGCCAACTCTATGTGGCCGAAATGACCTGGACAAGAATCTTTAGTGTTTCCACATACTGGGCACTTCTCACCAGGCTCTATAACGCCTAATCTACGGTCAGCTAATCCTCCATCAATAGGTACTCCATCAGCATCGTAGACTTCGCTTGTAACAATTGTTGTTACACTCATTCTCCTAATTTCCTCGGGGTCGAAAATACCGAATTTTATCCCAACTATTTGGTTAGCTAATGGAGTATCACCAATACGTATATCTCTAATTACTAGTCTAGGAGCTATAGCTAAACTCATAAGCTCCTGCAATAGTAGTTTGAAAGCATAACTCATTCTAACGGATTTTAGTATTCCCGATTCTTTACATAATGGACATACGTAAACACCTCTTATTGAATCGTAGTAACCAATCATTCCACACTTAGAGCACACGTAGAATTCTGCTTTATCGCTTCTATCATACATCGCCTCCTTAAGTAAAACGGATGCTCCATGACCAACTAAACAATCAACCTCCATTTCACCCCATCTTAAACCACCCTGCTTACTCCTACCTTCAGTTGGCTGCCTCGTTAAAACCTGTACCGGCCCCGTTGCTCTAGCATGGATCTTATCTGAAACCATGTGATGAAGTTTCTGGTAGTAAACTATTCCTATGAAGACAGGCGATCTAAGTATCTCCCCAGTTCTACCATCATACATAGCTTCCTCACCGGTTTCTGAATAACCGTGTTTCTTGAGAACAACAGCTACTTTATCTATAGGTTCGTGATAGAATGGCGTTGCATCTACGAATCCATACTCTAGTGCAGCAGCTTTTCCAGCAACGCTTTCCAGTAGTTGACCAACAGTCATTCTTGATGGGAAAGCATGTGGATTTATAACGAGGTCTGGTGTAATACCGTCTTCTGTGAAAGGCATATCGTATTCGGGAACTAGTAAACCTATAACACCTTTCTGGCCATGCCTGCTGGCGAACTTATCTCCAAGCTCGGGTATTCTAAGGTCTCTAACTCTAACTTTAACTAATCTATTGCCTTCACTATCGGTTGTTATCATTACTGTATCTACAATACCCTTCTCCGAATACCTAATAGCTACGCTAGTATCCTGTCTTATCATTGGTGCTCCAATAGCATGTTCCTGAACACCGAGAAATCTAGGTGGACTTATTTTACCAATAATAACTTCCCCGCCTTCAACGTAAACCTCTGGATTAGCTAACCCATCCGCAGGGTCTAGTTTCTGATAAGCACTCGGTCCCTTATACCCTCTTACATCACTTGTAGGTATGGTTAATTTATCCTCCTCACCGCCCGAGTATCTGTATTCGGTTGTAGAGTATAGTCTGAAGAAAGTGCTTCTACCTAAACCTCTATCAACACTAGATCTATTCATTACTAACGCGTCTTCAATATTGTATCCAGTAAACGTTAGGATCGCTACAATCATATTCTGACCTGCAGGTCTATCGTTGTAACCGATTATATCCAGGAACTTCGTCTGCACCAGGGGTTTTTGGGGATAGTGTAGTAAGTGGCCTCTAGAATCCATTCTTAACTGGAAATTAGCTAGGTATACGCCTAGGCTTTGCTTAGCCATAGCTGCTTCATAAGTATTCCTCGGACTCTGATTATGCTCAGCGTAGGGAATTATACATGATGTTATACTGAATATAGATGGTAGGAATATTTCGACATGAGTGTGTTCAGGAGTAACATCTTCTGGTTTTAAAGCTACATACGCGTTTTCTTCTTCATCAGCATCGAGAAACTCTATGATTCCTTTCTTAACTAGATCGCTGAACTTCAACCTACCTTTACGTATAGCGTTAACGTGTTCTTTAGATAACTTGATCTTCCCATTCTCAACAACTATTAATGGTCTACGTATTCTACCAGCATCACAGTTTACGAAAACTTCTTTCAAATACTTGGATTCAATATAAGCAACATTAACTTCCAATAACCACTCTTCATTTCTACCAATATTCCTCCTCTTCTTCCTGATCAGCTCAGCTAACTCTCTACCGTCTGGATGATACCCTATTAATCTACCGTTAAGATAAACTCTACACCAACCACTATATTCTTCTAAACTAGAACCTTCTCTAATCTTTACTCTAGCCTCCTCCAGGATCTCTACAATAGGTTTAACGCCTAGGCGGTAGAGGAATTTCTCAACGATCTCTTCTGGAACTCCAACGCTGACTTGAGCTTGGAGAGCTAGGTTCTTGACTAAACCGATATTCTGACCTTCAGGTGTTTCGAATGGACATATCCTTCCCCATTGAGAAGGATGTAGTTCTCTAGCTGCAATATGTGGTTGTGTTCTAGCTAATGGGGAGACTACTCTTCTCAAATGACTCAATGTAGACAATATGTTTGTCCTATCGAGGATCTGGGTTACACCTGTTCTACCTCCAGGCCAGTTACCCGTAGCCATAGCATGACTTATCTTATCTGACAGCATACCCTGTTTAAATAGAGTTTTAAGATCTTTGAGTTCAAACCTCTTATTCCTGGAAAGTATTTTTAATAGACTCTGCTTCACTTCCTTAGTATATACGGTTGTCATTACGAATCTAAATAGTTGTGAAAACATATCTCCAGCAAGTTTGAGTCTCTTGTTTCTAGCGTGGTCCTTATCGTCAGGACCCCTTCTCTCCAGCATCAATTCTATTAATTTATTGATCATTTGAGCAATAAAGATAGCTTTCTTAAACCTAGTTTCTTCACTAGAATCCGTTCCCAGATGTGGAAGCAGGTATTCGTCAAGCAATCTATTAGCTCTCTCAATCCTCTGCTCTCTAGTTCTACCAACACCAACTCTAGAACCTATGAATTCTAGCATAGCTTCAATACATTTTCTCCTAAGTTCTTTCTCATCAACTTCTTCACCAGGCTCTATTTTTGGGAAAAGAGGTTGTGCTTGAAGAATGGATGGTAGGAGATAGCTCTGGACCTCGGGATCTAGACTAACAGCTGTTGTTATATCTGCTTCACTAGTTAAACCAAGAGCAGCCATTAGTATTACAGCCGGGATCCTTATGCCTCTCAAGTTAGCGTAGAAAATACCGTCCTTCCTCCTCTCAATAATTAATTGAGACCTCCTACCTTTAGCGGTGCTTATTACTTTAGCTACGTGTGTTACAGCAGATCCTTCCTCGACTTTATCAACCAATATATTGTTACTAGCAAGTTCTTCCTGTGCAACAACTATTCTCTCACTGCCATTAATTATGAAGTATCCACCAGGATCCTTGGGGTCTTCACCGAGTTTTACTAATTCTTCATCACTAAGTTTACTCAACGGATCTATTTTTGATTTCAACATAACCGGTATATCGGCTAGTTTAAACTTATAAGTTTTAGGTAGATTACTTATTGAAACCTCTATATAGAGTGGAACGGAGTATGTGAGATTCCTTAATCTACATTTAATAGGCGTAACTTCTTTCTCACCAACATCAACATCTTTAGCTAACGGTACTTCTCCAATAGAGTAATCTTTAATTTCAACAACAGTATTCTCATTTATTTGTATTCTTTTGAAATCCCTAATGATCTCTGGAAGCAAGTAATCAATGAATCTATTATAGCTATCGAGATGCTGTCTAACTAACCCATACTCCTTATAGAAAGCCTCCATTACACTCCAAAGATCATTAACATCCAGTTCCTTATCCTTAACCCTCTTCCTCTCCACTCTCCTCTTCTTCACCTGCTTCTTCAGACTCCTCACCCCCCTCTAAATCTATAACTACGTATCTATAGATAACACTTGAACCAGCTGTAGGGCTTTTACGAATAATCTCTATGATATCGCCCGGTTTGGCTTTAATAGCTTTTACAACCGGATCACTAGCGGAAATCCAAGGAAGATCCGCTGGAGACGAACAACCAAGTTTCTTTAAAACATCTTTAGCTTCTTCAGGAGATAGAACTCTATGCTTTGGAACAAGCTCGTGTTCTAGAATGTTGATTCTCCTCATATATTTAATCATAAATAGGAATCCTCAATAAAATATAAGCTTAGAGATTCACATTATACTAGGGGTTAATAAATTTAGTAAATGAGTGGACCGGCCGGGATTTGAACCCGGGACCTCCCGGATTCCGGCACTAACGCTGCCAACCGGGCGCTCTTCCGGGCTGAGCTACCGGCCCATGTCTAAGTAGTATTTAGAGTAGTGGTAGCCGGGTTTTATATCTTTACAGCATTACCTCTAAATTCCTTTTTCAATAAATCCACGTATTTCTAGGTGCTACTGAAGATTAATTCCCAACCTTGCTCTTAAAATAATTTTGAAACCACGATATTATACCTGAAAAACAACTGTGTCTAGTGGAGGGTTTTTGAGTAATATTATAGATGAATTGATTAGAGAGAAGTTTAAGAAAGAGAGCCTTATATTTCAGAATAAAGAGATCTTGCATCCAGAGTATATTCCAGAAACGCTTCCACATAGGGAGAACGAGATCAGGAGATTAGCTGAAATACTACTGGTTTCTCTTAGAGGAGAGAGGCCTAGTAACGTGTTGATCTATGGTTTAACCGGTACCGGTAAAACGGCTGTTACTAAATACGTTGTTAAACACCTCTCAGATAAAGCGTTGAATCTCAACGTTAAGATTAGTTATGCATATGTGAATACTAGGAAAGTAGATACTACTTATAGAGTAATAGCTTCAATAGCTTCATCTCTTGGTTTAAGAATACCGTTGACTGGTTTGGCTATCAGTGAAGTTTATAGAAGATATATTAATGCGTTAAATAGTTGGAGCGGTCTACACATCGTTATACTTGACGAAATAGATTATTACGTTAGGAGAGAAGGAGATGATCTACTATACAAATTAGTTAGAATTAATGAAGAGCTCAGTGGAGCTAAAGTATCGTTGATAGGTATAACTAATGACCTAAATTTCGTTGAAAACCTAGATCCAAGAATTAAAAGTAGTTTGGGAGAAGAAGAAATAGTTTTCCCACCATATAATGCTGAACAATTATTCGACATACTCTTGGAGAGAGCTAGCAAGGCTTTCAAACCCGGAGCTATAGATGAAGAAACCATATCTTACTGTGCTGCACTAGCAGCTAGAGAACATGGTGATGCTAGGAGAGCACTAGATTTATTGAGATTAGCCGGTGAAATAGCTGAGAGAGAGGGTTCTAGTAGAGTTACAAATGAGCATGTGAAGAGAGCTTCACTAGAACTCGAAGAGGGTAGGATTTATCAAGCAGCATCAACTCTACCGCTCCACGCTAAACTACTATTGAAATCCATTATAGCTTTAGTTAAGAAACAAGGTTCTTGTACAACTGGTGAAGCATACAATAAATATGTTGAATTAACTAGAAGTTTGGGTTACGAACCTCTAACGCAGAGGAGGATTAGTGAAATGATTAATCAACTGGATATGATGGGTTTAATCAACGCTACAGTTGTTAATAGAGGGAGATATGGTAAAACGAAATTGATAAAGATTAGTAGTGATATTATAGATACGATTGAGAGATCTATTGGTACCATACATTGAGATTACTGGGTGTTGATGATGGCTACTTCCCACCATGGTTTAAATCGAAGAGAGGCTATACCATATTAGTCGGTGTAGTTTACAATAATGGTAGATTAGAATCCATAATGTACGATAAAGTTCTTGTTGATGGAGAGAGTACTACAGAACTGATTATCTCCTATGCGAAACAATGCTGTAAAGTTGAAGCATTAATTCTCGATGGAGTAACTTATGCTGGATTCGACGTTGTAGATATTTTCCGTATTTGGAGAGAGACGGGCACGCCTGTAATAGTTGTTCAACAATACAAACTAGATCTAGGTAAAATTAGGAGAGCGTTGGAGAGGAATTTCTTAGATTATGAACGTAGATTCAGGATTATAGAAGAAGCTGTTAAACTAATGAAACCATATAGAACAATGTGGAAAACAATTCTAATCGCTAATTTAGGTTTAGATAACTCCTCAACAATAGATTTGTTGGAGAAAAACATGATCTACAGCCCCATACCTGAGCCGCTGAGATATGCTCATCAAATAGCATCCGCTATAAGCAAGAGGATCAGTTATAAATTGATCAGCGGGCCCGCCGGGATTTGAACCCGGGACCTACGGGTTAAAAGCCCGCCGCTCTACCGTGCTGAGCTACGGGCCCACTCTAATACTGTTTAACCTATTTCCCTCATTATAAATATTTTAGGTTAACTCATTATGTAAAAATTATTAAGTTTTGTGAATCAAGATTATGTTATAGCAGTATAGCCGGGTCGTCTAGCGGCCAAGGATGCGGGGCTCTGGCCCCCGTGACCGGGGTTCGAATCCCCGCCCGGCTACTTCTTCATTAATTTAAATACTTCACTATAGGTTTGTTTATAGAGCTCCGTCGACTCTAGTTTTCTCCTATCTCTAACGTATTTCGTTGAAGCTACTCCTTTAGGTAACCCGTATTTCCTGCTCCACTCGTCTATCTCTACACTATATTGTTTCAAAACCCTATCTCTATAGATATCGTCGAAAATATTGTAGGCACAGAAAGGTATTAGTTTACCATCAGGTGTTGCGTAGTGTATGTTACACCTCATTACCCTCTGGATATCGTAATTGTACAGGTCCATGAAATGCATTGAACCCAGGAGTAGCATCTTATAGTGAAGCTCAGCTAATGCACTATAGTTCCTCATAACGACTATGTTGAAGAGGATTTTGTAGAGATTGAAACCAGGAGGCATTTTATCCTCGTAGAAGAATTTCCTAATAGAGTATAGGAATTTCAAACCAACGAGTAGTCTCGTTGAACCGCTGAATAACTCATTCCACTTCTCTTCAAGATATTCTAGAAGACCATCTACATCAACGAAATTAGTTATCGGTATGAGTTTCGGCAACCCCTTTCCAGTTTTATCAACGTAGACATAAGTTGCTGCACCACAGAAGGGGTGGTTAGCCATTTCTATCTTAAACTCCCCCGTTAACCCCTCTATGAATCTAGAGAATATTGCTGAAACTGGAACGGGGTACCAAGCCTCCGAAGGTATTTCTCCTTCAGTTTGTTCTTCAACAGCTTTAATTAAATCAGCAATAGTAACTCTATACTTAGCTCTCTCATACCTCTTCATCATTCCAGTAATACTGACTGGTTGGAAATTAACGCTTCTAACGATATCGTTATGTAAAGATGCGAATCTAATTATTGCTCCAACTTCATGCATATTAACGTTATTTATAACTGTTGGAACGAGGACAACGCTCGTCATACTGGATTTACGGAATACTTCAAAAATATATGGTATTTCCCAATGGTTCTTCCAATTAGTAATTGGTGAAACGCCGTCGAAACTTAAATAAATAGTATTAACACCACTACTCCTTATTGCTTTAGCATAATCAATTGCTTTAACAGGGTCTTCCCAATACAGTTGTGAAAACTTTATTCCATTAGTGTTCAGCTGAATATGTTTCACACCCATTTCACGTAGGAGTCTAATTATATCAACAAGATCCTCTCTAAGTAGAGGTTCACCACCAGTTATCTGTACATTAACAACTACACCCTGCTTGAGAATAGCTTCCACCATACTCCTAATCTGTTCTAAACTAGGTTCGTATACGTAACCCATAGCTTCCGAATAGAAGAAACAATACCAACAACTTAAATCACATCTATTCGTTACAACTAGATTCACGAGACAACTATGTTGTTTATGGAGAGGACATAATCCACAACTGAATGGACATGGTTTCTCGTATTGAGTATATATTGCTCTAGGACCTCTACCTTCTTCAATCCATTTACTCATCCTCTTATACATAGCGCTATCTCCATAATATAATTCCTCGACCTCGCCGTGTTCTGGACAAACCCTCCTTATGTAAACCCTACCGTCTCTCTCAACCAATACACTATTTAGAATCCTATAGCAATAGGGGCATACGCTCTGCGTAACCGAGAGTATTTCCTCACCCTGTTTTAAACCAGGTATAGAGTAGCTAATTTCAAAAACACGTTTACTCAAAACCAGATCAGCCCCATCATTTTAGTAAACAAGAATATTTGGTTTCAAATAATAAATCATATGTTTACCATGAGTGACAACTTATAGATGATTAGGTGGTTTATAACGTTAATGTATAAAAAAATCGTTATTGCTGGAACACCTGGAGTTGGTAAAACTAGTGTTGCTAAAGCATTATCAGATAGAATAGGGGGGTTTCATTTAGATCTGAGTAGTTTCGCGATATCTAGGAATCTAATACTGTATTATGATGAAGCTAGAGAAAGCTACGTTATAGATGAGAACCGGTTGGTTCGAGAAGTTGTTGAAATACTGAAGAACGTGGAGGTCGTGATAATAGATACGCATTACCCAGAAATCATACCGAGAGATGTTATCGATATTGTTTTCATATTAAGACTACACCCCAACGTTCTCTACGAAAGACTTAGATCTAGGAATTGGCCTATAAGGAAAATTAAAGAAAACGTTTTAGCTGAAGCACTCTCAATAGTTGCTCTCAACGCTCTAGAACACTATGGTGTTGAAAAAGTTTTCGAAATAGATACAACTAGTTTGAGTATCGAAGAAATAGTGTTCACTATAATCAACACTATGAAGGGGGGTAGGGAGCTGGAGCCTGGAATTAGGATCGATTGGCTTGAAAAAATCTCTCCAGAGGATCTGGATAAATTTAGCGATCTAGGTTTTAATAATGAAGTTTAATTAAGATATGTTGATGAACATATATCTAGAAGAAGGATTTACAAGTGGTTGTAAATGGTTGTTAAAGTAGAAGTTAGAGAAAGAGAGAATATTGTTTATGAAATGGAAGCTAATGGTTTAACAATTAAGGAACTTTTAGTAAAACTCGGTTTAATACCTAGTGAATACGTTGCTGTTAAGAATGGTAATGTTGTTACGGAAGAGGATAGAGTTGTTGATGGAGATACTCTAATTCTATATCCTGTTAAATCAGGAGGTTAACCACCAGTTGGTTGTTTAATAACAACTATTCTATCGCTACTAGACACCTCTGTCTCCACATCCTTAACTAGAGAATCGTTAACGAGTACTGTAACATAATCTGGATTTGTTTCACCAATATGCTCAATAATATCCTTAACTCTAATCTTCTCTTTACTAATCTCTACAATCTCGTTATCGGGTAAAACTAGAACTTTAACCACACTCTCCACCTCTTTCGAAAATATTCTTTTCAATACACTAATCCTCAATTATGTTTAGAAGTTTATTCACAACTTCTAATGCGTTACGACCAATTATTCTAATCATAGCTTCCTTCCCAATATCTCCAATATCATAGATTATGTCTGGAGGACTAGTCGTTATTTTAGAAACTTCGTTTGCAATCCACTTCATAGTAGCGCCCTCAATTCTCCTAATATCATCAGGCTCCATTCTCCTATCGATAAAAACAACTTTATACCCCTTAACTCTAGCTTTATCAATGATTTTCTCATCATATTTTATGTTCAACGCAGACCTGATCTCTGGGTAGATTCTCTGCAACTCAATAACTAGTCTAGCTAAGTGTTTCGAAACACCGAATTCGACTGGACCGGTTCTAAGCAGGGTTTCGCCGTACTTGATGATCCTACCTTTAACTCCAGCAACGTCGTTAATACTCCTAGTGTATTCTGGAGGTAGGCTCATAACGATATTCATACCTACCTCCGGCATATACTCGATTATTTTCTTTGACGAATCCATTAATACGCAGATAGCTCTCTCTAATTCCTCAATAACCATATGTTTATATGCAGGTATGTAGAGCCAAGCCATCGGGTTAACGGGGCAATGTCCCCTACCGATCTTTAAACCATAGGATATAGCTGTAGTGATAAACTTCTTAGCTTCTCTAACAGCATCATATACGTTAGCTCCTTTAGCTAACTCTGCAGCTATAGCTGCTGAGAATGAACATCCCGTGCCATGAGTACATCCATCAAGTACTCTTTCCGATTCAAACGTGTAGAATTGATTGTTCCAATACATTACATCTACCGCTGTACTACTAGTTAAATGACCTCCTTTTACAATAGCAGCTTCTACACCTGTTTCATCAACGATCTTCTTAGCAGCTTTCTTAGCTGAATCCAGATCCTTTACTTCAACACCAGATATTCTCGAAGCCTCAGGCGCGTTAGGCGTAACTATTTTAGCTAGAGGTAGGAGTTTCTTAATTAGAGTATCTATAGCGTCGTCTCTGAGTAGTTTAGCTCCACTCTTAGCGATCATAACTGGATCAACAACTAGTGGAAAACCGATATCATCAACAGCTCTAGCTACTGTTTCAATGATCTCGGCATTACTGAGCATACCTGTTTTACCAGCATCTATACCCATATCGATAGCAATAGCAATTATTTGTTCATAAACAACATGTGGTGGAATATCGTGAATAGCTCTAACTTCATAAGTATTCTGAGCCGTAACGCTAGTTAAAGCTACAGTTCCATGAACACCTAATGCAGCGAACGTCTTGAGATCCGCTTGAATACCAGCACCCCCGCCTGAATCGCTACCGGCTATAGTAATAGCAATTGGAATTCTCCTCATACAAAACACCATAATTAATCCAAACTAAACCACGCGAAATACCTAAAATATTGATATTGATACTTATAGACAAATAATAACTACTTAGATAAAATTCACTAAGATAAGTGTTGAGAAGAGATTATGGATCCGGAAATAGAAAAATTAATTAGAGAAATCAGCGAATGCAGTAGATGTGGAAGATTTGTTATTGATAAACCATGTTTAATACACGATATATACCGTAAATTCATGCCGCCAAAACCACGAGCACTAGTTATTAGTGAATCCCCGCCACCGGGTCCCAAGAAGGACTATTTATACAATATAGGTGAGTATGATAGACTACGACAAGCTCTCGCTAAGACTTTTGAAATCCCGGAAAACGAAGTTATAAATTACCTCTACAATAAACACGTATTCTGGACTACAGCAATTAAATGCAGACCTATTTCAGAAAAACAACTAGAGGCTATGGGAATTAAAATTAACTTTAGAGAAAAGTTTCTCGAAACACTAAGAATTAATTGTAGAAAACTACTCGATCTAGAGATAAGAATTATCAAACCAAACGTTATCGTAGCTTTAGGAACAAAAGCTAAGAAATCATTAATAGAGTTAAATCTTAAACCACATTTATCGTGTTATCACCCACTATACTATAGTAGGAGGGGGGAATTAAATAAATTGAGGAGTATTCTTGAAAAATCATTCGAAATAATTGGGCAAAACTATGGATCCACTGATTAAACGAATAATAAATACCCATAATAACGCGAATCATAATTACAAATAGGTACTTACAATGATGTTGAACAGTATGGAAACATTATTTTCCAAATTAATCAGTAAGTACAGTGAAACAACAATACTAATCTCATTAACCATAATATCCTCGGCCAACCATAATAGTAGCTTAGTATTAAACCCTATTATGTAAACCAAAATAATAGTATAGTCTAGTATAACGGAATAGAACCCTATTTAGTAAACCAATTTATAAACAAGGGTGTTTCGAAGAAATTTAGAATTAGTTTCAGTAATACTACATGTAGGGATTTACATACTAGTTTGTTAATATGATACGGGTTCTTTAACCCCTAGATCGATGGAAAAACCACATTAATTAATACCTAATATGAGAATCTACTAATTCATATTTAATTAAACTCTATTATTTTTAACGAATACTTTATTTTACATCAATACTGTTTATTTAGGTATTGTATATAAGTATTTAGGATTTATTGTATTACTGATCGATAATGATCTAATCGCATCTGAACAGAATAGGCTATATCTTTTAAACATTTATGAATTAGTAGTGTACGTGGGTTTAATACCTAGAATATGGTAATTAATACTGTATCTATTCTTTAAAATTGTCTTATTATATATTATTGATTACTAATGTTCAGACTTCTTTATTGTTTCTTATGATAAGCTACACATTATTTTATTAAAATAATTTTGTAGAATCCGTTGATTTTTCCATAGGAGATCATTATTTGGGAGTTTAACTACCCGGGAGTGTAGTTAATGCCTGATTAACTTCACCATGATCATTTATGTGTATTCACAACACTTTACTTTAATAAATAACTGCTATACATAATTATTGATTCATTATATGGGTTCATACATTATAATGTTGTTCAAGAAGATATATAGAGTTTTTAACTATATTATTTTGTATGAGATTTAGTTCTGTTAAGCTAGTAAAGACTCTGAAGCATGCGGGGTTTTTCATATATTGCTAACTCTACATTTGGAGTAATCGGAGATTTAGGAGTGTGGGTGGCGAGCGATCAACGCCCCGGCCGGGATTTGAACCCGGGTCACGGGCTCGACAGGCCCGCATACTAGGCCGGACTATACTACCGGGGCATCTCCTCTAGTGTTATCTATGTTTCTAATCATTATCGGTTTTTAAAGTTTATGTATTGTTTAATCAATGAAGTACAAGGGTTTCTTCTCTAAATCCAAAGTATTTGATTCTATTTTAGCTTTAATCCTGTACTCCACATATTTATCTTCTGGACTGAATCGTGGAGGATGTGGAATCTCGGTTTCTGCTCCACAATATGGACACTTATCTGAAACTATAGTGTATTTCTTACATTTAACGCATCTTCTCAAATACCACTTCATTACCCGACTCCTTCAACTCTATACTCAACATTCAAACTCCTAGATACCTCCTCCATAGTGCTTAACACCGTGTTAAGGATTTTCTCAGCTGTTTTAGGATCATATGCTTGAACCTCAACAACATATCTAGGTGAACCAATTGTGTGTACCCTAACTTCAGACTTCTCGTCTGAAACGGTTTCGTAAGCAGATAACAATACTTTTCTAATCAATTCAACACCCCTCCTATCAAGAGTTCTAATAACAACTACAGCTCTCTTCTTGAAAACTTTTGGTTTAATATGTTTCTTAGCTTCAGCAACTAATGGTTCAATCCAATAATCTGGAACACCTGCTTTAACTAGAGCGCTTCCTCCGGAGATAACGGCTTCTTCTAAGCCAACATAGGGGTTACCATAATGCTCCTCTAGTTTCCAAACAACTTCTCTATAAGCATCTTCAATGCTCTTACCGAGCGATGAAGCTATTAATTCAATTATTTTACATGCTTTGAGGTAATGCTTCCACCACGCGAGCTTTCTCCTACGCTCACTATCCGTAACTCTCTTTAGAGAAACATCTACAGTTCTACGTTTATGGTCGACTCTAATAACTCTAACAACTATTTTCTGATTTTCTCTAAGAACATCACTAATACTACGTATCCACTTAGATGAAACTTCATTCCAAGGCAGGTAGGCTCTAAGATTATTGAACTCGTCTAGCTCAACGTAAGCACCGTACTCGAATATCTCTTTAACAGTAGCTATAACGTGTTCACCAACACTAGGTAAATCCCTCCTGGAGAGAGGCAAAACACGCCACCCCCGCATTTTCGAGAAATTAGGATTTTCATTATTTTAATAATTAGCTTAACTTAACTCTATATATAGTTACGTAATAACATGTTTCTTTAACAAGTGTATATCCATAGTATGATACATACTTAGACCTCCTGATTGGAACTATAACTGACCCTACATGTTCGTATAAGTCTCTATTCAAAGTTACTTTCAACGGTTTATCCATTAAATCTGCATCAGCTTGGTTAAATACAGTATAATTCATTCTTTCCAAACCATCAACGATCATTTTAACCATTAATGAATTAAGCATAGCGTCTCTCCAGCTTAGAGCTGGGTCGTTGGGGTAGGGGAATACCGGGTCTATATATTGATCCCTATCAAATCCAGCTTCTCGAATATACAGGAATACTCTATCTAAATCTCCATATACATGGTAGCTCGCTCGGGGAGCTTCGATAACCATCCCTAGATCAACATTTTTAGATTCATTGTAGCTGCCGGTGAATGAAACGAGCTCGGCTAGAACTATGTATACTTCAGATACGTTACCTTCACCTACAGCTCTCTTGATCAAACCATATGCTTTCTCATCACTACTTAGAAATATTTGAGCAACAATTCTTAACTTACCGTATTCCCATGGATAAGCATAGGGTTCTACTAAATCCCCTAAATAACCTTTAATAAGATAGCTATAGCCCCAATACGATATTATAACTGCTCTCCCCCCCATAATGTTGTTTTTAAGAATATCCATTGCTTTCAATAATGCGCTTTCATTAGCAATTATTTCTTTATGGTAAATCTCGGGTAAATCCAGTCTTACAGGCGTTGGCGGAACGTTTACAACAATGGCTGAGTGTAGACTACTGCTTAATACAACGAGAACTATTATGGTTGAAACAACAACGGTTTTAATAATACGATTCATTTTCAGAACATTAACGATATATATTAATGAATCGAGTAGACTCCACGAAATAACCGGTAGTATACTAACAATAGCTATTAGAGCGAATACTGGAATATAGTAGCTAATAACTATAGATACTAGGAATAATGTGATCATTACTGTTAATCTAACACCATTCACGTTCATCCTAATGATCTTGTTTCTCAAAAAATAAATGAGTGCTGGAATAGTTAGTAAACCGAGTAATCCATAATCATATATAGCATAATGGGTCTTAACATAAGACTCCGGGAATCCAGGTAATACAGTGTAGTTCGAAACAATTATGCTTATAGATAAACCAGCAATGAATGGTATTAGAACCGATAATAATCTAGCTGTGAATCCAGCCTCTCCTATTTTTGAGAATAAATGCGTTATGAGTAGCATTAATGCGAGTGTAGTGAAGGAAGCTATGTGGTACATTGTGATGAACTTGAAATACGCTAATATATTTAGAGGTAGTGATGTTAGCAGTAGTGTTAAACCAATTAATTTATCCATTCTATTCAGAGTTCTAAATATGAAAGATACTGCAACGTATATGCTGTAAGCGATTAGTGTAAACCACCCAATACTCCACGATAACCACAATATCGAATTTACTGCAGCTAAAGCAATTATCAACAGGGTTTTCAATCCTTTCTCGCTGAACATATGTATTGCTAAAAATATTAACCATAGCGGTAGGAGCGTGTAGGCTCCATAGTTATTTAATTTAAACCAATATATGAAACATGGAGTTACAGATAATAGTAGGGATGCTAAACCAGATTTCACAGCATCTCCTGTTAATCTATGTGTTACTATGAAAACAGCGAGGATCGATAGTATACCCATAGCGAACGTCCATAATCCTACAGGTATGTTGAAATAACCTAAAACGAGCGTGACCAATATTGGCATACGATACGTGAACTCGTTTAAACCAGCAATACTCGTTTTAGAAACAGCATCTGCTACTGTACTATACATGTATGCTACAGGTTCATCCAATAACCTACTGTACTTGTTGTAAATTACAGATAATAATGTGTATATAACTATGGATAAAATTAGTATTGTAAAACCGAGGTAGCGAGCGTTCTTCAATCAAATACACCATCTTAACTAGACTTATTAAGGTAATAGATATACATTAATAAAATTATGCATTACCTCAATAATCTTCTAAATGGTGTTTAGAGTGAAGATTAAGAAAGAAATATTCGTATTTTCCGCCAAAGAGGATTTCAGTAGTTCGTTGCTAGTCAAAATATTATCTACAATAGCTATAGCAACACTACTGGCAACGCTTCCTGGATGGATTATGTTGATAGAAAGCTATAAACTATACGTTAGTTTGAGAGAAATAGGTATTTACGTGTTGAACACTACTCTACTCCTACTACTAATACCTCTCTTCGCTATAGCTAAACCACCAGCAACTCTGCAGAAAGTAACTGGTTTGAAAACTAAGAGTAAAACAGTTCCTACATCGCGATTCCTAGCTTCGATATCAATATTATCGATAATAATTGCGTTAACTACTTACTTAGCTATAACTATTTCTGGATTGACTTAAAACCATTCCTATTCTTCAAATATTTAACAGTTAAGTATGGTACTGTATCATATATATCAATACTTGGAAGCATAAGTATATTTTCGATTTTAACGAATTCATAATCTCCCTTCTTTCTAGAACCTTTAGGTAAGAGGAGATCTCTGGAGTACCTCACCAGAATAGCGTCTCCATAAGTAATGTTTAAACCATTAACTATATTTACATATGCATCAATTATTCTAGATAATTTCTCGAGAATTAAGGTATCGAAGGTTTCGTCCGGTTTATCTGCTCCTAGAATTAGTTTAGCAAATCTGAATCTAGCCCATAACTCGGCGTCTCTAGCTACGTTACTGATCATTTTCTCAATAAGAATTGATGATTCGGGTGATTTAATGAGAGATGCTAGTATTGAATGCATAGAGCTCCTATATTCATCTAGTTTAACAGGTGTTAATTTAGCTAGTGTTCTAGACGATAGTTCTTCACGTATTAGTTTTAAGAACGTGTCATACATTACGATACACCGAAATCTCTAGTATCGATTAGTACTACAATTCTTTTAAGTAAAAGATATACTCCTATTAAAGCAGGTAGGCGGGTCTCCTCTCCTCTACGGAGCTTAAACTTAACGCCATAGTAGTTTAGAGAAGCATCTATTAGTGGCTTCACCGTTAAATAACCACTCCATGGGTTAAACATGCTTAAGTTTAGATCACTTGTTTTCTCGAAATCGATTGGAGTAACTCTAAGACCAGATCTGCAGTTTAGAGAGTAGCCGAATCTAGATAATCTAGATAAATCAACTGTTACAACAGGATCTACTTTAACTGATAAATCCTGAAGTATAGCTTTTACCTGGTCATACTCTACTCTAATATAGTTCTTCATATCCTCATATGGTAAACCATATTTAAGAATAATGTTTAACAATCTCTTCCTCAAACCAACTTCTTCTTTGAATAATAATACGTATCCTTTACTAGTAACCGGTATTATGGGGTTCACGTTCAGCGATTCCTGCTTAACATACGAAAGTATTTCTCTCCTCTCATCACTAGTTAAATCATATACTTCACTATCGTAAACTTTAATGTGGAAACCCTTACTACCCGAAAAATATGCTCTTATATCTCTAAATCCCAATTCCTCTCTAAGGATCTGATATAGTTTTACAGCTTCATGGAAAGCCCTGGTTATGCAATCGAAAGACAACTCTATATGAGTTTCCGGTTCCGAACCATCGCTGCAAGCCTCTATTTTCCCCTCGTAAACCCTGTTCTCACCAATACACAAGCTTAGAACCCTGTTACAATCTGGGAACGAGTCTGCATCTATATCGAACATTAACTCCGAACCCTGCCAATCTTTCTCATCCATACTAGTTGCTGAGGGGTTGCCGTAAATTGCGGATGAGTAGTAGAGATGTAGAGGCGTTTTAACTTTAGTAATATACGTGTATAGCTCCTTCATAGATGGGAAGTTTAAGTGCCTTATGTAAACGTTATCTTCGAGTGAATGTAAAGCTACTTCTCTCTTATGCAAATATGGTGGTTCTTCGAGTGGTCTTTGAGCATAATATGTTGAAATAATTTTCTTCAGGAAAAACTCGTTACTCGACTCGCGGGGCGACATAGAAAACTATTTTACCTCCATAGGGGAGTGTGAATTGAAGCCTACATGGTAATCCACTACCATATTCGAAAACGAAATCCTCCGCTACAGATGATACGCCGGCAATATCGATTAAGTAATCTATACTATATGATGATACGGAATCTTCTCTAGCGGATAGTTCGTATAGAGAACCGTCCTGTACCGATAGCACTATTTGTGCATCAACAATATCGCTATAGGATCTAGCTATGAGAGTGTTTTCGGGTGAAACGGTTTTAAACTCTATGACTTCACCAACAGGTTCTAGTTCTCGAACAATTTCTTTAAAAACACTTGGGGGTGCGCGAACCATTACTGGAAAATCTAGTTTGAGTTCTGGTAGTTCTTCAGGAGCAAGTTCTAGACTCGGTAATGTAAAGCTTCTAATACCATGTCCAACGAAAGATACCGTTAAACCCTTCGCTCCACTAGATTCTAGCACTAACTCATCATCCTTAACAGCTCTTTTCAATATTTTCGCTAAATCACTCATATTAACGCTTATGTTCTCCACACCAGTTACTTCGAATTCCGTGAACGATTCTCTAGGTAGATGAAAATCGACTAGAGCTATTTTCGACGGATCCATTGCTCTAAGCCTAACACCATCTTCTCCAATTATGAAAACCCCTTCATCAATAATTTTGCTTATAGAAGCTATAACGTATCTCCAAACCTTACCGCTAGCGAATCTTAGCTTCAATAAAACCACCCCACTATACTCACATGATTAAATAATGCTTTAAAAACAAGTTAGCTAGAGAATAAACATTTATTCATATTCTCTCCAAACATGACCACATTTAGTGCATTTATAGAATCTGGTTGATGGCTCATCAGCCGCTCTAGTTTGTAGTATCCAGTAGTAGGCTTCGGTATTACCACATTTCCTACATATAACGTCTCTCGATACCGGGAGACTAGCTTCAACTCTATTCTCAATAACTATTGTTTTCTCCCTAGCTGAATGCTTTATTTTCGAAGATAACCGGAAACTACTGGGATTCTTCTCCTCAATTCTATATCCACATTTAATACATTCTAGAACACCTCTATTCTCAACCACTACTGGCTTCATTAAACCCCCGCATTTCGGGCAGAACCTCACCATAACTCAAACCCACTACACGTATTCGTAAAACCGCTAATACGTATTTTATCGAAACACTCGGCAACCATTACGAGATTCCTGCAATAATTGTATTTCTGTATCAAGTATTCAGAACCCTCTAATATATTTAACCCGGGAACTATAAAGCTATACTTATTCTCACCACACAGTATGTAGTAGGAGATTTCGTCGCGAGTATTTAATTGATCAAGTATATCTCCTATATCTATGATTTCTGATTCATCAATAACTTGGAATTCCTCTAGAAAATTCTTTCTAAAAACCATAGCGTAATACATACCATTTAAATAAGTTAATGCTAGAACACGGGATTCGGGTTTAACCGATCTTTTCCTCAATTTCCCGCCTAAATTCTTCTAAATACCTCTTTATATTGTTGAATACTTCTTTAATAACTGTATTTAAATCGCTATTCTCGTCGATGAGAATGTAGAACTCGATCTTTTTCTGTAGAGGATGAGGCATAGTGTAGTATGCGTTCTTAACTGCTGGGTGTTTAATAGCTTCTTTAGCAATTAAATTACCTAAAGTATGATCCTCTCCCTCGATCTCGATTAAAACCTCGTTCCTATCTTTCTTCAAAACCTTAATATCCAAGTAGAAATCACCTTAACCCACATTCATAACCTATAGGTTTTTATATATTCATCTAGTGCTCTAACCCACTCTACTCTAACAACAATTTTTCCATCTTCATCTCTATATATGTGGTTAAGCTTCTCGGCATTCTCAACTATTCTCTCCAAATCAAGACCTGTTAGTACCGTTAATGCTGCTAAGTAATACCTAGTTGTAGTTCCTCTACAAATACCCCCAGTTTTTGAATATGAATCGGCGAGTTCTTCCGAAATCCTCTTAAGCTCCTCTAGCGGAGCATTAGTTACTATAGCTGATTCCCCCTTCTCATAAACCGCGTAATAACCGAGTCTCTTGAGAACCTCTACTAGTAATTTAGGAGGTATGGTTTTCCTCAATACTTTAGCTAATTGATTTAAACTAATCTTTAATAAACCCTTACCTAGACGAAGCAACTTCTTCTCTTCAACAAGTCTCCTCAGAATCAACCATGTTTCTCTAACTTCAGATTTATAGCCATAGATTGTTACAACAATTTGGTTCTGCTTAGCTTCAATAGTAACCGTGCCGGTTCCACTAATGTTCTCTAATAGTGTATTAGATAGATCAACGCATTCCTCTCCACGACACGGTATTACGAATGTTTTCTTAACGAGAGGCATGTTTCTACACTACACATACATGTAGTACTTAATACTAATTTTCCTATTCTCAATATTCCCACAAACGCTACATACGAGTCTATCATCTCTCCTGTAGAGAACGTTTCCGCAAAGACTACAGTAAGCAACTATAACTCCGAGAACGGGGTCTTTAGTTGTTAATTGGAAGGGGTTATTATTGTTTAGAACCTTAGCTCTAACTACATCGCCTAATCTGAATATATCGAATAGGGATTTTACGAATTCCTGACTAGCTTGAGAAACATGTAGTACTCCTGTGAAATCAATTGATTTATCGTACCTGTTATTTACAGCATATATATCTATGAAAGCTATGTCGTCGGATAAGCTCGATATAACGCCCTCTACGATATCTCCTTGTTTAGGAACAATTGGTTTATCAATAATTTTCTTAATAACGAGGGTTTTCTTGAAAACGTCTATACTAGTTAAACCTATAATCATTGATCTAATGAAACCCCCCGTATCAACGTATGCACCGGATACGGGGATAAACTCTTCTTCTACACCAATAGCGTCTCCAGGTAAAACTAATTTATTCCTACTACTCAATTTCACATCCTCTTCCTGAAAACATATAGAACTGTTTCTACAATATATATTCTCCTCCTATGTGTAGGATACATCATTGGAATAGGGAATTTTAATCGTTCACTATACGTTATATCGAATCCCCAATCTCTAGATAGATCAATAATTATTTCTTCAAGCATAGGGGAGTATTTGTGTAGACTATATATCGAGTAAGCCATACCCATAGCTTTGCGGAGGAAGAATAGATCTAATCCTCTATTCCTCCTATATACTCCGAATGGGGGATTCATAATAACTGTATCTACGCTATTGACCTCTAGATCTCTAATATCTGAATTCACAAGTATTAATCTATGAGATAGATTTCTAAAAATATTCTTTACAACACTATGAGTGTGTTCTAGAATAGAGTTGTCGATATCTATACATATGGATTTCGAAGCACCCAGTAGCAGAGCACCAATAGAGAATACCCCTGTTCCGCATCCCGGCTCAGCAATATTTTTTGAATACACATCACCTTTGAGATAAGCTAACCAGAGAATATGCGATACTATGCTAGAAGGCGTTTCGTACTGCTCCAGTTCTCTCCTCCATCCTCGATATCTAGGTATTTTCGCGAGGAGCAGTTCAAGTTCTTTCTTATCTCTAACAATAATTCTACTCACCATGGATAAACATATCTGTCAACTCCGTGTACTAGCATGTAGAACTCTCCCGGTGTAAGTACTGGTTTATAGAAATCGCTTAAATCATCTATAGGTATTCTGGGGCAACTAGTTACAACGTAGATGTTTGATTTTAAAGCATTGTCTATAGCGACCATTCTATCGAAATCTAATTTATCCGATACAACATAGTGTATTTTAAAACCACTCATTAATGCTTCTTCACCTATTCTTCTAGCTAAATCTATTCTGAACTGACCCGGTTTAGAGCCTAGGATAATGCAGATTTCTTTAATTGAAGAATATTTGAGTTTAGAGATCAAGTATAGTCTCTTAACAAGTATTTTCTTAGCGTAGCTAGTAGCGTTCCAAATCGTTCTCCTATAGGGGTCGTAGCCAAATACGTATTTATCTACGATTAGAGCTAAACCTAGTGGATGGAATAAACCGCCACTAACAACTAGATATGCATCGATTTTGTTCGAGATCCTTTCAGCATGTTTATAGTAGCATCCAATAACTTGTCCATCTAGAAACCCCTCTTCACGTGGAGTAATTGTTTCGAACCCCTTATTTGTGAGAAATTCGCTTAATTTACTCAGAGATTGAACATGTTGTGTTGATGCTAGAATACCAATATTCCTAGCCTTAATTTCGTGTAGAGCTTTTACAATAAGATCTATGTCTTCAGCACTAGGGGTCCAATTATAGAATGCTGGAATGTAGTGTACAGGTATTGAGCTACGCGTTAACCATGGGTATCTAGTATGCCCAACATGTATTATAGCTTCCGACGATGTTCTCAGAGCTTCATCATAAGCTATGTCGCAAGCTCCATACGTTGGTGATGATGATAAATATATCTCTAAAAAACCCCCTACTTCATTAGTTAGGAAACTAGTTATGCATGAATATAGAGGTTTTAAACCGTCTGGTGCTTGAATAAGTAGTCTCCTATATCCTTCTCTAATTACTAATTGAGCTAAACTATCGTAATCTACTAAATATAGGTTGCAAACACTATTCTCCATTCAACCAATCCAACACATTAGGATGCGGGAGGAATATTCTGTTTTAATGGTTTAATCTCGATCCTAGATGGTAACGATAATTTACTAGCAGCTCTCCTACAAGCTTCTTTAGCTATATCTAGATGCACCTTCTTAACTCTAATCTCTAGAATAACGCTGCCCGGATAAACCCTCGTAGCTAAACCAATTGGTTTACCGAAAGCGTTCCTCATACCCTCCTGAAGCCTATCGGCACCCGCGAATGCCATCATTTTATTCTCTCTTAGAACATGATGGGGGATTACACGTATTTTCATGAAGTAATTAAGATCTCCAACTTTAACTGAAAGCAATTTATTAGCAATAACACGCGCAGCTTCTAAAGCATTATGCCTAATCTGACCAGCTTCTGTAACAATGAGCTCGACGACGTAGTCATAATCACCCTTAATGTTACCCATTTCATACTTCGTTATCTTAGGCTGCGGCACACCCGGAATATATTCCTTCCTAGTATATGGGGGACCACTGAATTTCGTGTAACACCTAGCCGGTCTTAAAGGCACTATGAACACCATAAAACACTATGTTAGAATACAATTAATACATTAATGGATAATTATAAATTTTCCTAATTATTAGTAACGCAGACTACATTTACGAATCCTAGCTCAACAAGAGTTAAGCCGATTTTCCAAACCTCTCTAAATAACGCTACATATGCATAATCAATTGAATAATCAATCCCGGAACGTTTATGTACGAGAACGGATTCATCTCTATTTCTTTTCTCTATTTCCTTGATAAAAAACATTTTGTAACATTCTTTATCCATGTCCAGTTGAGACATATATGTATAACTACTAACACCAAAAATAGTATCCCGGAAGATATGTGGATAAATCTCCATGAATTTCTATTCAAACCTAGAACGAGTTTTTCATCAAGAGTTTTTCCACGCAATCCTCCACTAGGTTCGGATAACCAATGTATGAATCCAGAAATATAGATTAATACTCCAACAACTAACAATAGAATAAAATTTATGTAACAAGCTTTTACTCTAGATGATAGAGCCATATTTATCACTACAGTGTTGAAATCAATGCAGTATTGACAAGTTATTACGAGATTCTTTATAACTTTTCATCAAATACGATGCCCGTATAGCCCAGTAATTGTTACGAAAACCGGAGGAACGAATTTGTAAGATTTGGTATTGAACCAATTGCACTAGCGGTAGTTAAATAGAGTAGTATGAGCAACATAATAGCGATTACTCGTAACTTCTCATTATACTCACTTACACGTTCATTCTCCAAAACTTCTCTCGTTACAAATGTCTAGATAAATTTCTCAAACTCCGCAAATTAGCTAGATCAATTATACCTTCGAGGATTAATCCTAATCCAAATAATAGTAACAATCCATTTAACAAATAATTAGGAATAATTGAAGCGAAACGTATGAGTGTGATCCCAGCAATTATTACTATTATTTCTCCTATAATCGGTATTTTCATGATTATCTTTACTGCTCTTATTAGTATCCTAAGTATATCAATGATCATTATCGACCACCTCAATTAATATGTATCTACTTAATTGGGTCTATAATTGTCATTAACAAACATATCGCGGTACGCGCTAAAAATGATGGGGACAACTTATAACTATGTAATTTACAAAACTAATCAGTAAACAATAGGATGTATTATATGGATATTTTGATTTAAACTCTTTGGAGAACGAGAAGATTAAGATTTAATAAGTAGGTATGTTTTCGTATATCATAATAGTTGTATTAATTGGAACAAGTGTTTTAGAGGATATGCGGAGTTGATTTATGCGGGGGTGCCCGAGCCAGGTTAAAGGGGGCGGACTCAAGACCCAGAGGGAGATCCGCTGGCGTAGGCCTGCGTGGGTTCAAATCCCACCCCCCGCATTAATAATATCTAAAATACACTACTCCTACAGTATGGGGGTGTTGTATTGGTATTTGAGGGGGTTAAGAAAGCTATTTCGAAATTCCTGAGTAGAGGGGATTATGAGAAAGCTGTTGAGGATTTCGTTAAGGATTTGGAGAAGGAACTTATTAAGTCAGATGTTAATCTCAAAGTCGTTGTAGAGGTTTCTAAAAATATTAAGCGTAGAGCATTGGATGAAGAACCTCCTGTTGGTGTTTCACGTAGAGAATGGTTTATCAGTATTGTTTATGAAGAATTAGTTAAAATGCTCGGTGGAGACGCTAGAGGTGTTCAGAAACCTTCGAAGAAACCCTGGATAATACTTCTAGTTGGTTTACAGGGTTCTGGTAAAACAACTACTGCAGCTAAGATAGCTTATTACTATAAGCTTGAAGGCTATAGAGTTGGTTTGGTATGTGCAGATACCTATAGACCAGCAGCTTATGAACAGCTTAAACAACTAGGCGACTCCATAGGCGTCCTCGTATACGGTGAACCCGGGTCAAGCGATTCTATAGCAATATCTAAGAAGGGTGTTGAGTATTTCGTCAATAAGGGTTTCGACATCATAATTATAGATACCGCTGGTAGACACCATAAGGAGGAAGCATTACTTGATGAAATGAAGAAAATAAGTGAAGAAGTGAAACCGGATGAAGTTATGTTAGTTATCGACGCCGCTATGGGTCAGCAAGCATATAATTTAGCTAAAGCTTTCCACGACGTAACACCGATAGGTTCAATTACAGTAACGAAACTCGATGGTTCAGCTAAAGGTGGCGGTGCATTATCGGCTGTTGCAGCTACTGGTGCAAAAATAAAATTCATTGGAACGGGTGAGAAGATCGATGAATTAGAAGTTTTCAATCCCAAGAGATTTATCGCTAGAATACTTGGTTTGGGGGATTTAGAATCCATTATTGAGAAAATCCAGAGATTGAAAATCGAATTTACTGAAAAGGATCTCGAGGATATGCTTACAGGGAAGATAAATATGCGTTTAATATATAAACAATTAGTTAATATTAGGAAACTGGGTCCTCTAGGTAAGATATTACAATCAATACCGGGTTTGGGATTCAAAATACCTTTCGATATAGATTCTAAGGAATTGGAGAAAAAAGTTTCGAGATGGATAGCTGCTATAAATTCAATGACGTATGAGGAACTGGATAACCCAGATATAATTGATAAGAAGAGGATGAGGAGAATAGCTATGGGTGCTGGTATAGATGTTGAAAATGTGAAGGAACTCCTGAAACAATATGATTTGATGAAGAAGATCTCTAAACAGATCGGTAGGAGGAGGGATTTATTGAAGAGTTTAGAGAATTTTGATAAAATCTTTAGAATTAAGTGAATAAATACAATGTGGAGAGTTTTGAATTCGGAGAACATCGTAGTTACTGTTCTCAGTAAAGCTAGGTCTGTTCTGAAGAAATACCCTTTATGCGACCATTGTTTAGGTAGGCTATTCGCTAGACTAGGTGTTGGTTTAGGAAACGATACTAGAGGTTTTTCTATTAAAACCATGCTCCAACTAGTTATTCACCACGAGAAAAGTACTTCTACGGATCAAAACGAAATCCGTGAATTAGCCGTTAATGCTGGTGAACCATTCATAACAATGTATAGAATAATTAGTGGTGAAACCGTGTGTAGGAAACCATGCTATATCTGTAACAATAAGTTATCACGAGAATACTTCCAATCCATTGCTGAGAAAGCTTATAGAATACTTAAAGATTGGAGTATTGAGAGATTTCTAGTTGGTGTAACGTTACCTAGAGAGATTAGGTTGAGAGAACTGGAGGTTCTACAAATTACTGGTTTCGAATGGGCTGAATCTATTAAGAATGAAGTGAAGAGAGAGGTTGGTAAAATTATTAGAGATAAGTATGGGTTAATACCTGATTTCGATAACCCGGAAGCAGTTGTTATCATAGATTTCGATAAGGATAATCTAGATATACAACCATCACCCATCTATATCGAGGGGGTTTACTGGAAGAAAGCTAGAATGATCTCGCAAACGGATTGGATAAACAATAATGTTTCCAAATGCCCCTTGAGTCTCGAATCCTTTCTTAACGAGAACCTCAGAGAAGTTTTCGGTTCTGAAAAAATATTTATACATGCATCCGGTAGGGAGGACGTCGATGTTAGAATGATCGGTTCTGGAAGACCCGTAGTTATCGAAGCCTATAAGCCTTCGAAACGAAGATTCGATTTAAACGATATCAATAATCGTTTGAATACGGATATAGTGGAGTTTAAATTAACGAGTATTGTGAAGAGAAGTAGAGTTGTTTATCTTAAAACCACTAGTGGATCTAGGAGGAAGACTTATAAAGCACTAATATATTCGTCAAAAGAACTCTCGAATAACGATATGGTTAAATTAGAGGAATTCTACAAAACTAATAATGTAGTTAAACAATGGACTCCTACAAGAGTTCTCTATAGGAGGAGGGATACTTTAAGAATACGTAAAGTTTTTGAAGTCAAAACAAAACTATTATCATCAAATGTTTTCGAAGCAATTATTAAATGTGATGGCGGATTATACGTTAAGGAACTTATACATGGAGATAATGGTAGAACACAACCGTCTTTTTCAGAAATAATTGGTGCGGTACTGATACCGTTAGAATTAGATGTTATTAGTGTGGAGTAAGGTTTAATAACGAGTAGTATTCATAATCCATATCACTCGAGCCTAATTTATGGTGTTTTAATTTGGTTAAAGCGCCTCGGGGGTATAGGCATAGAACTAGAAAGCTTTTGAAGAAGAGTATTAGAGAGAGAGGAGCTATTCCTCCATTAAGTCTACTTATGTATGAGTATAGCGTTGGCGATAGAGTCCATATAGTGATAAATCCATCTATTACTAAAGGTATGCCGCATAGGAGATTCCATGGTAAAACAGGAGTTGTTGTTGGGAAGAGAGGTTATTCATATATAGTTAAGGTTGAAATGGGTAATAAGGAGAAGATATTATTCGTTAAACCGGAGCATTTAAGACCCGTTATGCAGAGTAAACCCCCTGCTTCTACAACGAGTTAACATAGATGATTCGTTTTGAGCAGGAAACCTGAATTTAGAGTTATTGAAACACGTTTATTATCTAATCCGGAAGCCTTGAAACTCCTTAGTAAAGCTCATAGTAGGATTATGGAGAAGGAAGCTTCAGCACCGTTCATGATCGTTAAAACACTAGATTATTTGAAGAAATTCAGTAAAATAGATCCGGATAAAGCCGAGGAAATTAGAAGTATATTGGAGAACTATGGTCTTAGAGAAGAATCTATAGTTATGCTTATGAATATCTGTCCCAGAAATGTTGATGAAGCTAGAATTTTGCTCGAATATGAAGAGAGATTTATAGAGACTAAAGTAGTTGAAGAAATTGTTGATAAACTTAAACAATACTGTAGAGAAACATAACTCTATATTCAACTGATATTAATTAGGATAATCAATATTCTACATATATTAATGTATAAACTAGTATGGTAAAGTAGGGATGCATCACTACAAACCATTTGAAAGAGAACATAGAGATCGTTTCCATAGAGAACACCGTAGAGTGGATTATTATAGAGAACCGGCTATGTACGTAACCGATTTTATAGAAACAGGGAATCCCACAGATAAACATGTTGAACATAGAACTCAACCGGTTGTACAGGGGGTTGGTGTTAAATTCTTCTCTCTCCTCGAAGCAACGCCTCTACCAGCTATAAAACTCTCAATACTCGAACGAGTAGATCTTGATTATCAAAGTAAAGTTAGGAGGATTTTAAGGATCAGTTACGAAGACCTCACCAGTATATCTAGATCTAATCTCCAAGAAGCTATTACTAGGATAATATATGAGAACGAAAAGATTTTCACAGAGTTCTTCAATATAGCTAGCCCTATAAACATTAGATTCCACGTTTTAGAACTGCTTCCACATGTAGGTAAGAAAACACTCATGGTTATTATTGATGAGAGAGGTAAGAAAAGGTTTGAAAATCTATTGGATTTTAAAAATAGAGTTGGAATAGACCCCGTAAAAATCCTTGCCGATAGATTGATTAAAGAACTTATTGGTGGCGAGAAGTATTATGTATTTATAAAACCTCCTGAGAAGGAGCCTCAAGCCATATATCTAGGTTATCTTGAAAAACTATATGCAGGCTTAATGATGTGATCAAAATTCAATTTAGAGAACCACCACTCGATAAACAATCATCTCTGCTTCAATGGACTATAAATATCCTTAATGCTAACATGATTAAACCTATTAAGAAACTTAGTCAGAACTTCGTTGTAAACCCTATTATAATTAGAGACGTTGTTAAATCAGTTGAACGAAACGGTAGTTTAGTAGAAGTAGGTTCTGGTTTAGGTACATTAAGCTACTTCTTGTCACGGAAGGTGAGAGATTTGAAAGCTTTTTTCGAAATCGATATTAGATTAGCAGAAATATCATTGAATCTCATAGATGATGGAATAGTAGTTAATAGCGATGCGTTACTGCATGAATGGAGATTTAAACAATTAGTATCTACAGTTCCATACCATTTAACGAGTAGTATTATAATTAAAACAGCTAGGAGCAACGAAATTGAGAAAGCAGTACTTGTTCTTCAGAGAGAAGTTGTTGATAGAATATTGGCTAAACCGGGGACGAGCAATTACGGTAGATTAACAATTATAGTTAATTTATTATTCGATGCTGAACCGGGACCGAGTTATCCTCCATCTTTCTTCTACCCCGAACCCGATGTGTATTCAAGAATGATTATTCTACGTAGGAGGAGATTATACGATAAGGTTATGAGTTATCTAGAAGATATTACGAGAAAAATCTTTAGTGAGAAGAGGAAGAGAGTGGGGAAGGTTTTCTCATCTAAATTGGGTTTGAATGAAGATGATATTAGGAAACTAGGTATTGATCCTATGAAGAGGATTTATGAATTGAGCGAAATAGAGATCCTTAGAGTTACCGAGGAGTTGTTATGAAATCGCTTTTTCTAAATGGATTCAAATTATTTATTCATGATAACGTTTATGAACCCAGTGATGATACTTGGCTTCTACTGAATTTAGCTGATGAGGTTTTATCTAGGAGAGAGAGCTCTGAATTATGCGTAGATCTGGGTTGTGGAAGCGGTGTTCTGGGTTTATACATGTTATTCAAAAACTACTGTAGAAGGGTTTTCTTCATAGATATTAATCCATATGCAACTACGAATACCGTTATTAATCTAGTGGAGAACAAATTTATGCATAGAGGTATTGTTGTGTTAAGTGAACCATATGTTTTCATCGAGAAAGCCGATGTAGTATTAGCTAACCCCCCTTACCTTCCAGAAGATGAATACCGGAGTATCGATATTTATAACGATATTAGCGTTATCGGTGGTGCTGAAGGTTTTGAAACATTATTTAAATTCATTGATTTCGCATCCGAAATTCTAGTTGAGAATGGTTATTTATTCATAACTTACTCTACATTAACTAAGCCGAAGGTGGTGGAGGAATATATTGTTAGTAGAGGGTTCAAAATCATTATTAAGAGGACTGCGAAGTTTTTCTACGAAGAACTCATAGCTACCGGTGCTGTTAAGAAATGAAAATTAGGGTTGTCCTAGTAGGTATAGAAGGCTCCTATAATTTAGGAGTTATTATTAGGACTTGTAAGAACTTCGGTGTTGAAGAAATATATCTTGTTTCGCCTAAAGCTAATTTAGATGAAGCTAATCATTACGTTGCTAAAGCATCGGATTTGCTTCGCAGGGTTGTTATAGTTGATAGTTTAGAGAAAGCTTTAGAGGATGTAGAGGTTTCTGTAGCTACGTCTGCTTTAGGTTTTAGCGATACCGATATGGTTAGACAAGCTGTTTCAATCGAGGATTTCATAAAAATGATTCATGGTCGAACACGTAGTTTAGCTATAGTTTTTGGAAGAGAGAGTACTGGTTTAACGCGTAATGAGATATTGAAAACCGATTATCTGGTAACGATACCTGCTAACCCGGAGTATCCGGTTCTGAATATATCCCAGTCGGTAGCTATTTTCCTATGGGAGATTTGGAAAATACGGGGTGCTGAGGCTCCCAATATACCGCCGAGAATTGGTAGGGATGATTTGGAATTACTGTTGAGTAAGTTGAGGGAAATCGTTGAATTAACAGTTGGTGTTGATTATAAAGTTGAGAGGATTATAACAGCTTTGAAGAGAGTATTTTATAGAGCTAAACCGAGTATTTATGAATACAGAGTGATTAAATACTGGGTTCTTAGAACTCTTAAGAAACTGAGAGAAACCCGTGGTTGAAGCGTTGTATTAACGTGGATTAATTATAGTACCGGGGTTCTCTCCTCTCAAAACCTTGTCTATATTCTCTACATTCCTATAACCAACAACGTGTATTCTAATACCACTCCTAATAGCTATTTCTAAAGCTTTAACATCTATTAGAGCGTACTCTCCAGGTAGAATACTCTGTTCAATCATTTCTATGAGCTTAGATGCATCGATCTCTATTAAACCCTCAGCATCCGGGTATTTCAACGGGTCTTTATCGTAGACTCTATCGATAGCTGAAACGTATATAACGTCCTTAACTCCGAGAGCTTCTGCAACTTCAAGTAGGGTTGATGCTGTAGATTGTGTAGGTATTAATCCACCCATAACTACTATTTTGAAAATACTTGTTGCTTCTACTGCTTCGCTAAGGGTTGTAACGGGTCTAGGGTACGAATATGGTTGTAATGCTGAAATCAATAAGTAGCTGTTAAGTCTAGATGCTAGTATACCGATCTCGTCTAACCAATAATTCGATTCAACACCTATACTCCTAGCTACCTCAATATACCTCCTAGCCAGGGAACCGCCGCCAGTTACTATAAGTAGTCTCCATTTATCAATAAGTTTCTTGAACAGCTCAATATACGATTTTAGCAATTGCGGTTCGTCGAAAACCTTACCGGTTAGTTTAATAACAATTATGTTTACCAAACACATCTCCATCCACATTCTCCATTAGATTTAATACAGATGGGATTCGAAATATAATTATATAATTAGGGATTTTATAGCAGGGTTTAGAGAGTTTTGTGTGGAATAATAGGTATATCTGTATCCGTCAAAAACATGGTTTTCGAAACTGGTTCAGTGATATATAGAGGTCTATTGAGGCTAGAGTATAGAGGTTACGATTCAGCAGGAGTTGCTGCAATTAATAATGGTAAGTTAGTTGTTGTTAAAGGTAAGGGTAAGATAGCTGAATTGGAGAAAAGGCTCTGCTTATCCTGTGTTGAGGGAGAAGTTGTTATTGGTCATACCCGTTGGGCTACTCATGGAGCTCCAAGCGATATTAATGCACATCCCCATACCGATTGTCGCGGAACGATCGCTGTTGTTCACAACGGTATTATACAGAACTACAGAGAGTTGAAGAAAATCCTTTTAGAGAATGGTCACGTATTTAGAAGTGAAACCGATACCGAGGTTTTCCCCCACTTAGTCTCGGAGATCTATGGGAGAAAAGGGGATTTCTACGCTGCTTTTAAAGAAGCTGTTAAAATGATAACTGGTAGTTACGCTTTAGCTGTTATAACGATTCACGAACCAGATAAGATATTTTTCGCTAAGAGAGACAGTCCATTAATAATTGGTTTAGGCGAAGGCTATAACATGGTTGCTAGCGATATTCCAGCGTTACTCGAGTTTACTAGGAATGTAATTGTTGTTAGGGATGGTTGGGTTGGTTACGTATCCGGTAATGAAGTATATATTGAGGACTTATTTACAGGCGAAAAGATTAATCCATTGGAACACGTGAGAATCGTTGAGTGGAGTCTGGAAGATGCTATTAAAGGTGGTTATCCCCATTACATGATTAAAGAAATACGTGAACAACCGAAAGCACTTAAAGAAACGTATTATGGTATTGAGAAAGACCCTGCTGTAGAAGATGCTGTTAAATTAATTAGTGAAGCCGAAAAAATCTTCTTCACAGGTGCTGGTACGAGTTACCACGCGTGCCTCTATGGAAGCCTCTTAATGACTAAACTAGCTAGTAGGTTCTCGTATAGCTTTATAGCTAGCGAATACTACTCCTACATCAATTCGATTAACGATAAAGACCTACTCATAGTGCTGAGCCAGAGTGGGGAAACAATGGATTCTCTAAAAGCACTGCGCGCATTTAGAGAAAGGGGGGCTAAAATAATTGCTATAAGTAATGTTGTTGATTCATCGATACCTCGTGAAAGCGATATCGCTCTATATACTAGAGCTGGACCCGAAATCGGGGTTGCAGCTACGAAAACTTTCACATCCCAAACGCTTGTTTTAGCTTGGTTAACGGTATCTCTAGGTGAGTGGAGCGGTGTTTTAACTAGGAGTGAAGCTGATGAGTTGAGGAAATACTTGAGTTTAAGTGGCGATTATGTTTTGAACGTTATATCTAGGAATGAAGCTTTAGTGAACGAATTAGCTGATTGGTTGAAGAATAAGAGTAGCGTGTACTATTTGAGTAGAGGTATTGGTTTACCCGTAGCTATGGAGGGTGCTCTTAAACTCAAAGAAATAGCGTATATACACGCTGAAGCATACCCAGCTGGAGAATCTAAGCATGGACCGATAGCTCTAGTTGATGATGGTTTCCCAGTAGTATTCACGATTCCACCTGATAGTGAGTTAGAGAAACTAATGTTAGGTAATATTCAGGAAATGAAAGCTCGTGGAGCGGTAGTTATCGGTGTAGCTCCCGACAACACTGTTCTCAGCGACCAATTTGATTATCTTTTCAAAATACCGTCGACGCATTGGATAATGATTTCAATAACCGCTGCACCAATATATCAGTTATTAGCATACTATACAGCTACAGCTAAGAACCTCGACCCCGATAAGCCCCGTAACTTAGCTAAAACGGTTACGGTGGAGTGATGGATTTGAATATTCTGGTTTTAGCCGGGGGTCTAGCTTCAAAGGATCTATCGGTTCTAATACCCGAAGGTTATAACAAAGTTCTTCTAAAAATAGCTGGTAAACCTATATTATGCCATGTTCTACAGTCTTTGAGGAAAATTAGTAAAGCTAGAATAAATCTACTCTATAGGAGGGGGGAGGAGAGCGTATATAGAGAAGCATCTAGATGTGTTGATGAAGGATTAGAGCCCGTTGTGCAGGAATCCGGATATACCGTTGGCGAAGCAATTGTTTCAGCATCATCAAGTTTAGAGGATAGTGATAAATTCATGTTAGTTTTTGGAGATTTAATTCTCGATACTAGAGATTTATCCCAAGTAATTTCAACTAGTTTAACCGAAGAATACGATGCTATAGTTCTAGCCGTTCCACTAGATCCGCGTAAAGCGAGCACCCATGGATTAGTAGTTATTGATGAACTAGGTTTCGTTAAGAAAGTATATTCGTCTCCCCCTACCGGAGTTGTCGAGAACGCCTACATAGCTGGAGGAGTTTATGTTCTTCCAACTAGAATACTGGATTTTCTAGAGAAGGGTATGGATCTGCCTCAAGCTCTAGATGCGTTAGTTACGAAGAGTAGGGTTAAAGCCGTTAATGCTGAAGGAGAGTGGGTTGATGTTGGTTCAGCAAAGGATTTGCTTAGAGCAACGTATATTGTGTTGTCGAGAATGCATGGATTATTTATTCATGAGAAAGCAACAATTGAGAAAACAGTTGTTATTAAAGAACCTCCTATTTATGTAGATGAAGATGCATATATTGATCATTATGCAGTAATTAAAGGACCGGTATATATTGGTAAGAAATCGTTCATCGGTGTACATAGCTTCATTAGAGACTACTCTAACGTAGAGGATAATGTGAGAATAGGGGCTTTCAGCGAATTAAGATTCAGTAATATCCAATCATATGTTTATATTCATTCGAGAGTTCTATTAATGGATAGTGTTGTTGGTGAAAATACCATTATAGAATCTAATGTAACAGCTCTAAACATACCTATCGAGGAGGAAGAATTACCTAAAACTAAGTCGGTTATGATTAAGAAACCTAGAATTAAAGTGGAGAAAATGGGTGCTGTGATTGGGCATGATTCGAAAATCGGTGCTGGAGTATTACTTAAACCTGGTGAGATCATTAGAGAGAAAAGTATAGTTACCAAAACTTAAGAATAGAACCGCATCTTAAATCTTATATTAATACATTATTGGGATAATTATTTAGACTCCGCCTACATTATAGTAATCGTAAAAATTCCGTTGAATTATTATTTCCAACGATTTGGTGATCTATTGAGTTTCTCTAAAACCCTTTGCTACGAAGATTATTATTTGAAACAATGGTGTTGTAGGAATTATTGAGGTTTTCAAATAATGTTTAGAGTGAGATATTCTATTCTCATAAACTACTTATCGTATCTTCTACACCTCGCTCTCTCAACTATTTTCACAATTATAGTTGCTCGTAAACTCAGCGTAACAATGTTTGGTTTATGGGCAACTATAGTTGGCGTCGATACTATTATATCGAGCATGGTTTATATTTGGGCTTGGATGAACACTAGACTATACGTTAGAGGTGTTAGAGAATATATTAGAACATCCTTTACACTAACCACCATATATATGTTTTTATCACCTATTTTCATGACTATAATTGGTTTAGCTTATTCTTCAATTCTAGGTTGGGGTCTGGAGTATTTCGTACTGGCTGGTTTATCCGTTGTTTTCAATAGCTTATACGTATTCCTATCAAATACAGTTATTGGAGTTCAACCATACTACCTCGGTTATGGTAATCTATTGAGAGATTCTGTTAAAGTTCTAGCTTCATATATAACTGTTTATTTACTAAATATGGATTTGATTGGAGCCATATTGTCGGTTATTGCTTCATTATTGACTGTGGATGTCTTTTTCCTCGTTATAGTTATTAGAAATAGGTTTCCACTAGGCTTTAGCCTAGAGTATTTCGGTAGAATCTTGAGAAACGCTTATATACCGTTAATTACGCTGGCTTACGGTATTGTAGCTTCACTTGAAAAACCATTAGCTACAGGTATTGCTAGAGCAACTGAAATAACAGCTTATCTCAATGTAGCTAGTTTACCTAGAAATGTGATTGTTCTAGCTGGTTCATCTATTGGAGTATCCATTATGCCTAGACTTCTCAGCGAACCATCTACAGGGGATATTGAGGATTACCTCAGTATTGGAATCCTACTCAATAATTGGGTTTTTGTTTCACTAATCGTTTTCTCAACACCAATTCTCAGCCTATACAACCCCATATATCTTAATGCAATAACCATATATTTACTATACTGTATTGATTCCATTATACTAGCATATGCGTACATGATATCCACTATACCAGTTGGTGTTGAGAAAAGAGATCTTTATGAAGAAGGAAATGCGCTTGTAAAAACACCTTTATTTAAGATCCCAATGTATAATTTAATTAGAAGCGTTATCGCTATATCAATAGGTAGTATTGGACTATACATTGCTTTATTGAATGGAGTGTTAGGTGTAGAAGCTCTAATACTATACCCTATAGGATGGTTATTAGCGGACGTCTCGTTCCTAATATACAGTTATAGATTAGCAATCAAAACTGTTTTCTTCAAATTCCCGTGGAGAGAGGTTTTATGCGTATTCTTAGCATCGATAGCCTCGGCACTTCTAGCTATAGCTCTGGGAGGTAATAGAGTGGTTTTAGATAAATTAAGTGAAGACATTGTTAGAGTGATTCCGCCGGCTCTCATACATACCGTTACTTACGTATTAGTTTCCACAATATTATCTAGAAAGTATAGGAAACTATTATTCACAGTACTGAAGAGTATTAAATAATTATTATGACGCACAATCTATTCTTACACGCGTAATGCTAGGAGAGCGTTAATTGTATACCCCATTAATTTATTTAAACTAAACGGTTTGTAAATGAATCCTATTGAGTAATCCATGGAGAACAGTGGTTGACATATGATGAAATTTAAAATGATCGCTGTCGATATAGATGGAACTCTAACTCTCAACCGTCAATCTACAATTATCCATTTAGGTGTTGTGGAGAAACTCAGAATTTTGGAAAATACTGGTGTGAAAGTTGTTTTAATATCTAGTAATGCTCTACCGGTTGTTGTAGGTCTCTCTAAATATTTTGGATTTTCAGGTCCATGTATTGGTGAAACAGGAGCTTTAATTTACTATAATCGTGAAGTTATTCATTTAACCGAGAAGAGCGCTTTTAATGCAATGAGGGATTCTCTAAACTCCTTCAACGAATATGTTGAGGAATCCTGGCAGAATCTTTTCAGAATACACGAGTTCGCTCTCACCGTTAAGGAAGAATATAGATATTCTAGTAGAGAGATCTATTATAACATCAAGAAATACGTTGAATCGAAATATAGTGATGTTAAAGTAGGGTTTAGTGGATATGCAATTCATTTAACACCAATTGATGTTAGTAAAGGTAGAGCTTTGAAACTAGTAATGGGTATTCTAGGAATTGATAAGGAGGAGTCGATAGGTATTGGCGATAGTGAAATGGACCTCGATTTTATGGAAGAAACTGGTTTGAAAATAGCTGTTGCTGATGCCGATGAAGCCTTAATTGAGAAAGCAGATATAGTTCTCGACAAATCAGGAGGTGCTGGTGTTGCTGATTTCATAGATAAACTAATTAGAGGAGAAGTTTCAGGATAACCATTCTCTCTTTAATAAGAATCCCTAGTTTAATAATTGTGAATCGGTTTTCTAAATTTCCGCCCCTCTATTTCGATTCCGTTGTTTTAAATGCTTCTACTAGTTTCTGCAATGTATCAATACGTTTTCTCCTCATATAGGTTTCAGATGATATCCATACTAAAGCGTTAGTTGGGCAAGTTGCTATACATCCGGGTTCTAAACCATTAGCTCTGAGTTTAGCACATAAATCGCATTTAACAACGTAACCTATGGGTTTAAGTTCAGGTATTCCAAATGGACATGCTATCATGCATGATGTACATCCTATGCATCTCATTACTTTATCTATAACAGCTCCTTCTTTATCGAAATCTAGTGCTTTAGTTGGACATACTGTTACACACGGTGCTTTCACACAGTGGAAGCAAGTTATAGGTTTGTTTAAGCCGCTCTCAACTTCGTAGAGCTTAATGAAGCAATTACCGTCGTTAATGAATTTACATACTTCTTCACACGTATAGCAGCCTATGCATTTATCGAATAATACGAATCTCCTAGCAGTTAAGCCCAGTACGTTTGGTTGAACCGGGTTTGACATATAAACCACCTCTAAGCCATAGCAACCTGTTTAGCTATGTGGGTTAAGTAGTTATCCAAAAACTTAGCTGCTCTCAACCCGGAACCAAAGGCTCTGCCTATCATACTGGGTCCGGTGACAACGTCTCCAGCTGCGAAAACATTGGTAATAGTTGTTTGGTGAAACTCGTTTACAACTATTCTACCTGTTTTATCAGTAGCGATTGATTCATAACCGCTGGTGAATGGTGGTGTAGGTAATTCGCCTACCGCTAGTATAATGAGGTCCGCTTCCATTACGAATTCAGAACCCGGTACGGGTATTGGTCTAGGTCTCCCGCTTTCATCGGGTTCACCTAACCTCATCTTCACGAGTTCCAATCCTTTAGCAACTCTATTCTCATTCAAAACCTTTACCGGCTGAGCGAGCTCTACGAAGTTAATACCTAAACTTACGAGATGCCTAATATTGTAGAGACCTGCTGGTGCTTCAGCAGCTGTTCTTCTATAAACCAAGTTTACTTCAGCGCCATCCATATGGGCTTTTTCAGCAGCATCTACAGCTGATAATCCAGCTCCAACAACAACAACTTTCTTTCCAGAAGGGGGTTTATTCGGTAATAGCTTCTCCTCGTAGAGTCTCCAGCGATATAGGTATTCCAAAGCTGTTATAACATTAATTGCGTTCTCGCCTTCAACACCTAGTTTTCTAGAACTCCACGTACCTGTTGTTATCAATACCGCGTCGTAACTAGTTATTAAATCATCTAGAGGAATAGTTCTCTCAACGAAATCGTCTCCCTCATCATGTCTGGAATTGTCTTTCACAAATACTTTAACTTTGAAATTGAATTTTACTGAAAGCCTATCTTTCAAATCCTCCACTCCATCAATAATGTTATCCGGTGGAATTCGATGTACAGGTATAGCGAACATCATTAAACCCCCTGCATATGGTAATTTATCGTAAACATCGACCTCGTATCCCAAACACGCTAGATAACCCGTTGCTGCTAAACCAGCTGGTCCAGCGCCAACTACAGCTACCCTACCCCTCCCACCTCCTCTCTCTCTACATAAGAATCCGAACTTCAAAGCATAATCACCCTTTTATTCTTCAACATAGATCCTAATATAAACGCCCTCCCCTAGTTCTAATCCAAATATGTTTTTAGCTAATGAGGGTTCATCTATAATAACGTATCCATTTCTAAGAACGTTACTAACGATTTCCTCCGGCAACTTACTCGTATCGAAATCCACTATTTCTTCACAGACAGCTAGTGGAGATGATATGTGTCTAGGCACGGGGTAAGGCGTTTCCTCGTATCCTCTTTCTCGACACAATACTATTTTCAATTTATTCATGCATTCACCCTCCTATAACTTACTTTTGGATTAACTAAACCTAGGAGAACCGATACTCCATAAATTATTGCTTCAGGTCTAGCGGGGCATCCCGGAACATATACTATGTTATCTATAATTACTCCAGCTTCCTCAAGTAGTTTAGCGATTTTGCTGAAGCCCCCCATTGTCGCGTATGATTCAAACCATATGTTTCCACCAACAGCGCATGAGCCAATAGCTAGTACTAATCTCGGTCTTGGAACAGCTCTTAAAGCTCTAACAACTTTAGATAAAGTTTTGATCGTTACGGGTCCCGTTAATAACACTAAATCCGCGTGTCTCGGGCTAACAACGAGTTTTATACCAAACCTCTCTACATCAAACCTTGGTGTAAGAACATCGAGTATCTCGATATCGCATCCATTACAACTACCTGTATTTAAGTGGAAGACCCATATACTCTTCTTCAACCTCTTCAAAGCATTCTCTAACCATTCTCTACTGTAGTTTCGCTCAGCTATATTCAAATTCCATCACCTCGCCAACGTAGCTTTAGATAACGTTTCGATTCTCCTACAATCCGGGCACAAATCCATTATTTCACTACTCAATACATTAATGGATTCCACGACCCTAACGTAGAGTTTCTTAGTTGTGAATTTCTTACCACATTTCCTACACGTTATCGTATCGTGAACAACGTCTTCCCTGAGATCATCGATTTTTGTAGAAGCTAATTCGAATTCTTTAGTAACACTTATAGCTTTCTCTGGACAAACCTCTGCACACATTCCACAGAAAATACATCTACCTATAAAGTATCTTAGAACAACGCTGTTCTCTTCATTAACCAGAGTCAGAGCTTTCGGCGGACATATCCTAGTACAAGCACCGCATCCAGTGCATTTAACAGGGTCTACACTGATTGCTCCTCTAAAAGACTCTGTAATCAGAGGTTTTTCGAATGGATACTTAACTGTAGCAGTTCCTTTCTTTAAAGCAATAGGTATAACTTTGAGAAACTTTACCGTGGAGAACTCACCTAATACTACTTAATCCTCTACGTGTGAAAACCGCTATGGATATTTCTTTAACACTATTTGTCCTCATATCCAAAACTATGACGCGGTCTGTACAGGAGAAACAAGGATCTATACTAGCTATCGTTAATGGAGCATCAGCTAAATCGGTTTCGCGTAACATGATCGGTACTGCTGGGAGATTCTGATAAGTTGGTGCTCTAACTCTCCACCTGTATGGTGAGTACTTGCCTGTACGAACAATGTGTATGACCTCTCCTCTAGGTGCTTCAACAGAACCAATACCTACCCTACCCGGCTCTACTTCCCAATCCTTATTAACAATATCTCCTTGAGGCATATTCTCTATAAATTCCCTTATCAACTCAATACTCTGGAAAACCTCGTCTACACGGACCATTGTTCTCGATAAATTATCTCCTTCACTATAAACAACTGGTTTTACATCAACGTATTTGTACGCTGCATATGGGTAATCTCTCCTCACATCTCTAGCTAAACCAGAACCCCTAGCTGTGGGTCCAACGAGAGACAGCGATTCCGCATCGTTTCTGGATAAGTAACCGGTACCTTTCAGTCTTGCTTTAACCTGCGGTACGGATACTGAAACCTCAACTAATTGTTTGAATTCCCTACCTACATCCTCGAGAATTTTTAAACACTTATTTGCTTTCCCAATATCAATATCTCTCCTAACCCCCCCTACGAGATTCAACCCATACGTTTTCCTACTACCAGTTAGTAGTTCTGCCAGTACCATTACATCCTCTCGTATTCTCCATATATGCATAAATCCAGTATCGTAACCTAGAAGATGTAGTGCTACTCCAAGCCATAGTAAGTGGCTATGAATCCTCTCTATCTCTAGAATAATTGACCTTATATAATGAGCTCTTTCCGGAACATCTATTTTCAACGCATTTTCAACAGCTTGGCAATATGATGTTGAATGCACAAATCCACATATTCCACATATCCTCTCAGCTAGGAATGGAACTTGATCGTATTTCATGTTCTCCCCAAGCTTCTCGATACCTCTATGAACCATGAAACCAACGTATCTCGCATCAACAACTTTCTCTCCTCTAACGTATAGCTCGAAATACTCTGGTTCATGTAGAGCTGGGTGATAGGGACCTATAGGTATGATCACAGCAGCTTCAGCTTCAACTTCTTTAGCTCTCTCAATAATTCTCGGTTTATATAGTTTCATTAAATCATGAATTGTATAATCCTTCCTTAATGGATACACATCACTAGGCCAATCCTCTGGAAGTACAAATCTATATAGTCTCCTCCCAGTAAATTCAATACCTAACAAATCGTGTGCTTCTTTTTCATACCAATCAATAGCTTTAACTATGTTTACCAATGTAGGTGCTTGTGGCTTATCGCTACATAATGGAGTTTCAATAATTATAGTTTTACGTAACTTATCTATTCCAAAAACATAGTATAGTTTATAGCATCCCTCAACACTTCTCTCATCCGATGCTGACATTGTTCTTAAATATACCTCCCCATTCTTAACTATAGCCTCTACAGTTTCAAGCAATTTATCTGGATGAACCCTGATTCTCACAATTCCACTCGTATATTCTAAAACTTCTCCTTTAACCCCCTTCAATAATGATAACGCGTCATCATCGTATATATTCCCCTCATTATCTATAGACGTATTCAAAGATGTATACACCTATCCATACTAGTATAGCAAATATGTATAATAAAGATATCGTTTTGAAAGCCATATCAATCCTTGACCTACCAACTGTAAAACTAATTAAGCCGAAGAGGAGATATAGTATAGATGTTCCTAAATGTAGAATTAATACATATAACAACGGGTTTAAACACCCCATTAAAGCTAGTATAAGCATAGTAACTGGTATTGAAGTTACAATGTATCTCTCAATTAAGTGATTATAAATATAGAGACCTAGTGCTGGCCCGGATAACTCTATTATAGAACCTGAAGCTAGCTCAGGCTCGGCTTCGTGTAGGTCGTATGGTAATCTTCTACTAGATATATATGTTGATAATACTAGAGGAATATATGATACTATAATTAACGGTATAGTTCGTTTATGAGAAAATAACTGTATTATGCTCACACTATTTCTATTTATTACTAAACTAAACATTATTACTAGAAATGATACGAACATTGCTTCATTCATTAAATCTATTGTTAATGCTCTAAAAACACCTATTATTGAGAATGGATTTGAAGATACTGTGTATATGAGGGAATTAATAGCATGAATCGATATTATTAAAACGAGTATTAATGATAAGAGTAAGAAGCTAGTTCTTGTTGTACCGAATTCTAGTAGAGTATTATTTGGATTTACAATTATATATGTCAATATTAGAGATAATATTAGTAATAATGTCAATGATGCTGATAATGCGAATATGAAGAATGTTGGTTTCGATTGTGAAATCATTTCTTTGGAGAACAGTTTCAATATATCGTACCATGTTTGAAGCACTGTTGGTGGACCTACTCTACTCTGAATATCTGCCTTAATCTTCCTCTCAATACCGTCTAGTAATGGGGGTATAAGCATGTATATTAGACTGGATAACGCTAAAACTAGGATTAGCGTCGCTAACTCAACCAAGCTATCACCATGATTAGAATTATTGATAGAACGGAGAGAAACTCTAGAAGTAGTGATAGTATTGATAAGGAATCTTCGAGTGAACACTGTAGTTTCTGTATAGCCGAACCCATTGTTTTAAAAGATCTGATTACCACATCCTCTTTAGAAATAGTTGTGTGTAACTTAATTACAGCTGTTATTATGGATCTAGATATGGATTCTTCGCTTAACGCCATTTCAGATGAGAATTTATTAACATTAGCGGATATTTTTGAAACTCCTCGAATATATAGTTCCTTAGCACTACGTTTTACAGCTTCGATAAATCTTTCAATTATAGAACCGAGGGCGTAGCTCATGGATATTCTCCACCAAGCCAAGCTGAATCATGAGTTATTCTCTTCATTCTACTATACATGTATGTAGTGATTAATACGAACATAGTGATAGCGAAGATTAGTGATAACATTATTTGTATCGACGCCCCCCAACCGGTTATTACTGGTACTAGTAGAGATACCGATATCCCTAGAGCTGATGGTATTAATTCCCACTTGACTAGCCGGGTTTCTGATGGATTTATTTTCAAACCTTTTCTAACGCTCCATAAGCCCCAGTATATTGTTAAGTACTTTATACTATAGATAATCGTTAGTGCTGAAGCAATGATTACCACTATGGTTAAGAGCAGTCCCGTGATAATGCTCGTTACAAGAAGTGATACCGTTGATTCGATTAATAACAATTTAGCTATGAAACCTATAGTTGGTGGTACGCCTATTAATGAAAACACAGCGAGTAGAGCTGATGTAGCTGATAATGGAGCTACTTTGGATAAGAAGCCTAGTTTAGTGATATCACGAGTATGAGTTAAGACTTCAACTGTTCCGGAATTCATGAATAACGCTGATTTATATAGAGCGTGGGCAGCAAGTAATGTGTAGAATCCATAATATGGAATTGGATCACTTATTAACTTATACCTCATTAGTACGATTAACATTAAACCAGTATTCTCGATCGTGCTGTAAGCTAGGATTCTCTTTATATCTATTTGAGCTATTGCTAACAACCCCCCATATATTGCTGATAAAGAACCTAGAATTAGGAATACTATTGTTGAATAAGTCTCCTCAATTAACGGTATAATTCTTAGAATACCGTAGAGCCCCATTTTCACCATAATCCCGGATAATATGGATGACGCTGGTGCTGGTGCTAATGAGTGTGCATCGGGGAGCCAGAAGTGTAGAGGAACTATAGCTGCTTTAGCTGAGAATCCAGTTATAATGATTAGAGATAGATGTAGTGGTATTTTATGAACCTCCATTACTAATTCGTATAGAGGTATTGATAATGCGTTTAGAAAACCGATATCTATAGAGAGATATGCGAGCATAGTTAATATAGCTAGATCTGCTGGAATCATCGACACCACTAAGTATCTTAAACCAGCTTTGAAATTCTCGGGTTTAATTTCATAAACTATTGTGAAGAAACCGGCTATTTCGGCTATGAACCAAGCTATTATAAAGGACATTACATTCGGCGACGCGAAAGTTGCGTATACTGATATTGCAAATAGATCTATTAGAATATGTAGGTCTCTAGTACCATACTTCTCTACTTCATAAATTTCACAATACATTGAAGACGAGTAACCAACTATTACAGCCAATGTAGAGAATATTAGTGAAACACCATCTATAGCTCCTTCCATATATAGAGCTAGAGGAGCTATTGCTAACCCTGCGTATCCCGCTGTTTTAACCCATTTACTATTCTTTAAACTACCGGCTAATACCATAGTGATAGCAATTAATAGTGTAGTGTATGAGTAAACGTGTTCGAATACGATCATTTGGTTTCACCACTCAGTATTCTAGCTACATTATTGAGAGATCCAATATATTCGTCCACACCAGTCGTTACGCTACAACCTATTTTCTCGAAAACACCGTATAGGTATCCTGTAGCGAATAAAACACCTAGTGCTACGAGAATCAACGCTATTACTAAACACACGGTAGAAGCTACTAATATTTTTTCTTTCCTAATTACTCTAGGTATTTCGAAGAAGAGAGCGTGGATGATTCTGAAGTAGCCTATAGCTGATATCCCCGTTATGATTATGATCGATAGAGCGTAGGGTAGTAAACCTGCTTTGGAGAGAGCTAGGAATAATAAGTATTTGCTGAAAAACCCGCCTAGAGGAGCTACACCCAGTAAGCTTAGAGTACCGATTGTTATGGGTATTGATAATCCGAGATATATTCTTCCATAACCCTCCAAATCCTCTATTCTCCTACTACCAGCTATTGTTGATAATGTTCCTAAACCTAGGAATAGAAGAGATTCTCCATAAGCATGTGTTAAGCTGTGGAATAGTATTGCAGATAGAATTAACGATGCTGTATCTGGGTAATGATTAGATGTTAATCCAGCCATAGCTATGAATATTAAACCTGTGTGACTCATAGTACTATATGATAAAAGCCTCTTCACATCCTTCTGTATAGCCATAATGATTGCGCCTAGGAAACCCGTTATTAAGCCTAGGATAGCTAGCGCGTGTATTACGATGTCTCTAAACGGAGTATTAGCTACGCTGAACATTAAAATAGAACTTGGAGTGAATATTGTTAAGAATAATCTTAGCACACCATATGTTCCAACTTTATCTACAACGCCTGCAAACATAGCTGAAGCGGGGGTTGGAGCTTCAGTATATGCGCTGGATAACCAGTAGTTATTGGGGAATATGCCTGCTTCGAAAGTTAATGCCCATAGTATGAAAGCTACTGCTAGAGAAGACGCTAACCTTATATCCCAGTAGCATTTATAACCTACGCATTCGCCGCTCCACCTACTCATAATATTGGATTGATTATATCCGTTGACGACGCCTTCAGCCCGTATAGTTAATTGTGGATTGGCTTTCCAAGAGATATCCGCAATATTTAGTGTTCCGTATGATAAGTATATGAATGATACTCCGAGTAGGAAGAACGTTGTAGCTAATGCTCCTATGAAAGCATAACTAGCTGCTGCTTCAATAGCCCACTTCCTCCTCTTGAAGAAAGATACTAGAGCGTATGATGATAAAGCTAGTACTTCTAACATTACGAAGAAATTGAATACATCACCAGTATATATAACTCCAGTTACTCCGGATAATAGTAGTAGCATTAGTAGTGATAACCAATGCGGTTCTCTAACGAATCTGTAGTACCAGAAACTATATATTGATATGAGTAAGGCTAACGAACACGCTATTAATCCGTATAGGGAGTTCAACGAATCGGCTACATATGCTATACCAATTGGTGGAGGCCATCCTCCAAAAGCATATACTAGTACTTGGTTTTCCATTGTTTTACTAAACAGTATTAACGAGAAGTACGTTACTATAGTGGATGCTATTAGCTGCACCGTTGCGTATACGTATTGATTCCTTGTTACTAGAGATATGATTGGTATGATTAATGCTGCAATAACTGGTACGATCGGTATGAGTGCTAACTCGATGGTCACGAGTGATCACCATTTAATCAAATATTTTCTTAGCATACTTATCGAAAACTTCAACGATATGCTTATAGTTTTCTTCGGGGGAAGTAGATTTAACGTAAATCCAGTTAACGTATAGGATTTTCCTCTCCTTATCGAAATCAACTACAACTGTTCCAGGCGTATTCGTTATCGATAAAGATATAGCTGTTAAAGCGTATTCACTGCTTGAAGTATACGGTACTCTAACGATGCCTGGTTTTATAGGCATTCTCGGTGAGAAACCCAATTTAATTACTTCAATATGTGCTTTAACTTCGTCTATTAAGAAGTACCTTAACGCATACTTAATGGCTATGAATAGCCTTTTCATATCGAGTGCTTTACGCCAATCATTAATGAGTAGAGGTGATATTGTGAATCCAACTAATAGAGCAACAGCTAATCCAGTAATTATGTCATAAATTTTTAATGATCCGGTGTAAACCACGTATATTATGAATGCTAATATGGCTGTCGGTATTGAGCTAAGAAGTTTCTTCAATAATCATCTCCCTCTTCAACCTACCTATTTCATCTACATTAACTGTGTTGAAGTGTCTATAGAGATGTAATATTATGGTAGCTAGGAATACGTTTACTGCTAAACCTATAACTATAGCTGTAAGTACTAGAGCTTGGGGTAGAGGATCTACTGAGCTCTCTACGAATTTCTCCAAAGCTTCTACAGATGGATTAGTTATGACGGGGGGTTGAATATATCTACCTTCATACCATCTTCTATACCCAGCTATGATTAGGAATAGATTTACTGAATCTTGAAGTATAGTTAGAGCTATGAATTTCTTAATTAAATTCGGTTTAGCAACTATACCGTACATTCCTATAGCGATATTAACATATATTGAAAATATAGCGGCAATATATAGTAGTGTTTCAAAATCCACGATCCTCGCCCTCAACCACTATTAGTGATATGGCTTCACTATAAAGTATCGTTCTGAACGCGAGATAGAAAGCTGTGAAAACAGCTATGCCTTCGAATAAATTATAAAACCATATTGAGCCGCCCATAGGGACGTCTATTAATAATGATGGGTAAGAGAAAACCGAGAATTCCTTGTTCTGGTTCTGAAATACGTATCCTCTACCTGCAGATAATAATACTGGTAATAGAGCTGTTAATACAATGCCCAGTATAGCTAGGTTTCTCAAAACTATTGATTTCCTATAGGTTAATCTAGATCTATCTATTAGGTTTCTCGAGAACACTACGAGTAATACTACTGGAGCTACAGCAGCTATAGCTCCTCCTTGAAAACCGCCTCCTGGTGTTATCATTCCGTGAAGAATCGTTGAAGCACCTACAGCTACTATACCTACTGTAGCTATCGCATTAGCTCTCTTGACAACTACGCTGAGCCCCTCTCCTTTCGTTACATCTGGTTTACCTAGAATATCTCTGTATAGCATTAAACAACTAATTATTGCTGTGTAGAAAACGATTGTTTCGTAGAATGTATCTAATCCTCTATAATCCCATACAATAGCTGCAACAGCTTCTGGCGATGCTGTCCAGAATTTCCTATCTATAACATTATATGTTGTGTTTAGAAAAGTTTTTGCTAATGACCTCGTTGTTCTCGGTAGAATCTCTCCTTGAGAAGCAGTTATTGTAGCTAATACTATGAGCGATACTACTGTTAAGAATAGCGTTATGAATACGGCTTCTCTAACTCTACTCATATCTACCCACCTTTTTGAGTAACGCTATCGTAATTAGTGGTAGTAGCCCTACAGATACGGCTACGTATACCAACACTATGTCTGGAGCCATGAGCAGGTACATTAGGAACGCGTAGAGAGTGCTCTGTACTGCAGAGTATATTACTGCTTTTAGTAAATCACGTGTACTTATGGCTAAAGCTACAAACACTATTGATACTAGAGATACCGCGCCTATTATTGAGAAAATAACTGTTTCTAACATTCAGATCCACCTTTATCTTCAGCTAATTGGTCGACATAGCATGGTTTCATAACTGCTGATTTAGACCTATAAGCAGCTCTAGCAATTGCGTGGCTCCCCGCACCGCCTAGGATGAATGTGAAGAATGCTGTTGTAAATGAACCTCCAGCTAGGAACCATCTTAAATTCCCTAAGAATGTTGATCCTAGAGCGATTAATCCAGCTCCTATCATTGGTACGAATGCTCCGCCAATACTGCCTACAGTTAATGCATGTAATCTAACGTAGAAGTTTGGAAACCTAATCATTAGTATTGATGCTGCGAGATCACATATTAATCCAATAACTACTAGGATTTTGCCAATAATTATTAGAATTAGGTTTAGAATATCGATCATTTTAATCACCTAATTCTTTGAATTCCAGATATTTGGATACGTAGATATCTATTGCATAAATCCATAGTGCTAAAACAATAGCGCAACCTATTAGTATCGGTGTTTTAAACAATATGCTTAGAATTACGAAGAATGCAGCTAGATCATAGCCTAACGCATCAACAGCTATAACCATATCGGGTATTGTTGGTCCTTTTAAAATCCTAATTAGGTATAGTAGGAACGAAACAATATATACAGCTATACTTAGAGATAAGAAAGTTGTTACTAAATTCTCAATATTTATCAGCATAATTAATCACATCATTCTACAAACTTTATTACAGAGAAACTTATCATTATAGAGTAGCAATTTAATTTTTACCGGTATTACCACATAGGTTTTGAGAAACAGATAATCCTAAGGTGTAATTTATGTATCTATTTCATTAAGGACCTTCTCCCCACCGATATATTCAATGATGCTCTTCTAGCTTCTTCAACAACCATTCTATATATCTCCTCCGCAATGCCTCTAGCATAGCTCGATCCTTTCTCCACTAGAATATATGTTTCTACATATACTTGAGGTATATTACCGTATAGTAAAGTGAATATTGTTTGATCCACGAACCTACCGGTTTTAGCATAGAGAACTTCTGATCTAGAAACCTCTAGTAATCCCCTCCACGCCGCTTCAAAAGCTTCACTATATTTCTTAAACTCTATCAGTTCCGATAATTCATTGAGTATCTCGGGGTATAACACGTTGAATCTATTGGTGAGATTGTATAGATACTCGTTGTATTCGCTTCTCACATTGCTTGTGATCCCGTTGATGAATGTGAAGGATGAATGGAGTTTAGCTAATACATTAACCGTTTCTTCTAAATCCCCTACCCTGACTCTAAATTCGTTGTTTTCATATTTATGCTCTACACTAATTGATTCTAGATAATCGATGAGTTCGTTTAGAACATCATCTAATTCTCTCTTGAATTGTTGATAAATTTCTTTTGGAATCTTCATTAAACCGATATATGGGAACGATGCTCTTATGTTAAACATATTGGTTTCGTTACCGATAATTGTGTGGAAGGGCCCGGGCCGGGATTTGAACCCGGGACCTCCGGGTTACCGCTAGCCTCCTCACCCATCATTGGAGGCTAACCACAGCCCGGCGCTCTATCCAGGCTGAGCTACCCGGGCCACTCTTCGCTTCCGTGGCCTGGGTTCATCACGTTTCTAAGCTCGGGCCCCTACCCTATGATTAACATGTTTTTCCAAAGCTTATTAATTTACCTTTGGTTTATAGATTTGGAGATAGGGGGTTTCTCGCTCTAGAACATTGTTGTTTCATTGATGCTTATTTATATTTAGTTCTGAATCCTTTCTTTAAACGTAGATTTCTGCTTTTACATTTTCTGCACTTCTCTGCTTTCGGGGGGTTTATAGCACCGCATTTTCTACATATTTTCTTATTAATTACTCTTTGATGAACTATTTGTAGCTTAGCTGGATCCGTTACCGGCAATTACAATCCCCTCATTGATAATCCATACCTATCTATGTAGTAGTTTTTTAAATATTACGTATAGTGTTATTATAAGTATATTTACTAAGATGCCTGCGAAACCCTCGTATAGTCCTTTAATAGGGTTGAGTATTTTAAATACTAGAACTGTTACCATTCCTGAAGCCATAGATAGTGTTGCTACATATTTATTGATATACCCTGGTTTAGCCATATTTATTACTAGTGGTGGGAATAACTGTATTATTCCTCCATAACCTACTAGTAGTAACCCTACTATAGCTTCCTTAATGTACAACATTGAAATCAGACTTATAGATGCGATCGTTAGTGTTAATGCTCTTGCTAACCATAGTAGTTTCATCCTACCTCCCAATACGTTTTTTGAGAATAACGCTGCTGTTGATTGTAGTAGCGCTACAGCTGTGGATATGGATGCTGCTACAGCTCCTGCACATACTAATCCGAGTAGTGCTGGGGGGTAGAGGTGTTTTGTAACTTCAACTAATGCTCTATCATATCCTTCTTTCGATAATGGTTTCGGTATTGTTCCAGATGCATACATTGCTGCAGCTACGAATCCAACTATTACAACAGGTATTTGGCTTAGCTGGAATATACTCGTTAATACGGTGTTTTTACGTGTGGTTTCGATATCTCTAGCTGCGAATATATTGTGTATCCTATTCGGCCAGAGCCAGAATCCTAGAGGTGCTGCTGTTATAGTTGTGTATAGTGCTATTAAATCCTCGTTTCTAGGTATGAGCGTGAAGCTTCCGGTTTGATTCGTTTCAATTATTTTTCTAAATAGGTTTCCATATCCTCCATAAGCTATTATTGGAGCTGTTAATCCCAGGAACCATATTGATACTAGCATTATAGCTCCTTGTAATGCATTTATCGATATTGTTGCGGATAATCCACCAATAGTTACTACTATTGTTAGTAATACGAATATCGCGATAGTTACGTATAGCGCTTCTTCCCCAGCCACTACTTGTAGTATAGCGTTTATGCCTTCTAGCTGTAGCTGTATATACGGTATTATCCATAGTGATGCCGTTATAGCTACGAATACCTCAACTAATCTGGAATCATAGAGTTGTGCATAAGCATCGGCTAACGTTAACCAATTCCTGGATTTAGCTCTACTCCACAGTATTGGTATTAGCCAGTAGCCTATGATATAAGCTATCATTCCATATATCATGTATATGAATACTGTAAACCCTTTTCGAGCAGTTTCCCCTGGTAATCCTAGGAACGTGTAGCTACTATATATATTTGCTCCTAAGCTTAACCATAACGTTATTAAACCTACTCTTCTACCAGCTGTAAACCATTCTTCAACTCCCCTCTTCTTTCTACTAATTATGAAGCTGTATGTGTACGTTATTGCGAGCCACAATATTATGATCGTTAGTGGTAGATTCAATTCAACCATTCTGGAGCACCATGCCGCCCATCTTCTTCACAATTGTTTTTTCAATACGATACATTAATGCTAGTATTACTGGTATATAGATCACCCAGATTATCATGTATATGGTTATTATCATTGGGTTTTTTCCGGATACAATTAGGGGTAGTGGAATTGCGGGTATGTAGCATAGGATTATCGATATAGCTACTAGTAGTTTCTTCATAAGTTTTCAACCTATATTTCTAAACCAGCTTCTACTAATCTAGTTTCAATAACTTTCCTCTCATTTTCATCTATGTAATTTAAAGTTTTCTTTATGAGCTTCCGGTCTATGCTATTGAGTTGTTTAACAATTCTCTTTAATTTATCTAGATCTACTCCTTGTTTAGCTTTTAGAACAAGGTATTGTTCGGGTTTGAGAATTTTTACTTCAATACCTTCAATATTCACTATTGAAGCATCTTTCAGAATTTGTTCCGGTATGTTGAAGTCCAGCATGTTCTCGTAGAGTTCAACAACGATTTCTCCATTAGATGTTCCAACTACTAATCTAGGTGTTCCAACTTCCGTGGTTCCGTAGCTCCATCCGTTCTCATTAGCTATTTCAATATATAGGTCTTCGTAACCAACAATACCTGGTTCTAGTATGAATAGGTCAACGTCGTTTTCGAAAACATTCTTATTCATATATAGCTGGATAGCTGTATCGCCTATTATTACGAAATCGATTTTCTTATCAATGAATTTTTTCAATACATCAGCTAAATCCCTAATTGTAAAAAGCATAGTTATCAACCGATTACAAAGATAGATAATTTCCCCAATAATATGTTTTATTATTGATGAATAAGGGGCCCGTAGCCCAGCCCGGACTAGGGCGCCGGCCTCCGGAGCCGGAGAACCCGGGTTCAAATCCCGGCGGGCCCGTGAACATTTATTTAATTATTTAAAGTTCCTTTCAGCGTTTCCGGATCCGAAGAAAAGCGAAACTCGTCTGTGGAACCCCTCAACGTGATTCAACACACCCGTACCAATACTCATTCAAGGTGGTTGTGTTAGAGCGTAGATCAACGCAAAGACCGCCGGGGAGACGGCGTGCTCTTGTTCTCTCCGAGCGCTATTTTTACCGGCTATGAAGCCGTGCGCGATGCTTGAGATATATTCTAGTATAATGTGCTGTGGAAATAGCTCCACATCGAAGCTGAGGATTGATGAATATATGTTCAGCGATATCAACGCGATTACGAGTATCACCACTGGTGTTTGAACATACTTCCTTAGAGATCTCTTGCACTTGTAAATATATCTAGATGAGGAAAAACAGTTCAATTACCGGAATAAACCAGGGAGAACGATGAGTAATTGAAGACGTTGTCCATGAATGACTCAATACCCCCATTGATAACCAGGACAACGGCTGGCACGGATAAGAGAACGGCCTTGGCTATCGTTAAAGCGTTCAACAGCTTCGATAACTTCCTATCGATTACCTACTTCAAAACATCTATAAGAGAGTAGTAATACCGCGTACCCAGAGAACTCGGGAAGTGCGGTAGAAACAACTCTAATCTCAAGAATAATTAAGTGTAAATACCATAATGGAATGGGGTTGAAGAATGTAGAATAAATATCATTAAAGTGATTTAGAGTGGATCTCATCATGTGATCAAACATGATATTTATGTTTAAATACGTAAACCAACTGTGATTCATTTATGTGTGAATTCGGAGGAAGTCAATTTATATGAGAGATATAAAACTCTTAAATATTAAGTTAAGAGTTTACTTCTTACTAATAGGAGTATTTGCATTCTTAATCTTAACTATTTATAGTGGTGTAAAATCTATTATTTATAGTGATGTAATATCTATTGCCAGATTATATAGATGGATTACCCTTGTATCAATAAGTACGGCGTTCTTCATGCTTTCAGTAGCTTCATCCGAAGTATTTAAACAAAAACCAAATTCTAATATAAATGTTATTCGTAAATCATTTCAATTCCTGTGTGATTACTTATTTAGCAATTCTTTTTTATTATTGTTTATTATGTTATTCGCTATCCATTACACTATTACCCCTATACTCTACCCCAAGATTTTCAATAATCCATATCTCATTAAACTTAATGCTTTCATCATATCCACCCTTACCTACATTATTCATTGCCTTCTCTACAAAGATAGACTCGATCAGTTACTCAAAGAATATTTTGTACAATCTAGATTCGAGTTTAATGAATATTTTAAGAAAATTACATTATTTGCTATCCACACTTTTTCCGCCATAATAACGTATTATCTCATATCACATAGTATATTATTTCCACAAAATACAAATCTGGATATCATGGCGGATATTGGTATCAACATTCTTTTTATATGGTCCTTTTTATCTTTATCATATTCTTTATATTATTCTTTATCATATCTCTATCGAAACACATCTAAACCTATCCAATAATTATTTTCAAATCCTTGAAATACGAAGAGTCTGTGCTCTAAAACGGCTGGTATTACTAGTTATTAGCATTATGTTCTTTTTCGAAGCTCTGTTTTCTAATAAGCTCCCTATTCCCACCTATTGTTTACGTAAAGTTTTAATAAAGGAGTATTAAGGTGGGAATACGAAAACAAAGCTGGTTTTTATACTTTTCATAACTTCATTAATAGTGTTTTGTATTATTATAAGCCTCGCGAAGCTGTTGAGAATCAGAGGAAAATAACTATAGAGTCTACTACAACATTGAAGTCGTTTATATCCTCTTCAGCAGAGCTACTTTTACGGGAATTCCCGTGGATTTTGGAGAAGAGTATTATTAGGACAGACTCATACTATGCCGGGGGTTTCAAGAAAAACCCGAGATATTGTTTAAGATTGATGTCTCTGCGAATATTATTGGAAGCCTTTCCGAAGCCGTTGTTGAAGACGATAAGATATTTTTAGCGGATAGTATGGGGATATATGCGTTAAGCAGAACAAATGGGAAACCCTTGTGGGGGTTGAAGCGTACTCTAACGATCTCACGCATAGAGCAACGAGAGTTCACGGTTCAATCAAAAATAGAGAACTCCCGGACTCTAGAGGTTTGTTAAGACTTTTGGTGTTGGGAAATACTCGTATGTAGGTTCATCATTTTGTCTCGATGAGGAGGACGTTTATCTTCTAGCTTTAGACTTGATTTAGAGGATAGAACGCTTATTCTGAAGTCGCATAGGGATGGAGTGGTTAAGCTAAGATTGCTAACATCCTCTGATAGGATAGAGAAGTTTATAAGTTGGGGTAATTACGAAATAGCTTTGAAGGCTGTTGAAGACGGAATCTACGTAGCTATATATTTCAGGGAAATAGTTAAGCCCAGGAAGACATGAACAATCGTGACCATTGACGTGAACTTCGACAACGTTACACTAGCTGTTTTCGCACCGGGTGGAGAGTTGTTGAAGCTGAAGCGGTTCAAAACACCTCTCAGGAAGATATTGACGCATAGAATATGGATCGGGAGGATTCAACAAAGGTACTCTAAGTCATGGAGGTTCATCAGAGGAGTTAGAAGAACTATCAAAAAACACGGTAATAGGATAAGGAGCGTAGCCTGAGACTACGCTCACTTAATTGGTGATAGAGTAGCAGAAATAGCTAATAAACACGATTCAACCGTAGTTCTCGAAAACCTAAATAGACTCTGGAATAACGTGAATAGAAGTAGCAATTTCAACGAAAAGCTATCCTTGTGGTTCTACAGAAGAATGCGGTTCAATATAAATTATGAAGTTCTTGAGAGAAGATTAATGGTTAGCTGCATTAATCCAATAAAAACATCATCAATTTGTCCAAGATGCTGAAGCGGGTTAAAGGATAACGGTAGTAGAATACTGAAGTGCAGTAAATGTGGTTTCACAGGTAATAGAGATGTTATTGCATGTATCAACTTGTTCTACAGGTACTCAAGATGTGGGGTGTTCAGGGTCGCCCTGAACGCCCTACACCATCCTATCTCCAACGACGGGCAGTGCCCAGAGGTGGGGTTAGAGCCTTAGTTTTGTGAGGTGCAGGAAATACGGATTCACCCACGATAGAGATGTGATCGGAGCATGGAACGTAGCTCTAAAACATTGTGTGAGTCCCGTGTTGTTGGGCTTGTTGGTTGTTCATGATCCTCAGCGTAGAGTGGCTAGTAGCCACCGTGAACCGCAGAGCAGGAGGCACAACCCAATCCAGAAAAACACATGAAAACCTATGACGGAAAACGGATTTTCCAGTTTAGATGTATATCTCCATAATTTGAAGTGTTGATCCGTTGTAACGTAAACTGTTGTGTGAATAGTTAAACTTAATCGATGTGTAGTGCTTCTTAGGGCTTCATGGATTAGGATTTGAGGTTTCTCTAACCGTTTTTCGGTTTCGATAAATGCAGGGGTAGGAATATGTTTTATTGGTATGGGAGGTTTGGGGAAAAAAGATTGGGTTTAATTTGGGTTTGGTTAATTACGTTATTTTCTCTTTATGATTAGTAGTGCTAGTAGTATTAGTGCTAGTATTATTAGTGGTAGTATTGCTGGTTCTGGTACTGGTGGTGGTACAGCTGTTGATTCAATCTCCACTATTGCGCTGATTACTAGTGGTTCTGCAGCATCGGCGTGGTAGACTATTATTGTTACTGGATATGGTGTTGACCCGGTTGGTATGATTTGCTGTATTACAGCAGCTGGTATCTCAATAGTTATCGTTCCATCCGGGTATACATTAATGGTTGCATTAGGCGTTACATCTGTATTCCAGAATATTACTCTTACAGATACTTTAGCTGGATCTAGTGGTTCAAATGCTAGTTTTGGTATTAATTGAGCGAAAGCTATCTTTACCTCTAATCTTAGTGGTTCACCATACACTATGTATACCGGCTCCTTAACTGGTTTCAATGGCTCGACTGCATATACACCATAGTATGTTAGCTTTAATTCATCAATAATTCTGTCTAGTGGGAATATTTGTTTGAAGTATGGCCATTCTCTAATTGTCATGAAGTTCTCGACAATACCTATATCGTATCTGCTGATGTAGAATGGACCGCTACTAATGTATGCATGATCATATGTGTTTATGAAGTTCAGAGCATTGGGGACTAATGTAGTGGCGAAATCATCAATAGCGTTCTCGAAACCTGGATATGTCGTTATACGGCTATATGGCTCAATGAATGTTTCTTCACTGAACTCGGTCTTCAACGTAATTAGCATATCTCTTATATCGTATACGGTTTTCTTATCCTGATAATACGAACCTATATAATCAACAGCTGTAAGTCCAGGTGCATGTTCCCAATCGTAGCGTCCGTTGGGACCAACCACTCCTCTCGCTATTAACTCCTCGCCAGCTAAATACATGTACCACGGCATGTCCGGCCATACTACTCCAGATGCAGCAACTATTTCTTCAATAGGCCAGTCCCAATCTAAATATACTTCAATAGCTGTTTCATTAATAACTTTCCAACCGAAGATTAGTGCTAGACCGGATAAACCTCCGACTAGATAATCGTGGAAGTATGGATCTGGTTGACCCGTGACCACATGGTCTGGGAAGCTCCACTCGTAACTGAATGCTATTGCGTAGAGTATGTCATTCATAGTGATTGGCGTACCATCATGCCAGAATCCTAGAATCTTCTTGCCGTTGTAATCAATACTTCTATATACAACAGTTATTTTAACCGGTACCCTGTAGTCGAGGAAATTAACTGTATCGAAATTGTATCCTCCAAACATGTTCCACATAATCGTTATTAAGTGTTGTGCTTCTGTTGGTACATCAGTTATTTTGATCCATTTGCTTGCTACTGGGTCGAATACGTATGCATCGATATCTCCAACTCTATATCCTAATTCAGCTCTCTCAACTTTCCAGCTCGCTACATGTATTGGTGTTGATACACCTGTGTATGGGTGTCTCCATGAACCATAGCTTCTCAAGTGTCTGCGTACGTACTCGGTATAGACATCTCTGAAACCTAGAACCGGGTTCCATGGACTCATGAATACTCTAGCTATACCGGCCCACTGACCGTAAGTTACGGTTTCTTTAGTTGCAACAACGCTCCACAAGGATATCGGGTTGTTGAGACCGGTGACTCTACCTGGTACTGCACTAATTATTGAATCCCTGTTTACAGCGAAGTAAGTCACTATATCGACTATCCATACTCTAATAGCTTCATCAACACCGTATTTGAAGTAGGTCTTCATTCTACCCTCTAACACGCCTCTCCTAGCTGGCGGGTACTTCTCATATACTAGTTCGTTATACCATTTCCTCATATCTGGATTGTGGCTGTAGTAGTTGTAGCTTCCTTTACCCCAATACCTGTTGTTAAAGCCAGCAACAGCATCACCGTATAGGTAGAAGAAAGCTATATCTCCAGCAGCGTCGTAGTAGGTGAGGTCTGCTGTTAATACCCATCCTTCAGTATAGATATGCCAGACGTCTCCAACGTATCCTCCATATGCAGTCCAGTCGTGAGCAATGTGTTGCTTATAGTAGTAAGTAGTAATTATAGCTGGAATTCTATCCATTGTTGCTCTAACAACCTTAACCTTCAAGTAGGTTTCAATATCGTCTGCAATCGATAAACCAATCGGTAATCTTTCAGTAACGTCGTCAGCTCTAATTACGAAGTTTATCTTAACCTGCTCAACACTACCATCTGGTTTCTTGAAGTATAGGAATCCATCGCTTCCATAATAAACCGTCATATTGTAAGCTCGTAGTGTAGCATTAACTTCCGAAATAGCTTCTTGAGCTAGAGCAGCTGCTTTAGCTTTATCACCAGTTGGGCTGAAACCGTAAGCATCCTCTATTGGTTTAAGTAACTCGTAGTCGTATGGGTGGTGGGAAGCCTTACTTAACACCGTATATCTTATTTCAGCACCTCCCTTATAGATCGTTTCAACAATTGATGCTCTATCGATTAAGTAGTAGAATGCTTGTCTAAACTTCTTGAGTGAGAGTGGGTTGAAGTGTAGATACGTATAATCAGTTATGTCAGTAATGTTTATGTAATCTACTCCAGCATAAACAATACCTGGTATGAGCTTGCCTGGAACTCCCTCATCTCCCTCCCATCTATAGACTTTGCCTGGTTTATCTGGATCGATAACGTTGTATATAACGTTGAATGCTAGGTCGTTGTATGATGATACGGCTCTGAATAGCCTTAGTTTAGCTAACATTTCAGCAGGTATTAGGAAGAACTCTCTAGCTGGTGTTACGAATATGAATGCATCGATCGTTCCCTTAGCTAAATCCATTATTGCAATGTTCCTGTCGAAGTATCCTGTCCAAACAATTGCTTTAGGCGTACCCTGGTACTGTGATGTTACAATGAGTGGTGTAGCTATTACTAATAGTAGGATTAGACCAATTATTAGTTTAGAATTCATTCTATACACCATACACACCATACCTGATACTATTAATTTAGAAAGCGATCATATTTAAACTTAACTCAATCGAGTAGTGGAGGCTGAAATGGAAAGCTTAATAAATCAAAACATAACTACAACACCATTATAGTTGGGGGGCCCGTCGTCTAGCCTGGTAGGACGCCGCCCTTACGAGCAATATAGCTGAGTTAGGCGGAGGTCCGGGGTTCAAATCCCCGCGGGCCCATTTACGCTAATTTGATTTTCTTCAACCTACTCATAGTCTCCTCTAGATCCAGAGTAGTTACTAGTAAGGGAATATTCTCCAATTCACTTATCCTAATAGCTAGAGGATCAATGTTCTTAACACCATGTAAAACAACTAAACGTGGTTTTAGAGGTGAGACCCTGGTAGCAACCATAACAGATCTTCCTCTAGTTATGTTTGTGAATATAACTGCTCTATCGAAACCCATACTGAGTAACCTATAGTGTTCTCCAGTTGTCATGGATTCAATTGATTTAACGCTATCTACGATAACGTATCCTCTTAGATAAACCTGGTCTACTATTGGTGTAAGCACTATAGATTCGGTTAATTGAATGAAATCATCTAAACTAACTTCACGTATAAAATCCCCTTTATCCACAATACCCTCAACGTATAAACCCAATTGTTTACTCAAATTCCTTGTAATAACCCAATCTCTATGTTCATCATGTTTGAATAATGCATTAACGAATTTCTTAAGATAAGCTCTACCGGGAAGCCTCCTACCCCTCTCATAATCTGAAACAGTACTTGAAGATACTTTCATTAATTTAGCTAAATCGGTTAGACTCAAACCATAGAAAACCCTCCATTTCCTAACGACATCGCCTGGATTATCGGATAAAACGGCTTCACCAGCTATTAATTCAGCTATAGCTTCTAAAACGTAATGGGGCGGTTTACGACTACTCAGATCGATCACCTGGTACAGCATATAACCAATATCGTCTCCACTAGGTACGTATACGGCACCGATGGAATTAATTGGAAACAGCGATTATAGTTGATTAAAAACTAAATATCAATAAATGATTTAGAGCATGTAGGTTGATTAAACTGAGGGATCCGGATAGATTTAGAGAACTAATAAATAGGTTGACGACTGGTAGAAGGGTTTTAATAAGTCATTACGTTAACGCTAAATTAGCTTTGTCAAAAACAGTTATAGATTCCCTCCTACTCCGGGATATGAAAATATTGGTTGTTGATGAAAATCTCTACATGACCAAATACGGTTTACTAGAGTCTGAAACCCCGAATTTAACTTATGTTCAGAAAAATAGTGGTTTCAACAAAAACACTTATGTTGATTTAGCGTTATTTATTGAACCAAACTTTATTCCCAAACCGGTATTTTCCCAAAACATACTGGTGACGGTTACGCCAAAGTATGGGTTGAGAATACCGAAATACTACTCTATAAGTTATCTTAAGAAGATAGTTGGAAACAAATACTTTTTGGAATTCAGAGATTATGGAGAGAGGTTCCGAATCATAGTATCGGGTTTGGATATAGATGTAGCTGATGATAAACCACATGGTTTACTCGGTACTATTCTTGATGTTTTGAGGAGAAGTATGTTAGAGTATGGGGAGCTCAGCGTTAAAGATGCTGTTAACATTGTTCACCACGAATTGGGTTTAGAGAATAGTGTTGCTAGGATGATGATATATAGGTTAGCTAATGAGAAGTATTTAGAGATTAGGAAGGGTAGAGTTATTGTTTACTAAGCGTTTCATCGAAATACAGTGTTAAAACACCGATTTTCTTCATAACTATATTGATATAATCCAAGACAATCGTGCGAGATAAACCTCTCTTCTCGCATTGATTCAAAACAATGTTTTCAACAATACCGTAGTTTTTAAACCTAGTATTGAGCTCTCTCCAAGGTATGCCTTTAAGAGCATTAATAACTTCGTTATCTACAGGTAATACGCCGTTAATGATTAAAGCCGCGATAATAGGGTATCCAATATAGCCTCTATATACTGTTCCATTATCATTACTATATACGGCAAAACTTTTATCATCAATTCTCTTAACAATAACAAGATATGTTCGAGAACCATCACTAGATTTAACTCTGAATTCTTCATCACTAACTTTCAGAATACGTCCATCACCTATAGAACCAGCAGCTTCTAGAACCTTTATTCTAGGAGGGAGATCTAGTTTCTTAATAATGTATCACCTCAATACACTTGATTACGAGGGGATTTAGAGAAATAACCACGCCCACTCCTCTAATCGATATACCGATTCCTTTCTCGAGAATAGCGTCGGCGTTATCCATGTGTAGGTAGAAAATAGTGTTCAATCCATTAATGGAGCCGTGAATAACTAATGCTTTAGTTAAAGCCTTCTCCATAATCTCTTCATAACCAATTAAAACCCCTTCAAAAGAAACCCTCTCCCCCTCTCTAATAACTGCTCACCACGTTTTTGAGAAACCACTATTACAGAATAATGTTTAATTATGAAAATAAAAAAGTATGGGTTAGAGGAGGTGTTTAGTGATATTAACGTTTCTAACTAGGATATAGGGTATTTTAGATGGTATTGAAACCTCCCACCACATGATATTGTAGATATTCTTTGTTAATCCATCGATATTTCTCAATAAATTAGGTAATTTATCAGCAATCCTCACCTTCTCAACTGGTTTCTTAATTTCACCATTCTCGATGTATAGTAGAGCATCTCTAGATATTGTTGAAAATATTCCTTCAACATAGTTCTGTAATCTAGTATACCAATTGTTAGTGACTAGAATACCTCTCTTAACTTCACGAATCATTTCATCTAACGTATAATCACCTGGTTCAACAACTATATTCCATGGATGCGGATTTACCCAACCAGCATTACCAGTAGTTTCCATTCCAGTTAAACTAGCTGTTTTACTATTATGAAGTATTGTTTTCAAAACACCCTTCTCAATAATCGGTTTATCGAATGTTGGTGTGGATTCATCATCGAAAGCTGTTGCTTCAGGTAAATCCACGTCTCTGGGTTTATCGAGTACCGTTAACTTATCGGATGCAACAATGTCTCCAGGACTATTCTTCATGAAAATAGACATACCCATCAACATACTGAAAGCCGAGGACATGGATGCAACTAGTTCTATTAAATTTCCAGCAACCATTGGTGATAGTATGACATCATACCTACCTGGTTCTAAACCGGTTCTTCCACGAGATTTAATAGCGTAATCAGCAGCTATTAGAGCAGTTTCTTCAATACCTCTAGGTTCTAATTTTACGGAGCAGTAGCTCCACTGACCACTACCATCGGGTTCACTAAATGCTCTCAGATACGTCTGCATACCGCTAGCTTCCTCGTAGAGCTCAGCACCTTTAGAAGATACTAGAGTTTTACTTCTAATCCATAAATTGATCATTCCAGCAACATAATCTATTCTCTCTCTATGTGAAGCTTCAATTGCCAATTCAACTAGTTTAGAAGGATCCTCGATAGCGTCTAGAACTCTAGAATCATAAATATTGGTTAGAGGTTCGACCCTCTTAGGCTCCGGTATGGGTGCGTAGAATGGGGATTCCTGTATCGATTTAGCACGAGAAATCATTTCTTTAAGAGTTAATCTAGCAGTACTCTCAATATCGCTTGGGTATAGAGATAGAATGATTATTCTCTTATCTTTAGCTAAATATAGTTCAATCGAGTAATCAACCCATTTCTGCACTACGGAGAGTTGGCTGTTGAATATCTTAGCCATAGTATTGTAGTTGTAACGCGTAATCACTATGGCTTCATCATAACCTTCACGAACAGCTTCGTTAACAACTGTTTTAGAAACATCGAGTAATATGTTCTCCACTACTCAACCACCCCAATCCTAATATTCCTCAAGCGAACGTTAGGACCCCCCATCCACACGGGAACGCCCTGCATTGGTTCACCCTTACCGCATGTTCCAGCATAGAACTTTAGATCCTTATCGGCAGCATCAACATTGCTGTAGAAAGATTTCGTAGTTATCTCTAGAACAGGGTATTTAACAGGTTCTTTCAACTCGCCTTTCTCGATCAAGTATGCTTCGAGACCAACGTATCTCTGACTCCATCTTTCATCATCTATATTCCACTCCATGAAGCTCTTCATGTAGATACCGAGTTTAACATCTTCCAGCAATTCATCGAAACTATAATCACCTGGTTTGAAGTAGGTGTTAGCCATCCTAATTATAGGTTCACTACGGTAATCCATAGCTCTAGCTGAAGCATTGCTCTCAACTCCATATACGTAAGCGGTCCATCTATTATGTAAATGTTCGTTGATCAAACCATTCCTATAGAGATACCTGGGTTTAGCTGGAACCCCCTCGTCATCGTAGAGGTAGAAACCATAACTACCGGGTATAGTTGGGTCGTCGATAACAGTAGCGTATTCCGAACCAATTCTTTCACCAATCATTCCTTTCTTAATAAAGCTTTTACCAGCTTGAGCAGCTTCCCTACCAAGTATTCTATCGGCTTCACTGGGATGACCGCAACTCTCATGAACAATTAATCCCACGATTTCGCTCCCAACAACCACATCTATCGTTTCACGGGGAGGACTCTTTCCTTTCACGAGAACGTTATCCATACTAGTAGCAATCTCATCTACACGTTCATGAATTCTCCAATCCTCCAGCCATTCTAATCCACCACTAGCTCCCAACTGCTCCCACTTCTGCATAGTTCCTTTCTCAGGATGATTAATAACGATGTTGTACATGACCGATAATCTAGGTGTAATGCTATGTATGAATGCGCCATCACTATTAACAACTATTTTCTCCTCAATACTCTCACTATACCTCAATATGAAAACGCTTATTTTAGACTCGATCTTCGCTCTAGAAACAATACTCCAAAGCTCGCGATGCAACTTGACTTTATCATCGAAACTAACGGTGTGGAACGGTTTCTTAGCTACAACACTATATTTACTCCTACCAACTCTAGCTTCACTAAACACTATTTTCTCCTTCATACACCTAGATAACGCTCTAGTTTGATAAACGATTTTCTCAACAGCTCCGATAATCGAATCCCTATCGAGTTTGTTAATAGAAGTAAATCCTAGAGCACCATTAACTAGAACTCTAATACCAACTCCTTCTTCAAACCCCTTACCAACACCTAGGATATCACCATTCCTGGAGAATAGTTCTTCACTACTAATTTTATGATATCTAGCTTCAGCGTATTCAGCTCCAATTCTCCTAGCATAATCCACCGCTAAGAGAACAATGTCTTCCAAAAATTTCACCACGTTTTCAGCAATACATATATACCTAAGGTTAATAACCATATATTTCTTGAAACAAGTTTTCGTTGAAAGGTGGAGTAACGTTTTGATCGGGGAATCCACGCCCCCTACCGAATCTAGAGTTGAACAAGAACTCAATACTGGAATCATTATTGCTGGAGCATATGCTGATAAAGTTAGGAGAACATTATTTGCACAACTAAGTAGTTATGTTAGAACAAGTAAGGATTATGCTACGGAAGTAGCTAGAGGAGCTGCTGAACTCAACACAATACTATACCACATCATAGTTGAGAATTTAAAGAGCGATAAGGGGGATGCTGTGAGGATTAGAATAAGGTATACTTACGATGCTGAACGCAACGTTCTAGAATGGGATTATAATTCGTTAAAAATAGAGTTCTACAAGAGAGTTCCTGATGAGCAAGTCGATAGTATTGCTAAGAGAGTTGTTAATGAAAAACTATTTGAGGTTAAAAGTAGGTTCGGTAAACCTGGGGCTTTAGCTGAAATAACACGATCAGAAACAGCTTCTGTTCAAACATTTGAGCCTGTAGAGCAAGTTAAATTAATAGGTAAGATCGAAAACTACGGTGAAACGCCGAGTGGAGGATTAGTATTTGTTGCTAGAGACGTTGCCGGCGGAATATTAGGTATGGGTTCTGTAGATTATGAAGCTGGAGATTTATTCGTAGATGTAGTTATTCTACATGGTGAGAACGGTTACAGAGCTAGATTTAGAGCTAGTAGAAGATTAGAGGATTACAAATCTAATCCAGAACTATTGCTAAATGAAATTAGAAACCAGAAATTCATAGTTTTAAATACCGATGATGCTAAGGAATTGATTAAGGAGAAAATGAGGTCTATTAAGTAGAGTTGAGCCGTCGTCTAGGTTTAATAGGGGATTTGGGAACACAGGATCTTTTTCCAGGAGTTCCCGGAGAACTCGATACCATATATGGTAAAGTTGAAATAGTTCTAACTAGAACTGAATATAAAATCCTTTTTATTCCACGCTACGGTTTTAAACAAAATATTCCTCCACATGAGGTTAACTATAGAGCTATAATTTCAGCTCTAAAACACTATGGTGTTAAACACGTATTAGCAACTACGATAGCTACTAGGTTAAACCCGAATATGAATATTGGTGATATCGTAATTCCCCAGGATTTGATCGATTTCACAACGTTTAGAGCGAGTCTAGTTAGTAAACCGGGTCACTCGATCGATATGGGAGAAATATTTTCCCAAGAATTAAGAGAACTTGTTCTGAGAATAGCGAGGGAAAATGGTTTAACTAATGTGAGAGAAGCTGGTGTAGCCGCCGTCGTAGATGGAGTTAGGTTCGAAACACGGAGTGAAGCTAGGTTTTTAAGAAGTATTGGTTGCGACATAATCACTACAAGTATTGCTCCAGAAGCTTTCCTAGCTAAGGAAGCTGGTTTAGAATATTTACCGTTAGCGATCGTAATGAATGATGCAGCGGATATGGGGGTTAAGAGGAATATGCAGGAGCTATTAATTGATCTCAAGAAAATCATGATTGGAGTAAAAGAACTTGTTTTGAAAATCGCTGGGGAATTGTATAAAACAACATGATACTACAAGGTATTTCCCAAGTATATCTACAAATTACCCTATATAAGCGTACCATCCAGTATGCATGAAATAGGGGTGTTTTTGCCGAGTAAACTAGATATTGGTTCAGCACCGGAGGAGGCGCTAGATCTCAGTAATGAAGAGGTATTGGAGCTTTTCCTATCTACATTAGAATCGGCTGGAGCCAGTAACGATACATTGAAATCGTATAGAGCAGCTATAATGGATTTCTTGAAATTCATTGGTAATAAACCTTTGAGAAACGTTAATCTCAAAGATATACTAGCTTGGAGAAACCATAGACTCAGCAATGGATTCCCCCACTCTAAAGGCCGTGAAGGGGTTTTACAAACTCTATACTACTACTCGATTTTCCTGAATAGATTCTTCGAATGGCTCGGTCTTAAAATAAGAGTTCCTAGAGTAAAGAGGGTTTCTAGAAGAATAAATGTTTTGAGAGATGATGATGTAGCTAAACTCATTAGTTCGTGTAGAGACCCTTTAGATACAATTATTGTGAAACTCCTTATCGATACCGGTGTCCGTAGTAAGGAATTGCTCAATATTAGAGTTAGCGATATCGATTTTGAAAACAAGATCATTAGGATAACCGGTTCTAAATACGGTAAGGAACGATTTGTTGTAGCTAGAAGCGATACGATTGAAATGTTGAAATCTTGGATTAAACTATGTGGTTTAAAGAGTAGCGATAAAATTATACCATTATCATACAGCGGATTATACAAGAGAATTAAGAGTCTAGCTAAGAGAGCCGGTGTTTCGACAAGTATTATTAGACCACACGTTCTCAGACACACGTTTGCAACGAATGCTTTGAGGAGAGGTATGAATATATTTACTCTACAGAAAATACTTGGACATAGCGATATAAAGACTACACAAATATATCTACACTTAACATTCGATGATGTGAAGAGAGAGTATGAGAAGGTTATGGAGAAGATATCCAGGAAATGCGAAAGCTGTGGCTTGGAAATACCCTTATCATCAAATTATTGCCCCTACTGTGGAGTTAAACTTCAAGAACAGACTATTTCAACACAAACTATCTAGAACTCTAGCTAAAGCTACTCTAGGAACCTGTTTATAATTCGGATTCCTCCTCCTATAGTTATCCACAAGTTCTCCCCCCTCATTAATCGGGTATTCGTCTCTGTAACCCTCAATTACGTTTGTGAAAGATTCATCTAGAATAATAGCTATGATTGGATTTACAGGAATAGCCCAAGACTCTCCACTCCTCTTCACCTCCCATAGCTTCCTCCAATACTCCTCATCATCCTCAATATTTTGGGATTCAACCCTGTAGTATGGAGTTATGAAATGAACAACAAGTTTAGATACAACCTTACCTTCAATATTCTTAACATCCATAATGGCTAATTCACTATGATCAAATAGAACCATGTGAGGCCCTGGTTCAACGACCAAGTTGTTATTTCTAACGTATTCTTCGAATTTCTTCAAATCTTTCACAACGAATTCAACAATCCTCAATATAGAAACACCATTATCAATACTCTAAACCACTACATATACTATATTTTGAGAAACACTATTATTTGATTAAATATAATCCATATTCGTATTTTCCAATAATTAATCGTGGGCTGGGGGATATTGAGTAATTCTATAGATAATCCTATACTACGCGATTCTAACCTTAGAAGAGAAATTATAACTGGTTCTAACGAAGAACGTAGAGCTGTGGAAACAATTGTTTCCCACTTCAAAGATCATGTGGATTGGATCGATATTATTGAAACCCCTGTCGACACTTGGTTCGAAGAAGAATGTGTAATAATGGGTTCTCAAGAAACATATAGATGCGTAGCTCTACCGTATACACGATCAAGTAGAGTCTATGGTAAATTCGCTAAGGGTCGGGTAAATGATAACGAGGTTTTCATAGAAACACCATCTGAAGATACGATTGTTTTTATAGAGTATCCACGAGAACACGATTTAGCTAAATACGTTGTTCTAGAATTGATTGAGAAATACAATGTATCTGCTATAGTATTCTACGATAAAACGCCTGGTTTATATAGGAGAACTGTGGTTAATTACTCGCCTCTATATAGTTTCGAATCCGGATCCCCTGTCCCGATACCTATCGTATCGGTCGATTACGATAGTTTCAGAAAACTATTAGAAACAGGTGGTTACGTAGAGATTGATGTTAAAACTAGAATGGTAAGAAACACTGTTGGTAGAACGGTTTTATTCGGCATCAATGGTGGAGGAAGTGGTGAAATACATTTAACAGCTCATCACGACCACTGGTTCACCGGTTTTTCAGATAACTTAGTTGGTTTAGCTATACTTTATCGTTTAGCATCGAATTTGAAGAATTCTTGGAATGGACCGGATCTAGTTCTAATATCCTATACGGCGGAAGAGTTCGGTTCACCAGGTTATGCTAGTTGGTACTGGTCTTGGGGTAGTAGATATTATCTCGAACTCCTAGAGGCGAAGAACTATATTGAGAAGGTTGTTGCAGATATAAATATAGATGCTATTTACGATTACCCTATAGAAATCTATGGAAACCCCGTACTAGCTAAATGTATCGACAAAATTAGCGATTCAAAATCTATCTACAGGGGTTTCGATAACATGGATTTCGATAGCTACTCCTACAGCTTATATGGGGTTCCATCGTTAACTTTAACATCTATCGAATCTCTTAAACCAATATATCACTCAAACTACGATGATGGTAGAGGTTTTAATTACACCATAATAGATGATACTTATAAACGTATAGTTGAAGTCATGAAATGTATAGGTAGTAATGAATATAGTTTCGAAGCTTTTAGAAAATACTTGATTAATTCATTTGGAGACCAAGTTCCCTTAGAAACAAAAACATTAGTTACTAAAACCATTTCGTTAATAAACAATATTGAATTCATTAGAGAGATTACTAAACAATTCTTCACAACAACATATACATTAGGTTTAAAACAAGAAAGTATTAGCGGTATTTTCAGCGATATATTGTTTCTTAAGAAAATCCTCAACAATATTGAGGAGTATAGGGGGAGAGTTGTAGAAGCATATTGCTTAAATGAAAACATACTGTACCTGAATACTGGGAGAGGTATTGATAGGAAAGAACTATTACCAGTAATTATTAATACAATGATCAGGAGAACTACTAAGCACAGTAAGAAACTAAACGATCTCATCTATACCGCAATAAATAGGATGAAACGATGTAACTAACCTAGCTATAAACCATACCGCCTCCATTGACTAACCATACGAATAACTCGTCTATATCCCTAAACTCCAATAACTATTGGTTACTTGAAACTAACGAGTATTTCTACCGTGGTAGTAAAGAATATAATTCTATAAGGATTCTTTCGTAGTAATAATGTTGATTTAAACTAATTATCGGTGTTTATGATTTGAGTATTGAGGAGAGGCCATGGGGCGATAAATTCGAGGATTTCAGTAACTGGTTTCACGAATTGCTTAAGCATTGCGATATCGTTGATATACGGTATCCTTTGAAGGGAATGATTGTTTGGAAACCATATGGTTTGAAAACTTTGAGGCTTATACAGAAGATATTAATTGATTTTTTGGAGAAAAGCGGTCATGAAGAAGCGTATTTCCCCACACTTATTCCAGAATCCGTTTTCTCCAAAGAAAGCGATTTCTTGAAAGGTTTTGGTGGAGAATCTTTCGTTGTAGAAGGGACTTTAACGAAGAAATTCAACGAAAAACTATTCATTAGACCGACTAGCGAAACGGTAATGTATTACATGTGGAGTCTATGGATTAAGGGGAGGAGGGATCTACCTATTAAAATGTATCAGAACGTTAACGTATTCAGATATGAGACGAAAATGACTCATCCAATACTGAGAGTTAGGGAAATAATGGGTTTCATAGAAGCCCATACAGCACATGCTACTAGTGAAGAAGCTGAATCACAGATTTGGGAAGCAATAGGGATCTATAGGAGATTTTTCGATACATTATTAATTCCGTATTTGATCGTTAAAACCCCTCCATGGGACGTCTTCGCTGGAGCCGAGTATAACTATGATTTCCTAACAGTAACGCCTGATGGTAAGGGTTTAGAGCTAGGTTCAGTTATTAATCTTGGACAGAAATTCGCTCGTGCTTTCGACATTAAATACACTGATAGTGATGGGTCAGTAAAGTATGTTTATCAAACATGCTATGGTGTTAGCGAGAGAGTTCTTGGAGCCGTACTAGCTATACATGGAGATGAGAAAGGGCTATTCCTACCTCCAGTTATAGCACCAATACAGGTAGTTATTGTTCCAATAGCTAAAACCGAGGAAAGAGAAGTTTTAGAGTACGCTGAGAATGTTGCTAAAATACTTAGAGAGAATGGATTAAGAGTTCATGTAGATAAGGATCCTGAACACACTCCAGGTTGGAAATACTATTATTGGGAGATGAAGGGGGTACCTATTAGATTAGAAATTGGAAAGAGGGAGGTGGATAACCATACAGTAACTATTGCTAGAAGAGATGGTTTACCTAAAATAGTTACTCCTCTAAACAACATTTTCGAGGAATTAAACGCCACTATTGAGAGTATTGAAAAAAATATGTATAGGAGAGCTCTTGAGTACTTTAAGAAAATGATCATCGTATCATTATCATCCGAGGAATCAATAGAATCGGGTAGGAGGGGGTTAATAGTAGTGCCTTGGGATGGGAGTCGTGAATGCGCTGAGTATCTCGAAAAGAATTTTGGTAAACAACTTCTCGGTGAAGTGATTTATTCACCAATAGATCTAGGCGACCCCAGAGGAAAAATTATTTGTGGAAATAGAGTTGCGGATAGATTCGCTGTATTAGGCGTAACGTACTGATATGAAAGTTACGTAAAATAAGTGGAGAATCCTCCTCCATGAATAAACATGTTTAAAACCTTAATCCAAGTATTTTATACGAAAAACCGTGTTTAGAATAATGTGGTGGGATATATGAGTACTCAGTATTTAAGCGAATTAAAAACTAAACTAGTAGGTAAACTGCCTGGGTATAGGTTTGTAGATAAGGGGTCATCACTATTCTCAATAATGAAGGATAATCAAGAAGTAGCTGTAGTTAGGGATGCTGGAGACCACGTTATCGTAACGATTGGTTCTAAAGATTACAGGTACGATAAATGGTATACTAAACCCGAGCATTTAGCTAATGTTATCATAAACTACTTTACTACACTGAAATAAAAATAATTCGATAATCAAGAACTCGCATCAACCAGATAAGCGTTTTTAACAATACAGTAGTGTTCATCTAAACCCATTGATTCCACATAACCTTCCACAAATACCCTCTTTCTAAATAATGGAGCATTCAGAACAATTGTTTCAGCCTCGCCTCCCTCGAAAGCTGGGTTAAAACCATAGATTCTCGATTTCTTCAAAATATCCTCTAACTCTAACCTACCGATTGGTTTACATAAGTAATCCCTTCCTAAACCATGTGTAGATACGCTCATCAACATGAAAACTACACCGTTATCTACGAGTTCCACCATGTAGCGATACTGATCTGTTAACCAAAGTGGAGTGTAGTGTCTAAGTCCCAGTTCGTTCGAAACCATATCGATAATCGTTTTCTGATAGAGACTAGATAATGTTCCCGAAACAATAGTGTCTACGCTATACTCTTCTCTAACTCTAGACAAAATGTTTCTTAAAACATCGACCTCCATACTAGGATCCTTTACTTCAACTAATTCAAGAGGTATTCCTAGAGCACTAGATTGTAATTCTAAAATTCTAGGTATTGGTTTATGATACATCATTGAGTAACGATACGTTGGCACTATAGATACTAAAACCTCTATCTCGTATCCTTGGAAATAAGCTAAGTGTAGAGCATATGTTGAATCCTTCCCTCCAGTGAAGAGAACAGCTGCTCTCAATATGGAACCGTTTCCCCTCCTAGGTTTTTAGGTTTTCCCGGGGCGGGTTGTGCCTCCTGCCCCGTGCTTCACTGTGGCTACTAGCCACTCTACACGGGGGTCATGAACAATCATCAAGCCCAACGGCACGGGACTCACATCTAGATTAATAAAACCCTACAAAAACCATTATAAACCCAACACACAAAAACAGTTACCAACCCTACGTGTAGAACAACCTAATTACCGGTTGTATCATAGTGGCTATTTCAACCCAACGTGTTTCTCAACCTCGTTGATAAACCACGTTGTATCGAATGGTTTCTCCCTCTTAACGGGTGCTTCAGCTAGAGCATGAGCTACTATTGGTAGAGCTATTGTAGCATCTACATGCACTGTCCTCTTCTTCGCGAGTGGAGAAACCTTGCCCCAACTAACTGCTTCATCGAGTGTTGCTCCACTTAAACCACCCCATTGCGGCATATCTGTTGTGAATTGGACAACGTACTCTAGAGGTTTATAGTAGTTTTTCGAACCCTCCTCGTATTCAGCTATAATCGTTTGCGCTACCGTTACTAGATTAACGTAATCTTTTGGAACGCCGCCGCCAATATATATTGCTGATAGTTTACTAGACCTCCTCCCGATCTCGACAATTTGGTTGAAATCTCTAACCATATCTAGAACTAACCTATAGCCTCTACGATAAGCTAGTACGCTTGCAATACCATATGCACTATCAACTAATGCTGGTGAGAAAACGGGGACTTTACTCCTATATGCTGATGCCAATATAGAATCTATTCCTTCACCATCCAGGTATTTGCCGAATAGGTATAGGAATTCAGCTGTTGAATAAACTCGATCCAGGGGGATTGATTCGATAAACTCCTGTATTAGTCTCTCCATCTTCCTATAATTCTCCTCACTAGCTATCGTATCGTAGAATCTATCGTATTTAAGTTTAAGTAAGAGTGAATCATCTACACATGGGTTAACTTTGTAGTATTTGAAACCCATAGCATCATATATGTCTTCACTAATAATAGCGCCTGTAGAAACAACGACATCGACCAATCTCTCATCTATAAACCATTTAATAATCTTCCACAAACCAGCGGTACTTAGAGAACCCGCTAAACCTAGGAAAATAGTGTTATTCTCATCTCTAAACATTTCAATCATTATTTCGTAAACCTCGCCTAACGCTCTACCTTGGAAAGACAGGTTCTTCATCTCTACGAGAAGCTGATTCAAACCCCTGACACGAACATCCAGTGGTTTAACAACACCATAAACGATTTTCTCTATAGAATCATTCAACTCAACGAACCCTAACACGCCTTTACTAAATCAGGTATATCACAATACAAGACAACTAATTTAACTAAAATATCTTCACTCCCTGAGGAACAGAAGAATATGTTCATAACGTCGAATAACATTATTTAAACAAACCAGTTAGTAGAATCGCGACTCTAAGTTGGAAAACAACGCTAGTTGAAATGGGGCCGCGGGGATTTGAACCCCGGTTCACGGGGGCCCAAGCCCCGCATCCTAGCCAGGCTAGACTACGGCCCCTCTACTAATTAAATATCAAATAAAACTATCTCCTTATATTTAAACTTATGAATAGAGCGTTTCCAATAATACTCTACAAGCGGTATGCATTGAAGAATTATTAAGAACTACGATTACACAGTATTCATAGGTTACGGTGATTAAACGAATTAATAATCATTAATACCGTGCTAAACAGCAATTTCAGTATTCTCATAGCATCTTCATAGAAGGATTTTTATTGGAAGAATGGGGGGAAGTCGTGTTTATAGTTGTTGAAAACATGTTTCAATCTAATGTCTCTCTATTCCACCCATATTTCATTGCTTCACTCTACGGCTTTAAACTTCAGGTTTGTGGATTCGTGGAAATATTCGTTCAGAATGTAGAAGAAGATGAACCAACTAGTGAATAAAGAGATGTTTAGGATTAATACGTTTGTATAAGTAGATAGGAGAGTGTAGGAAGTCATTATGGCTCCATGTAGTGAAGCCGAAACGTAGATGTCTGATGCCTCCCTTATAGCTCCTGCTAAGCATCCGAAAGCGAATGCTCCTAGAATGTGTATGGGCATCCACCACGCCGGGTTCCACCTCGATGTAATAGGATTCCAGTAGTGAACTATGTGTACTAGAGCGAAAATTATGGATGTTAATGGTAAACTCATTCCATAATTAACACTCCATTCCTTAAAGACTAGTCTTCGCCAACGCTTCTCATAGACTTCATTAAGCCTAGACTGAACATAACCTCTAAAATAAGCTTCTTCGAAGAACCCGACGAAAACCATGTAATCGATTACTTTTTGAATAATGTCGTGTATCGACGGCTCAGCAGACTTAGATATTCCAAGAGCAATTGAGAACACGATTGATAACGAAGATGGTAGGGTGAAAACCGCTATGAATATTGAACACCACTTCAATGTGAAAATAGTGTTTCTGGGTAAGAAACCATATATTCTAAAACTCCTCCTCGGTAAGAGTATGGCGAGTAGAGCTAGGAACATAATAGATGATGGGTAGACATAATGCCAGTATATACTACACTTTAAGTAAGCATAATAAGCATCGTGGAACCACACATTAAATGTTAGAATTAGAGAAACTAGGCTAACCTCGAGTAAAGCGAGAAACCGCTTAGCTAGGGAGAACATACTAACTACAATCCTACAATACGTGGTAATAGATATATTAGTGAACTAGCCGATATTTAAGCCCTGGGGAGAAACGTTGAGAAAAAACTAGAGTTAAGCGTGCTGGAGCACATAGATTCCTTTAATGTGAATCGAAGAAGTAGGGAATGAAGAGTTGCTGATTAAAACAGTTAATATTCTAGATAAGCTACACATAGGTTCGGAATAGAACAATCTAAATTACCTATATATAGGTTTCAGAACCTATTCTACGCTTATGCTAGAAGAATCGAGAACTATGTCTAAACATATTGTTTTCCCCGATTTTCCAAATTTTTCGAATCCATGTTCTCTTCAAGAACGTGTAGTGGTCTTGCTACGATATAGAAGTTACTTCCAATAATTCGTCTAATGAATACGTGGTGAATATTGATCCTCGATAAACTCCGAATGTCTATAGAAATGGGTTATCGGGTATTTATTGCCGCCGCCGGGATTTGAACCCGGGTCACGGGCTCGAAAGGCCCGCATACTTGACCGGGCTATACTACGGCGGCTTCTCTATAAAATAAAATATTATTTTTGTTTAAAGGTTTTTAGTGCTTAGTAACTAGTTATAATGTTCTAGAACAGCAATTTTTAATTTAAACAATAGCGTGTTACAAGAATCTACTCATATACATAATGATCGTTGTTGGAGAAACACTTTCTTATCCAGAATACTACTAATTGTTTCTCATAAAAATTTTTAATGGAACCATTATACTTTCTAAACCTAGAGATAACTCTTTGCGGCGGTCGTCTAGCCTGGACTAGGACGCCGGTCTGCCAAACCGGAGATCCCGGGTTCAAATCCCGGCCGCCGCACTCATTTATAGTATTTCTAAATAGAACGAGTTGTTCAACTCTACTCTATTTATCGAGACGATAATATCTTCACTGGGTATATGAATTTGTATCCAACCGTTACTCCCCAATTACTATTTGTATTTAGCTTTCTCGAGTTCCCTCTCAATTAATCTAGATAATTCATTCATGTTCTTAATGCTTATCAATAACGTTTTCGTATCTTCAATCAGTCTACGAGCAATATCGATTTTGTGTCTTAGACCTGGAGTTAAGGGGTCTGGATATATGAGTTTCTTCAAATACTCATATATTATCTCCATTAATTCGAGATAATGGGTTGCTTCATTAACAGCTCCTTTACCAATAAGTGTTAATATGTATCTTCTCAATTCACCAACAACATCTCCTAAACCCTGAAGATACGGTGGAATAGGAATATCTATTTCTCTAAAACCAACTAATTTGTTCTCTACAACTAAGCTATAAGTCAATAGTGCTTCAACGTATTCCGATAAACCATTATATACTAAACCACTATAGTAGAGATCAGGGTGATCCCTTAACTTATCTTTAAGAGAAACGACTTGATTACCAGCTTTTTCGAGACACTCCTTAGCTTTGTGATAATCACCGGTATGAATATATCTTATCGAATCGCCCGAATATCTCGTAATCTCTCTCACGATCTTAATAACATCTTCTCTAACACTATCTTTAACTTTGAGAACGCTATCTATGTACTCTATATCTCTAGATAGAACATCAATAATTGAACTCTTATTACCCGAGCCATGCATGAAACGAACACCTACACTAAAGTAATAAAGTTATTAAAACCCAATAGTATTTAGAAATAATATGAAACCCGCCGTAGCTCAGCGGCAGAGCGCCCGGCTGTAGTGGGGATTGTAGATACCGGGTGGTCGGGGGTTCGAATCCCCCCGGCGGGATTACTAATTCGCCACTACACAATTATTTCGATTAAAATCTACTTATCCCCATTACCACGCTACTAATTAGCTAATCGTTTAACCCACAGTTCCATTAAGTAATTATAGCTTATTACGAGCTCGACCATTAATTAGGATGTAGTGTTTGTTTCATTCATCTTTATCGATTCCTCCAAATCGAATTTACTCATCACCAAGTTTCTAATGAATACGATTTTCGATAGATTTCTATTCCCTATGGTGTAACGTATATTTAGATATGGACAATCCACCGTATTGTTCAAGTTTAGCACTAGGTATTCGTTTCTATCGATACAAGTATTATTTAGTAATACCAATACTCTATTCCTACAACTAATGCCTGTAATACAAACTCTCCCACTATACTTATTCGTTATGTTAATCACGAAGCCGCCATTAGTAGCTTCATAGTTAACAATGAGGTCTCCTAAACCGAGTTCTACTGGATGAATCGTTTTAACAGCTATTTTTGGAGTGATTAATGCAACAACTAGAGATAGGGTTAGGAAAAACACTAGTATCAGGAATTTCGTTGGTTTAAATCTTTCTCTATCCACAACTATAGCCAGATTAAACACCATTATTTAGTGATTAGCTCTTTATAACGGAGACTCCATTGATAGTTTCAAATAGTGTTTGAGATTATGGGTCGCTACTTAGTTGGTTCAAGATTTAATCCATGGTGTATGGGTTGCCTAAGTTTCAAACTAGTTTGAAGCACTACTTAGCTATTACTAGGCCAATGAATAGTTTATCTACGGGTTTAAGTATAGCTTTAATAACGAGTATGTTTATGGATTGGAAAACTTCTTTACACGTATTAATTATTGGTTCAACAACTGGTTTTCTAGGTTCTGCATCAGCAATGGTTATAAATGATTATGTCGATAGAAATGTTGATGCAATTAATAAACCGTGGAAACCCGTGCCGAAGGGTTTAGTAAAACCATCGATCCTGGTTTATCTAGGGTTAGCCATGTACTTAACGATTATAGCGATCAACGCGCCTTTAGGCTACCTAACTGTTCTAACAGTAATCGTATATGCTTCCACCTCAATAGCATATAGTTTTCTGAGAAGATTCTGGTGGAGTCAATTAATAGTTCCGTTTTCAACCACTAGCCCATTAATTTATAGTTATGTGCTATCGGGTTTTCCGAAGAAGTTTCTGGAAATCACCATAATTCTATCATTATCGGTTTATTCAGCTATGTTGGGTAGAGAAGTTATTAAAGCTATACAGGATGTGGAGGGGGATCGGAGGGTTGGTTATAGAACTATACCTTTGAGATTCGGGTTCAAAACTTCTAAATCACTAATTCTCTCTACATCATTAATAGCGGTTACGCTGAACTATGCTGCTACGTTATACGCTAAATTAGCGCCATTATATTTGATCCTAATAAGTATAGCTAATGCTATCTACATTAGAGGTGTTCATAGAGCAGTTAAGATAATCGGTAGCCGTAGTTTTAATCCATTAGAACTAGAGGATTCTCGTAGAAAAACTCTTTACGCATCTATTATTGGATTAATAAGCTACTCTACTTTAAACCCCCCAATACTTAAGATTTGAATCTACGAATTCCTTGTATTTACGTATTGAATGTGTTGCGAGTGGATCTACTTTTCTCAAGTAAGCTAGATATACGCTAGCGTATCCCAGTATTAATGAGCCATAGATTAGTTTAGCTAAAATGTTTGGTCCAGATAAATCTATTTCGAATACTGAAACCCCGTTCTCCCTGTAAATATCGATCAAGTAGTCTAGTAGTCTAGTTCCAACAGTGTTATCGGGGTCTTTAAAAACAATGCTTACGTTGTTCCGAGAGAATGGTTTTTCCCAACCAACGATATCGTTATGGAAACACTCCGGTATAATCTCTATTCTAACGTGGAGTTTAGAGTTTTCATTGAATTCGTTTTTACCTCTAATGAGTAGTGGTTGGTAGGGGGTGTGTGAAGCTATTGTTACTAAACCCTCTCTAGAGTGTATGAATTCAGCTAGTTTCTCACCAATAGATTTAGCTTTACTAATAGTGTTCTCGAGATGTTTAAGAGTATCTTCTACATCGCTCCTAGTTATTTTCGATAAACCGCTACGTGATAGTAGGGATAGAGTGTTTATGAGCATTGATGGCATAGATGTTCGTGGAACATAGCCTTCGGGGATTTTGATAAATAATAGTTTATTCTCAATACTGAGTTTCTCCAATAAACCCCCGCTAGATACTATAACTACTCTAGCGTTCCTCTCGAGAGATTTCTTAACGAAAAGTATTGTTTCATAAGTATTACCACTATAGCTAATAGCTAAAACTAGGTCTTCTCCGCTGAGCACTGCTGGTGTCTCGTATGTTTTATATACTAATACTGGTAAACCACCGTAGGAATCGTTTATTACAGCGATATAGTCGCCAACAATACCGCTACCTCCCATACCGCTAACTACAATTGTTCTAAACGAACCATCGATCTCGTATAAACCCCATTTCTCCAGAGCTTGTTTTATTTGTTCAATCCAACGATCATATTGTTCCAACATATCGATCAACTCTCAGAAACACTAATTTGAATCGGTATCGCGTTATATGTGGTTACTATGGATGTGGAGTACTGATTAAAAACTATTGTATTAACGGTATCTGTGAAATCTGGATTAGTATTCATGAATGAATGGGAAGCCGGGGGCGGGATTCGAACCCGCGAGTAAACGGGTTTCTCCGAGAACCCCCTCGATAACCGAGCTCTGCAGCCCGCCGCCTTAGACCGCTCGGCCACCCCGGCTTCAACATGATTATTAACATATACTTGCCTAAAAACTTTTCATGAACTAGTATTAGCTATGTTTCAACATAGAACGATTTAAATATCTGTTACGGTTTGAAGATATGGATTACCTAATTGTTTTCGCATCAACTCGGATTTATCTATGCGATGAACAACCAGGTGTTTCGTACACTACATGTTTCTATTTTGCCGAGATGTAGAACTGGATTGTGCTGTATAGGAGTTATACGGTGATGTTAATCTATGAAGATTTTATAACTACTTTCTAGTTTGGAGACTCAATAGTTTTCTCGAAATAAGTATTTACGGGCCCGCCGGGATTTGAACCCGGGTTCTCCGGCTTAGGAGGCCGGCGCCTTATCCGGGCTAGGCGACGGGCCCCTCCAATACCTCATTATCTATCTCTATTCTTATTCACGATTTATTAATTATTTAAGTGAAACACATATATTGTGATCGGCTCCACATTATTATTATGTAGCATCTTGATTTATGACTGGGGGTTGTTACTATGGTTAAATGCCCCTTCTGTGGTTTCGAATCTAGTGAAGCATCTTTCAGAACAATGCGTGAACCGTGGAGATTCAGATTCTATGTTGTGAAGAGATTCGAGTGCCCGAAGTGCCGTGGTGTATTCCAGTACTATACTGGTATTAGCAGTAGAGGTAAGAGATCGGAGTTTACTATAAGGGTTAAACCACGTGTTTTGAAGAAGAGAGGGTATGGGTGAATGCTCTTAGTTAATTGAGTGAATCTAGATGCTCTGAAAAGGAATTCATAATTGAAGCTATAGTATTGGTTAATGTGAAGATTTTTAATGTCTTAAATAAACTATCATTAATCAGTGAAGCCGCCGTAGCTCAGCCAGGCTAGAGCGCCGGACTCATACGGGGTAGGGTGTAGTAGACCGATTCGTAAAACCCAGGGGAGATCCGGTTGTCCCGGGTTCAAATCCCGGCGGCGGCATGGCTTGACTATACATATTGTGGAGACGATAATTCATTTACTAAACATTCATTAAATATCGTATTATGGGTTCTCCCCACATAATCTCTCAATAAGAAGTTATTGAATTGGTTTGTTATTAGTTAGGATGCGGAGATTACGTATATTTTCATTGCTGATTCCTTCGGAATAGAGATGGGTATAGGATTTTCCATTAAGGTATTGATCAACGGGTATTCTGATGTACTGGTGCTAATTGATTGATTTATTGTTTTAAACTGGTTTATACCTATATTCTAGGTGTTTTGATGATGATACGACGGTATTTCTAGACTGGATTTGGGATGAGGAGCGTTCTCCAAACTGATTATAAATACGTTGTTCAATAGGAGTGTATCTAAGAGGGTTATGAACGCTGTAGGGAAACGGCATATTGTACTGTAAAACACAACGTGTTTAGAGGCGTTAATCCAGGTTCCCAGCAATAAGCCTCGGGCTTTTGGGAGCGGCAGGCTAAACTCCTCGAGGCGTAAGCCTCTCGGAGCTTACACCCCCGCCCCATCAACCCCGTCTTCTACGGGGACCCTAACCGCTACGGGTGGCCCCGTAGCGGACGGCCGCCTCGTTTCGGGGAGGGGTTCGCGCTTAGATGCTTTCAGCGCTTACCCCCTACGGCGTGGCTGCCCGGCGTTGCTCCTCAGAACAACCGGTAAACCAGAAGCCGCGCCGCCCCGTTCCTCTCGTACTGAGGGCAGCTTAGGGGTCTGGGTCTCCCCTGAGAAGCTATTATTTGGAGAACCCAGACTTTCCCCTCAGGCGGCCCGCACCCCCCGCGGGTAGAGTCCGACCTTTTGAGGAGAGGCGCCGGGGCTAGTGTTCAGCGTAATCCCAAGTGATTCGCGGAAACACCCAGTTATATATTGTTCGGATCCAAGCCCCAGCAACCTCTCTGTCTCACGACGGTCTAAACCCAGCTCACGTTCCCCTTTAATGGGCGGGCAGCCCCACCCTTGGGGGCTGCTGCACCCCCAGGATGGGAAGAGCCGACATCGATGTAGCAAACCGCGGGGTCGATGGGAGCTCTCGCCCGCGACGACCCTGTTATCCCCGGGGTAACTTTTCTGTCATGCCCGGCCCCCACCGAGGGGGACACGAGCGTTCGCTAGGCCGCGGTTTCCCGGCCGGACCCCTTGTGTTCAAGGGTCCGGTCAGGCCGGCTTTTGCCCTTGCACTCTACGGCGGATTTCTGACCCGCCTGAGCCGACCTTTGGGCGCCCGTGTTACCTTTTCGCGGGCGTGCCGCCCCAGCCGAACCGCCCACCTGACGCTGTCCCCCCGGTTTAACCGGGGGTTAGGCTCCCGAACCGGGGTAGGTGGTGTTTCATTGCCGCCTCCGCGTAACCCGGAGGCTACGCTTCACAGGCTCCCACCTACGCTACGTACCCCAGCCCAGAAGCCAACGCCAGGCTGCGGTAAAGCTCCACGGGGACTTATCGCCCTGCGGGGGGTTGCCGGCCTGTGCACCGGCTCCGTGTATTCACGGGGCCCCGGGCTGGGACAGTGGGGGCCTCGTTGATCCATTCATGCGCGCCGGAACTTACCCGGCAAGGCATTTGGCTACCTTAAGAGGGTCAGAGTTACCCCCGGCCTTGAGCGGCGCTTCACCGGGTTGAACCCCGGTTTCACGGACCGCCAGTGGCCAGGATTCGGCCCCCGTACTCACCCTTTCGGGCTTGCGGGGACCTATGTTTTTATTAAACAGTCAGGCCCCCCTAGGCACTGCGACCTGCGGATCCAGGGTTATGCCCCAGACCCGCAGGCACTCCTTATCCCGAAGTTACGGAGCCAATTTGCCGAGTTCCCTAGCCCGGGTTATCCCCCACACGCCTGGGGCTTCTCACCCAGGAGCACCTGTGTCGGTTCTCGGTACGGGCGCGGGGGATCGTTCTCCGTCCCCTTTTCAAGGGCCCCCGGAGTCGGCCGAAAACCCCATACGGGGTTCTATTCCCGGCTTCAACCCCTTCTCACCATGACGGTACTCAGGGGTCTTCACCGGTTAACTGGGTCGCGCCCATTCGGGCGCCCCCAGTCGGCCTATCCGGAGGCGTCGGAGACGGAGCTTGCGTTGCCGCACCTACCCCCGCGGCACGGGAATATTAACCCGTTTCCCATTCCCCGAGACCGTGTTACGGCTCGGGTTAGGACCGGCTAACCCTCGGCCGACGACCGTTGCCGAGGAACCCTGGTCCTTTCCGGCGGAGGGGATTCTCACCCCTCCTCGCTGTTACTGCCGCCGGGATCTACACCCGAATCGGGTCCACCGGACCTCACGGCCCGGCTTCTGCCCCGACTCGGCGCCCGCCTACCGGATCGCAGCTCCAACGGAGCTGCGCCCCGGGGTCTCGGCGGCCGGCTTAAGCCCCGACCAATCTTCGAGGCCCCACGGCTCGGCGGGTGAGCTGTTACGCACTCCTTAGAGGATGGCTGCTGTTAGGCCCACCTCCCCGCTGTCTAAGCCGTGGGACGCTCTTTGAGATTGGCACTTAGCCGGCACTTTGGGGCCTTAACCCCGGTCAGGGTTGTTCCCCTCTCGGCGCCCAGGCTTACCCCGAGCGCCCCACTCCCGCCTTCTCAGATGGCTACGGGTTCGGAGTTGGATAGGGAGGCGGAGGCTCATCGCCTCCCGCACTCCCAATCCGTAGCTCTACCCCGTAGCCGATCTCCAGCGGGGCTGGGCTGAGACCCACTTCGGCGGGAACCAGCTATCACCGGGCTTGATTGGTCTTTTGCCCCTAGACGGGGGTCATGGGAACGAATTGCACATCAGAACCCTTTCGGGCCTCCACCGGGGTTTCCCCCGGCTTCACCCTGCCCCCGCCTAGATCGCCCGGTTTCTGGTTCCACGGCAGCGGCTCCAGGCCCTTTGGGACCCCGCCCCTCGCCGGTTTAAACCGGCTGCGGGCTTGTCGGTTTCCCTACGCTTACGGGGCTTTGACCCCCTTAAACTCGCCGCTGCCGTGGACTCCCCGGCCCGTGTTTCAAGACGGACGGCGTAACCCTGATCGGCTTCCCACGTACTCCCGGGTCGCCCCGGTTTCCTCCGGGAAGCTTCATTTCTTAGAGGCTACGCCGTATGTAGCCGCCCGGTTTCAGGCTCTTTTCACACCCCTTCCGGGGTTCTTTTCAGCTTTCCCTCACGGTACTAAGTTCGCTATCGGTCTCGGGACGTATTTAGTTTTGGAGGTCGGTGACCCCCAGCTTCCCACGGCAAAACCAAGCCGTGGTACTCAAGCCTCCGGCAGGAGCCCCCATGGTTTAGCCTACGGGACTATCACCCTCTACGGTGGGGCTTTCCAGCCCACTTCGGCTACCATGGGTCGGCTCCCTCGAGGTCTAGCCTCGAGCCGGAGGCTTACAACACCTCATCTCTCCACGGTTATCCCGTGGAGAATTGGTTTGAACTCTCCCCCTTTCGGTCGCCCCTACTCAGGGGATCCCATTTTGGTTTCTTCTCCTCCCCCTACTAAGATGTTTCCGTTCGGGGGGTTCCCGTTCGGTACTCCCCCTACACAGGGTTAACCCCTATGTAGGGGTTTCCCGAACGCTACGGGTTATTCACCCGTAGCGGGAAGTCCCATTCGGCGATCCCGGGTTCTACGGTTGCCTGCACCTACCCCGGGCTTATCGCAGCTTGCCACGGCCTTCGTCGGCGCCCGAGCCGAGCCATCCACCGGGCGGCGTCTGCGCCATTGCTGGGAACCTGGATTAACGCTGACTCCCAGGCTGTGTTTTACAGTACAATATACCGTTTCCCTACAGCGTTCATAACCCCCGTAATAAGGGGATTTACGCTATCTACACGAAACCCCTTAGTAAGCACAGGGGGTTTCGTGTATCATCTCGAAAGACTCGTAGAGCTCTCTATAATTAACGCTCAACCCCCATAACCAGGTTTAATTCAGGCGTTTCCAACGGGTCTCCCGCCCTCCGGCCGTTTAAGCAGGAGGTGATCCAGCCGCAGGTTCCCCTACGGCTACCTTGTTACGACTTCTCCCCCCTCAGGGAGAGAGGGTTCGACCCAACCCCTCCGAAGAGATTGACTCCTCGGAGGAACCGGGCCTCACCCCCTCCCCCCTTGGGTGGAGCGACGGGCAGTGTGTGCAAGGAGCAGGGACGTATTCACCGCGCGATGCTGACGCGCGGTTACTAGGGATTCCTCGTTCACGAGGGCGAGTTGCAGCCCTCGATCCCAACTGCGGCGGGGTTTTAGGGATTACCTCCCCCTTTCGGGGTCGGATCCCGCTGTCCCCGCCATTGTAACCCGCGTGTAGCCCGGGGGTTTCCCGACCGTGGTCCCAGGGAGTCGATTCATATTAATTCACCGTGGAACATAGTGTTTCCACAGCATGTTCAAAACATGTTTCAATAACGTATTATTAGAGATACACAGTGGTTTAAACAACGTATTTTCCACACTACGTTAAATTACGCGTTTCAAAACAACGTTTTAACACCCCCCGAGAGCCACGGCTTTCGGGGCTTCAGCGGAGCCTCCATTAACGGAGAGCTCCTATGCTGACCTGCCGTGGCCCCCTCCTTCCTCCGCCTTAAACGGCGGCAGTCCCTCTAGTGTGCCCCCGGTCCAGAGACCGGGGTAGCAACTAGAGGTGGGGGTCTCGCTCGTTGCCGGACTTAACCGGACACTTCACAGCACGAGCTGGCGACGGCCATGCACCTCCTCTCAGCGCGTCGGGCAAGGTCGTTAACCTGGCCGTCATCCTGCTGTCGCCCCCGGTAAGGTTCCCGGCGTTGACTCCAATTAAACCGCAGGCTCCACCCCTTGTGGTGCTCCCCCGCCAATTCCTTTAAGTTTCAGCCTTGCGGCCGTACTCCCCAGGCGGCGGGCTTAACGGCTTCCCTACGCCACTGGGCGGGCTCTAAGCCCGCCCAACAGCTAGCCCGCATCGTTTACAGCCGGGACTATCCGGGGCGCGTCGGCGAGATACATAGAGAATATAGCCGAACACGCCTACCCGGGTATCTAATCCGGTTCGCTCCCCCGGCTTTCGCCCCTCACCGTCGGGCGCGTTCCAGCCGAGCGCCTTCGCCACTGGTGGTCCTCCCGGGATTATTGGATTTCGCCCCTACCCCGGGAGTACCCTCGGCCTCTCCCGCCCCCTAGCCTGGTAGTATCTCCCCCACTCCTCGGGTTGAGCCCGAGGCTTTAGGGGGAGACACACCAGGCCGGCTACGGGCGCTTTAGGCCCAATAATAGTCCCGACCACTCGCGGGGCTGGTATTACCGCGGCGGCTGACACCAGACTTGCCCCCCGCTTATTCCCCCGCCTATTTACAGCGGGGAAAAGCCCCTGAAAGGGGCACTCGGGGTGGCCCCGTCACGGTTTCCCGCATTCCGCTGGAGGGTTGGGTTGATGAACCCAATAACCTCCATTTGCGGAGTTTTCGCGCCTGGTGCACCCCGTAGGGCCTGGGCCCTTGTCTCAGTGCCCAACTGGGGGCTCCCGCTCTCACGGCCCCTACCCGTTATCGGCTTGGCGGGCCTTTACCCCGCCAACTACCTGATGGGACGTAGCCCCATCCTCGGGCGGTTCGGTAGCGATAACCCCTACCGAACCCTTTCGGAGAGGAACCCTTCCAGGCCTCCTCTCCTATGGGGGATTAGCACCAGTTTCCCGGTGTTATCCCCCTCCCGAGGGTAGGTTAGCCACGCGTTACTCAGCCGTGCGCCACTCCCCGCAGCGGCGGGGCGTTCGACTTCCATGGCTTAGCCCCACCCCGATAGCGGTCGGGTCCGGCAGGATCAACCGGTGTTCCGGCCGCAAGGGGGCGGGAGATCCGTTGGATACGCCTGTTTAACCCCCGGTTATGGGGGGTTGAGCGTTAACTATAGAGAGCTCTACGAGTCTTTGTCAGACCTAAGCTTCCCCTAGGGTAGCTCGCCCCAGGGTGGCTTAGGTCTCCACAATAAGTTTTTGATTATCTATCCTACTATATGTTTAGAATCAGAGATTTATATATCTTGCGGTCGAAGATGTGCCCGCGGCAGGAGAAGGGGCTTTTCACCCACCGGACTCCTCCGGAGTCTAAGCCTAGCCGCCGCCGGGCACCGCGGGCTAAAATAATAATATTTCTATAGTACCTTTTAAACATAAATCGATATTGAATATACTCAGCACATCATAAACTCCATGGGTTTAAAAAATACGTGAGAATCAACACAACATGTTTCTAAATCAGAATATTTGAATTTAGAATCAATTAATGAGCTTATTTACAGGGAGAATTAGTTGCACATGATCATCAATTACTCACAAATCAAAAAGATCGACGGTACTTATTAAAAACAACGAATTCAATAAAATAGCCACGCATAGAGATCCGTTAATCTAAATTCTAAGTTTAGCGTAGAACAATGAAGAAATATTGATAAGAACACTGTAGATTTGTTAAAACGCGTGGACTAGCTAGAATAGCTCGATTAAACTAATTTAGTAAATCCTGGAGATTATGTGTTTCAAAGGTGTTATCTATGAGTATACTTAAACTATACTTAACATTCTTAAAAATAGGTTTTATGATGTTCGGTGGAGCTTATGGTGGTGTAGCATTATTTAAACAAGTACTTGTAGATGAGTATGGTGTAATCAGTACTGAGAATTTCGAAGAAACCATCTCTCTAGCTAACTCAGTACCAGGACCTATAACTGTTAATGCAGCTTTAATGATTGGTTATAGAACAGGAGGTTTAACTGGATCCATAGTTTCACTACTAGGCTTACTAACGCCATCGATAACCCTATCATTCACAGCTATAGCTTTAAGCTACATACTACGAGAAAACCCCTGGTATAGAGCTGTTATTAGAGGAATAACTCTATTCGTTATAGCACTATTAGCAGTAACGTTCATAGACTTATTCGTAAGCAACGTTGGTAGAAGCGGGAGTTTAAGTAGAGCTATATTCAGTACATTAACGATATTAGTAGCGATCTTTTTATTAAAAATCATTAAAACACCTACGTTAGCAGTTATGCTCCTAGGAGTAGGTTTAAGCATAACATACTATGTACTAACTGGAAACTAATTTATAAGCATCCATTAAGCGAAACAGGAATTTTCTAAAACCATCCAATCCCTTAATGAAGAAATCACTATAGGTTGAGTAAACACTATCCTCACCTAGAGGAGCCTCTACTCTCCTCCTATAGGATTCACCTATTGCTTCACAAATATATTGAACAACTAAGCCTTGATAAGCATCAACGAGAGCACTACGATAATTCTGATAATAAGCTATGCTCAGATAATCTTCTAGAAACAACGGCTCTTCTCTCCTAGTGTTCAGAAACTCCTCTCCCGTAGATTTAATGAAGTTTAATTTCTGATCAATGTAGTTCAGGAATACTAGAGAAGACTTGGAGGTTATGTAGAGAACTCTCAACTTAACTGGAGAAACTCTGCTAACTTCGATAAGGGAGAGCGTGTCGCCGTAATTCATAATTATCCAAGCATGATCTAATCTATTGGAAACAATATTGGATAAACCGAACGACTTAACCGATTGGGGTAATCTACCCATAATCAGAGTATGTGCATCGACTTCGTGACTACCGAGATCGAGAGTTACATCTACACTCCCAGCTCTCGGTGCGAATGGACCGATCCTTCTCGAAACAATAGTTAATACGTCGTTAATCGAACCCTCCATCCTCCCCCTCAATAAAGCTATAAATGCTGGATTAAACCTCTCTATATAACCAACGTTTAGAACAATATCTGAATCCCTAAGCTTCTCAACGAGATCGATGGCTTCAGTTAGAGTGAGCGTCATGGGTTTCTCGACGAATATGTAGTTAACGCCTTTATCGACTAGTTTAGATACGATCTCGTAATGCGTAGATGTAGGGGTTGCAACAATCGCGCCATCCAATTCACTAATATCATCAATGCTTGAAACGGGTTTACCACCGTATGTTTTAGAAACATACTCAGCTCTACTCTGGTCAATATCGACAATATAGGCTAACTCAACGTTAAGCTTCGATTCCCTAACTAATCTGGATAAAACCCTAGCGTGGTTAGAACCCATCGAACCCGCTCCAATAACAGCGAACCTCAGGTTTCAAACACCTCTCTAACTGAACTAATTATGTAATCCAGATCGTTCTCAGTTAGAGCAGGGTGAACGGGGAGGCTTAGAACAGACCTACTAGCTATTACTGCGTTTAAACAAATATTCTGTGGATAACCGAGTTTCCTATATAGTGGTTGTTGATGTATCGGTATTGGGTAGTGAACAGCTGTTTCAATACCCTTAACCAATAGCTTCTCTCTGAGTTGATCTCTAGGTAGTGGCGAATTCTCCTTAACTCTAATAACGTATTGGTGCCAAACGTGTTTAACGCCTGGCATTACATATGGCGTTTCTATATATGGCAAACTATTTAAACCAGATGTTAATTTAGCTGCATTCCTCTCTCTAATTCTATTCAAATAATCTAGTTTACGAAGCTGAACTCTAGCTATAGCTGCAGCTATATTAGTCATTCTATAGTTCCAACCCAGGAACTCGTGAACGTACTTACTAACCTGTCCGTGATTCCTCATAATTCTGATTTTCCTAGCGATCTCGTCATCATTCGTAGTAATCACGCCTCCCTCGCCAGAAGTCATGTTCTTAGTAGCGTAGAAGCTGAAAATAGCTACATCACCTATAGAGCCGACTTTCCTACCCATGTATTCGGCTCCATGAGCTTGAGCAGCATCCTCAATTAATATTAACTTATGATCCCTAGCTATATCTAGAAGAGGCTTCATATCAGCTGGTTGACCATATAAGTGGACAACAATTATAGCTTTGGTTCTACCAGTAATCTTTTCCAATACATCATTAGGATCTATATTATACGTTCTAATATCTATGTCTGCAAATACGGGTTTAGCTCCTTGATATAGAATAGCGTTAGCTGTAGCTATGAAGGTGAATGGAGTCGTTATGACTTCATCCCCCTCTCTAATACCTAGAGCTTTGAGAGCTAAGTCTAGAGCTGCAGTACCGTTAACTACAGCTAATGCGTGTTTAACACCAATATACTCGGCAAACTCCTTCTCGAATAATGCAACCTCCTTACCTTCAGCGAGCTCCCCGCTGAGGAGAACGTTCTTAACAGCTTCGACTTCTTCATTATCGATTATTGGTTTAGCTATAGGGATTTTCCTCAAAGAACCCTCTCCTCCAAATACCTCCTGTAATGCTCAATTGGTATTAAGACCTCTTTACTACAGTAATTACATCTATACTTAACGTAATTCGCAGTTTCTTCAACCATGTTCTCCTGTTTAAATGGTCTGCCGCAGTAGCATACGAAACCCTTCAATCTAGCTGGATTCCCATAAACTAAACCGAACGGTGGGACGTCTCTAGTAACTACGGATCCTGCTCCAACCATAGCGTACTCACCAATAGTTACTCCACAAACTATTGTAGCATTAGCTCCTATACTAGCTCCTTTCTTAACAATAGTGGGGATAACTTTCCAATCAATATTGAAACTCCTGGGGTACAGGTCGTTTGTAAAAGTTACGTGTGGACCTATGAAAGCATCGTCTTCGATAACAACTCCTCTATATATGGTTGCGAAATTCTGTATCTTAACGTTATCCCCTATATGAACATCGACATCAATATACACGTCTTTACCAATATTACAGTTCCTACCTATACGTGCTCCTCTCCTAATGTGAACGAAATGCCATATTCTAGTACCCTCCCCTATAACAGCACCCTCCTCAACAATAGCTGTTGGGTGAACAAAGTACTTACTCATAAAACCACTCTCTATAATCGGAGTCTATGGGAAACCAGTTGATTATAAAATAGTGATGAGTTAACTACATTAACTTAACTATAGGCTACGAATAGAAACATCTATTTATTGAACGAAACTGTTGTTCCCGCGGAATTAAGCTGGTTTAGCTCTACCCCATTTCTCCAACGCTCTCGCTAGCTCAACGTGTTTCTTAGCGTATTCCTCGAGAGGGATTCCCCCTTCGATCGCTTCTAACGCTTGTCTAACAGCTTTAGCACCGCTTCTAGGTCCATCGGGGTGACCTACTACTCCACCACCGATTTGAAGCACTATATCCGAGCCTAGTGCTGATATAACTACGTCGAGATTACCTGGATGTAAACCTCCTGATGAAACCGGTGCTGATGGTTTTAAACTACTCATATCCTGAGTTAAGTGGAAGAAATCGTTCTCTCCTGGTTTATAAACGCTATCTCTAAGTATCTTAGCGTATTCAATAACATCTTCTCTACCGCCCTCTAATTTACCCGCGCCAGCTGTACCTATATGTAATTGATCAATACCTATAACTCTATAGAGTTTAGCTAAAACGAACATCGATATACCATGATACTTGTTTCTAGTGTATGCTGCATGCATAGCTCTATGTCCATGTATTGCTAATCCATAGTCTTCAGCGAGATCCCTAATATAGGATAGTACAGACCAACCACAAATCACTACATCAACCATAACATATGGGTTACCGAGATCAGCGACTAATTTAAGCCTCTTCTCCATCTCCCTAACATCACTGGTAATGTTTGCAAACCATGCTTTCCTCTCACCAGTCTCTTTCTCAACCCTATCTATAATCCTCATTATAGCTTCAGCTCTCTTTTCGAATCTACAGAAACTAGGGCTAGCCAGGTTCTCATCATCCTTAACATAATCTAAACCACCGGATAACAATTCATAAGTTAGTTTCTCAACCTCTTCGGGAGTATACCCAACTTTAGGTTTAGGAACAGTACCTACTATTGGTCTCTTCCAGACACCAAATATTCTTCTTACACCATCAAGTCCTTTAGACGGCCCTTTAAACCCCTTTATGAAACTTGGCGGGAGGTAAATATCTTCTAGTCTCAAACTCTCTACTCTCTTCATACCAAAAACATTGCCTGCTATTGATGCTAGGAGTGCAGGTATATTCCCATACTCGAATAATTCTACAGGATAAGCTATGTAGACAAGCCAAGAACCATCTTTTAAATCGATGAAACGATAAGCTTTAGCAGATAAATCCCTAACTCTACCCTCGTCATACCATGAGTATAGCGATGTCCACGTTCCCGTACTACTCTCAGCAGCAACTCCACCCGCGCAATCCTTAATTGTGAAGCCTTCAGCAGGTTTAATTCTGAATACAGCTATGACTTCTTTATTGAAATCCGGCGTATGAGTTTCATCTACATATTCATGATATCTCTCGAAACCGGTCATGAGCATGACCCGAGTAAACCTTAATATATTGGAGAAAATAGTGGGTTTAAAATTTAAAATAATAATTATTTGGTTAAGGAGGTTTACATAATGGATATCTATAGTAGAGTCGTTGAGAAGGGGCTACCGGGTAGGTTCGACTACCTAGATCACATGTCTGACGTATTCGTAGTTAGTTATGGTAAAGATATTGTTGAACTCTTCGAAAACGCGGGCTTAGCTTTATTCCACACTATGGTCGACATCAATAGTGTTGAAACAATATTGGAGAAGAATGTTGTTGCGGAAGGATTCGATCTCGAGAACACTCTATACAAGTGGTTGGAGGAGCTTCTAATACTATACTATAGTGAGAAAATGATTTGTCGCGAAATAAATATTGAGGAAATCGTTGTTAAGAAAATTAATGATGAGTTGAAGTACTTGGTTAGAGGCTTGTGTCGTGGAGAGATCTTTGATCAAAACAAACATATCGGTAAATTAGAAGTTAAATCCCCTACATATAGTTTAATGAGAATATTGAAGAACAGTAATGGTTGGAAAGCATATTTCGTTCTAGATATCTAAACCCTTGTTTTACCAGACACTCTCCTAACACAATTATTGCAGAAGAATCTCGTTTTAGAATCTACTTCTAAAACACTATTACTGAAATTCATGACACAACCCTTACTACTACAGTGTTCTAAACCTAGGAGATGACCTAATTCGTGAACAACTTCTTTAACCACTCTATTGTAGTATAAATTATAGTCTCTTCTAGAACCATAGAATGCCGGGTCTAGCCTTCTAGTGAAAACAACTGCAATATTTTCAGAAACCGATGCTTCTCCGAAAACGAAATTCAGCCCTTTATCATATCCATCAGTGTAGCTCAATCCAACTATATAAGTTTCTGTTGAAACCAAGCGATCTCTGATGAACCTCCGAATCCAATCTATAACACAGGGTGCTAAATACTGCATTCTACTCCAATCAAAACAAGTCATTGGGATCTTAACGATTTCACTCCAAATCATTACAACGTGGTTGAGACCGGCTCTACGTAATGAATCGGTAACATCGGAACCCAGATCCTCTAGGAAATCTATAATGAAGGGCTTATTCAGTGGCAACAATATAACAGTACCCAAAATCAATAATCACCAAGACTAGGGGTTAGATAAAAACATCATTGATTTCACTAGTTAAATATCCATATGAATGGTTTGTAGATGATCAAAAGTAGAGTTTAAATGTTATGCGGCGGCCGGGATTTGAACCCGGGATCTCCGGCTTGGAGGGCCGGCGTCCTAGTCCAGGCTAGACGACCGCCGCTCTATTTTTGATTCCCTTATGTTTCAAGTATATTAATGTTTCTATATATGCATCAATATGTAGTGATGAGAAGAGGGTCTTTTGAGCTTTTATGCAGTGATATTCGCTGGAAAATCTGAATCCATATTCTTCCCCTCACCAAGCACTTTAGACGTATCTTCCAGATCCTTATACGTATCTATAGCTTTCCAGAAAACGTTCTCGTACATAACTACTCCCAAAACCCCGTCTCTAGCCATATCTGGAAACGCCGTTCTCTCTAGATCTCCTCTATGTGGGAAATATTTTAGTGATTGAGGTTTGAGAGCATATACTCCAGCATTAATCCAGTAGTTAGCTATAATTGGTTTCTCAACGAATCTAACCACTCGATCTCCCTCTATCTCCAATATACCGTATGGACTTGGTAGTGGAACAGAAGCTATTACACCTAGATAATCGCTATTCAGTAGTTTCTTAATTAGTGGAGATGGATCTAGGTCCGTAATAATATCACCATTTATAACGAGGAAATACTCGCTCTTACTTAAAACATGTTCAGCATTCTTAACAGCACCTCCAGTACCAAGAGGTTCGTCTTCAACAACATATGTTATTTTAACACCGTGTTTAGCTCCACTACCATAGCAATCGATTATTTTATCTTTAAGATAACCAACTAGTAGAACGATTTCTTCAAAACCATGTTTCTTAAGCCAATCGATCTGCCATTCAAGAATGCTTTTATTACCAACACGAAGCATACATTTAGGAACTTCGTTAGTTAAAGGTTTCAATCTCTTACCCAAGCCGCCAACCAGAATAGCGGCTAGCAAAACACAACCCACCAATACCTGTAGTAGAGCAATACATTCACAGTATCGAAATGCTTAAACATATAAACCTAAACTTTTAAAAAATATCTCTAGAATACGTGGAAGAAGCCGCCGTAGCTCAGCTGGGAGAGCGCCCGGCTGAAGAAGAGGATATTGGAGACCGGGCGGTCCGGGGTTCGAATCCCCGCGGCGGCACTAGAAACTCGAAACCTTCAGCGTTTTCTACAACTATTTACAGAAAACGCTGAAACAAGTAATCAACGACATTTCCAAAACCAAATTACTTCACACATTAATAGCCTCTATAGTCAAGTTTTATAACCCTATACTCATCACATCATAGAGAATAGGAATCCAATGCCGCCGTAGTATAGCCCGGTCAAGTATGCGGGCCTCTCGAGCCCGTGACCCGGGTTCAAATCCCGGCGGCGGCAATAAACATTCTCGATCGTTATTTACTACTTCTAATGTGATCTGGTGAAGTGATAATTAAACATTATAGTTTGTTGGAAACGCAGCTGTATTAAATATGAACAACATTTTGTGATTCGCTAACTCTATCGAAATAATTACGTGTTATGTGGATGAATATAGGGGGTGACGAATCAACCGATCATTTGTTGGAAAACGTGGGTTTTTCAACGTATTCTTAATGCTATCTGCCCTATAGTTCTAGTTTTCTTCAGTTCTTCGAGAGCTTCGTTTGCTTCGCTCAACCTATATGTTTTCACTCGAGGTCTAATACCGTATTTCTCAACTAAATTTAGGAATTCAATAACGTCTCTCCTAGTCACGTTAGCTACAGTTTTAATTTCTTTCTCAAACCATATTAGTTTATAATCAAGTTTCTCGATGGGTTCCATATATATTTCTCCAATAACGACCCTACCGCTTCTATCCGTTTTCTTCAACGCTTCAATAAGTACTCTGGAGGAAGGTGCATATACTATTGAAGCATCTAGTTTAATACTGATCTCCTCATAAGTATCTCCAGCCCAATCCGCACCCAGTTTCAATGCTTCATCAATTTTCCACCGAGTATGTGTAAACACATATACTTTTAAACCAATTTTTTTAGCTAAGAGGAGAGTTAAATACGCTGAAGAACCGAATCCGAATAATCCAAGAACACCTTCTCCTCTACTTAAAAGACCTGTGTGTTTAAGAGCGCGGTAACCTATAGCGCCGGCACAGAGTAGTGGTGAAGCTTCAACATAGTCTAAACTAGTTTTCAATGGATAAACGAATTTATCCTTAGCAACCATGTATTCAGCATAACCACCATCAACGCTATAACCTGTGAATAAAGCTTTATCACACAGGTTTTCCAAATCTCTTCTACAATATTTACATTCACTACATGACCAGTAGAGCCAAGCAACGCCTACTAAAGCACCTTTATCAACACTTACAACATTTTCTCCAGTATCGACTACTTTACCGACAACTTGATGCCCAGGTATTATGGGTTTCTTAACGAGCGGTAAATTACCTTCAACAATATGTAGATCGGTTCTACAAACACCACAAGCATAGATCTCTATTAAAACCTCATCACTACGTGGAACTGGTTTATCGATATCAACGTATTTTAAAGGTTTATTCTCAATGAAATCCTGATTATAGAGAACCATTGCTTTCAAAACAAACCACCATATTAGTTTAAACATGGTGTTCAATTTGTTGAAAAATATCGTTTCAAACATTTTAACAATCAGCACCGTTGCATCGACCATTATAAACGAGATCTATGGATTGAGTAAAGTTTTCTGTGCTCTAATGATCTCAATCCTTATTCTCGTAGCTATTTTGGAGTTGAATAATAAGTGGAGTAAAATTCTACTAACTACATTATCAATAGTTGCTTTAACAATACATTACATAGTATTAGCAATACTCAGTAACTACATTAGAATTAAATTAATACCACTAGTAGTCATAGAGATTAACGAAAAATACGGAGGAGGAGTTATGAGTATCGATTTCGGACAATTATTAGCATTACTTATAATAGTCACGTGGAGAAGAGAAATCGTAGGAAGAATTAAACCAGTATTTACACAATTATCCATGTATTTAAAGAAGGTGCACGGATCTGGCGAATGAATTAGTAATACCTATAAATGATTACGTGGAGACCGCTAAAATCATAGGTAGACTTAACCGATTCGTAGTTAGAATCGAAATTAATGGAGAAACGCGGGAAGCTTATTTAAACAATACTGGTAGATTAGAGAAGTACATAACTTATGGGAAGAAATGCTTTATTGTGAAGAACGCTAGAGGCCGATTAAATTATAGGATATTAGCTGTAGAGGATCACGGTTATGGAGCCGTACTGGATACTTATCTGCAGGAACGGGTTTTTGAGAAACTGGTATTGATGAACACTATTGATTGGTTGAAAAACTGTGTTTTGATTAGGAGGAATGTTCGTTTAAACGATTCAGTAATTGATTATGCGTTTAAATGCAGGGGAGAAACCGTATTGGTTGAGTTGAAAAGCGCTGTTTTGAGATTAATGGATAAATACGCTTCGTATCCAGATGCACCTAGTTCTAGAGCTTCAAAACAGTTTTTGAAATTAATGAACCACGTATCTAATGGAGGAGCCTCTATTGTTGTTTTCATATGCGCCCTACCGTTCATTGAAGGTTTTATATTCAACAATTACGTTGATGAAAAACTCTACGTCATTATTACTAATGCTAAAGAAGCTGGTGTTTCACTTAAAGCTATACAACTATACTATGATCCTCATAGAAGTGGAGTTGTAATTGGGAATTTGAATTTACCCGTTTATCTATAGTTGTGAGAGAATAAGGTATGTATAATAAACTACGTGACTCTGGTATTTCAAGTACTTAGATATTTTCTCAATAGACTTCACACCCATCTTCCCCTTCTCTCTCAAATACGTTAGAGTATCTACAATATCGAATATTGAAACGCCATCCGAAAACTCCTCCATCGTTTCTCTAATTGATTCGTATATAAGCTCGTACGGTATATTGCTAAACCCCTTCATAGAGCTCAACTTATTCAGATCTATGATTTTATCGCTCATCGATTCAATTAATGTAACTAAACCTCTAAGATTAGCTGTTTTCAACTGCGTTATGAATAGATCCTTATCCGGAACTATGAGTTTAAAATCCTCGTATAGAACTTTATCAATAACCTGTTTTTCGAATAAACGTATATCTTCAGGAGGCTTCATGAAAGGAACTACATTATAGTGTTTAACGATAACGAAATCCTCCGAACCATCGTAAGCCGCTAAACAAGTCAATATAGATGGCGTCATGGATTCCTCGTTGAACGCCTCTACTAATGCAACTAGAGATAAATATTTTAGAGCAACACTGGGTTTCGGTATTGCGAGTTCTCTCTCAGCGAACTTCACTCTAATCCTATCTTTAGCTAAGATGTAATCTATTACTCTCAATAAATATTCGGTAACAATACTCCAATCTAAACCGTAGCTTACGAATATTGAATAAGCTATTTCATCAACTTCGAGTAGAAGCACTCTATCCAGATCGTCGAATACATATTTCTCAGCAGCCCTCCTAATATCGAGCCAATCCAATTGATCAATTAAACCCGTTGATTCCGGTTCGTGGAGACTAATGTATTTGAATTCGCCTAGTTTAACAACATCATACATTATAGTTTCAAACCTAATACCGTAAACTCTACGTAGAATTATCATTAATGCAGCTAGAGCTAATCTAAGTAAATCGCTTCTTTCAACTGGATTAACGGGGTATAGGTAGCCGTATGTGAAATCACTATACTGCCCAGCTGTTGGTGTCGGAACATATATTGTTTTCCTATCGTAATATACTAGAACCTTATCTCTAATTACCGTTACTCTAGGTTTCTCAGACCTAAGCTTCCATACGCATCTATTTGGTATTTTCTTGAATTTACCGAATCCATTTCTTGGAACATAAACTACACAGATCTCTTCTGAAGAAAGCCTCCCTGTACGGAAATCCACTATGAAACTAGGCTTCTCCCCCCACGTTCTCTTAATATACTCGTATTCTTCAATAGCTTGAGCCAGATCTTCGTCAACATACGGATTTATATCGGTTAATCTCTTCTCATAAACAGCTTTTACTAATCTACGCGAAGCACCTGTTTCTAGAGACGTAACTATAGCTTCCTCGACGTAATCAAAATTGCCTGGCTGGAATTTCTCCACTAGGTCGCAGTGGCTTATCTCTTCTAAAGGTTTTACTTCGCCATTTCTTGTGATCAAGTATCTTTTAATACCGTAGGGGGGAGCGTACTCATAGTAATTTATGTACTCGAACACTCTCCTAGCTAAACCGTAATCAACACCTGTATTTTTCAAAACACCTATTGATTCGAGAGCTTTCTTCTCCATACTACTCAGTTCTTCTCTAAACCATGGTGATAGGAGTTTACATATACCTAGAAATAGATGTAAATAGAGATTATTGGGGTTAACGATCGTTTTCTCAACACCAAGATTTAACCATTTATTCAGAGCATCTAAACCTTGTGATAGGAGCTCGCGGTCCCAACTATGTAATGGGATAATAATGGATTCCGAAAACAACAATTCCCTCCTACGACCCTTCCTACCCTCACGTTGAATAAACTCTTTAACCGTATCTGGTAAACCTAAATGAACAACTCTAGCTACAGTTCCTATATCTATACCTTGCGATAGAGTTCTAGGTGAAACTAGAACTTTAATTTCTCCTCTCTTAGCTCTATCTTCTATAGATTCACGAATAGCTTTAGGTTTGAGATGATGATGAGTTTCTACAGGAGCTTCCCCACCATACTTCGATTTTATTTTCCTAACAACTTCTTCGGCATGCGATATGCTTGATGTAAAAACTAGCGTTAGGTATTCGTCATCCAAATATTTACTAATGATATCAGTATAGTCTGGTTGTGGTATTCTAATATCGAATCCTCTACTCTGAAGTATAGCTACTACTCTATAAACGTTTCTAACGAAGTAATCATAATCCTTTAACGCTTTTACGAGTTCTCTACGTATAGGTTCTTCCTCAATACTACTCAGTATCTCTTTCTCCATACTCTTAATTCTATTCCAAAGCTGTTCTTTGAGATTCCAGCCCAGGATAATGTATACTCTATTCTCTACTTCAAAAGGCTTACCCTCTACAACAACGTAGTTTCTACCGGTTATTTCTTTGAGGTAGACGCCGAGATCTTCGGGATTGGATAGAGTAGCTGTTAGAATAGCTATTTGTGGCTCAGTATCGCTGTACATACATAGGATTTTCAGTAAAGCTAGTAGTAGTGATAGACTGCGGGGATAGTAGAAGTCCAGTTCGTCGATAACGATCATGTTTAACTCACTGTAGAAATCGACGAGTAACGCACTGGTTTGTCTCAATACTAGTTTCTTTACATCGTTGAGGATGAACGCTGGGTTAGATATGAGTATATTGGTTGAAGCGATCTTCTCTCTAAGCCAAAACATGCCGTGTTGCTTAACGTAAAGTTCTTTCTTTGGAGCATCCAGTTGTAGTGCTGTAGCATTAATTGTTTTAGCGTATTTCTCGATTCTCCTAATCTGATCGTTAGCTAGAGCTAGTGTTGGGTATAGCACTAGGGTTTTGAATCTAGGATCCGATTTAATAGAGTTGAGAACATGTAAAACCCAAACTTCAGTCTTACCACTACCTGTTCCAGATTTAAGGATTACGTTGTATCCATCACGTAGAGCTTTATACCCCCTATACTGGTGTTCATATAGTCTCCAATCACCAGCTTCTATTAGGGAAAACTCCGGTAGAATATCCTTAAATTTCACATCGATGTACTCCGGCTCTACAGCTGGTTTAACATAACTAATATACTCTACCTTAAGCTCATTTAAAACATCACGAGAATCTATACGCATTCTCAACACTCACTTTATTAACAATAGGTGTTGAGCATCTTTATAAAGAATTAATGTTTGAAAAGATTTGAGTAATTGAACATAACATATAGTTGAAAACGTCTTTATATAGTGGTAGATAAGGATCAATATTATTAAGAATCATTGATTCGTAGGTTATAGAGAATGGTTAAATACAAGGTTATTGTTGATAGAGAACAATGTATTTCGTGCGGTGCTGCACCAGCTGTTTGTTCCCAAGTTTTCGAATTGGGTTCGGATAATGGAAAGAACAGAGTTGTTGATAAGTTCAGTATTGAAACTAGCGATAAATTATCCATAGGTATTGTTCCTGAAGAACTACACGAATGTGTTAAGAGTGGAGCTGAGGTATGTCCAGTATCTGCTATTAGAATCGAGAGAATCGAGGATTAGCTAAGTATTACTACCCCTACATAGTGGTTTACAATACTATTCTGTAAAAATGATTTTCGAATTCAACAATAAATGGTGTTTAAATTGTGTTGCTTAATAGTTAGATCCGTTACTCTCTTCACAAACAGAGTGTTTTCTAGAAAGGATGTTGAGAACGAGATCGTTTTTGCTGAAGATATCTATAAGGTTATTAATGAATTAGCTAGAGAAAACAATCTGAATATTTTTAGCTGGAGAATTTCTTTTCCAGGAGTTGAACCGAGATTAACGCAGTACATTCCCGACTATTTATTTAGAGAAAGACTGGTTAGTATAGGTTATTTGAATAGAATTAATATAAACGAAATCGTTTCTCTCGTTGAATCCGGTTTCTACATACCTATACTATCGAGCGCTGAGAGAAGCATAGATAAATACATATTTTACTCGAAAATCATACATACGTTATCTAAGCTTAACCCTATTTATGCAACTAAAGTATCGATCGGATTCCACGATAGCAGTTTTCAAACACCATATTTCCCCGATTCGTCGAGTAGGGGAGTTAGAGAAATCGGTTTATCATTCATATATCCACAATGCTTATCAACGAGTAGTTTAGATACATTAAGATCCTCTTTTCAAGAAATATTCGCATTAATCAATAGTTTCGCTAATCAAGTAGAGGAAGCTACTGGTGTAAAAGTTGTTGTTGATTATAGTTTATCGCCTTGGATGAACAATAGCGTTGCCGAAGTACTCGAGAAAATAGGTTTTAAACTCGTGGAGCCTGGAGCTCTCCACGGGATCAGCGTTCTCAACGAATTGATACTGAGCAACATGGATAGGGGGAGAGCAGTGGGTTTTAACGAAGTTATGTTGCCATACGCTGAAGACGATCTTCTTAAACAATATGGTGGTGAAGGATTACTTCATGCAACAGATTTCCTACTATATGCATCCGTATGTGTAGCCGGTATAGACATGATCGTTGTACCTGAAGATGAATATAAGTTAGCTAAACTAATAGCTGATGCTGAAGCATTAGCTAGAGTTAAGAATAGAGCATTATCTCTAAGAGCTATACCTGTACCCAACAATATAGGTGAGAGAATACCGTTAGGGAAATTCGGTAGAGTACCGGTAATCCCTCATTAATTAGTAGAGGAGCACAACCGGGTGAAATCCATTTTTGTTAAAACCCGTCTATACATTGGGGTATGGAGGTAGGAGTTTAGAGGAATTCATAGAAATTTTGAAACATTATGGTGTTGAAGTCGTTATTGATGTTAGGAGATGGAATAGTTCGATGAAACTGCCCGTCTTCAATGGGAGTAATCTCGAAACAATACTGCGTAGTCTTGGTTTAACCTATATGTGGATGCCCGATTTAGGTGGTTTTAGAAAATTTAATGTGGATGTTGAAGATTATGGTTTAGCTACTTGTTTCGAATCTGATGGTTTTAGAGCATATGCTACATACATAATTATGAAGATGGATGTTAAACCACTCCTACACATGCTACTAGATGTTTCATCGAAGAGAACTATTGTATTGATGTGTAGAGAGAGGATTCCATGGTTCTGCCATAGAAAAATCCTTTCAGACTACCTTGTAGCTAAAGGATTCAAAGTTCTCCACATTATTAGTAAGGATAGGGTTATCGAACATAAATTGAGTAAATGCGCTAGAGTTCTTAATGGGGAGTTAACATATGTATGATTAGCTCCTCATACCTTTAGCAATAATTATTAAACCAATTGTTGCTAAAACCACACCTACATAGCCGGTTAAAGGTATGTATTCACTCAGAATAACTGCGGCTAGTAGGGAAGCACCTATAGGTTCTAGAACTATTGGTAGTGATGCTGTAGATGCCGGTAAATATTTTAACAAGTAGTTTAGCATAGTGTGACCACCAATCATTGGCCCAATTGCGAGTAGCGTTAACAAGATATAGTCTCGTAAATCGATCCTAACCACGTTGTAACCTTCAATTATTGAGATTACAAATAACGTTATTGTTGATGCTGAATACGCTGGTATAACGTGTTCAGCTAATCCAACTCTACTCCTAACATATCTACCGATAATTACGTAGTTCGACATGAAGAAAGCGCTTATTAATGAAAGCACTATTCCCTGTAAATCAGCTTTTAACACGGATGTCTTGGATAATGCTGTAAGTATCGAACCGAATACTGCGAGTATTAAACCGATCCCTACTCTAGAACCATGTTTTTCACATAATACTATTCTCGACAACAGTAGAGTTATTACTGGATGTAAACAAACTATTGTTGTGCTTAAGTAGACCTCGACGATCTTCAAACTACTCATCCATGTATAGAAGTGTAGAGCTAGGGAGAAACCGGAGAGAATCGATAAAGCTAATCTAGCGTTCAGTTTGAAAATACTCTTCAGGGTGGAGAATCCATTACGAGTATAGTATAGAGTGATCAATACGAGAGCTATTAGGATCCTCCAGAACGCAGTTACGGATGCCGGGGTTGAAACGAGTTTTACTAGAATAGATGCTGAAGAAACCGAAATAACTATGATCAGCGAAGCGGAGAAGATATTTAAACCGGGTTTCAATCGTATCAACTGAAGAGTTCTACTCCATAAACTTTTATAAACCATAATATACTAGTTTAAACACAATTAGAGTACTTCTACTCATAATAAGGGCCCGTAGCTCAGCCAGGTAGAGCGCCCGGCTCATAACCGGGTGGTCCGGGGTTCGAATCCCCGCGGGCCCACCATTCACCTCTTAACACTATGTAAATACTTGTAGATAGAATCCGCCGCTATAGCTCCTTCAGCAACAGCTGTTGATATTTGTTCAAACCTGTATTTACATGGTCCGCCAGCAGCGTCTCCAGCAACGTATACTCCAGGCAGATTCGTTGACATATCTACGTTGACTTTAGCATACCCATTCTCATCGACTTCAACCCCTATTTTCTCGAAAAACTCTCTCGGCGGAACACTACCTATTTCGATGAAAACTCCATTAACCCCTATCTCTTTCTCTAAACCATCAACTATATTCTTAATTCTAATTGCTTCAACTCTATCTCTACCCATAATCTCTAATACAACGGTATTGAGAATAACTTCGATATTCCCAGTTCTATATGCTTTATCGACGTAAAATGGGAAAGCTCTGAATTCGTTCCTCCTATGGATCAAATATACTTTAGAAGCTAATGTTGATAAATATAGTGCAGATACTAGAGCTGAATTGCCGCCGCCAACAACGGCTACAACTTTGTTTTTAAATAAGGGTCCATCACATGTTGCACAATACGAAACTCCGCGTCCAACGAATTCTTCCTCGCCTGGAACACCTAGTTTCCTATTAGTAGAGCCCACAGCTAGTAGAGTAGCATAGCACTCTATTAAACCACTAGATTTCGTTTCCACAACCCATTTATCCCCATTTCTCGACAAACCAGTAACTTCATCTACTAAAATAGGTATGTTGAATTTAGCGACGTGTTTAACAAATAGATCGACGAGTTTGGCTCCCGGCGTTTCCGGCAAACCTAAATAATCATCTACGAGGGGGGCTAACGCAACCTTCCCACCTATAGTTTTGGAAACTATAATGGTTTTCAAACCGTATCGAGCTAGATATAAAGCTCCAGATAAACCGGCTGGTCCAGCTCCGACAACAACTACGTCGTAAAATTTCTCAATACTAGGTTTCCCCAACATAGGCGTTAATTTAAATCCCATTTCGAACACCACTAGGAATAATCCTAATCTATAGTGAAACAATTATTTATTCCACGTTTATCCATATTAATTCCTACATTAATTACCGAGGTGCTCTGTATATTTGGAGTACACAACACTGGGTTGGAGTGATGTTAAGATCTCGAAAATAGGTTTGGGATTGTGGCAAGTTAGTGAAACATGGGGTTTAACCAACTATAGTGAAGTAAAAGCTATTATTTCTAAAGCATTAGAGATAGGAATAAACCTCTTCGATACCGCTATGGTTTATGGAAATGGTTTGAGTGAAGAATATCTCGGTAGAGCATTGAAGGATACAGGAGTTAAGAGAGAAGATGTCATTATAGCTACTAAGATACCTGGAGAATATCTAGACCCAATGGACATATTCAGAACAGTTAATGCTTCTCTGAAGAGAATGGGCGTTGAATACATAGATCTATTGCAGATACATTGGCCTCCCTGTTGGCACAACTTCCCTACGTGTAAATACGGTAGAGCATTGGAGAAACTGGTTCTTTTAGGCAAAGTAAATTATATTGGTGTAAGCAACTACCCTCTTATTCTAATCGAAGAACTTAGAAGCTGTTTCTCAACAATCGATATTGTTAGTATGCAGTATAGATTCAATATCGTTGAGAGAGAAGCTGAAGAAGAACTCATTCCATACGCTGAAGCTAACGATTTCACATTCCTACCGTGGAGCCCCTTAGCTAGAGGTGCTTTAACAGGGAAGTATAGTTTAGAAAACTTATCTTCAATTAAAGACTTCAGAGCGAGAGATCCAATATTCTCGCCAACGAATTTCACTAAGATACAGAAAGTAATCGATATTCTTAGAGAACTAAGCGTTAAGTATGGTAAAACGCCTACGCAGATCGCTCTAAACTGGTTGTTAACCTATAGCCCAGTTATAGTCCCCATACCTGGAGCTAAGAAACCCGAACAAGTTGTTGAAAACGCTGGATCCATAGATTTCAAGCTTAGCTATGAAGATTGGTTTAAACTGAGTGAAGTAGGTAGAGAAATCAGATTATCATACGCTACCAATTACCTCGAGTAACTAGGTAGAGAATGAGAGTTACTAGCGGAACAGTTGGTAAATCCGGTGGAATCCCGTTGACTCTGATAGGCTCTACATTCAAAAGCTCTTTTTTACCTAAACTAAGCTCTGCTCCAAAAACAATTGAGTAGTTATCAATCGATCTAAATTCTTCCAACGATATAGTGGAACCAGTCTCGGAATAATAGAATATTCTGTTGATACCAAGAACTTCTCTCAAATCCTCAATAGATGGTAGGATTACGAGTGGTTTACCGATTTTGTACGATAACTTGTATGCTTCGGGTACACCGAACTGAGCTGCAGCACCTATAGGGTTGATCACTACGGGGATTGCGTTTGGAAATACATATATGGTTTTAACGAAATCGACAACCATGTTAACACTTGATGGTGAATATAGTGCGATATATTTAACCATAGATTAAACACCACTACTGAGCACTTCTAATAAGAATTTAGCTATGCTACGGGATAAAGCTACGGGTACCGCTTCACCGACCATATTGTATTGCTCATCCCTACCACCAATAAAAACAAAAGTATCTGGAAAACTCATTAATCTAGCTTGTTCTCTCACAGTTAACAATCTGTTTTCAAATGGGTGTATGAATCTAGATGAACCCATAACTGTTGGTGAACACCTGTAGGGGTGGAGTTTGATCAGATTAGGATATTCGCCATCAGCACCTCTAAACTTAACGAGTGAATCGCCCCATTTCAAACCAGCTAATCTCTTCAATTTCCTAATAGTTATTTGTGGAGGAGGCTCGTGATTCGGAGGATACGAACCCGGTTCTGGAAGGTCTTTCAAAGCATCCCAAACAACAACGCGTTCTTTAAACGGTGGTTTAATCCTGATGTTAGATATGAAAACCCTCCTTCTACGACTAGGGTTACCGTAATCTTCAGCATTCAGTATGTTGAAATATATGTTTTCATAACCAATCCTTCTAAATTCCCTGGTAAGTGCTTGTTTCAACCCGTTCTCTAGTATAGCGGGTACATTCTCCATAATGAAAACTCTCGGTTTCAATAAACCAACGATTCTTATGAAATGTAGTGTTAGTTGACCAATAGGGTCTTTATATAACCTATCTAGAGGATTCCTCTCTCTCCTGGGATTAGTAGCTGTGAAGGGTTCGCATGGAGGACTACCTATAACTACATCGATCGAATCAATGTAGTTTCTCAGAATTCTATCATCAATATTTTTAATATCCTCTACTAAAACATCAGCTTCTGGAAAATTCAATTTATACGTTAAAGCTGCAGGTTTGAAACAATCAATAGCTAAAACTACTTTGTAGAAACCCGTTTGTCTAAATCCCTCAGAAAAACCGCCTGCACCACAGAATAGGTCAATGATTTTATAATTGGTTTTCAAATCCTCGGCCTCGAAATACTACTTAGATATCCGTCAATCCTACTGATCCATTTCTTAACGAACTCGATATAAGCCTCTCTCTTAATCTCAACAAGTTCGCCTCCATCTAGAGGGCATTTGAAATCATAGTCAAGAGCTTTATCTATATCGTAGGTTTTACCACAAACTCTACATTCATAAATAATGCTACTCTCCAAGTGCTTAAGAAGGATTTCAAGCCTCTTCTTAGTTTTCAATAATCTATTTCTAAATACGAAGTCAAGTTGATTCCAATTTATGAACCAGTAGTGTAGAACCTTATCGCCAACTTTCCTACCTCTACAATACACTAAAGCATCATTACCGAGTTTTTGAAGAATCTTACGTGCTTCATTAGATTTAACGCCAGCTTCCTTACCCAAAGTCTCTTCAGGAGCACCACCAGATTTTATTAAATACTCAATTATTTTCCTACCACTCTCACCATACATTTTCTCAACCATTTTAGCCAGGACCTCACTATACCTGTTAATAATTTCCTCTAATGAGTCACGCTCAGAATTCTGAACAGAATCGCCCCCTTCTCTAGACAACCCTAACCACCCTCTTCCCCCTCGTCGAAGGTATAATTCTAACTTTAGCGTTCTGGAAATTCAAGTAAAGCTCCTTTCCACCATAGAATCTATCGAGAAAAACAGCTAGAGCAGCTACTTCGGAATGAGGTTGATTACCTATAGCTACATTGTAATCAGCTAATCTATAGATATACCCAGGTACTTTCTCAGCACCTACAATTACCAATATATCTTTTCCTAAACTAGAAATCTCGTCGATAACCTCATCAATATTAATACCATACATAGTTAAGTGAATAACTACACCACCATTACTTCTCCACATTTCAATGTATTTCCTATGATCTATTCCCGCCTCCACCACCATTGAACCACCCCATGTTTCGAGTACTTTCTTCAACGATGAAATCACTTTCTCGTCATATACGTCTGCTAGTATGAAACCGTGTGCTCCGAAAGCTCTAGCTACGAGAGCTACATGTGTAGTTATTCTTCTATCTCTCGCTGGTCTATGTCCGTATCTCAGTACGTAGATTTTCACCATGTTTCAAACCCCCAATCATGTGTTTTAATGATTCTAGAAAGAGATCGATATTAGTCATTTTCAAAGCAGATATAGCTACAATATTGTTTCCAGGTATTCCAAGAAAATCCTCTAGAGTACGCTTGATTTCTAAATAATCACTAATTAAATCTATCTTATTGAGAACATAAAGCATGGGTTTATTATGAACACCTATTTTTGAGAGAATCTTATGCGATTCATAAATAGTGTTTATGATTTCTCTAGAATTCTTTGAAGCATCGATAACGTGGATTAAACCATCAGCTAAACTCACTTCCTCCAACGTAACGTAGAATGCTTCAACGATCTCGTGTGGAAGTTCTCTAATGAAACCAACGGTATCAGTCAATATTGCTTCAACACCGTTAATCGAGATCCTTGAAGATTTAGGAGTTATAGTTGTGAAGGGTTCTGGACCAACAGGTTTGCATAAACCGGTTAATAAGTTAAATATAGTTGTTTTACCGGCGGAGGTATAGCCTATTAGAACGAGATGTGGATATCCAAGCTCCCTTCTCTTAGACCTACGAATATCCCTTATTCTCCTAAGTTCTTCGAGTTTCCTACGTATAGCTGCTTCTCTCTTCTTAAGCATAGTATAGTACTTCTCGTAACCATATCTACCTGCACCTAGGTATCCATGGAGCTCGCCTAGTTTTGCAAATTTAATGCTTTCCTTAACTAGTGGAAGATAGTGTTTCAACCTAACAAGCTCTATTTGTAGCTTAGCTTCTAGACTACCGGCGTGCATTTCAAAAATCTCTAGTATAAGCATAACTCTATCGATAACTTCCTTCCCTGTTTCACGCATAAGATTAATGATTTGCGAAGGCTTAACTCTATCCATTACAATGATCTTATCCGAATCGTTGTTCTTCAAATAATTGATTTTATCGAGACTAACATAGTATTTAGCATTAGGTTTCTTAATGAAAAGAATAGTTTCGATATTATTATAGACTGTTTTAACTAAACTCAACTCCTCTTCGAGATATGGTTTATACCTACTAGGTATTACTACAGCTACATTATCCATAGCTAGAGATTCTACACCTCTCTACTTCTTCTGCTTATCTTTATCTAACTTAATGAGATCGCCTATGGTTAGGGAGTCGTCGCCTCTAGAAGATCTATGTTCAAGCTCCTCATCAACAACTGGTTCTAGTAGTTTAATACCAAGTATACGTTCAATTCTACGAGCAAGCTCTATACCCGGTTTCAACCTACCGGATTCGAATCTCTTGATTAAACTAACGCTTACTTTTAGCTTAGAAGCTAGCGCTTCCTGGCTCCATCCGATACGTTCTCTAGCTTCTCTAATTCTATTCGCGTAATCTTCAACCACCTCGTACTCGTCTCCTAAAACAGGTCTATTATTCTTCCTATACAAATCGATCTCCTTTTGCAACCCTATAGGACGAGTTTTAACGCTATCATGTTTCTCTATAACTCCTTCAATTACGTTTTTACCCTTAAATTTATTGTAACAATTGATACATACATGTAAGTAAGCTCCATCAACATACATGTACTTAGCATCGCTCTTCACAACAGGTTTTCCACAGAGTTCGCAGTATTCGCTCAAGATACATTACCCTATATACTCTAGTAAATACGGAGGTGCTATTTTACACTACCGTTTTAAAAACGCTTCTAAGGATATAGATAGTGGTGTAGCGGTAAATGAGTGAAGAAAGTAGTTTTAGAAATGATGAGAAACTTAAAACACTTGATCTCGAGGAATACGTCCGATACTTGGAGGAGAAGTTGAGAGAGTATGAGGATGAGAAGAGAAAACTAAAGTTGAAACTAAAACTATATAAGACTGAGATAGAGAAACTGATCTCTAGTCCATTAATAGAAGCTGTTGTTGTCAAAGTTCTTGAAAACAATAAAGTTCTAGTTAAGAGTAGTTCTGGACCAACTCTAATTGTAGATTACCTACCATCCATTAAGAAGGAGGAACTATACCCGGGTAGATACGTTGCTCTAAATCAGAGAGGGTCGACTATAGTTGAAGTTCTACCGGATAGAGAGGATCCATACGTATCATCCATGGAGGTTATTGAGAAACCTAACGTAAGGTACAGCGATATTGGAGGATTAAATACTCAAATAATGGAGTTAAGAGAAGTTGTCGAACTACCTATTAAGAATCCCGAATTATTCGAAGAGATAGGTATTGAACCCCCTAAAGGAGTCCTACTATATGGACCGCCGGGATGTGGTAAAACATTATTAGCTAAAGCAGTTGCTAGAGAATCCGATGCTGTATTCATAAGTGTAGTTGGCAGCGAACTTGTTCAGAAATTCATAGGTGAGGGCGCTAGGATCGTTAGAGAAATTTTCGAATTAGCGAGAAGGAAAGCTCCGGCTATAGTATTCATAGACGAGATCGATTCAATAGCTGCACGCAGAATCGATATAGGAACTAGCGGTGAAAGAGAGGTTCAGAGAACTTTGATGCAGCTTCTAGCGGAGCTCGATGGTTTTAAACCGCTCGATAGGGTTAAAGTTATTGCTGCTACGAATAGAGTGGATATACTTGATCCGGCAATACTTAGACCGGGTAGATTAGATCGACTTATCGAAGTTCCCCCTCCAGACGAGAATGGAAGATTTGAGATTCTGAAAATCCATACGCGTAGAATGAAATTAGCAGAAGATGTTGATTTATGGGAGATAGCTTCGTTAACTAAAGGATTGTGCGGCGCTGAACTAAAAGCTATCGTTACTGAAGCCGGTTATTTCGCTATAAGGAATTCTAGGAGAATCGTGTGTAGAGAGGATTTCATTAAAGCTATTGAGAAGATTATGAGTAAGAAGAATCTCAGAGATAGCAATATATATAACTGGTATAACTATGTAGATTATAGTAAATACGTTACGCAGTAGGGAACACATGATTAAACGTAGAGCAACGGATAAGGAACTCTCTATTCTACGTGAAATAGCTAATCTCCAGTTTAGAGGATATGGTGATAAATTAATTCCGGACAACTCGATCCTCTTATTAAGCCCATCAACATTTAAAATAAGAGGTATTGAAATCAACGGTGAATTATATATTACTATTAGAGCCAGCGATTTCAGATTCATACTACACAAACCATCAGCAATAAAGCTTAATGAATCGGTGCCACATCCACTAATGAGGGTTTATGTAAGCGAGAATTATGCTAATATGATCCTGGAGGGAAGCAATGTTTTCTCCAAACACGTTGTTCTAGCAGACCCCGATATACGTCCGGAAGATGAGGTTTTAATACATACTTATCCGTCAATGAAGCTGATCGCAATAGGTAAGTCATTAAAACCCGGTTGGGTCATGAATCTCTTCAATTGGGGTGAAGCTGTTAGAGTTAGAGATAGATTTGTTGAGGCTGATCGATTGTGAACAATAGATTTGTTGAAATTAGATTTTTCCAACCTATTGAGAAGGAGGAGTTGAGAAACTCAGTATTCATAACTGGCTATCCAGGTTTCGGTCTCGTAGGACTACTAGCTAGTAAACATATTGTTTCAGAAATTGGATTGAAAAAAATTGGTTTCATAACTACGAGGTATATGATGGAAGTAACTTATTATTCGAATAAGCTAGGTATAGTTTATCCTTTCGAACTATACTTCGGTAAAGTAAAGGATAGGAAGATACTGGTACTTCTAAACCACACTATTCCACATGATAGAGAGAGAACGATATATGTCGACACTATTTGTAAATGGTTGAAAAACACTGGTATTTCAAGCTCTATTCTAATCGGCGGTCTGGATCCACGTGTAAAAGAGAGTGAAACAGAAACTTTTAGATGGCTACCATTCTCTGGTTTTAAAGGAGAAATAAATGCACCTAAACTTGTTGAGAAATACATTGTGGGACCATTAGCTCTAACTCTCCTATTCCTAAACGCTTATGAAATACCAGGCGTAGTTATTCTAGCATATGCTGAGATGTATAGACCAGATCCTAGAGCAAGCGCTGTAGCAGTTAAAGTGGTATCTCAACTACTTGGTTTAGAAATCGATACTAAGAAGTTGCTCGAAGAAGCTAGTATTATAGAGGCTTTAGAAGAGGAGAAGGAGAGGATTCTAGAAGCTATTGAGAGCGAATCTGGAGGAGCTAAACGTGGCTACTCGATTCACGTATAGTAATCTTAATACCCCTATCTACTAGAACCCTACTTATGTTCAATGCAAAATCTCTAAAAACCTTATCATCTGGAAGTACGAGAACCACTTCTTCAACACCCATTCTCAATAACGTCATAACGGTTTCCTCAACGACATTACCATTTATCTCGAATAAACCGGTTTCATGCTGATAATAGGGGTAGGTGCTTGATAGCTCGGGTGGAAATAAACCTAAATATGGGTTATACATAAGCACTCTATAACCTGGATATTCGCTCGAAACATCTCTAAGAATCCTCTGTTGATCAAAGGGTTTCTCAATAGCTGGGATTAAAATAGCTCTGCTAACCCTCTCTCTAGATATGTTTTCAGCAACCGCCATTCTAGTAGCTACGATTCTGGGGTTATGAATCGAATCCCTATCTAGAAACAGAATTGCTAGTGATAACGGTTGAGATAAACTGCAGAATCTACTAATGTAATTAACGTATTTTTTAACCGTATTGAAAGCTCTCTTCAAGGATGGATGAGCTTTACTTCTATACTCAAGATACTCCCACAACCTCCCCTCTTTAATAGATTGTTTAACTCTCCTTATCTCGCTTGATAACACGTAGAGATTATGTTTAGCAATTAGTGGAATCCTCTCCCTACTATTCATTTCCTTTAATTCCTCAACGCTAAATCTAGAACAAACAGGACAACTACATGGTAGGTAGAAGAGTTCGTTTAAACTACGTGTTCCCCATTCAAACATTAATCTACCATCTCTAGCGTATAGGATATAGCTTGCTGAGTCGAAAGTATCTGCACCTATAGCTACGAGAAACGGTATGATCATTGGATGCCCTACTCCGAAGACATGTAAAGGTTTGTTATACGGTAGTTTGCTACGCGTTATGAATGTATATTCAATTATCTTATCATAAGAGTACTTTTCTAGAAAAACCGTTGGTGAACCGAGAGAATAAATATGGTATGGTAGTCGAGCCGATATTGTTGCAGAGTACTCTAAAAGGTCCTCGAATGGAGCGCCCTGTACTGGGAGAACCCACAATTGTTTCGAATCCATAATTCTAGGTAGAGCTCTCCACCCCCTCCTTATTGTTTCAAAAACGTATTTCTCAGCTTGTGTTCTAGCAGTATGTGTTCCGGTCGGTATATCGAGAATAACGCATATGTCACTACCGATTCTCTTCTGGTACTCTATAATCGTATCCTCATCTACATCTACATCTCCATACTCAAGGATCTGGTAACCGCCACTATCGGTCATAACAGGATTTCTCCATTTGAGGAAATCATGTATATCAACAACAGAACCCTTCATTCTACTATACATTAGGTAAGCATTAGTTATGATAGCGTTAAAACCAATACTACGAATATCTTCTAGAGATACGGTTTGTTTAGCGGGATCCACTACTGGGAATAGGAACGGGGTTTCAATAACCCCGCTTCCAGTCTTCAATCTACCTATTCTACCGGCTAAATCGAAATCCCTGGCATCGAAATACTCCAATGCTAACTATACCTAAGCTCTCCTCCTACTCTCCATGTATTTCTTATATATTTCGTGGAGTAGTTCAGCCATAGGACCTACTCCTTCAATACCTGTTTCCGTAATCCTGTACCTACCTTGAACAATAACAGCGCCTGCTTCTGGAACGACTTTAACCATGTGTTCAGGTATCTTACCTTCTCTAACGATCATTTCCTTAAGTTCTTCTGGATTAAAAGATGGTTTCTCTAACGCTATTATTTCGGATATAACATCCCCTCTTACAAAAACCTTATCGAAACTATTACCACTACTATCCACTGCGTTTTCAAGTATAATGTTTAAACCAGGATGGTCGAAGCCTTTCAAAACACCTTCGTAAAATCTACCGCTTGTTAATACAACTTTAACTTTCTTATCCATCATGTTGGTTAACTCGCCAATTAATTTTCTAGAAGCATCTATCATCGACACTTCACATACCCCTTTCACGCTTAAATATTAGGTTATTTTTAAACTATCTATTGACAGTATTTTAATTGTTAACTAGGAAGAAAACCTAGATGGTTTTGGAATTGATAACTGAATGTATTGTTAATCGGATAGAGAAGCTCTTGGTGCCCCAAGTCTATAGAGTACACGCATCTTGTAGAGAAGGTTTTGAGACCACTATTGAAGTTCATGAAAAACTAATGAATATTCGTGAAGACGATAAGATTAAACTCGAGATAACGGAGAGTAAGGAGAGTTGTTTACAGCACTACTTCTGCGGTAAAGCATATGTTGTATCTACAACTATGATCGAGAATAGGTATCGTGTAGTGCTATCAATAGGCGGTTTATTAGTTGTTTTGAAAAACCTACATGAACCCCCACAATTCAATGTATTATCCGAGTTATACGTAGGAATCACTAGAGTAGCGTAGCATCACTCAATTAATTAAACAAATATCCTAAAGTTTCATCCAAGACTCTATCTTTTTAACAAATTCTTACCAGTAATTAGGGGGTAGTGTGAATTACGGATTCTTAAGGCTTCTACGTGTAGCCGATGCACAAAGAGACGTTGTTGAAAACGATTTGAAGAAACTGGGTGAGTTTTTGAAACAGAGAGCTATGCGTAACAAGGATCTAGCTTACTATACTTTAACGTATGTTAGGAAAGGAGATGTGGATGGATACGTAATAGTTGAGGGGGAGGATGTTGAGAATGAGATCGAAATTCTCAACGGATTCATCGAATCTAATTTAACATCTATTAGATCACAAATAATCAAATACGATTCTAGAAAGACCATTAACCTACCCATACCGAGAACTAAAAATTTTTTAGAAGGAGTGGACATGTAGGATTAATTCTACACTACTTCGTAAAACCAATAGTTGAGTACCCTGTTCAATTCATAGTTGAATCCATAAATGACGAGTATGTTGAAATAGGGAATGTTATTAACTCTATTCCACCAGTTAAAGCTAAGATAAGCGTAAATAGTCTTGTAGAACACGTGTTTGTAACCGGCTCCACGGGGTCTGGGAAAACCAGAACTGTAGCCAAGATTGTTAATGAATTGAATAGTAAGAAACATGATCTCAGTATTATCGTTATCGATTGGCATGATGAGTACAGTAAACTAGTTAGTGGAGAAGCGTTGTCCCCCTACTCTCTCCCCGTGAATATTATTGATTCTAAAGACCCATATAGCTTCGTTGATCTATTAATCGATGTTCTAGAACTTAGCGGTCCACAAGTATATGTTCTTGAAAGGGTTGTTAGACGATATAGGGATAGAATAAGCGATTTGGATTCATTAATTAAAATTCTTGAAAATGACCTGGATGAATCGAGTTGGATGAGGGAAAGTAGATACTCTATACTCCGTAAATTATATCCATTAACTAGACCAGATAATGCTAATTTATTCACAAATAACGCTGTTCACTTCAGTGAACAGAATTTATTTAGAGGAACAACTATTATTAGAGTTTCTGAAATTAGGGATCCGCTCGTTAAGAAAACCTATGTAGCACTACTTCTAAAAACTATTTTTAATTCTTTAAGAAATAGACGGGGTTGGAGAACACTAGTTGTTTTAGAAGAAGCTCAGAATTTCCTAAGTAGAGATAAGCCTATTAATCTGATCGCATCATTATTAGCTGAAGTTAGGAAGTTTAACATGGGTTTAATTGTTGTTTCTCAATCACCATCTAGATTGCTTGAAGATGCTATGATCAATACCAATACTAAAATAATTCATTCAATTAAATCCTCAATAGATCTAGAGATAATCTGTAAAGTACTCTACCTACCATTCGAATATCAGAAGATTATACCTTATTTAGATATTGGAGAAGCAATTGTTTATACACGTGGTTTGAAAAAACCAGTTATAGTTAGAGTTGAGTAGAGAGGAGCGAATAATTAATTTGTGAAAAAGGTTTTAATCCTCCTCTTTCTTCTCTTCTTCTTCTCCAGGCTTCTTCGTCTCCTCCTTCTTCTCCAGTTTACCGGCGACTATCATATCATCAATTCTGAGTATCAAAGTAGCTGCTTCCGTTCCAGCTTTAATAGCGTTAGCTTTAACGCTTAGAGGTTCTACAACACCCATTTTATACATATCGACTAGTTCTCCATTGAATACATTCACACCAATCCATTTACCTTCTGGTTTCTCGTGCGCCGATCTGAGCTTCATTATGTAATCAATTGGGTCGAAACCAGCATTCTCCACGAGAGCTGTTACTAAACCTTCTAGAGCTTTAGCGAAAGCTTCTATAGCTAACTGTTCTTTACCCCCGACTTTAGCAGCATATTTTCTGAGATGTTTAGCTAACTCGATCTCGACAGCTCCACCTCCAGCAACAACTTTACCGTCTCTGACAGCATCGGCTGTAGCGGCTAAAGCATCCCTCAAACTCCTCTCAGCTTCGTCAACAAGCCTCTCTAGACCTCCACGAACAACTATGCTAACTGACCTCGGGTTCTTACAACCCTCTACAAAAACCATCTTGTCTTCCCCAATCTTCCTTTCCTCAACTAAATCTGCGTATCCCAGGTCTTCAGGCTTCAAATCTTCAATGTTACTAATGATCCTACCGCCTGTTGCTCTCTCTAGTTTCTCCATATCGGATCTCTTAACTCTCCTAACAGCGAGAATACCCTTCTTAGCCAAGAAATGCTGAGCAACATCATCAATACCCTTCTGACAAATAACAACATTAGCACCAACCTCACTAATACGATCAACCATTTTCCTGAGAATCTCCTCCTCCTGTTCTAGGAATGCTCTGATATCGTTAGGATCCGATATTCTTATTTCAGCATCTATTTCGGGCTTCTCGATCTCTAGAGGAGCATCTATAAGAGCGATCTTTGCTTTCTCAACTCTTCTAGGCATACCTGGGTGAACAACTTCTTTATCGAGAACAATGCCATAAACAAGTGTTGAATCCATTAAGCTCCCTCCATATTTCTTAATTATCTGTATGTTATCTAGATCAATGTATTTCTTATCTCCACGTTCCTCAATGATCTGTTTAACTGCTTTCACAGCTATATCGGCGAAATGTTCTCTAGCATCATGAACAGCTTTACTTGTTAATGCTGTTCTAGCGATCTTTTTGAGAATCTCCTCATCATTTATATCAATTGGTTCGGCGATCTCTTCTAAAAATCTCAAAGCCTCCTCCATAGCTTTACGATAACCACTGATAATTACGGTTGGGTGAACGTTTTTAGCTAGAAGCTCTTCTGAATTCCTCAAAAGCTCTCCAGCAATTATAACTGCAGTTTTAGTTCCATCACCAACTTCGGCGTCCTGGCTCTTAGCGATCTGAACCATCATTTTAGCAGCAGGATGTTGTACCTCGGCTTTATCAAGAATAGTTGCTCCATCATTCGTTATCGTAACGTCTCCTAAAGCATCAACGAGCATTTTATCCATACCCTTAGGACCATACGTTGTTTTAATCATTTCAGCTATAGCTCTAGCAGCCATAAGATTCGTTCTTAAAGCATCCCTACCAGCTGTTCTTTGAGAACCCTCCTTCAATATTAAAACAGGTATACCAACAGGCTCTACTGCTGATGGAGCGGCGGAAGACATGTTCAACACCCTATAATCAACACTACTATGTTAAAACCTAGCAATCTTAGGATAAAAAGGCTTCTATATAAATTTTTCGGTTTAAAACACACTAGTCGATTAATCATGAACTATTTGAGAGGAAATTTATTAAACCAAAAAAGAGTTTAACGATTCTAATATGATAGCTTCAACTACTTCGATCTGAATAAAGATGAATTAGGTGTATGGTATTGGGTAAAGTTCGAACAAGCTTGGTTAAGAGAATAGCTTGGCAAGTACTTGAACAAAACCCTAACGTATTCACTAAAGATTTTGAAAATAATAAGCGGGAATTATCTAAACTACTTGTTGTTAAATCTAAGAAATTGAGAAACCAAATTGCTGGTTATATAACTCATCTTGTTAAAATTAGGAGTAGAGTTAAGAAGACGGAAGAATAAGTTATTTAACTATAAGCTGATAGGATTGCTCAATATATCTAGGTCATCAACTGGAGAATACGTTATAGAATACTTCGGGAAGAAATGGGTTTTCTACATATACCTATGTAGAAAAACGAATAGTACTCTACAAGCTGAAGTTTCAGCTATTGAGAAATCAATTACTGGAATTTTCAGCTTAATACCGAATACTCTTATAAAAACGTTTTTCTCCATAATTCAGGGAACATTACACTTCTTAATACATCGGGATAAATTTAGAAAAGCTAGGAATAAAGGGTTATTCTTATCAATGCTAATTCTGGGTAAGTACCAGTTGAAAGAAGTTATTGACGAACTCGAAGAACACTTCAATAAATGTAATCAATATTACCTGGTTATTATAGATCCTCTGGAGAAGCCTGTTTTAACTAATTGCTATTCAGTTGATTATGAATGTGGTGTGAATGAGATCAATGTAGATATTTTAAAAAACATTTATGTATTGCTGGATAAACTATAGTATTACCACTCTTCTTCCTCCCACTCCTCTTCTTCCCACTCTTCCTCTTCCCACTCCTCCCATTCTTCCTCGAACCAGACCATATCTAACCCTCACTAATAATGTTGCTTTCAAACTTAAGTTAAACGAATGGAGTATATATTCTTTTTGTTTAAAACCTTATTTGGAACGAGTACTTTACTGGAAATAAATAACGTGTAGATGATGAAAACAATAGATATGATGAAGACGATTATGGAAAGGATGATGAGTAGCCAGATTGGTGATTTACCGAAACATATTGGTATAAAGAACACGACTATACAGAACGCAGTAATGGATTCTTCAATAGTTGTTGTTACGAATAAGATTAAAGACGCTACTAGAATGAGTATGAAACCGCTGATCACCAGTAGAAAACCAATTTTTAATTGTTTCATAAAGAAACCCTTAAACTAATTATTGTTAGTAGTAATGCTAATACCGTGAGAACAATAGCTAGGATAAGAACGATCTTCGTTATCTTTATCGACGTGCCGAAAACAATCGGTATAGGACCTATGATAACGACGCCTCCAGCAGCCGATTCCTTCGCTTCTCCAGCTTTTCTAATAAGGGAGATTATTACTATGATAAATCCTAGTACAATTAATGTTAAACCAATTATTAGTAGAATGGTGAACGATAATATTGGTTCATTAAAAATCAATAAATCACCATCAAATCAGTTTCATAAACTCCTATCTCATACTACGCTCTTATAGTTTACAAAACCAAAAATTGTATTTCTATAGATGACTAAGCTAAATAACTGTTTGGAAAATGCTATGCTTATAGTTAAGTATGTGTTCAACATGTCTAATTCCGCTACTACCCATGTTTAACGACTTTGATAAACACCAGTTGCGTTGATATTGATATGACTTAGAGAATTATTAACAACAGTATATCCCTAGACACCGATTCTTACTCATATACTTCCACGTGTAGGAAACTGTGGAAATCTATATGAGAGGTAATGAGTTAGTACAATGTATGTCACAATTAGGTAGCAATACACTTCACACTTCAACATATTGTACAGTAATCATAACGTAATAAAATAATGTTATAGAACAGGGTTCAACTCTTTTATGGAAGATCCCAGTTCTCCTACAGGAATTTAAATTAGTATTCATTATAGAATGTGGATTAATTATTAATGAATAAGTTATTTATTATTATAAACAACGATACATGAATTATTGTTTCATGAACAACAACTATTAGCAGTAAATCAATTGTGTTCCAATAACTAAAACATGAGTTCTAATCGAGTTAACGAATATAAGGAGCGTTCATGTTATTTAGAGTTATGTAGCCACGTTAATGGTTTCTATGATTACTCTAAAAAATTATTGTGAAAAATATTTATTGAGGTCTGCATTAGCTACTCTTAAAGTATGTGTAATTTAAATCAGCATATTCGTTTTACTACAGATAGTGGTTTTCAATGGGTGAATTTATGCTTCCACATACTGCAATTCGAGTCAAGACTCTGAATGTAAACAATAAGATTCTGTTAGGTATCGAAATAGAACTCCCTAATTCCCCACCATTAGTGGTTATTCGTGGTGATAGAGGTTTTATTATGTGTGGTTTCCTCGACTTAACTATTGCTGAGAAGTTTAAGTTAGTTGCCGCTAAAGTTAGAGGTGTGAATAGTGTTGAAGAAATGCTTGAGAAAGAGATTGAAGAGGCTTCGATAGAAGCCGTCAAGCTGGGTTTAAAACCTGGTGTTCGAGTCAAAGAAGTCTTAAATCAGCTGTAGATAACTTTATATATACTGAAGTGTAGGTATCAATTTAGTTAAACAGGGTGTTAGAATTGAGTGGTAAAATATATGGAGTTATATTGATGCTCATCGCAGTTATTCTTGCACTAGTATATATAGTTGGATTGATTATATCTCCAGATGCTCCAGTTTATGGTCATTTAACTTTATCTGAAGTACTGATTAGATACACTATTCTAGCTATAATACTGATCATATCTGGAATACTCGGTTATCTAGGCTACTTAGTATCAACATCTCCAGTACCCAAAGCTATAGAAGAACTTGTTAAAGAATATAAGGAACAAACTAAGTAGCCATTAGCCGCCGGCGGGATTTGAACCCGCGACCACCGGCTTCCGCGAATTCGGTTTCACACCCACCTAAACCTTACGAGGCCGGCGCTCTACCAGTCTGAGCTACGGCGGCATTCTCCTCTCTTGCATAACCATTTTCTTCTCAGATTAATAAGTTTACTACATGGAAAAGCATTAATACGGAGAAACGCTAGATTTAAAACTGTTTGTAAAACATCTACACATTAAAATCTTGTATCAGCGATAATGGTGTTAAAATGGTTAAGTTCTGTCCAAAATGTGGTGCACCTCTTCTACCCAAGAAGAGCGGTGAGAACGGTTTATTACTTATTTGTGAACGATGTGGTTATGAAACAACTGTTGCTTCCAGAGATCTTGGAAGTTATAAAGTAAAGTACTCTATTGGTTCAAACAAGAGATTACATACTTCAAAAGTTAGTGAGAGCAAGAAGGTTAAGATTAGCGAGGAAGATAGGGAAATGCTACAGGAGTACTATAAGGTTCTACTAGAATCTCTACAAGAAGAGTCCGAAGAAGAAGAGTAAATGCGTATTTTAGTCTCGTTAATGATTATACACGTGGTATTTCAGATTCTAAATATTCATCATCCCTATAGACAGTCTGAGCCGTCACCAATCATCATCAATAATTACTTAAATAACGTATGCCGGGCTTTAACGTTAAGCATAACTTCGTATAGGTGGGTTGCGTATTGGCTAGAGTTGTAGTAATAGATAGGGATTTATGCAAACCCAGTAAATGTAATCTTGAATGTATAAGGTTCTGCCCTATTAATAGAACTAAATCTGTTAAAGCAGTAGAACTTGATCAGGAGTCTAAACGAGCCGTTATAAAGGAAGAGGTTTGTATAGGTTGCGGTATATGCGTTAAGAAATGCCCGTCGAAAGCAATTAGTGTTGTTAACGTTCCAGACGAAGTCGAGAAAAACGTTGTCCATAGATATGGAGAAAACATGTTTAAACTATATAACCTACCAACTCCACGTTTAGGAGGGGTACTAGGTGTTATTGGCAGGAATGGTTCTGGTAAAACAACTTGTATAAGGATATTATCGGGTGGTTTAAAACCAAATCTTGGAAGATGGAGTAATCCTCCTGATTGGGATGAAATCATAGCTGTATTTAGAGGAAGGGAAATCCAGAATTATTTGAGAAAAATAGCTGATGGTAAATTGAGGAGTGCTATTAAAATCCAGTACGTTGGTTATGCACGCAGCGTTCTTAAAGGTAGAGTAATCGATTTGCTAAGGAAAGCTGATGAGAGGGGTATGGTTAAGGAAGTAGTTGATAAATTAGGTTTGAAGCATTTGCTTGACAGAGATGTTAGGGAGCTTAGTGGTGGAGAACTACAGAAATTCTTAGTAGCGGCTACTTTACTTAAAAATACCGATGCCTACTTCTTCGACGAACCATGTAGTTATCTAGATATTAGAGAGAGGGTTAGAGTAGCCGAGGCTATAAGGGAATTCATAGATCCGGATAAGAAATATATCGTAGTCGTTGAACATGATTTAACTGTTCTAGACTACGTTAGTGATTATGTATCGGTAATTTATGGTGAACCAGGTGTTTATGGAATAGTATCGTCAGTTTATAGTGTTAGAACGGGAATTAACAATTATCTCGAGGGTTACCTTCCAGCGGAAAACATGAGGATTAGGAAAGAACCTATTGTTTTCAGAACACCTTCTCTTGAGAGTAGAGCTACTGGTAGAGAGTACCCATTACTTAAATGGAGTAAATTAGTTAAAACATATGAATCAAGTGGTTTCGAATTAGTGGTCGAGGAAGGCGATGTTTACGCATCTGAAGTAATCGGTATTGTGGGCCCCAATGGTATTGGTAAATCAACTTTTATAAATTTACTTGCTGGAGTAGTTAAACCGGATTCTGGAGAAGTGTTGATTACCAGTAGGGATATTAGTTATAAAGCGCAAGAAGTGACGCCACAGATCTTTAGAGGAGAAACTGTTCGTGAAACTTTGGAGTCGACGAATAAATTGTTGCTAGATCCTTCGAACTGGTTGTACGATGAACTTGTACGTGGATTGGGTTTAAACAAGCTTTTATACAGGAAAGTTAGGGAGCTTAGTGGTGGGGAGCTACAGAAGTTAGCTATAGCATCTACGCTTGGCGTAGAAGCTGATATTTATTTGCTTGACGAGCCCTCCGCTTATCTAGATGTTGAGGAGAGGTATGCTGTAGCTAAACTTATTAAGAGAATTATCGAGGAGAGAGGTAAGGTTGCTCTAGTTGTTGAACATGATCTCATGATGCTTAACTACATGTGCACTAGATTAATGGTTTTCACCGGAGAACCGGGTGTTCGTGGAGAAGCTGGTAAACCCATTAGTTTGGTTGAAGGGTTTAACGATATGCTTAAAGAAATAAATGTAACTATGAGGAAAGATATTGAATCCGGTAGACCTCGAGTCAATAAACCTGGTTCCGTTCTGGATAGAGAGCAGAAGAGTACTGGTAAATACTACGTTGTTTAAACATTCGTTTCTCAAAAACGCTTATCCAATAATTATGCGTGTAATACGGATTTACTTGTATGATTAAAAATGTCCTTAATAGCACGATGATAAGTTTTTAAACAATTAAATAATTCATTTTAAACAAAATCTCTATGGTTGATTCGTCGTGAGTAGTGAAGAAAAGATCACTTTAACTATAATAAAAGCAGATGTTGGTAGTATAGCTGGTCATCACATGCCTCACCCAGATCAATTGGCTATAGCTACCAAGATACTTGCTGAAGCTAAGAGTAAGGGTTTAATTATAGATTTCTACGTTACGCATGTAGGCGACGATATACAGTTAATAATTACTCATAAGAAAGGAGTGGATAATCCAGATATACATGGTTTAGCATGGGAAGCGTTCCAAGCAGCTGCTAAAGTTGCTCGTGAATTGAAACTATACGCTGCTGGACAAGACCTATTAAGCGAATCGTTCTCAGGTAACGTGAGGGGTCTTGGTCCAGGTGTAGCTGAGATCGAGATGGTTGAGAGAACTTCAGAACCCATAATAACTTTCCACGCTGATAAGACTGAACCCGGCGCGTTCAACTTACCGTTATTCAGAGTATTCGCAGACCCCTTCAACACCGCAGGGCTAGTCATCGACCCCAAGATGCATGATGGCTTTATATTCGAAATATTTGATGTTTATGAAGCCAGATCAGTTACTCTCAACTCACCCGAAGAGATGTACGATATTCTAGCATTAATTGGAACTCCCGGTAGATATATTATAAGGAGGATCTATAGGAAATCGGATGGTTTACAAGCAGCTGTAGTTAGTGTCGAGAGACTTAACCTCATAGCTGGTAGATACGTTGGTAAAGACGACCCGGTAGCTATTGTTAGAACACAACATGGTTTACCAGCTGTTGGAGAAGTACTGGAAGCATTTGCATTCCCACATTTAGTAGCTGGATGGATGCGTGGAAGCCACATGGGTCCATTAATGCCCGTCTCTATGAGATACGCTAAAGTTACGAGATTCGATGGACCGCCCAGAATAATTGCTCTAGGCTGGAACATATCTAGAGGTAAATTAATAGGTCCAGTAGATCTATTCGATGACGTAGCATTCGATGAAACTAGAAGAATCGCTCAATTAATAGCTGAGTATATGAGGAGACATGGTCCATTCATGCCGCATAGATTAGGGCCTGAGGAAATGGAATACACTACACTACCAGCTGTACTGGAGAAGCTTAAGAATAGATTCGTAGCAACTGGGGAGAAAAAACCTAGTGTTAAGCATAGCTAAGCATTTCGAATAAAGATCTTTTTTAAACACCACTACTCCATCGCCACGCTCATCTAGGTGTCTCTATGGGTAGCGTTAAACCCGTTATAGCTATCAATTATAAAGCATACTACCCGCATAGTTTTGGAGAAAATGCTCTTAGACTAGCTAGTGCAGCCGTCAAGGTTCATGAAGAAACCGGTGTAGAGATAATTCTGGCTCCACCGTTCACAGAGATAGCTAGAGTTAAATCGGTAGTAGAGGGTAGTGGTGTTAAAGTCTATGCACAACACGCTGACCCCGTAGAACCAGGTGCTGTAACTGGTTTTATACCCGTAGAGGGTTTGAAAACGGTTGGTGTAGATGGAATTATTCTAAACCATAGTGAGCATAAGCTTAAGATTAGCGAAATACATTGGTTAATTAATAGAGCTAGGAAGAATAATTTAGAAACTCTGGTATGTGCTGACGAACCTCTAATAGCCGCCGCTATAGCTGTTCTATCTCCAAATATGGTTGCTATAGAACCCCCTGAACTTATTGGAACAGGCATACCGGTGAGTAAGGCTAAACCGGAAGTTATAACGAATAGTGTTGATATCGTGAGGAGAGTGAACCCCAATGTAGCGATCCTAACGGGTGCGGGTATAAGTACTGGTGAAGACGTGTACCTAGCTATAAAACTAGGAACTATTGGTGTACTCGTAGCTTCAGCTATTGTTAAAGCAAACGATCCATACATAGTGATTAAGGATATGGCTGAAAACGCTCTTAAAGCTCTAGCCTAAAATAAACCTCCACATATCGTTTTTCACCATAATAGTACTCAAATACTGTTCCAATTCTTCATCTAATTAACTATATTTCATAAACTACAGAACCGGTAACATTAGATAATTAAATTGCATATAGTATTCTCGTAAAGTGGAAGAAACGGTGATTGTTTTGAAAAAGGATATTTATTGGAGCTGTAATTGTGGTTTTAGAGAAAACGCTTGGTTAAGCTATTATTGGAAATGCCCCGTTTGCGGAAAACCTCTCAACCTAGATTACGAGAAGAGGTTTGAACCAGTTGGTGGGAGGGGTTTAGCTAGATATTCAAGTATGCTTCCATTCTCACCAATAAAAACCCGGGGAGAAGGGTCTACTCCACTCGTTTTCTACGAAGATGGTATTAATAAAATTTTATTTAAACTAGAGTATCTCAACCCTTCTGGAAGCTTCAAAGATAGGGGTTCCTCGTTAGCATTAACGTATGCTTATAGTTTGGGTTATAAGAGCGTTGTTGAAGATACTAGTGGTAATACTGGTGTATCGGTTGCACTATACTCTAAACTATATGGTATGAAATGCTCGATCTATATGCCGAAAACGGCGCCTCGAGGTAAGAAACTCTTGATTAAAGCATTAGGAGGATCTGTTATTGAAACGGAGAATAGAGAAGAGGCTGCTCTTAAAGTAGCTGAATCTCTGAACAACTCGTTCTACGTTGCACATACGTGGAATCCCATCTACATATTGGGTGCATCAACAATTGTTTACGAAATTTACGAAGAATTTGGAGTACCGGATGTTGTTCTAACACCTATTGGTTCTGGAGGATTATTTCTAGGTCTACATATGGGTTTCAGAAATCTAAGCTTAATTGAGAACAATATTAGAATACCGTACTTCATTGCTATCCAGGGCTGTAGTGTTCAGCCTGTTTATGAAATGATCTATGGTTATAGAGCTTGTGGTGAATCATGGTTAGCTGATGGAATAATGGTTGTTAAACCGCCTAGATTAGATGAAATCGTTAATGTAATTTCAACTAATAGGTTTAGAGTAGAGTTAGTTAATAACGACGATGTACTTAGTGCTCTACGAGAACTACATGAAATGGGATTCATAGTTGAACCAACATCAGCAACAGTATGGGCAGTTTATAGGAGAATAAGAGGGGATTTGAGAAACAAAACAATTCTAATTCCACTAACTGGATCCGGATTAAAAACGCTAGATGTATGGGAAGCCGCGAGCCGCAGCCCCACATAGGGTTATTAATCGAAACACCAGAGCCTTACCACGCGATCCTCAACCCCGTAGACCCACGAACGTCGACGGCCGAGGTTAGGTTGCTCCCTTCCGGACCTGGCCAGGTTCCCCCGGTTAAGGCGGTTAACCCCCTCCCTCCAGAGAGGGCTCCGCCACCGCCGACCCCGTGGGGCGGGGTTCATCGTTAGCGTGGGGGTTGATGTTTCGATTAATAACCCTATGCGGTTCTTCTGGCTACCGTTTAACGGTAGCCCTACCTACGGCTCGCGGCTAATATGTGTATATTTACTTCACACCCCTATTTATGGTTTTCAACTTAGGGGTATTGTTGAAGATAGAATAGAAGTTAATAAGAGGATTAGAGTAGAGATATTTATAACTGTAGCCAGCTTCTTGTTCCTCAATACTTCATACACTATTCTCCCACCATCACTTATGAATAGAGGTAATGCATTTATGAATGCTAAACTAACGTTAACTATATGGAACCAATTTATGAATGAGAGTGTTTCTAGCGATGTTTTCAAACCCATTAGTTTAACCATAGTATCTCTAGGTTTACTAACCATGTAAACACCTAGTTGAGAGATATTACCTGGTTTAACAGCATTAATAACCAATACTTCACCGCCTCTCAAAATACTAAACGTTAAATTAATTTCTTCATTAGTGATCATGTAGGAACGTAGAATACTGATATTAATGGGTTGATTATTTATAGCTAGTATTGTATCGTATGGTTTAATACCGATTTCCTCCGCAAAACCCCCCTTCACCGTTTCAACAATAACTAAACCATACGGATCTATTAATATGCTTGAAATAATCAAAGCCAATAAACCAAGTAGGAAATTTGAAACAGGACCTGCAGAGAGTATTGAAGATTTGGATTTCCTAGATAGTTTAGAAAAACTCTCATCATCAACCTCAACGAACGCTAATGCTAGAACGGGGAGTACTGCGAAACCAATCGATTTAATTTTAACGTTATGAGTTCTGGCTGTAAAAGCATGAGATAATTCGTGAACAATTGCTGCTATTATTAGGGATACTATGAAGTACACTAGATTAATTCCTCTAACGTGTACGCCGGGAACTACTAGTTTAATAAAACCTCCTATACCGGATAATCTACTAATAATGTTCAATACTAGAGTTAAGTAGAAGTACATTAGTGTTGCAGCGAATAAAGCGATCAATAAATAACTCAATTTCCCGAAGACTGGGATAGATTTGAAACTAGAACCTTCTTTCTTATAAACGAGAAGTAAACCATAGTATAGTTTAAATCCTTTTGAAACAAATTTCTCCCTAAAGAGAATGTATAGAACGTTTAGAACAACCCAAAAAGATGTTAGAACCAATATAAACATGATTAAACCGTTCAATACAAACACCATCATCGACGAATCCTGCAATTGAATAATACTTCTAACAATAATGTTTTCATAATCACGACTGGAGCTAATTAATAATTGATTTGGTAATCCAAATATGTTATTTTAGAATAGTATTTTAGTGTTTTCGAGGATAATGAACTATATGGTTAGAGAGAAGATAACGCGTAGAAGCGAGTATCGGGTTGTGAATTATAGTGATGAGCATTGGCGTTTACTTAGAGATTTGAGGAGCATTGCTATCGAGATCTTAAAGGTCCTCCATAAGAGAGGTATTGAAGCATATGTTCATGGTAGTGTAGCTAGAGGTGATGTTAAGAAAAACAGTGATGTTGATATAGTTATACTAGACCCTATTCCACCATACCTTGTTGAACACGTTCTTGAAGAAAACAATATCGAAGTTATAGCTAGATACATTATAGTTGCAACACCAACCTGTACTCCGAAAGCTAAGATAGTTCTAGATAGTGAAGAAAAGAGAACTATAAGTTTCCCACTATACCCATATAAACCAAGAGAATTCGAATTCTACAAATTCGGTGGAATAATTGATCTAAATGAATTACTTAAAGAAAAAAGAGTTCCCGGTGTGAATAAGAAACTAATGTTCATAGAACCCACTGAACAAGGACATGTAGAGTTCAGTATAATGGGGTACGAGAATCTCGTAGCTTCAAAACTAGGGATTAGTATAGAAACAGTGTATGAGAGAGTAAGTGTTCTAAGTAGGAGAGATGAAATCGGTAGAACAGGTATATTCGTAGAGTACGTGTTGAATCCAGAAGAAACTTTTGAAGAAGCTTTAGAGAATATATTGAAGAAACACAGTATTATAAAAGAGAGTTTAAAGGATAGAATGTAGCGAGAACACTATCTATAAACAGGGTAGCGTAGGATAGCTACTACTCCACCAAAACCCTTTATTTCAACATGAACAGGGTGTTCTCTGGGGACAATATATATTTCTGCTCTTCTAACATATGCCTCTTCAAGCATATTCTCAACTCTAGCTCTAATACTTGTTTCATATGATTTAATGAGTTCTTCGGAAACCAGTAGTTTTGAAACAGCATTGTTTAAAACCATTTCTTCAACTTCTTCTAACCCATATGCAACGTACTCCAGCTTATCTATTAGAAGTTTCTTGAACTCCTCTAGAATATCCTGTATTTTAACGAAATGAGCATCTCTAACGATTTCTTTAAATGAATCTCTAGCTAATGCTTCTTTAAGAGATGAACAATCTCCACTGGAGACGTGGTCAACGTATATCTTAAGATCTTTTCTTCTCTCCGCTAGAAGTAATTTTAATTTCTTAGCGTAATCCAGAGGACTAGCGATTAGGACCAGATTAACACCAGAGTTATCAATATACTTGATTATAGTATCCACAAGATCGAACATATAGTTCTTCATGAATTCATCTATAGAACCACGATCCTTTCTACTAGGTACGCCGGAGTCACTCTCTTCAAGTACTTTAACACCCTGTTCAGATGCTATAGCTATGCAAACACTATAGTAGTCGAATAGTGTTACAAGTATTCTCGATAATGCCCTCCTCTCCACTAATCTCTTAATTTGATGTTCAAACCACTTCTCTTTCCAAATAGTTATTTTATCTCCAATACCTATACTCAAAGTATGATACTTACCTTTAACGCCGTACTCCTCTGGTCCTTCAACTATAACTCCATGTATTCTCAATTTATCGCTAAAAGGTTGGAACTCGACTTTCTCGACTCTGACGGTAAGAGTCATTGATACCCTTTCTGAACCCGATTCAAACTTAATGTCTCTAGTTGTTTTAGCAGATACTAGATCCTTCTCTTCAAGAATAGTGTAGAGTACCCATATATCGGTATCGTTTTCTACAACTAGCTCTATATATCCACGTTTCTGATCCATAGATAAGATCTTCAAATACTAATCACGCTACATAGTTCAGAATATTTAGGATGATAATAATCAAAAATATATAATAGGTTTGGTGTAAACTTTGCAACTCGAATTCTACTTCTTAGATATAACTTATGAAGTTCAGGGTAGAGAACCCGTTATCATAATATGGGGTATTACTAGAGACGGTAAGAGAATCGTTATTAAAGATAAGAGGTTTAGACCATACTTCTACGCTGTAGTCAAAGAAGGCTGTGAATTAGATAAAGTAGTTTCAAGTATTAAATCGTTATCCGACCCATCATCGCCAATACTCAACGTTGATGTTCTAGATAAGAAGTTTTTCGGCAAACCAGTTAAAGCGATTAAGATAACTACATTAATTCCAGAGTATGTTAGGAAATACAGAGAAGTAATACGAAAACTAGACTGTATCGAGGATGTTGTAGAAGCAGATATTAGGTTTAGTTTAAGATACGTTATCGACCACGATCTCAAACCATGTAGTTGGCATATTGCTGAAGTAAGGGAGGTTCATCGAGAACCTAGATTTAGAGTTGATGCTGAGTTTGAAATAGAAGGCTCAATCTATAGTTCTGAAGATACTTCTCCGCCAAGCGATCTACGGATCCTCGCTTTCGACATCGAGGTTTTAAGTGAAGCTGGTTCTCCTAAACCACATAGAGACCCAGTTGTAGTTATTGGAGTTATGAATAGTAATGGGGATGTTAAGCAATTTATAGCTAAGGATAGGGATGATAGAGAAGCTATAGCTTCATTCATAAATTACGTTAGAAACTACGATCCAGATATAATTGTTGGATACAATAGCGATAGTTTCGATTGGCCATATTTATTAGAGAGATCGAAAATTCTAGGTTTAGAACTAGATATATCTAGAAAAGCTAACTCACCCCCCAGCACCAGTACTTATGGACACGTATCTATAGCCGGCAGGATCAGTTTCGACGTATACCATTTCGCTGAAGAGATCCAGGAAGTTAAGATCAAGTCTCTAGAGAACATAGCTGATTACCTCGGTGTTATGAAGAAGGATGAGAGGGTTTTAATTGACTATACAGATATGCCTGCTTATTGGAAGGATCCGAGTAAGAGGGAAATTATACTCAAATATAATCTTGATGATGTTAAATCAACGTATGGTTTGGGAATGAAGTTTCTACCATTCGCTATGAACCTCTCTAGTTTAACTGGTCTACCCCTTGATCAGGTTGGCGCAGCTAGCGTTGGTTTTAGAGTAGAGTGGTTTCTTATGAAACAAGCTTTTATGTATGGTGAGCTAGCACCATCTAGAATTGAGAGACCATATGAGCCTTATCGTGGAGCAGTTGTTTTAAATCCTTTAAAAGGAGTGCATAGTAGAATCGCTGTACTGGATTTTACAAGTATGTATCCTAACATCATGATTAAATACAATATTGGTTCAGATACTATTGTTAAGAATGGATGCGATCACAATAGACACAACGTAGCTCCAGAGATTAATGTTTGTTTCAATAGAGAACCACCCGGTTTCTTTAGAAGAGTGCTTGAATCATTACTTGAATTGAGGAGGAGAATTAGGAGTGAAATGAAGAAATATAGTGTGGATTCTGTTGAATACAGAGTTCTAGATGAGAGGCAGAGAGCTGTTAAAATTATTGCTAACGCAACTTATGGATACATGGGGTGGGTTGGCGCTAGATGGTATTGTAGAGAATGTGCTGAAGCCGTAACTGCTTGGGGTAGAGAAACTATTCGTAAAGCGATCTCTATAGCTCGAGAACTAGGTTTGAAAGTTATATATGGAGATACCGATTCGCTATTCGTGGAATATGATGAAGCTAAGCTTAAGAAACTCATAGAGATCGTTGAGAAAGAACTCGGTTTTGAAATAAAGATCGATAAGATCTATGAGAAAGTGTTCTTCTCAGAAGCTAAGAAGAGATATGCTGGTTTAACAATTGATGGTAAAATAGATATTGTTGGATTCGAAGCGGTTAGGGGGGATTGGGCTGAGGTTGCTAAGGATGTACAGGAGGAAACTATTGCTATATTGTTAAAAGAAGGTTCGGTCTCTAGAGCAGTAGATTATGTTAGAGAAGTTATTGGGAAACTTAAAGAAGGCTCTATACCTTTCGAAAAGCTAGTTATATGGAAAACTCTAGGTAAAGAGCTTGAAGAATACGCTGCTGAAGCACCACATGTTGTAGCAGCTCGTAAATTGATGAAAATGGGTTATAAAGTTGGAGTGGGGGATAAGATCGGTTATGTTGTTCTCAAAGGTGCCGGTAAAGTATCTGAAAGAGTTGAACCTTATGTTTCAACGAAGAATTTGAGCTTCGACAAGATCGATATAAACTACTATATTGATAAACAGATCATACCTGCAGCTTTGAGAGTTCTAGAGTATTTCGGTGTAACGGAGAATCAATTGAAGAAGGGGACAACGACTAAAACATTATTCGATTTTGGGAAGAAGAGTTAACTTTGGGATAAGAGGTCGTTGAATGTGAGTAGTACTATATCACTATATTTGTACGTAATTCTACCTAATCTAGCGCCTACAATTACCTTAACTCCTTTCTCAACACCCTTATCCAGAAGTCTCTGGGTTATTACGCCATCGAATACTATAGCATGAACTTTCCTCCCCGAAGTATCTAGATATGGTACGAGGTCTCTAACGGGAATTCTATCCATAGCGTTCCACTGGTCGTCGTAAACTATAGCTTCGGATGTAGCGATTAATGATTTCATAGTTTCTAGAACCGTGTTTGGAATAGATATTGTTTCCTCAATTCTAGGCTTCTCTAGCTCAACGAGTTTTACGCCATGTAGCTCCTCCTGGATTCTAATAACTTCATCAATATCCTTAACCTCCTCCTTCGATAGTGAACTTAAATAATCCTTTATAGATACTGCTTTCTCGAGAACTTCGACTAATTCTTTCTGAGTTAACTCCTCAACTTCCTTACCTCGAGGAGCTCTAGCTATGTAGTCAACCTTAATAGTTCTCAAAATCTCTTTTAGAATGAGGTCTCCAGCATGGTCTCCATCTAGGAGAACTATAGTTTTCTTCTTCTTAGACAACTCCTTAACTGTTTCCGGAATTCTCCTAGCTCCCTCAATAGCTATAACATTACCATAACCATATCTCAATAAATTAACGACATCGGCTCTACCCTCAACAACTATTACTGTATCGCTCTTATCGATATCGGGCCCAGCCGGTAGATTCTCCGGCCCATAAGTTATGGGTTCAGGTATTTTAAGCTTCTCCTGAAGCTTACTTAGAATCTCCTTAAGGTCTGGAGCTTTACCTCTAAACCACCTCTCTATTATTTCAGCTGCTCTCTCAACGATTTTCTTGATCTTCTCAACTCTTATATCAATGATATCTACTAAAGTGATCTTCGCATCGTAAGGGCCAACTTTATCCACAGATTCTATTAGAGCTACTAGAAGAGCTGTTTCAACGCGGTCGAGACTACTTGGTATTTGAATTAAACCTATTGTTTTCCCATTCTTGGATTTAGTTGATACAGTGATTCTACCTATACGCCCCTTCTCCTGGAGAACGCGTAGGTCGAATTGTTCGCCGAATAAACCCTCTGTTTGCCCAAATATTGCACCAATAATATCGTGTTTATCAACTATTCCTTCGACCTCTACTCTAGCTCTAATGAGGTACTTAACCATGAGTAAAACACCAGTTGGTTTGGAGAACGAGGATATTCATCTCGTGATACTGGCTTTACTCAGGTCTTCGAGCAAACCCCTCATTTCCTGATTTGATAATATCCTATTTCTGATCGGATTAATTAACTTAATTAAAGAATCTGCAGTTGCTTTCTTGAGGTCGAATGGATGGATTTCTCCTGCTAAATATCTTCTCTCCAGTTCTTCATAACTATAGATATCTATTGAACCCCCATATTGTTGAGGTCTATCGATATGTAGAACAAATCCATTTTGTGCGAAGAGAAGATACTTGTTTATCTCAAGAATAGGGTTTAGGAAGCTGCTTCTAGGGGGACAATATGCTTTCATAATTTTCGACGTGATTTCCTCAGGCGAATCATGAATGAATATACAGGTTTCAGGCTTACTCTTACTCATCTTAACCTCTACGTAAACTTCATCTACCTCTACATCAGCTGTAGCTAGCTTCTTCTCAGAACCCTGTAAACCCGTTAAAATAGGGGTATGTATAGCTACTGGTTTTTTGAAACCGAGTTTCTCCGCAACATCTCTCGCTAGCATATGCGCTCTCCTCTGATCCATCCCTCCTAAAGCTACATCCAAGTCTAGATAGAATATATCGGTTACCTGCATCAAGGGATAAACTAGTTTAGAGAAATCAGTTTCAGCTTCGCTAGCTGCTCTACCCATGATCGTTAATGAACGTTTAACTCTAGCTAACGTCGTATTCTTAGCAACTTTAACAAGTATACTCCAGTATTCTTTATCTGAAACTAGATCCTCAGCATCAACAAATTTAATCCTACTCACATCTATACCGATAGCATCCATAACCCCCCTTGTATAACGCGCAGCTTTCCTAATGAGTTCCAAGTCCCCTCCAAGTTTATCGTTAATATATGCATGCCAAGTTGCTTCAAGAACGTAGAATTCAATGCCACTATCTATCAAATCCTTAACTTTAAACATCCATATAAGCCAACCAATATGGACTAAACCGCTGGGTTCGAAACCAATATAACCCTTAACTTTGCTCGACGAACTCAATAGATTCTTTAATTCATCAATAGTGACGACTTCGAGAGTGTTCTTAATTATTCTAGAAATCTTCTCGTCAATACTCAACAAAACCCCCTATTAACTCGTTCTCTAAACCCATAATACATGAATTTTAGAAAATAATTTCAACAATTAAGGTAAAAACCGTTACTTAAACCTAGAAGGATCCCCCGACATGTTAATTCATTGTTGTTTAAAGAACTAATTATTAGAGATTATCCGTATTAATTCACTGTAATCGAGCTTTCCCTCTAGCCAAATGGATCTTTTTAGAATTTTCTTAACTTCATTTTTATTAACTTTGTGTAAACCCGGTGTTTTCAGAACAGTTTTTGGGTCAGCAATAGGACCTAGAAGTTCTCTAACTAATTGTTTAACTCTATTTTCATCGACTTCTTCATCAACGAATAGTAAAGGTGCTTCGAATCTTAATTCATTTGGGTAACCGATAGTTAAAACTCTCTTACCCAGCGCTTCCTCCAAATACTTATCGATAGCTCCGGGGCTAATTCTAAAACCACTTATTTTCATAACGCAATCGGCTCTACCTAGAACGTAAAGGTATCCGTCTCTATCCATAAATCCTATATCGCCAGTATCGTAGTAGCCTCTAGACCATGCTCTAGCGAATTCCTCGGGATAATCGATCGGCATGGCTGGCCATGGTTTTCTCAAAACAACCCTACCTATTCTAAACCCGTTAATCTCGAATTCATACTCGATATCTACGTGGAAACCAGGTATTGGAGGCCCCGTTGAACCGGGGGCTATGGGCGGGAAAGTATAATTCAATAAATTACCGGTTACGAAACTACCTATCTCACTCTGAATATACATGTTTACAACAGGTATTCTACCCGTTTGTTTACCCGGTATAGATTCTAACATAGGGGTATAACCTGTTCCAACAACTCTATACGTCCATTCCCATACATCGATTTCGAGAGGCTCAGCAGTTACTAATATGGCTTTTAAAGTATCTATATTATGTTTCAATACCGAATCAGATTCCTTTTTATAAACTGTTCTCAACGCGCCACTAGTAGTTAGTAATATAGTCACAGCGTATCTCTCAATAATACTCCAGAATCTGCTCCAGGAGGGGTAATCCAAACTGCCATCGTATAGGACAATGGTTGAACCAATCATTAGTGGACCAAACAATACGTAGCTAATACCGGTTATCCAACCAGGCCATACCGTACAATAATATGTGTCACGAGGCCTTAATCCTAACCATTGAGTAGTCGAGTAAACCTGAACTAGAAAACCACCGGTTCCATGTGTAATTGGTTTAAAATCGTCTTCGTACCCCGAGTGTAAACCGAATAACGGATGATCGGATTTAACGCATGCATGGAATCCCTTTACACCAGTTGAACCTACAAGATCGTCGAAGCTCGTTTCGTTCTCACGAAAGGATCTAGAACCGATTCTTTCAATAACAATGATTCTCTTAACTCGTTTAGCATACTCAACAGCTTTCCTAACATTGCTTAATACATCGATTTCACGACCTCTTCTATAGTATCCATCAACTGTAACAATAGTTTCCGATCTTCTACGAATAGCTCTAGAAGCTAATTCACGGAAACCGAAACCAGTAAATACGGGTTCGAATGGAACTCCTAGCCTAGTTAGAGCGAGCATTAACGTTATTGATTCTATTAATGGAGGAGTATATATTATACACCATTGGAACCCATCTAGCCCCATGTTTAACAGAGAACTCGAGATTCTCTCAACCATATCATCGAGATCCCCATAAGTTATGGTTTTTACGTCTTCCTCCTCCCCCTCCCATATTAGAGCAATTTTATTCCAAATACTGGTATCTTTATGTTTGAGTACAACATTGTAGTATGGACTTATACATCCATCTATAAACCACTTCACATTAGGAGGTTCTCCTTCTAAAGCAACTCTCCACTCTCTACACCAATGTAGTTTCCTAGCTTCTCTACTCCAGAATTCAACTACGTTACTAATACTTTTCTCATAGATAACCCTATATTCATCAACACTAATTGTTTTCCACTTCAAACTAGGTGGTATAATTCTTTCACCAATCTTTATGTTTCTCAAATATGGATGCATTACTCACCCCAAGCGATACACAATGACGTATAGGTTAATTCAATCTCACGTTCCTACATCGAGACATATACTACTGCTCAACTACATGTTAGTAAAACGATTTGAGTATATGGTTGGCAAATATCTCTGAATTTATAGAAAAACCTAGTATCCTTGAAGCCTATAGGGATCGTTAATACTGGTTTCAAACTCTTAACAACTTCACAAGCTTCTTCAGGTGATGCTTCATCACCACTTATAGGTATGAGTAATAAATGAATCGGTTTCTCAATACTCAATACGTTCTCGATACTGGAAGAGTATCCAGTATGGTAAACTCTAAATCCATTGTTAAAGAACAATAAGTAACCTATACTACACCCACTACTTTCAACACTACTTTTTACAACAATAACTTCAACTAAACCCTCTAAATTCAACCTATCGCTAATTTCTGGGAAAACGTGATTGTATTGATAACGAGTATTTAGAGTATAGTTGCATTCATAAGTATTCGAGTAATCTATACATATTGTTCTTCCTCTATACTTAAGAACAACTCCATCAACTCCTTTCCTCCATAACGTTATTCCTCTAAAATCGAGTTTCATGTATTAACAAATCCTCGGAATAAGTTCTCCACGAGGAGGATCTATTAGTCTAAAGCCACCAATAGGTGTTTTCGCGAGAACATAACCTCTATATTTCTCGCTGAACTTAACTTCACCAATAACTCTAGCGTTGGAGAAACCCAGTTTCTCCATGAAATCAATTATTTCATCAGCTACGCTTCCATCAACCGATAATACAGCTACACCTTCGCTAGCTAAGTAAACAGGATCTATACCTACAATATCGGAGTATCTCTTGACCGGTTCACGAATAGGTATTTTGCTCTCGTCTACAACAATTAGTAATCCAGACCTGCTACTCCATTCATTGAGCACGCCGGCTAAACCACCGCGAGTCGGGTCTCTAGCCGCATGAATGTATTCACCATACTTCTCGATTAAAGGTATCATTAAATTAGTAAGTGGTTTTACATCGCTTTTCAAAAGCCCCTTACTTATCTCATCAACTTTATTTTCTAAACCCAGCTGTAGGAGCATAATTACTGCTCCATGATCTCCAACGTAATCGCTAACGATTATTTTATCCGATGGTTTAACGTTATCCACTATGGGTTTATTAGTTAACCCTAATGCTGTTGTATTAATAACGATTTTATCCAACTGACCCTTAGGCATAACTTTGAAATCTCCTCCAATAATAGCAACGTTTTCTCTATGAGCTATTTCTATGAAGGAATCCATAATCATTTCCAACTGATCTAGAGGAAAACCTTCTTCAACAACGATGGAATCGAGTATAGCTATGGGTCTACCCCCCATCATTAAAACATCATTTATCGAGCCACAAGCAGCTAAACTACCAATATTACCGCCAGGGAATACAATGGGGTTTACAGTATATGAATCAGTTGATACAACGATGTAGCCTCCGTTAGGCATGGGTATTAGAGCACCATCGTCGAGAACATCTATACCTACTCCACTACCGACTTTCTTCAACTCTTCTTTTACTTTAGACAAAACGATTCTCTTAAGGATCTCGAATGTTTCAACACCTCCAGAACCGTGGGATAGTGTGATATAATTCGTATGTGTGGTTTTCCCGATACTCAACGATCCCCACCACTAATCTTATCCGCTAGTACCAGTATGTTACTGTACTTCATCAATAACTCTTCAAAACCTTCTCCAAGGGTTTCTTCGAGAAACCTCATCTGTTCCAATAAACCTTCTCTAGTGATTTTAGAAACTATGACGCCTGCGTGGACGATAACAATATCGCCTCTACGAATCCTATCTTCAGTAACCCCAATTACAGCTTCTCTTAAAATACCATCACCATAATCGATTCTAGCTAACTCCCCCTCAACATCGATTACTACCGCGAGAGTGCCCCAGCACACTTTCAAAACCTCTTCCTGGATCCATGTATATCTCAAATATTTAATTTACTTTAAACCAGCTTCTCTAGCAATATCCTCAGCTAACCCTTCCCCGCCGTGCTTAGCCCATATCGAACACGTTCCCTCAATTGAAACCATGCATGGTCCAATAGGTTTACTCGGATTACAGAACTTCATGAATAGGGGGCAATCCGTTGGTTTAGCTTTACCGAGTGTGACTTCAGCACATCTACATCCGGGAGGGAGGTCTCTACTCCAGTTCTCGGGAGTAATTTCTCGAATACTGTATTGGTAGAATGCATCATATAATCTATATTTTTCTCTAATTCTGAACCCACTTTTCGGTATGAAACCAATTCCTCTCCATGCATCATCGATTGTTTCGAAAACCTTATGTATTAAACGTTGAGCACCGAGATCTCCGTGCCAAGATACGGCTCTAGAGTACTCAACAAATACTTCAGCTCTACCTTGGAGGATTTGTTCCAATATCTCAACAATAGATAGTAGTACATCTAGGGGTTCGAATCCAGATACTACAACTGGTATTCCATAATTCTCGGCTACTGGAGCCCAAGCTTTACCTCCAGTTATCGTCGATACATGTCCAGGAGCTATAACGCCAGCGATTGGTGCATCGATCGGTTTCTCTCTCAAAATATCTAGAGTATAGAACATCGCAGGAGGAGTTAATTTAACTAAACACATTAAACTGAAGTTGTTTGGAAACATGTTTTTATCAATTAACCTAGCATAACCTGGAGCTACGGTTTCGAAACCTATGCCTACGAATACCGATTGTTTACCATGAATTTTAGCATCACGTATAGCTTCGAGTATATTTGAAACAAGTTTTACTGAACCCCCCAATGCTTTAGCTTCACTTAGGGATCTAGCTCCTTTCACAGGTCTGAAAGTATTGAGTCTATATGTATCGCCATAAGTATATATTACGACGCCCTCTAAAGATAGCTTAATAGCTTCCTCAATATAGTGGGATGGAGTTACACAAACGGGACAACCAGGTCCAGAAACGAGATCTATAGTTTTCGGTAATAAGCTTCTCAAACCGTAGTGAGTCACTGTCCATTCATGTGTGCCGCAGAAATTCATTATTTTCAAACGATCAGTATATATATGTGATTCGAACAACTTATTCGACAAATCGTTAATTTTCTCAACTAGTCTAGAAGCCGCTTCTACATTAGTTCTAAAAAACTTCTCTATGAAAACACCGAATTCTCTGAATTCTCTAATCGAACTATCATACTCGTTCTCCCTATTCACAATAACCAACCCTGCATGAAGCTACAATAATCTGGCCTAGAGCAATCCCACCGTCTCCAGGCGGGATCCGTGTAGGTAAAACTAATTCTAACCCTTCTCTAAACAGTATTTCTTTCAAACCCCTAACTATGTATGTATTTACTGCAGCACCTCCAGATACAACTACTTTATTCTCCACATTCCTCAAACCCTTAATTGATTCAACAACTATTTCTCCAAAAGCAAAACCTATACTGTACTGAATTGTTGCAGCTAAATCCTCCCTCTTAGCATAATTTATTTTCTCAATAACCCATTCCAATAGATCCGCGTGATCAATAGCGAATCTATCATTGAAATACTCTATTCTAGGTTCATAATCTAGAACAACGCCGCCCATATCGGCTAGAGATTCGAGCTTCATAGGCGGCTCCCCCTCATATGTTCTCAAACTACACACACCCAGTAATGCTGAGAAAGCATCGAGTAACCTACCAGTACTCGTAGATACAGCGCCTTCCCCCCTACTAGCTAGTTGGAAAGTTAATTCAGCTTCTAACAATCCGTGTGGAAGGTATCTTAGCAAATCTCTCTCCTCGAGAAGCTTAATGATTTCTCCAAATTCATAACCTGATGACGCTAATAGACTAACAAGAGTTTTAACGGGGTAGTAGGTAGCCGAATCGCCACCAGGTAATACGTATGGTTTTAAACTACCGATCCTCTTGTAATCTCTGAAACTAACTATTAAAACCTCGCCACCCCATATTCCACCATCATCTCCATAACCGGTTCCATCTATAGTTATAGCAATATATTTATCGTCTGGTTCAGCACCCAATTCTCCCAATACACTAACAGCGTGAGCGTGGTGGTGTTGAACCTCAACTAGTTCACACCCATACTTATCCGCTAAAGCTTTAGCTACTAATCTACTATGATATAGAGGATGCTTATCGAGAGCTACAACTCTAGGTTTAAGCCTATAGACGTCGATAAACCATTCAAGCTCTTTCTCCAAGTCATTTAGAGAATCGGGTTCATCCACATCCCCAATGAATTGAGTTAAAACAACTTTATTATCGAAACCGATAGCGCCAGCAACTTGGAGCTCGGCACCAACAGCTACGCTTTCAGGTATTTTTACGGAGATCTCGATCCATTCTGGAACATACCCCCTACTCCTCCTTAGAAATACTGGTTTACCATCTGTAAATCTCAAAACACTATCATCAACTCTATGCACGATTTCTCTTTCATGCTCAACTATGTAGTCGACAACATCGGATAACTCGGTTAGAACGCACTCGAGATCCTTACACATCGGTTTACCATGTTTATTCCCACTAGTCATTATTAAGAAACCTTCAGGAATACTACTCATAAGTAAGTGTTGAAAACCACTATATGGTAGCATAACACCAATAGTTGATAAACCGGGCGAAACGTATTCCGAAACACGTGAGCTTCTACGTTTAGGTAATATGACTATAGGTCTCTGAGGAGATTCAAGTAATTCTCTAGATCCTGGAAGAGGGACAGCGATTTCTTCAACGACATTGAAATCCCTAGCCATTACAGCGAATGGTTTATAAAGCCTTTTTTTCCTAACTCTTAGTTCTTTCACAACATCGTCTCTAGAAGCTAAACAAGCAATATGGTATCCTCCAATACCTTTTATAGCAACGATCGCGCCATCAAGTATTTTTGAAGCTATGAATCTCAAAGGATCATCGATATCTATTCTAACACCATTAGGTAAGTATACGTATGTTTTAGGACCACATTTAGAACATGAAATCCCTTGTGCGTGGAATCTCCTAGTATCTGATGGATTAGAGTAGCTACTACTGCATTCGTTACATAATTTGAATCTAGACATCGATGTATTAGCTCTATCGTAGGGTAATCTATAGATCATTGAAAACCTGGGTCCACACCATGCACAGCTATTCCAGTAGTATTCGTAAAACCTACTATTAGGTTCTTTAATTTCAGATAAGCAGTATTCGCAGATCGAGATATCGGGAGGTATCATGCTTCTTTGAATAACAATGTTAACACTATCTTTAATTTCGAAACTATCGAAACCCTCAATTTCTTCTTCTTCAATAACGATTTCTTTGATCAATGCTTTGGGAGGCTTATCTCTATCTAATCTCAATATGAATTCTCTAATTGATTCTCTAGAACCCTCTAAACGTATTTCAACACTACTCCCGCCTAGGTTAACAACGTATCCTTTAAGACTGAGTTCTTTAGCTAACCTGTATATGAAGGGTCTGAAACCAACGCCCTGGACTATTCCTGAAACCACGATACGTAGAGATAACGTTTCTCCAGAAAATCTCATGAAACAACCCAACATGATATGGAAATACCTAGGTTAATGCATCGAGTTATTTAACGATTATACCGCTATATTAACACGTATTCCCCCATTAGAAGCTTCTACTACGTATTACTGAGCATTAGCTTCTACAGAATCTTTATGTATTAAATCATTATGGATAAGCATATTGTTCTCCGGGTTTTAATATAACTACTTTACTTGGAGTTAGTGTTTCAACAATTATTTTGAATTTCTCCGGATCAGCTTTTATAACTGGAAATGTATTGTAATGCATTGGTATAGCGATTTTTGGTTTAATCATTTGAACAGCTTTAACTGCTTGTCTAATATCCATAGTATAGTGTCCACCTATGGGTAGTAGAGCTATATCTGGTGCATAGAGTTCACCTATTATACTCATTTCGCTGAATAAACCTGTATCCCCCGCATGATATATCGTTAAGTCGGATCCAACGATTACTACACCTGTTGGCGCTCCTCGTGAGGAGCTATGAGTTGCTGGTGTGAGTACGAATCCAAGGTCATTTATGTTCAGGAAGCCCCCTATGTTTCCTCCAATTGCTTCTACACCCTGTTGTTCAGCGTATTCAGCTATCTCGTATATTCCAATAATTCTAGCTTTCGTTAACCTAGCTAATTCGATAGCGTTACCCAAGTGATCCCCGTGATCATGTGTAACAACTATGTAATCAACTTTTACATCCCTGTAATCGCTGATCTTAACGGGACTAAGAGGATTATCTAACCACGGATCTATTAAAACATGTTTCTCGGAACCATCGAGCCCAGTTAATACTACGTCGAAAGCGCTGTGACCGAGGAACTTAATTATAGCCACGTTAACCACCTTTTAAATATGGATATTACGTATCACTATAAAATCGTTAACTCAATTGCAAAGGGTTTTCATAGAATTGAGTTTAGATCTGGATAGGCTCAGGAGAGCTGGGTATATAGCTAGAGTTGTTCTAGAAGATGCTTCAAGAATCGTTAAACCGGGGTCTAAACTAATAGATATTGCACAATACATTGAGAATAGGATTAGAGAACTAGGTGGAGAACCCGCTTTTCCAGTAAATATCGGTGTTAACGATATAGCTGCACACTACACTCCAGTTTTTAATGATCAACTCGTAATCCCCGATAACTCTGTTGTTAAGATCGATGTTGGAGTACATATTGACGGCTATATCGCTGATACAGCATTAACCATTAGTTTCAACCCTATATATGAAGGTTTAGTTGAAGCATCTAGAAGAGCTCTGGAGAAAGTCATTGAATTCGTAAAACCAGGTGTTAAAACGGGTTTTCTAGGTAAAGTTATTGAAGAAACGATCAGTAGTATGGGTTACAAAGTTATTAAGAATCTCGGTGGACACGGTATTGAACGTTATACTATACATACAGGAGTAGTTATACCTAATCATCACGACCCATTTAATCTACATAAGTTAACTGATGGTGTTTACGCTATAGAACCTTTCGCTACTAATGGGAAGGGTTATGTGAGAGAAACAGATACGGTAACAATATATTCTCTTAGGAAATATAGGAGAGCGGGATCCGATAATGATACTAGGATATTGATTGAGACGATATGGAGCAGTCGGAGAACCCTACCATTCTGTGAAAGATGGTATATCAATACTCTAAGCTCCCCAACCTCGGTTAGAAAAGCTATTGAATCTCTAGATAGAATGGGTTTAATCCACCGCTACCCTGTTCTAGTCGAGATAGGTGGGGGGATGGTTTCTCAATTCGAACACACATTCGTTATACATGAACGAGAGGTTTATGTAACAACCCTTAAATAATCCATTAATATAGAAATGCTTTTATGGTTGATAAACAGTAGTGTTTAGCAGATAGTTATTTATGAGTGAATAACGAGTTGTCTAGCAGTAATCAACCTTGGTATTGGTTTATCCCGTGGTTGATATGGATACTAATAATATTCTTCTACTATAGATTACAAATGATGATCTGGAGTTTCGACCTCAAATTCAAGCTTCGTATGATTAAGAGAATGATTGATGAAGATAGTAGGAGAATTGAGGGTTTTTTGAAGAATATTAATGTTGAATCACCTAGTTTATTGATTAATCGTATTGCAAATTACTTCGTAATAGAACCCGTATCGATCGAGCCTATCGATATTATTAAGAGATATGATCATTTGATTAGAACATACGATACCTCGATTCGTAGAATTGTTCAAGAATATGCCGGTAATGTAAACCCCTATACAAGGTCTCTTCTAGAATCTAGTTTATCGATATATGGTGTTCTAAACCAGATATATAGGATTTTGAGACACTACATAATAATATGTGAGAGAGAAAATAATTATCCATTAATGCAGTATCTCGTTTTCATTATGCCTCAAATATTGAGGATTATCAATACTTATCACAAAGCTCTAGATTCCTTCCTATCCGGTAAACCTATAGGTGATGGTGCTGGACCATTAGTAGCTCTTAAACTTATTGAGATGGGGGAAGTTGTTTCGAAAAAAATAGTTGATGAAACAGCGGTTGTCGAAGTTAGAGTTAAAGATAGGAGGATATTCGTAGTTAAAGCTGAAGGACCCGGTAGTAATGTCGGTAAACCTGGTAACGTATTGTCAAGACTTGTAGATGAGCTCAGCGGTAATGTTGATCTGATAATAACGATTGATGCTGCACTTAGACTCGAGGGTGAGAGGAGCGGTGAGTTAGCTGAAGGTGTTGGTGCAGCTATAGGTGATCCTGGTCCGGAAAAGATCGCTATTGAGAGAGCCGCTTCTAAATATAATATACCGTTAAAAGCCGTTATTATTAAGATGAGTTTAGAAGAGGCTTTAACTACTATGAAGAAAGAGCTTTACGAAGCTTGCGAGAGAACTGTTGAGTTTCTATGGAGGATCATAAATGAATCTACTCATGCAAACTCAACTATCATTGTTGCTGGAATAGGGAATTCCATGGGGATACCACAGTGATCTATCAACAAATAGATAATATTATCATAATGATAGTCTTGTTTGCAATATTGCTAATTATAACCGTAATCTCCGAGTTTAGGAAAAGAAGTAGATTAGTAGAGTATGTGACGAGAGAGCTAGTGGAATGCTCAATCTGTAAATATTCTTATGAAGAAGAATATGAACCGGGAGATTTCATATCGATGATTAAAGGAACTTGTCCGAAATGTGGTAAAGGGGTTTTGAAAATCAGAGCTATATATAGTGTTGAGAAGAAGTAAGAGTTATAAACCCAGAGAAGATAATACTGTAGAACCTGACCCGACCCGGCCATAGTGGCTGGGCAACACCCGGTCTCATACCGAACCCGGAAGTTAAGCCAGCCACGTTAGAACCGCTGTGGGGTCCGCGAGGCCCCGTAGCGGTTCTAAGCCGGGGTCGGGTCTCCCACTACTATTAACTACCGTTTCCCGCTCTAAGTTTTTCTGGAACAGATTACACCTCCTACCTCGCGCTTCACCGTAGCTACTAACCACTCTAAGCAGAAGGTCATGAACACCCATCAAGCCCAGCGACACGAAGCTCACATCTAGATTAAATAAAAACCTCAATAAATCTAACACACAAAAACAGTTGCGAACCCTTAACTGTAGTTTAAGTAAAATTTGTTAAATTGAATCTCTTATTACTAGTATTACCGTCTAGATGGTGATACGTATGTCGTATAGATTACTCTACCCTCTTAGAACATATTTAATCACATCTGGCGATTACGGATCCGAATATAATGTTATGACAGCTGATTGGGTTATTCCGCTCTCAGCTAAACCCTTCATATTAGGAGTATCTATTGCTCCTAGAAGATACACTCATACTCTGATCTCTAAGTACGGAGAGTTCGTTGTTAGCGTTCCAAGTATTAAAATACTTGATGATGTATGGATTGCCGGTTCATTATCTGGACCGGCTAAACTCAAGGTTCTTAAACTAACTTTCAGTAAAGCTGTTGTTGTTAAAGCACCTATTATTAATGAAGCTCTAGCTAATCTCGAATGTAGAGTTATTGATAGAAGAGATTATGGAGACCACACGTTATTCGTTGGTGAAGTAGTTCATACTCATAGTAAATCGGAAGCGTATGTTGATAACGAACCAAAAATAGATGCGGGATTCCTAGCCCACATAGCGTGGAACAGATTCATAACTTTCAGTAGCGAGGAATTGAAACCCAGAACGTAGAGTAACGTGGAGAAATTCTTAAATGCTAAACATGATATAGAGGTAATAAACAACTTATAACAAAAACAACGTATTGAGCCGCCGTAGCTCAGCGTGGCTGGAGCGCCGCCCTGGTAAGGCGGAGGACCCGGGTTCAAATCCCGGCGGCGGCTACCAATACAATGAAAACAAATCTCTATCATTACTTCAACTCAATTCAACGCTTTCACCGGAACAAATATTCTAACATAATTGAATTGATTCAAAAACTTCAACTCCTCAGTTTCACATCGATTAAAGTTGTTTAGCAACTTACATCAACTAAAATATATGTGGATGTAAAGAATAGTTAAGACATGGAAATCCCGAACACATTCTAATTCGTCGAAATATCTATAGAGAACACGTAGAGTGTAACCCGTGTTAAATAGAATGAATGGAATCGTAGCTGAAAGATCTAATTGCTGAAAGAAAAATAATGAGGAAAAAAGTAGAGGAAAACTACCGCATCTTATTCAAATCTTACTTCTTCTCCTCCTTCACTTCCTTCTTCTCTTCTTTCTTCTCCCCCGCCTTCACAGCTTTCTTGCCACACTTACTCAACCAACCCACCTCTATTGCGATTTTCACTACTAATGGAAACAAAATATATAGGATTTATATTTTATTATTTTACTAGTAAATTTACTAGTAAATTGTTCGAAACACACTCTCCAATTCTAGTTAGCCTGGAATAACTTATATAAGATTTTCCTAAAACCTCTCTCCATGACCAGCCATGTATATTGGAAAACCGGAATTACCGAAGTATTTATAAATTCCGTTTCCCGCTCTAAGTTTTTCTGGAACAGATTACACCTCCTACCTCGCGCTTCACCGTAGCTACTAACCACTCTAAGCAGAAGGTCATGAACACCCATCAAGCCCAGCGACACGAAGCTCACATCTAGATTAAATAAAAACCTCAATAAATCTAACACACAAAAACAGTTGCGAAGCCTAATTTCAAAAGTTTCACGAATTACATCTCTACGTATTTAGGTCTTTCGGCCTTTTTGATTGTACCATATTTGTTAACTTTTAACTTGTGGTTTCAACGAATTGGATTAGTATCTTTAAATCCTTTATTCACGAAACAGTTGTGAACTAAATAATTAAGTTAGCGCCGGGGGCGGGATTCGAACCCGCGCGGGGATCGCTATCCCCACTGGCTCTCAAGGCCAGCCCCTTAGTCCGCTCGGGCACCCCGGCTTTCTAGTTATATATTATGGTTTTACGGTAATTAAGATATATCCCTTTCTACTTACGTGTTCAACGTAACTATAGTTTTTCCTAGCTTTATCAATAATGTATTCTCCTCCTCTAGCTAGTACGAATTGCGCGAAACCATTTGGTTTTAAATGATTCCGCGCTTCAATAACTATTTTCTCCACAACGTTCTTACCTGCTGATAACGGTGGATTAGAGTATATTGCATCGAAAAACATGTTTTCAACAGGTTCATAAGAATCGCCTTTTAAAACAATAACTCTATTCTCAACACCATTGAGTTTAGCATTATATTTAGCGATTTTTACAGCTAATGGATTTATATCAACCATGTAGATTTTTAATCTAGGATTTAGTTTAGCAATAGCTATACCTATAACTCCATATCCACAACCAATATCGAGAACTACTCCATCAACAGGTATAGAAATATACTCTAAGAGCAGTTTAGAACCAAGATCAACTTCACTACCGGAGAATAATGAAGTATACGTTATGAACTCTAGCGAAACCCCACGAATATATAGAGAAACTAAACGTTTCCTACCATAAGAACCCGGTTTGAAATAGTGATTCAACCCCTACTCCTCCATAATCGAGGATAAAGACCGCGCTCCATAACAACACGTAGAGTTTTAACAACAATCCCCTTATCAAGTTTCACGATTTCATCGAAACTCTTCAAAGCCCTTCCCAGAGCAACTAATTCGCCTTTTAACGTTAGAACAGATACAATACTATTTGCTTGAATATTCCTAGTTAATCTCGAAATACCGGGTACAGCTAGATCAGCTCCATGAACAATAGATCCAACAGCAGAATCTAGAATCATAATTTTAGGTAAATGAACGATTGATTGCTCAACTGGGAGAACAACTCTCCTCAATAAAGACTCTACACCTCTACTCCTCCATAAATACACCGCTTCACTAACATCCTGCATAGTAACTAATGTTTCATCCTCTTTGAAAGGACCTGTCCTAATTCTCCTAAGCTCCCTCATGTGACAACCAGTTCCAAGTAGAATACCGATATCGTGAGCAAGCTTCCTCATATATGTACCGGGGTCGCATAAAACTCTAATTAATCCAAGCTTATCCTTCATCTCTAAAACTTCAATCTCATAGATCCTCCTCACTCTAACAGCTCTCTTAACTCTAGACCTCAATGGAGGCTTCTGATAAATAGAGCCTCTGAAGTTCTCAACAACATTTCTAAATTTCTCAAAATCTACATCGCCATGTAGTTGAATAACCATTACATACTCCTTAACAGTATGTATTACCGAACCAATAACTTTCGTAGAATTCTCTAAACCAATAGGTAATACGCCGGTAACTTTGGGGTCGAGAGTTCCACCATGACCTGCTTTACTTAAACTCATAATTTTCTTTATCCAAGCAACAACTTCATGCGAAGTAGGGCCTGGAGGTTTATCTAAATTAATAACGCCATATTTTAAATGTTGCTCAACAGGTCTAGACCATGGTAGGTAACCATACTGTGGATCCGAATCGGATTCTCTCAAAACAAACCAATCGTTACTATATCCGCTCCTTAAAGTCAAATTATCTATAAAACGTATAGCTTTCTCAACTAAACCCAATTATAGACTACCGTATCGATAAATATTTAGATCTTGAGAAGAGGAGGTTGGATCCTAACCTTCTCCTTCATGAAATCCACTAAACCCTTCTCTTCAATCTTAGCTAATACTTCTTCATCACTAGCTCCACGTTTAATATCTAGAACAATATCTAGAGGCTCAATATGTTTAATATTAACCCTTCTTCTCTTAACCCCCGTTAAGCTCTTAGGACCAGTTACTAGAACGAAGTTCTCATCAATAATATCTACAATTACACATTTATAACCAGCTTCCCTACCACGAGTTTTTACACAAACCCTCCCTATCTCTATGGCTGGCAGAGAAACCACCGTGTACCTGGATTATCGTAGAGACTTATTCATAGCTACATTATCGTTTTAAACTTTTCTCAAGAAAAACCCTGATTGTTTCGAAAGTTTCTTCAATACCCATATTATCGGAATTAATAACTAGATTGAATATCGAGAGATCCAGTGGGTCTATTCCATAGAATTTAATGAATCTAGTTCTCTGAATATTCTCTCTAACAAGAATTTCTCTAACAGCTCTATCTAGAGGAATACCATCTCTCTTCGAAATCCTATAAGCTCTCGTTAAAAGCGATGCTGTTAAATAGATCCTAACATCAGCTAAATCGCCAACAATCCATGCTGTGATATGGCCATCGAGAACGATATCTCCTTTTAAACATTCTCTAATGGACAAACGATCTATTTCGATATCTATAGATGGATCCTCTAGAGCTATACGTGAAAGCTCTTCGAGCGAAACCCCTCTAACTCTAGCTACTTCTCTGAAAAACATTCCGGCTGAGAAATATTTTAAATTGAAGTATTGAGAAATTAGTTTAGCCTGTGTAGTTTTACCAGAACCTGGAGGTCCACTTATAGCGATAACAACCATATTAATACCTTAACTAGGAGTTGAAATTAGGGTGCTCCTAATAGTTTTCTTTAAAAGCTTTTCTAAACAATTAACACATAGTACTCCACCATAGGTTCTCTGAGGCCTCTTCTCCGTTTTAGCAAGTTTCCTTAATTCCGATGAATTGAGGCGGGGGACTCCTCCAAGCGGTTTACCACATAATGCACATGTTGCTAAACCGGGTTTGCGTGATTCGTAGTGAACAACTAGTCTGCCTCCAGGCGTTTTTACATAAACTCTACGTTTACTCCTACTCCTATACGCTGGTCTAGGCATAATGTGTTAACCATACATTACTTTTTAGTAACTCTTATATAGAGATAAACTGGTGTTAAAAAACTTATTAGAGATAATGTATGGATCCATACGTTATAGTATCCGTTCTCGGTTTTCCACGATAGTAGAGGTATTGGTATCGGTATTTCAACGATATAGTTGTTCTGGAAAACAATAGATAATGTGTAGAGCATTAAGAGATACATAGATATGAATACGAATACATGTATTGCGAACAGGAATATGAGTCTTCTACGCGTTCTCTTCAATAAACCATATTCTCTCCTAAACTTCCTATAATCACCCTTACTTCGAGGTTTTAAAACAAACGATTCTCTCTTAGCATATACTAATGCTTGAGAAAAGAACCTTGTTCTAGCTATAATATACATTACTGAAACTCCTAGAAGAGAGTAGGATAAACCGATAAGTATGGCTAGAGAAATAGAGCCGGGTTGAACGCTACTCACCGATAAGCTTCCTCAGTAATGGATATGCTTCAAGTGTTCTTTCATACGCTAGTATCGTATAGTATTGCTGAACAATACCTACAGCTAGTAGTAAACCAATGCCTGAACCGTAAGCACTCAATACGTCCGCTAATATAGCTATGAGAGCAACAATTATGCTTGAAAGTATAGTTAGAGGCGTAATGTATTTCTCAAGCATTTTAGATAGAATAGTGGGATTCCTCCTAACACCAGGTATTTCCATACCGCTCTTAATTAGTTCTTCGGCTTGAGATTCAGCATTCAAACCGGATACTTCAACCCACATTAAACCGAAAAGTACTGCTAAACCTATTGTTGCTAAACTATAGATAATTGCATGTACAGGTTCTTGTAGAGTTGCTATTAAACCGTTTGGTGGAGATAAATAATACGCTATACCACCGACCAGTCTATGGCCTGTTTCATCATATTTAGCTAATATATCAACAACTTGTTTAGGAATGTATCCTCCCAGGTATCCCCTAAATATGGATGCGAAAACGAGTATGTCTGCGTAGAGAATACCTATGAATAAGACGGGGATGTTCGATACGTAGAGGAATTTAAGTGGAATTCTAGATTTAATACTACCGAATCTAGGGGAAGTTATAGGTATCGATACGTTCATACTATCAAGATATACTAGGATCAATATCACTACGAAAGTTATTATCAAACCAAGCAAATCCCTACCTCCAGGTCGTATTAGGAATGAAGATAAACCAGCTCCTTCTCTCAGAGCGGATAATGCGTATGGTATGAAGCCAACAGGTGCTCCTCCATACTCAACTGGACTTAGAAGATTCCACATAATCGTCGTAGCTACACCAGCTAATATGAATAGAGAGATCCCTGAACCTAAACCCCATCCTTTCTGGATCATTTCATCAAGCAATATTATAATGTATGTCGCTAGAAATAGCTGGATTGAAACCAGAACTCTATTAATAACTGGAGCTGTACAGTGAATGATCGGGTTCGGCCCCGTAAGCGTCCAGTATCTACAAGCTATAGAGTATAGTGACGACTGAATAGCTGCTAAAACTACTGCAAATGTTTTCTGAGCAGATGTGAATTTCTTTCTATCATCGGGATCCGTTAAATCGAGATCAATCATTTTAGCGCCAACAAGGATCTGCATTATTAAACCAGCGGTTACTATGGGTCCAATACCTAGTTCCATTAATGTACCAGCATGAGCTGCGAAAACTATCTGAACTAGAAGGAACTGTTCGGGTCCTCGAAACTCGATACCGTAGAGTGGAATGTTGGACATGAAAATATATATTACTAGAGCTATGAGTGTCCAGAACATTCTCTCATATAAACCTACTTTAACTTTAGGTTTCTCGGTAGTAGGCATATACTCAGCTATTTTAGCCATAACGTCTAACAAACCCATTAGAAACACCAATAGTACTAATAGTAATCATTGTTTAACAACGAGTTAAGAATATGTGTATTCTATCTAAAAACCTTTAATAATAACAGGCTAACTACTAGGTTCAACTACTTCTCCGCCAGCTTCAACGATCTTCTCTCTAGCTCTCTCACTAACATATGGAGCGATTAGTTTAATTGGTATAGATATCCTACCTCTACCCAGAACTTTGTTGAAACCGAGTTCCTTCAGGTTAACAATAACCTTCCCATTCTCAATACTTAATTTCTCCTCATTCATTAATTTAGAAACGATGGATTCAAGTTCATCTAGATTAATTGGTTTCACAAGCTCCTTACTATGCTTAGGAGGAGTAAAACCATGTTTACCATACCAGTCTGGAGCGTATTTCTTAACCCAAATCCATTTATGTTTATGGAATCCTACGGCTCCGAAGCCTCCTCTACTACCGCTTTTACGGTGCTGACCAACTCTCCCCCAACCCATCGTTCTCGTCTTACCTCTTAATTTCCTACTCTTACGCCTCTTCCTAACAACCATTTTGTTCACCACTAGATCATTTTTCTAATTAATGAATCGATTTCTCGACCTCTATAACCTGTTTCACCATTATTACCGAATGGTTTCTTAATACTCCCCTTAAAACCACCGCGTGGTGGAGCTAATCTAAAAACGGGTTTTAATAACTTATCTTTATGTAGAATGATTTTACCTTCACAAATAGCCTTAGCTAATTCTAAAACCCCACCTTCTAAACCATAATTCTTGAGAACAATTGCTGCTGCTTCATCATCCAACTTCCTACCCCCAACAAGCCTCCCCCTTCTTCTCAACAACTCAACTAGAGTTTCACAACTAATCTCCCCCCAACAAACCCAATCTTTAACTTTTTGAAGCATACCTTCAATACCCGGTGTGTTTCTTGGATATATTACTAGGTGGAACTTCTTGTGTAATCTTAGGAGTTTCAACGTGTACTCGACATCGTGTGGAACGTTAACTCTACCTCTCAACCTAATGATTGCGTATAAATCACTTGACAAACCCTCTCAACCTCCCCGGCTAAGCTTTATACCAATCTACTGGAGTTAAGAACTTGTACGTTCTATAGAGAGCATCAGCTACAGCTCTAGCTAGGTTGAGACTCGTTCTAGTTTCTCCAAACGATTGTGTCCAAGCATCTTTAATGCCTGCTAATCTTAAAACAACTTTAGCTATATCTCCAGCAACTAAACCGGTACCTTTAGGTGCAGGCTTAATCTCGACTTTAACACTACCGCATTTACCATACACTCTAAATGGAATACTGTGGTTTGTGCCACATCTACATTCCCAGCTACCGCATCCTCTCCTAACAGGAACAATGCTTAGCTTAGCGTGTCTCAATGCTTTATTAAGAGCATCGCTATACTGCTTAGCTTTACCAATACCTACACCAACATATCCATTCTCATTCCCAACGACGACAACAACTCTAAACTTACTCCTCCTACCGGCATCAGTCATTTTCTGAACAATGGATATACCGATCCTCTCGTACTTAAGGTCGGGTAGTAGGTAATCAACTATCTCCGGCTCTAACAGTGGAAGGTTTTTCTCGAATATATCGTTCAAACTATTTATCCTGCCTTCAAGAACCATTCTACCAACTTTCGTTCTGGGAACCCATGATTGTAAAGCAGCTTTATCAACAGCACTCATAGCCAATTCTAACCACCCCTACCTCCGGAAACACTATATTCTTTTAAAATACGGTTTTTAACTTCTGAAAAATGAATAGGTAATTTATCCGGTTCCAAACCCCTTTCTAAATATTTTGAAAACCTTATTTTACATAATTCAGGGTTCTTCTCCAATAGCAACTTATAATATTCAACTACGTGAACTCCAGTAATCCTATCATCGGAAGGATACATTTCCTCACTACAAGGTACTTTAAGACCGGAATCGTTGGCTGCTTTTATAGCTGCAAAAACTCTAGCACCCTTAACTGGCCTGTGTAAACCGATATCGGGGACGGCGTAGTTAACGCCTTTCTCCAACGATCTCAGCGAAGCCAGTAACCCGGTTAGGTAGGCTGATGAAGTATTATCTGGATCTCCGAGCCATCCATATTTCTTAACGAGTTCTCTAGAATGAGCTGCAGCTATAACTCTGTCGCCTTTAGGGTCGAAAGCTATTATTTGAACCCAAACGTATTTATTAGTAAATCTAACAACATATCTTGGATGTTTAGATAGAACCATTCTGTATCGTTTAGAATACCAGGTTTTACCTTCTCTCCTCCTCCTACGTGGAACCTTGTATCTAGGGCCGTGGGCCAATTACAATCACCTACTATTGCTTCAAAATACCTTTCTCAACAAGATGTGTTCTTAGAGATGCTAAGCTATGGAAAACTCCTCCTTTAGCTAGCCTATAGAGTTTCCTATATGTTTTCCTATCGATCAAACCATTATCTCTAAGGTATTTCAAATATCTCCTAATTTTCCTAATTCTACAAATCCATTGTGTTTTACTATCCATTCTAGCGTTTCTACTACCCTTCCTCTTACCCTGACCCCTCATTCTACCTTTAAGTTTCTGTTTATGCCTATGCCTCCACCTAGCTCTAGAGTTAGCGTGAACCGGTTTAATCGTTATAACACCATCCTCTATGAGTTTCTTAATACCTTCTCTAGTGATAACATCAGCTACTTCATCAGCTCTAGCTGGATCGATTCTAACTCTCGAAACTCCAACACCGAGGATCTCGGCTACAAGCCTCTTCTGCAGAGATAAGTCAGTCATAACTTCATTAACCACCAGAAATAGCTATTCCAGAAGAGTTAATCACTTTAAATCCTTTTTCTAAAGCAATTTTAGCTAATTCCATTCTCTTCTTCAAACCAATAGATGAATCTAAATATATAGCGTGTATTCTAGGGTCAAGCTTATCCAAATCTTTTATACACGATACTACAACTGGTTTAAAACCTGAAGGATGCATCCCCCTAACTAGTCTAGGAGACCTATATCCAACTTCTACCATAGGAGGGTAGCCTTTAAGCTTCAATCTCATCTTATTATCAATACCTTTAGGTTTCCTCCATTTAGGATCATTTTTAAACTTAGGTTTCTTCCACCATAAATGCCTGAGAAATACCGGTTTCCTATCCTTATACCTCCTTTTAATCTCCACTAACTTATCGATATCCACTTGTTTACTCAATACCAACACCTTTCTCAACTATATATATTCCATCTAGAAATATCCTCCTATCCTTATCTTTAACTCTAGTAGCTCTCTCAATACTAGATGCTGTTAATCCAACTTGTTCAATATCAACCCCGGTAATTATGATTTCGTCGCCGGAAACCTTTATATTGACGTTACCGTATATTTTAGCTAACCTATCCGCTTTCTCTCCAAGAAAGTTCTTAATTCTAACAACACCATTCTCCTTATCAACAGAAACTGTTATAGGGAAGTGCGTTGAAACTATTTTCATAACGTAGCGATAACCCCTCGTAACACCAATTATCATGTTCCTAATATGAGAAGCTACTGTGAAAACTTTCGCTTTACCCCTCCTATTAACTCTATAGGCTTCAACAATTAACTTATTACCATTCTTAACTAACTTAACTTCCCTAACATGTGAGAAGTCTCGTGTAACTGTGCCTAAAGGTCCTTTCACAGTTATTTTAGAGCCGTCGACAACGATTTCAACATTATCGGGAACTTCGATCTCCTCCATAACATGAACTAGTTTAGCCATGTAAACCACCTTGTTTCAATATACGTAAGCTAAGAGAACACCTCCTGTTCTCCTAGCTATAGCTTCTTTATGGGAGAAGACTCCATATGGTGTTGAAACTATAAGTACTCCTATATTGTATGAAGGTAAGTATCTCCTAACCCAATGGGGGAATTGCTCCAGCTCTCTAAGTTTAATAGAGAATCTCGGCTTAATAGTTCCAACTTTATTGATCCTGCCGAGTAATTGAATCCTGATCTTACCCCATTTACCATCATCGATATACTCTATTTCGCCGATATAACCTTCGGATTGCATTACTTTAAGAACATTCAGTATGAGTTTCGAAGCCGGCCAAACAACAACTTCGGGTTTAGCTCTACGTTCAGCGTTCAATATTGCAGATAAAGCGTTAGATAACGGGTCTAGAACAACCATGTTTTAACACCTTCTCTAACTGTATTTTCTAAAACCGATCGAAACAGCTACTTCTCTAAAACACTGTCTACACAGCATTAAGTTATACATTTGAATAACGGCATCTCTAGCACCACATCTCCTACATTTCCTAGAACCCTTACCGTATTTCCTAACAATGGGTGCTCTATATTTACCCACGTTTATCACCTGACAATCTCGACGTTAAACTCCTTATTTAATAGAATCATGGATTCGTATGGAGTAACTCTATGTCTTCGGGGAATGCTACTCCGAGCCCTCCTCCTTCTAGCAACTCTATATCCAGGTCTCTCGATCGTTAAGCAAACATCCATACCGAAAATACCTATTTCGGGATCGTATCTAACGCCCGGTAACATGATGTGTTCCTTGATCCCGAAACAAACGTTTCCAAATTCGTCGAAACTAGATGCTTTAATCCTATAGCCAATAGCGTGTAGAGCTTTACGTAGAAAATCCTGTGCTTTAGCTCCTCTAAGAGTAACGATCACACCTATATTCTGCCCTCTCCGAATACCGAATTCCCTAATTGTCTTCTTAGCTTTCCTTGGAACAGGTTTACTGCCAGTTAATTCCTCGAGTATCTTAGTAGCCGCCGATAACCTCTCAGTAGCTGAACCGAGACCAATATTCACTACAACCTTCGCTATTCTGGGTTTAAGCATTGGATTCTTTTCCCACTTCGATACTATCTCCTGAATTTTCTCTAACGGCACGGGTAGAGACATTACCAAACACCTTCTGGTAGGGTTATTAATGGTTTATCCATACCTATTGGGAAAACATAATCTAGAGATGTTTGGAACTTATTACCATTCTTATCTTCAAGAGTGACAACACTCCTATATCTACGCATACCTTTCTTAATTGAAACAATTCTACCAACTCTACCAACATTCCTACCGCCACTAATGATCGCTATTACCCCTTCTTTAAGAGGAGTATAACTCATAATCTGTTGATTAGGTATTGATAATTGAAGCGAACCTAGCGTTTCATAAATATCTTCAACTGGATTCCTAGGATCACTTATTTTAACAACAACATTCCTACCATCATGTAAATTAAGCTGAATATGCCCACCTTTAATACATGTTTTATTCTCAATTCTAGATAATTTAAATAGAGCTTCATCACTACTGATCCTTACTAAACCGAGATGAAATATGGGTATAGGAATAACCCTATAATGCTCATCATACTCCTTAATAGAGATCACATCCATAACTCCAACGGGGTATTTATAGTTTCTACGAACTCTACCGTCAACGAGGAAGTGTCCTTCACTAATTAATTTCCTAGCTTCTCTACTAGTCTCAGCATACTTCAATATATCTCTAACAATAATTAGTAGAGGTAAGCATCTAGAGATAGCGTGAGGACCTGGAGAAGGTTTAACAACCCATTTATACTTCTTTCTCATAATAGGCCAGAAAGCTGGAGCTGCAAATGTTTTTAAATGCCTACTTCCAGTCATGAAGCCGCACCTCCAGAACCCTTTCTCCTCTCAATAATTTTCATTCTCCACTTATCACTAAGATCAAGTTTAACGATCATGACTTTACTGGGATGGATAGGGTAGTATACTGGAGTACCATCAGATCTCTTAATCTGAACGCCTTCAACGTTTATCCTAACTCTCTTCGTATCAACATTAACAACTTTACCCTCATGTCCTTTCCAATCCCCCCTCATTATCCTAACAACATCCCCGACTCTAACAGGCAATCTCTTAACACCATACTTCTCCCTTAACTCATCGCTTAATGGAGCATTGAAAAGCTTTCTAAGCTTATGGAGAGGGGCCCTATATAGGCTTTTCCTCTGCTTACTTGGTTTAGCTGATGCTGTGAAACCCATATTCAACACCTAAACTATCATTGTAGCTAAATTAGCGATCTGAGGCCACCTCTCAGCAGCTTCTCTAGCAACAGGACCTCTGATCTCGCTGCCTTTAGGGGTACCTTCAGGAGTTATTAAGACAACAGCGTTGTCTTCGAATGAAACCCATGTCCCATCTGGTCTCCGGAAAGGCCTGCGTTGCCTAATCACGATAGCTCTAAATATCTGTTTCCTAACTTCAGGAATACCTCTCTTAACGCTGACCACAACTAGATCGCCGACCGATGCTTTAGGCAGTCTCCTTAACCTACCCTTATATCCCGGAACGCCAATTACTAGAACATCTTTAGCTCCACTATTATCCGAAGCTTTAACTAGCGAACCTACTTGAATACCGAAATTAATCCTCTTCCTCGAAGCAGCTGGTTTACTCTTAATTCTCTTAACCACCTGTTACACCACCTTTCTTAACAACTTGTAGAACAACGAAAGCAACTGTTTTAGCTAGTGGTCGTGTTTCACCAATTAAAACTTCATCACCAACATCAACACTTATACATGGGGGTTTATGAGCATGAATATGACTCCTCCTTTTCTCATACCTCATGTATTTCCTATCATAATGGAGATACTCGTGTTTAACAACAACGGTTTTCTGCATTTTCGTTTTAACAACAATACCCTTGAGTAAAACACCTCTCACTTTGATATACCCGTGCCAAGGGCATTTAGGGTCATTACAAGTCTTATCCGGGGGTTTAACGCCCTCAATACCTATATTCTTAACTCTAGACAAACTAAATCCTCCTCTTCAAAATCTTTTTCAACCTATCCTCGGGTCTACCCAAAATCTCAAAACCATTAACATAGACTGAAACACCACTTGGAAGTTTAAATTTAATTCCTAAATACTCTTTTAAAACCCTAACTCTACGTCCATCAACTGTTTCGATTAATAGTGTTTTCATAGTTTCATCAATAACAACACCTTTACAACCAACTAGACTGTGGTCAGGATACTGCTCTATAGTTGCTTCCAAACCAATCAACTCATGGTAATAAATATTCTTAACGCTATGCTTCAATACTCTAACCCTCTTCTCCAGCTTCCTCCTCCCTTTCTCCACTCTTCATTCTAGCGATCTCCTCTTCTCTAATAATAGTTAATATCCTAGCAATATCTCTCTTCAAATTCCTAATTCTAGCTGTATCGGTTAATTTACCGACTCTCGCTTGAAGCTTAAGTTTAACAAGTTCTCCTCTAAGTTCGCTCAATTTCCTAATTCTATCATCCATACTCATACTTCTAATCTCGCTAGGCTTCACTACCGCCACCCCCACCACTACTCGATACTTCGATTTTCTCCTCTACTTTAACCTCAGTTGGTTTTAATTCAATATGATCTGGGGGAGGCACGCCTGGTTTAACGATTACTACTTCAACACCTAAAACACCGGGTTTAAGCAATGCTTTAGCTACAGCTCTATCGACTATGTAATCCGTTGATTCACCAGATTTATACACTACTCCAGCACGGAACTTCTCATACTTAGCCCTCTCCCCTCTAAGTTTACCACTAATAACTATCTCGGCACCGGCAGCTCCAGCAACCATTACCCTCCTAAGCATAGCTCTAGCAACTTTCCTATACGGTATTTCTTTCTCCAAAGCTCTAACGATCCTGAAAGCAACTATTCTAGCATCTAGATCCGGGTCTGGAGCTGGAGAAACAGTTATACCAACATTTTCTAAACCGAAATGATTCTGAATAATCTCTGTTAACTTCTTAAGAACGGATCCTCCTCTACCAATAAATCTACCTGGATATTCCGCATAGATAATTAATCTATAACCCACCGGGGTTTTATATAGTGTAACTTGTGAATACCCGGCTTCTTTGAAATAACTGGATAAGAACTCGTCAATCATTGTTTTCTTCAAACCATACTCGAGGAAATAAGATTTAACTCTAGGACCAACCACTTTTAATCAACCTCTTTAACAATAATCTCAACGTGACACATTCTCCTGAATTTAGCAGTAGCTCTACCGAAAGCTCTAGGCATATATCTCTTAAGAGTAGGTGCTTTATGTGCAGCAATGTGATAAATAACTAGTTTCTCCTTATCTAAACCCTTATTCTCAGCATTAGCTTCAACTTCCCGTAAGAGTTCGAGAAGGTAACGGGCTGCTTTAACCGGGTATCTTCCAGCAGGCCAACCATACTCGTTGCTCAAACCATGTTTATGAGGTATTTTACCGTGATATCTCCTGAATGGAATTGGTTTCTTAAGTTTCACAACATCTTCAAGTATTCTTCGAGCATCCTCGAGCTTCTTACCTCTAATAACTCTAACAGTCTCACTCATAATCTTGATCGAGACGGGAATATCGTATTTCACAGCTTTAGCTATTTTCTTCTCATCATATAGTTTAACTGAGTATTGCCACGTTGGCATAATTATCACTTTACAGCTACGTATTTACTACTACGAGTAGCTTTAAGCCCCGGTTCCCCGTGTTGAACCTTCTTAGTCGTTATAGCGAATTCCCCCAAGTAATGACCAATCATTTCCGGAACGATCTTGACTGGAACGAATTCCTTACCATTATGAACAGCAATTGTTAAACCAACCATTTCCGGCAAAACCACCATATCTCTAACATGTGTTTTCACAACGACATTCCTCTTACCCTCCTTGATCAAACGACGGATCTTAGCTAGAAGTCTCGTTTGAGCCTTAGTTAACCCCCTTCTCAAACTCCTCCTCTGCCTAGCTGGAAGTAGGTTTATGAACTCATCCATAGGCATTTGAAGCAGTTCTTCGAGACTCTTACCTCTGTATCTAAACCTCTTCCACTCTGGCGGTATATCTAAACTAGTTGTACTCAAATCCAAAATCCCCTTAATTAACGAAATAAAAATTATACGTATACCTCAATGGTAATTAGAAAATATAGCTTTTTAAACCTTAATTAAAAAGGCACATAATTAGCGTTGAACAACCATGATATAAGAATCGTAGTATAACCTATAGGACGATTCGAATTTAATTACAGAATTATCGGTTACAATATAAGAAATATATGGTATAGTGAAGATAGAGTTGGAGAAACATGTAGTAACATCGTTAGAAATGTGGAATTGGGAACGTATATAGCGAATTACGTGGGAAAACAAGTGTTGTATTAAACATTTACTTCTACCCTAGAATTTAAGTGAATTATGAGTGATCCAGTGATTTAAATACCGGAAAATACTATTTTCTTCTACCGGTTCTTTTAGCTGCAATATGACCTACTTTCCTACCTGGAGGTGCTGTTCTAGAAACAGTTGTTGGTCTTCTAACGTGTCTACCTCCTCCATGTGGGTGGCTACATGGATTCATAGCAACGCCTCTGACCCTCGGCCATTTCCTAGCTTTAACTTTCCATTTATGATACGCAGCACCGGCTTTAAGCATCGGTTTCTCCACTCTACCAGCACCGGCTACCACGCCTATGGTTGCTCTTGCTCTAGCGTCGACCTCTATTACTTTACCGCTAGGTAACTGAACTGTAGCTACGCCTCCGGATTTACTGAGTAATATAGCGTATGAACCGGGTGCTCTAGCGAATTTCCCGCCATCACCAGGTGTTTTCTCCACATTACATATCTGGGTACCCTCGGGGATGTTTTGGAGAGGCAGTATGTTTCCATTACTTACTCGAGCTTCAGGACCTATCTCGACAACTTGATTTACGTATAAGCCCTCAACAGCTGGTGTGTAGAAAACAGTGCCGTTATCTAACACGATCTCGGCTAGTGGAACCCATCTTCCAGGATCGTGAAGCAGGTTTTTAACCAAACCTTTAACCGTGATCGAAGGATCTATTGGAGGATAACGTGCTGGTGCAATTCTCAAATGACGTCTATTTCTAAAAGTTGGCGAACCCCTACCCATTCTCTGAACAAGAATTCTCTTACCCATTCAAACCACCTAAATTAATCCTAATCTAGTTGCTATATCTGAAGCTTTATACTCAGCTGCTAGTTTAACATATGCTTTCTTCTCTCCTCTACTAGTGATTAATGTTCTAACACTATCAACTTTAACGTCAAAAATAGCTTCAACAGCTTTCTTAATATCGTGTTTAGTAGCATCTCTCCTAACTATGAATACTAATGTATTCTCACGATCAATTAGAGACAAAGCTTTCTCAGTTTGTAGAGGTCTAATTATGATACTGAATAATCTATACGTCTCGTCACTCAAGAGAAATCACCATGTATTTCCTACCGATCTCTTCGAGAGCAGGTAGTGTAAAAACAGTTAATCTACCCGGAACTCCGCCGGGAGCTAGGTGTAGAACACTTATATTACCAGGTGTAGCTACATCGACTCCAGGCATATTTCTAACAGCTTTAACAAATGGTTTTGAGTAACTAGATACTACGAATAACATGCTTCTAGGCTCAACGTATCTCCTACCCCTCATTTTACCCTTACCAGCTCTAATACCGGTACCCTCACTACTCCTTACAATATCCATCCATAAACCGAGTTTTTCGAGAAATACTCTGGCTTCACGGCTCTTACCAATACTATCTTCAACCTCGCCAACCAATACAACGGGTAGAGTTAGGTCGCTTCTAAATAAATGACCCCTCATCCTAACTAGAACTGGGTCGGATGTAGCCGATAGAGCAGATAATATTGCATAAATCCTCTCCTTTTTATTCACCTCTTCGTGAATCTTCTCATCAACACGTGGAGAAAACGCTCTCCTCCCACCACGGGCGAAAGATACCAGCGCCGCCCTTCCATTAGGTAATCTGGGAACGCGTGCAATCCCGTATCCAACGCCCCAACTCCTAGCCGATGTCCTCCTACCAGCCATAGGGTCTCTACCCTTAGGTTGAAGCATTGCTGTAAAAGCAGATAGGAATGCTCTCCTAATAATATCTTTCCTAACGGGTATGCTGAAGAATTTAGGTAGAGTTATCTCTCCAGTAACTGAGCCGTCGAGACCGTAGAGATTAACCTTCTTCTCAACGAGTTTAGCTGGAATTAATAGTTTATAAACCATTCCATAACCACCTCTAAGCAGCTTGTTTACTCTCTAAACTATAGTATACGATACGGGGGGGTTCTAGAGGAACCCATCTTGGAGGTCTTATCGGGTGTCTTAGAACTAAAGCTCTCTTCTCACAACCAATAACGCTACCTTCAACAACCATATAGGGGCCACGGACAACGCCGTAATTAATGAATCCTCCTTTAGGTGTAATTTCCCAACCGTAGAGACCTATTCTAAGAATTCTCTTGTTAAACTCTGTTCTACGGTGGAAACCCGTTTGACCAGCTTGAGGGGGCTCGCTCATAGTGCCGAAACCGGGGCTTCTAGCTCCAATTTTCCTACTCCCCTTCCTATGCTTATGCCACCTGGGTAGTTCCTTAACACCGAATCTCTTAATAACTCCTTGAAAACCTTTACCTTTAGAGACGCCGATAACGTCTACAAACTGTCCTTCTCTGAAAACCTGATCAGCTGTAACGTAGTTGCCGAGAATACTTTCAGCATACTTAACCTTATCCTCCATACCAACAGCTCCACCAATCCTAATTTCAGCTATATCGGGCTTCTTTTTACCAAAACCAGTTAGAACAGGAATGGTTGATACGATAACCCTAATATCCACGAAATTACTCGACTTAAGATCGCTGAGCTTCTTCTCCCAATCGAGTTCTACGAATCTATAACCGTATTCTCCACTAGGATCCGGTTTAACTAAACCATGATTAACTTTCCTAAGACCTTTAAGATACTTCCTAATAACATCCTTAACGTTGTCGAAAGCTTTGAATGGGTTCTCACCATATGTTTTCTCATAGAGTTCAACTATTGATTCAACAGGAGATCTCCAGACTTCGCCAATCGTATACAAACCTTTCAAAACATTAAAACCATAGAATCTAATTCCCAAAACCAGTATGGGAGGGGCATCAAGTATAGTTACTGGTTTATAAACTTCTTTACCATAACTTGGAGAATTGGGTTTATCATCAATAACTATAGCGTGGCTCATTCCAGCCTTATATGCTATGTAGCCCAGCAATACTGGTTTACTGTTAGCGCCGATCTTGATGGCTTCGTCTCCATAGGTATCTACAAGTATATCGAACCAGCTCTTCGAAGGCCAACTCCTAACTCTAGGTAATATATCGGAGGCTCTAACTCTAGGTCTAACACCTAAACTACCGTGTCTCGGAGCATGTTTCTTCCTATGACCCACTGGGAAAACCCCTATAAACTCCCTTTCACAATGTCAGCGAAACTAACATGTCTATATAATACATGGGTTTATATAAACAACTCTAAGAAGCATTAATAAACATGTTTATAACTGTGAGAGTCCCTATCAAAGCCTCCTCAGTTCTCACTGTTTTAACCATTTGATTAACAATAGTTCTCCAAACAACGTTAACTTTCTCTTCTAGAGAAAAACCTTCAGCACTAGCAAGTTCGTATAAACCATGTTTAGGTGAACCGAATAGTATCAATAATGAATCCTTATTCCTCAATTCTAAGAGATCATTGATTGACGGTTTCTCACCCCATCTACTAGTAGCTATAATGTAGAAACCCTTAGTAGAGTAGTTTTCGATAACTTCTCTTAAAGAACCATAGTTTTTAATGAGTGGACCGAGATAAGGCTTCTCATCCAGACATTTAACTTCACGTAGATCTATATTAAGGATCTCTACGTAAACAAACCTATCTCTAATAGGGGAACACGATTCAGCATTTATAATTCTAAAACGTTTCCCTAAACCGATATCGACGTACCCGAACTTATCGGTAATCCAACCAATCCTCTTCTCACCAACCCTGCCTCTACTGGAAACATCGTAGATTGAGAGCCTTAGAGGAGGTAGAGCACCAACATGGGATAAATCGTTATCAAGCTTAACTAGTTTTTTACGAAGATATGGAGGTGTTGTTAAGTAATTATGTATTTTCCTGAAGAGTTCAACGTATAAGTAGTGATCGCTCGGTTTAGTGAAACCATCTCTATATATGATAAGCTCCTCTACACCGAATATTGATGAGAATCTAATAACCTGATGAATACGTATGGTTTTAAGTAGAAGACTGTGTTCAACACTTAAAATACTGGATGGTATGGCTACGGCTAAGTAAACCATTAGAAACAAAACCCAATGTTAATAATCTAGTTCACTTCTTCCTAGTCTTCTCCTTCTCCTTACCTTTAACAGCCTCCTTCTCTCCAGAACTACTGGTTGTTTTCTCTAATTTAGATTCCTTAACGAAAAATATAGAGGTCCTCTGCCTACCGCCCATACTCAAACCCTCTAGACTTTTAGTCTAAAAACTATGGAGAACGTTATGCAACGTTATTAAATATTAATGAATTAAAGCTAGTAGTGTAGTTGAGTAAAACCACTTCATCTACTCAGTAACTTAACGGGAGGTCTGACTTTGAGAACAACGTAATGGGGGTTGAGAGCATTAATTACTAAAGCTTCCCCTACACCTAAATGACTAAGTTTCTTAGCAATTACTGCCGGCACTCCTAGAATTTTCTGAGCATCCTTCTGATAATCTTCATTAATAGAACCAAACATTACAACCATATTGGTATTCTCAACGATTTCTCTAGGAATATCGCTTGGATTCTGAGACGCTAATATAACGCCAACGCCTCTACTCCTACCCTCCTTAACGAGTTCAACTAAACCTTTAAGTTTCGAAACCCTCCATGCTTCATCTATTACGATAACAGATCTTGGGGTATTAGAGCTTGTTCTGGAAACAACGGTTTTCCTATAAATATGTATCAGTAGTGAAACATATAGATTCTGAAAACTAGAACCATAACCATCCATATTCATAACAATATTCTTCTCCATTAACTTAACTAGATCACTGTATTTAGGTTCAACCATTACTAACTCGGAAATATTGGAAAACAATAGAAGTTTCTTCTTCAAAACATCTTCATCAACTTTAACACCACCCCCGGATCTGTTTTTAACCAGGATTTCCATTACAAAATCCTTATCTAAACCTAGAACGTTAGATAAAGCATCAGCTACACTAGTAAACCACTCTATATTATCGAAAACATCTGGTTTAACAAATACGTTAATAGGGTAATCGCATGGTTTAACAATATCTAAAATACCGTTTAGTAGGGAAACAAGGTCTCCTTTGAAATCGATACCGAAAACCCTAATGTTACTCATAGTGATTAGAGATTCTATGAGAGAAGCTAAGAAAGTGGTTTTACCCCTACCGGTTGGTCCTAGAACCAAAATGTGTTTATCCAGTATTTTCAAAGGTAGCTCGACAACCCAACCCGTCTCCAGATCAGAGCCTAGGATAACGCTATCCTCGTTATACCTAGGTTTCTTAAACCTAGGTATTGGTGCTAAACAACCTAATCTATCGCTATCTAAAACAATTGATTTACCACGAATCACTGGTTCTAAACCGATTTCGTATTTAACGATATTCCTAATATCATCAGCACTAGCTTCTCTAGCTACAACACCAAATTCGTTTCTCAAAACATTGATCACTATGTTAGAAGTAACGGATAATCGTTTCTTAACTTCACTAAGATCCCTGCCTGAATCCCTAATTTTGAATACAAGTATTAATTGAGTAAGTTTCTTACCTTTAAGAATAGTATCGTAAATATTTCGAAGTATTTCCAACTTAACCCTATTCTTCTCCCTAACATGAGGTTCTTCAACAACATCTATTGTTGCTTTAAGATTAAGCATTTCATTCATTAAACGTTTAAGGAACTTATCGAGATCCAAGCCTATTTTAACTACTTTAACTTCAGAAGCCTCCGGGAGTTTATCTAGAAGACTCGAGTACGATTCAATTATTGATCTTAATTTAGCTTCATCGATCTCTAGAACACTATAATCAACTTCGGAAGCAACAATATATCTTATAACACTATAAGTGCCATTTCTACGTATAACGAGATCTGGCTCCTGGATCTCTATGGAAATATCCTCATTCAGTATTCTCGAAACCATCTTCTCCCACAGCTTCACCTAAACCCCCACTAAACATTTTTTTAAATAGTGTTAGGATGAGGAGTATTGATATGAAAACAATTGGTAGAATATAGTCGCCTGTTGATAACGAATAAATTATTGATAACGTAATCACCATGAACCATATCACAGTATTGATAATCATAATCAAATACCCGTAACGAGTATTCTAGCAACTCTAATCGATGAACCGCCTAGAAGCTTAGCTAAACCAACACTGGTCGATACTAGTATTGAAACATAAACTACTGGTGCTATGAATAGTTTCAATACGAGTGCCGATACTGGTTGAACGAGAAACTCTAAATTCCCAATTGATACACCGAGAGTATCTCTAGCATAGTAAATCTCATCTATATTTGAAGGAGTAGGTTGTTCGGAACCATATATACCTATAAAAACGGTGTGGGAACCGTTTGGTATAACGTATTCGTATGTTCTGAAATCCACGTTTCTCCACGTATAAGAATATGTTCTTGACGGTACTAGAGGTTCATCATCTACATATGCAACAATAGCGTCGCTAGATAAACCAATAGCTACTAGTGTCGAATCCGTTGAACTATACGTTGTCATGATTACGTAGTTCGAACTGATGGAATTAACGGTAAACGTATTCATGTTGAAAACACTAACCATTCTTAAAGGTCTGAGGCTAATAGCGTTTAAACAAGTTAACGTTATGTTCCTCAATAATGGAGAACTAGGAGTAACAATTGTTTCGTAGAAATAGCCCGCCATAGAAATTCTAACGATATGTTTAGATGATGGAACCCCTTTATCAATACTAGTAGCGTTAACGTATCCGTACTGGTCTGACGCATACCTAGCTAGAAGAGCGTTGTCTAGAGAGTAGATTTCGTAAACATAGTATGGTATAGCATTACCTATAGAATCGTAAACAAATATATCGGCTAGTAAGTAGCCGTAGCTAAATCTATTCACTAATTCATAGTTACCGATAGTTTCTACGAAGAATGGAGTTAATGGTGCTCCAATACTGAAAACCATAGCTACAGCTATTAACGTAGCCCCTCCACCTCTAGCTAATCTAAATGGAATTGAGTGTAGAACTAAACCTATCGATATGAGTATTGGTGCTAGAGAAGCTATAGCAACCGATAGGATATAGTATGTTGAAATAAAGATCATTAGGTAAGTTAAACTAGATATGAGTGGGGATATGAAGGAATTCGTTAAAAACCCTAAACCAACACTAGATAACCCTAAACCAAGAGTTCTCAAAGTTACCAGTAAACTAGCGATACTCAGTAATTGCTCGGTGAACCATTTATTGAAAGAACCCCAATCAACGCCGAGTATGTAGCCTATATAATTTATTAACCATAGGAGAATAGTGTATGAGAATACTAGAATAGCTGAGAAAACACCATCAATCATGAGTTGAGGAGCCCATTTCTTCAAACCATAGAATGGTAGAGGAATCGTGTATATGAGAACACCGGTGTAGTAGGTTAGAACCGATAAGTAGAAAGCTAGCATGAGTAGCTGCATCTAAACCATACTCCTCAATGAAACTAGATCGTTGGGGGCTCTGGAAGCGGCTGGTATAGAACGGTAGCTATATACGCGATTATTGCAAAAACAGTTGTACCCATTGCAAGCCAGAAAGCAGCCCAAACAGCGTCTTCAACCATTCTCTCACCAGTTCTCTTAATCCTCATGAAAGGTATTGGTGAACCTCTAATAGCCCATCCAATAGCCCAAGATAATAGGAAGAGAATCCAAGCTATGAGTGTGACGGTAATTATGAGGGATTGAATAAAAGAAATAACGTTTATCAAACACGAACACCTAAACACCCTCTGTTAATCTAGTTATGTTTAAGATAAACCGACTTCAGCGAAACTATTCGTATAGAACGATTAACCCATCAACCATTATTGCTTTATTTACAAAACGATCCGGTAGTTTGAAAACCGTTACATCCTTAATTAAACCAATGTAGTTATCAACGAATAGAATAACCTCTCTAGCCGTTCTCAACGATGAAACAACATATACATTAGTTGATAGATTAATGGGTTCTACCAGTACTTCAAGTGAAACAACAGGTTCGTAGGGTAACTCGAAGACGGAATACTCGGTAGTTATATACTCTAGTTGTGTGGAATTATAGAAAACGATTCTAACACTAATACTATAATTGGGAATTTTATTCTCAACTATGAGAAGGGGTTCGTCGAAAACGACGCTATGTACTACTACGAAGTTGTAAAACCTGGTATTCACAGGTAGATCTACTTGTATCGATGAATCATTACGCATAACGTATAGTTTCAACCCAATTGTTAAATTCAATAAATAAACTCTACATGTATCGCAAGATATGATAATGTATTGTGAATCACTAATTACAACTGGTTTAAACACGAATCTAACCCTAACTAAGCTATTCAAAGTATAGAAACAAATTAGTAACGAGTCGTTGAATGTATCGTTAACGATATAGAACATGACTTCTTCCAAAACTTCAGTATCTACGTAGATAGGTATTCTTAACGATAGAGTGGGAATAGCGTAATCCTCTACATAAACATATTTACCGCTGAATTCTATAATTAAATTATTCGTCACGAAAGAACGGTTCTCAACGCTAACGATATAGCCACTATGTAGAGACCCATTTATGGAAACCCTAATTAAAGTATGGTTAGAAATAGGGTAGTATAGTAGGGTTTCGTTATCCAAAATAATCTTAAGTTTATCGATCACATGTATTTTAGCAAATACGTTATTATCGAAACCTCCATGAGTAAATTGATCTCCTTGAATAACGAAGAAATATGGATAAATCGGTAGCTCGGGAGGAGGATTAATAACCTGTATCCAGTAATTAACTAATAGGTAAATATCATAAACTCCACTATCAACAACTATAGTGCTGTTGAGACAAACTGAGTAGGGGGTTCGTGGATTAACTACTGAAGCGTTACCTAAGTAGAAATCCCTATATGCACCTCTATTCGTGAAACGTAGTGTGAAAATAGCTGTTACGTAGGAACTATACTCGTTACCATAAATATCTTTAACACTAATATTGAAAACGTGGCGTAAAGCAATATCCATTAATGAATCATTAACTACCATGTTAGCTGCTATTTTAACGGGTATAGTTAATTCAACACGATCATACGCTATACGTGCATCAAAAATTATCCTAACGGGTTGGCGAGTAACTGTACCAGCGAATCTACTCGTTAGGTTGAATAAAGCGTATTCGGAGATAGAACCATATGTATCGACGAGACCCCTTAATCTACTAGTAATGTTTACGATAGAAGCATCTAGAAGACCGGAGAATATGTGTACGGGTCGAGGACTAAAATTATGTTTCAACAAATCCTTCTCTCTAAGTTCATAGAAATATCCATTTTCTAAAACATCCGTTCTAAACGTCGTTACTGGAATCAATTCGTAGAACTTATTGAACCCGTAGAGGTACTGCACCGAATCTATAGAAAACTCATCACTAGTAACAATACGTAAAGCAGGGGGATAAGTGGTTTTTGAAACGTAATTTATAGAACCAGTTTTTTCCTCAATAACTAGAATATCGATTAAGTAGGGTTCAACAACATTGTTCTTAAACACAACTCCAATAATGTATATTGAAGACGCGTTAATAGGTAGTGTAATGGGACCATATAAACCATTGTTATAGGGGAGTTCACGAATAAAACTACTATTGTTTTGGAATAAGATGATTTCATAAACTTTATTGAAAACTCCTTTCGGAATATCAATGAATACTTTATCTCCAATTTGAACATAATTAACTCTAGGCGAAAAACTCCAAGTACCCTTATTCCTCGCTAGATTAAACTCATTCGCTGCTTCAATTGTTCTCAAAGCAATTACGCTTATAGATAGTATGGATACTATAGTGAGTAGGAAAACGGGATAGCTCGATAAACCTTTAAAAACGGTTCTAAACAACTACAACCCCCTCTTTGAGAACGAGAGTTACAGTAACGTGGTCCTCGACACGAATAACTACTAGTGACGAGGAATTTATCAACAAATACTCTCCATTAGTATAGAAGGTTTCGAGAATACCTGAGTCTACGATAACATACTTATATGGTGAGATACGTTCTACGTATACTCCATCGGTTAAACTACTCGAACTAGATATGATTTTTGAGAACTTGTTAGTTAAGTTATCGATCGATAAAACAAAACTTTGCGTTAAAAGTAGCGATACGCTAAGTAAAGCTATTGCTGAAACATACTCGGATAAGCACTTCATAATAAACTACCATTTAGAGAGGAAAGGGATATTAAGGAGGGGGTTAACCGTAATTATCCGAAAAGTAAGGAGTGAACTGGTGTGTAATAGAGGAAAAAAGATTTTTATGGAAAAATTAGCCTACCGGAGCTCTTCTAGCGATAAAACCATAACCAACTATTGCTAAGATTATGATCTCCATTAATAGGATAGCGGATGAGAATAACAATAGGTTAACGTTAATCCTATCGGTTCTACCAGCTAATTCTCTATAAGTAGCCTCCTGTTTATCCATAATGGAGTAGCTTGAATCATCGATTTTAGTAGATACGTCGCTTCTAAAAGTATCTAAGATATTCGTAACGTTGGTTATCATACCTCTCAATTGTGTTTCAATAAAGCTCCTCGTATCGGTTAACATAGACTCTATAGTAGCTCTAGTATTATCGAGAGCATCGATAACATCTAAAGATAAGTCGCTCAACGCGCTCTTCAACTCACCCAGATCCGCGCGTATTCTCAAAACTAGCGTATCGTTAATACTAATCAATAATTCTGAAACAGAACTGTTAATGTTAAACAACGTTATCTTCAAATCACTGTAGGAGTTATTAACGAGATCCTTTAAGAACGCTACATCGCTAGAGAGCTTTACTAAACCAAGCTCTAGAGTAACCGTACGGTTGTATAGAGTAGCATTAATCTCTTTCAACGAAGTTATCACTTCAAACCTAACGTTACCAATACATGCTATAATCGATGAATTAACCTCTCCTACCAATAGCTTCAATTCATCCGCTTTAGCACTGATAAGATTAGCTAGTCTATTCTCAGTAGAATTTATCGCTAAAATAATATTAGTAACTTTGTTATCGATATACCTCGTTAAGTTAACGCTAAGCTCATGAACCTTATTATCGATATGTAGCTTAACCTCACCAGTAGCATTATCAATCCTATTGAGAACAGTAGCAATTAGATCAGACATCCTACTCTCTAACGAACTCCTCGCATCCTCAATAGCAATCGAAACCCTCTTAGTGAAGTTCTCACCAACCTCCACTAACTGAGCACTCAACCAATTCTTCAAATCACTAATAGTAGCATTCAAAGTCAAAGTAACATTGGATTTAATAGACTCCTCAGCTCTATCAATCCTATTGAGAACAGTGTTGATGAGGTTGTGTAGTGTTGTGTTCAATTCGTTTCTAGACGTTACGATGAGCATGTATAGGGATTCATTCACGTTGTTTAATTTGCCTTCGATTTCATGTATAACGTATTCTCCAGTTGTGTTGATATATATTGTTAAGTTATTGTAGAGCTCGTTGAACTTCGGTATAACGTTACTGTAGATAGTATTTATCAAATCTGATAAATTACCATCAATTCTTAGAACAACTGTGTATGTATCGTTAATCTTAGACTCTACTCTATTTAGAATATCCTTTACTTCTCCACAACACGTTACTATTAGAGAAACATTACCATCGATCCATGTAACCATGTTTATTAATGTAGAAACATTAGTGATTAATGTTGCAACACCTTTCTTTATCTCTATAACATCTCCTTTAATGAACGCTACAGTATCGTTAATCTGCTGTAGAAGCTGCATAACATCTGTTTCGATAAGCGTTATTAAGTTATTTACAAGAGCTTTAATCTCTACTACATTATCTCTAATATTCAAAACCTCACCATATATTGCTCCAAGAACAGTAACGATCTGTTTATCACCACCAATCATCATGAGAGAATCGTATCCTTGTAAAATAATAGTGCCGTTTATATCGAGGTAAACATAGCATCCTTCATCAGTAACGTTTATACCAGTTGGTTGAGTTCCAGCAACTACAGTTACTGCGAAGATCCTGATATCGACACGATAAGTCCTGTCATAACCCAGCACGAACGGTGCTTTAAGAACCGTTACAAACCATACTTCACCAACACCATCTTCATCAACATCCTCAACTATTAATCTGTACCAATTGGTTTCATCGACTTTAGCGTTAGTAACGGGGTCAACTAGTCTCGCATACAGCGTTGTTTCACGAGCAATTATGAAAGTCTCCTCCCAAAGCCATTGTGGAACAACGATGAGGTCCCACACGTTTGTATAATGTGGGAATATTTGAACAGTAATGTTTTGACCAGGAGTAACGACTTCCGGTACCGATATTACGAAGTAGTATCTAGGTATGTAGCCTACGGTTTCATAGGTTTTAGTGATATTATAGTGGGTTACAGCGTGGAATATAGTGGAGTAGTTAGAGTCATATACGGTTGCGCTAGACTCGTAGTAGTTAGTAGGCGATATTCCCAAGTAGCTTCCACTCAACCTGTATACGAAAGTAATATTATCCTCCCCCTCTAAACCAAGCTGAACTATCGTATCCCAAACTACGTGAGAAACGTAATCTGTAGGATACAGCGTAGTTAATGGTACTGAAGCATAGCCATAACCATAATTGTTCGTTAAAACATTAATAGTGAATTCCCCAATCCAATATGGAACTGTAGATAGAGATACACCATACGTTATCTCCACAACACTGTAGTTGAAGAACAGAGTGTAATTCGTATTTGGTGCTCCACCAACAATAGTTACGTTAAAGTAACCTCCTCTACATAAGTCGACATCGATATCTATACTCATATATACTGTAAATACAGTTCTATCATTAACACTTCTCAGAGTTTCATCCAATAAAGTATATTCGCCATGAGGTAGGAAGGGTATTGCTCTACCAGTTAAGCTCACTGAACCATATCCATACGTTAGATTAATAGTGAACCATTCATAAACAGTATCGTAATCCTTATTGTATAGCTTAAACGTAAAACTATTTGAAAGCCAACTAATGATCTCGACATCGGTATCGTAAGGCCACTGGTACGGGTAGAACTGGTCGTTTTCAAACGGGTACTTTACATCGAAGTATACGTAGGGATAACCGAGCTTATAGTGTTTAACGTAGAAACCATCAGTATCCAAACCAACTTCTGGGTTAAACAATACTTTAGTGAATTCACCACTTCTAACTACATTGAAACCTATTGTAGCATTATTAGGAGTATTCCTCACACCCACTAATAACTTGTAATTACCGGGTGCTATTGGTTGATAGGTTGTGTTATCTAGTAGCTTCACTAAAACGTATACCTCACCAGTATAGTTGTTGAGATGCCGTATTTGAACAACCAGAGGAGTATCGTTTAGGTAAACCCATAGACCCTGATCTATTTGGAAACCATGACCTTCTATAACTATGTAATCACCAGGCGCCGAAGTATCTCCCGGAACATTGAATCTACCGTAGTAGTAGCCATTATAGTCTTCAGCATATGCAGATTCACTTGTTAATACATATACTTCAATATATGGAACTATAGTTAAATACCCGTCTTCAATATACTTATCGTTACTAAACATCAGTCTAACTAACCAATCGTAACCACCATATGGTAATTCATCTAGAACTACAGTACCGGTTACTACGCCATCACTATAGTAGTTTATATATATGAAATTAACCAGATCGAATACTGTGTAATTAATTAGTCTCAATGATGTAACGTAGTAATCAATACCTAGATACTGGTATGGAACGTTATGTGCAATAAATTCTACGTAATCACCAGGATTAATATAGTTATTACCAACTACATCCTGTGGAATAATGATTAGAGAAGAGAGTACATGTAGTCTAGAAGAATATATCGTTGAAACACATTCCGATGTAACAACAGTGCTTATATCAACACTTTCATTAACAAACATGTACTCAACCATGAACTCATACGTAGCGACTAAAACGTCGTAATTAGGGTCATCTATAGATGGCGCGAAATCACTTATTATTCCATTATAGATAATCTCTTTATCCGTAGCTGTAACGTAGTATGGGTCGAAAACCGGGTAGCCGCCGCTGATTAGAACCCCGTTATCGAATTCGACGAGAACGTAGTTTTCATCAAAATTATACTTATTATACATAGTTACTCTAGTAAAGTTGTAAGCCACGTTAAGCTTAATACCTATAGCATTATAGATTCTGTTAAACAACTGGTGGAAACTAATACTTATCTCTGTATTATCACCATAAACGACATTGTATGGATTAATATTGATCATAATATCGCTACAATAGATTGGAATAATAGAGAACGTATTGGTAGATACAGCGGCATCCCAAGCTTCAGCTTTAAATACTTTAGCTCTAAGCTCTTTCTCATATAGATTCTCATACCTATAGTAACCGGTATAAACGTTAGATATGTAGATTACATTACTTAAATCAAAATGAATGAGTTTCAACCATATGATCACGTAAGTATCGACTAGAGTTACGTTACCGACTTCATTCCCATACTCATCCGTTAGAGTAGAGTTTTCAGTAATTTTAATTACACCGCCATAAGGGGATTCTGTTGGATCGATTGGTCCATAATCACCTATATTAGATACTCTTAAGAAATAACCACCAGCATTTGGATTAAATCTATCTCCATCTAGAATAAATGATAACCTAATATAGTCTCCAAGCCAACCAAGTGCTATTCTATCGATAATTATTCTCAATGAACCCGTACTAGAGACAACTACTGGTGTGGTGATTGGTTGAGTATTGTAGAAATCGTATGTACCTGCTTTAACGTTAACACCAGCTATAACTACTTGACCAGCTACTCTCTCGGGTATTATAGTTAATGGTAATAGCATTAACGAGATCAATAGTAGTGAATATAGTTTATTCATAGAGTTCACCAAGACCTAGATTAAACTAGCTTAATGATTGGTTAATAAGAGATGAAGCGTATTTAAACATTACGCTAAAGACTAAACCATAAACTTCCCACCATATTTTTCCACATATATCAATTCGACAACAGTCGAATATGGAGAATACGGAATTAACATTAATACCCATATAAAGATTGTGGAGTATTAAAACAATAGTGTAATATGGTGTAAACACTATTAGGAGAATATGGCCTAGAATCAATAGAGTTTATTGGGATCCAGAGTACGACATACCTCTAGTTAAACCCAGTAGAGAACTCATAGATCTAGTTTATATGCTTCCATTAACGGAACCAGGTGATTGTAGACCAGCTCATGTAAATGATTATACTAGACTTGCTGAAGCTATAGAGTACGAGTTTAATTCACAAGAGATCTATAATTTCTTCTTCAGAGATAGATTCGTATTATTGAATAAAGTTCCATTCATAGATCTGATGTACGAAGTTGTTAGTTCGGGAAACGTATGGGGACAGATATACTATGATATCCTCGTGAAGAAATGGAGATTCAGATTAACAGCTTATGGTGCACAAGTAGCTTATAACAATAACTTAGTGGATTACGTTAAAATCAATGGGAAGATACTTAAAGGATCATTAATTACCAAATCGACATCATCTAATCAAGTTATCGTTGTCGATGATAAAGGATTTGTTAGAGGGTTAGCTGAGAAGATAAACGATAAATTAGTTGTAACTAAAGTTTTCCGTAGAGTAAAACCACCAGTAGAAACTTCTTGGAGGAGAAGCGATCTAGGTACTGTGCTGAAAATGAATGAGAATGCACTATACTCTTTTGAAGAGAAATCGATGAAATTCCTTGAAAAAATAGGTTCCAGATACCCGTATCAACCCGTAGTATCGTATTCTGGAGGTAAGGATAGTCTCGTTGCTCTAGATTTAGCTGTGAAAACGTATGGTTCGGTGAAAATGTTATTCAACGATACTGGATTAGAACTTCCGGAGACGTATCGTAATGTTGAAGAAGTATCTAAACACTACAGTATTGATGTTATAGAAGCATCAGCTGGAGATGCTTTCTGGAAAAACATAGATTTCTTCGGACCACCAGGAAAGGATTATAGGTGGTGCTGTAAATTAGCTAAACTAATACCGATAGCTAGAACGTGTAGATTAAAACTATGTAGAGGAGCTATAAATATTGTTGGTCAGAGAGCGTTCGAATCAATAGATAGAGCTAAAAGCCCAGTATTGTGGAGAAACAGGTGGATACCGTACTTAACGACAACAACACCTATACAGGATTGGGGTCAAATCGTAGTGTGGCTATACATATTCAGATATAAACTACCATTTAATAAACTATATGAAGAAGGGTTCGAGAGACTAGGCTGCTACCTATGTCCCTCAAGCTACTTAGCTGAATATAGTGAAATATCACGTAAATACCCTGAACTCTGGATGAAATGGATCGGTATGCTTGAGGAATGGAGATTAAAACTAAATCAACCTAGAGAATACGTAGATTACGGTCTATGGAGATGGGTTACTCCAGCAATAGCTAAAAATAGGGTTATGAAAAAGATCCGTTTTACACCAAATGATTGGAGAATAGAGTATGTTTCGAGACTCGCTAAATGCAAATTTGAATTAACACCATTGAGAGTAGAGAAGAAGAGTAGTGGTTTAGAAATAGAGTTTAGTAATAATTGTTTGAGGAACAACGAGGAGATCGAGGTATTCGTTAGTAACGTTAAGAACATGTATAATTGGAGAACAAGTTTCTCGAACGAAAACATCGTTGTAGAAACCGGTAGAGTAGAGATCCATATTAATAGAAACAGAATATTTGTTGAACCATGCATAAATAGCGATGAATACGAGGATTTATTCGATACTATAAAGGTAATTTATAGGGTTAGAGGATGCACACTATGTGGAAGCTGTAGCAACTGGTGCCCACTACAAGTAATTGTATTAACAAAACATGGTCCTAAAGTATGCTCTAAATGCGTTAATTGTAGAATATGTTTAGAAGCATGTCCAGTAGCGGAGAACATTGTTGAGAAACTGGTATTACCGCTATTAACTGGAGACCCTAGAGTATGGAAGAGGAGGAGTAGGAGGAGAATTGATGAAAACTACTTTACTCTAATTCAGCTCAACGTAATGAGAAACTGTAAATAGTGGTATTTAGAACTTAGCTATAGTATTTCTTGTACTTAATAACTCTCTTCTCATACTCGTATAGAATACTGAATAAATCCTCGCCTCTCCTAACTCTATCGAGAATAGATTTAGCATCAATAACGCCAACACCTCTAGCGTTAAGAATGATTAAACCGAGATCACCATAATGATTCAAAACAATACTCTTACTCCTCAAATCCTCAATCCTCCTATACTCACCCGGATCTAGTTTATCGCCCCGAATATTTTTAGATAAAACAATAGCTTCCTCATCCGATTTAACAATAGTTAATGCTCTTAAACCACATTTACCACACCTATAGCTAAACCCTTTATCGATGAAATCCTTAACTCGACCTTCAACAAACCAGCCACAGTTTAAACACATAAGTTTAACCCTCCTATTCAAAACCCTCTCACGATAACTATCTCTAACCGCATATATTAGTGAAGGAACTCTAAGAACATCCGAGTATTCGAGAACCTCTCTAAGAAAATCTCTAGAACATTCTCTAACAACTACTTTAACATAACCCTTAGCGAAGCCCTCGACTAGTTTAGATAATGAGGGGATATCGTAATCTCTATATAGGACTTCACGTAGAGCTTCATCACCAATAATTGTTTCAGAAAAAGCTTCTAGAATTCTACGAGTAACTCTATGTACACGGGGGTCGACAGCTCCAAATCTCTGAGCAACTTGATAGATTCTCCACAAGTAATTATTAGATGATTTAGCAACACTATGGATAAAATCCTCTCTACCCAGCAACTCATTTATTTTTCTAAAAATGGATTCTACATCATTCAAAACCCTATTGTAAATAAATGGATTAGATAACTTATCTGAAGCAATAACGATTGCGTAGGGTGTAGAGTAGACTCTAGCTTTAATTTCAGGATACTTAGTATCCATAATCTTCTTAAAGAAATCTCTGAAAAACCTATTTACTCTATCTCCACCGTATAGATTAACAATTATTAAATCATCATCCATAGAACCGCATAAAACAACTTCTCTATCATCACCTAAACCCCCGGTTCTACGAGAAACCCTATTCAAAACATTCATGAATCCAGAATACTCTTCTGGGAAAACGCCGTTCTTCAACCTCCTAATTATCGAACCAACTTCTCTAGCAACAACGTATTCTACAGGTATATTCTCCCCCTCCCAATGCGGAATAGCTAAACAACCTGAAGCATCAATAGGTTTCTCAACATGAACTACGCATTTATCATGATCGATACTCACAATTCTCCAAACCTCGCCGGCAAGCACCATATAATCGTTCTCCTCGAGTTCTAGAAGAACGTATTCTTCATTCAAAACACCAACATCTCTATTCGAAGCTAAATCCACAACTCTATAATCCCTAGTTTCAGGGATCATATTCGTTCTACGTAAGTATATCAAACCCTTTCTCCTAGGTTTAACCAATCCATTCTCTAGAGAAACTAGTCTGGATTCAACGAGATAATCGATTAATTTAGTGAAAGTAGAGTAGTCTAGATTCAAATACTGTGGATGATTAGATAAAACAACGTAAATATCGTTTAAACCAATACCATTTGGAAAAACATGTGTTAATACAACTATAGCGTATGCCAATACATCTAATGGATACTCATAAATCCTCTCAACCTCCAAATCCTGAGATTTAGCTCTACGAATAAGAACAATTGATTCCAAAATCTGGAAAACATTATTCTTAACTACAACAGCGCCTCTAGAAACAGAACCTAATTTATGACCACTCCTACCAATTCTCTGTAAGAGCCTAGTTGCTTGTCTAGGAGAACCGTATTGAACAACATAATCAACATTACCGATATCTATACCCAACTCCATACTCGAAGTAGCTACTAAACCCTTTAAAAAACCGTTTTTAAACCCTTTCTCAACACCAACTCTATGAGGTAGAGATAAACTACCGTGGTGAACGCTAACCTCAATATCTCCATAACCAAGTTTATCTAGAGCATCATTAATTAGAAAACATAGCTTCTCAGCTAATGAACGCGTATTCGTGAAAACAAGTGTTCCCTTATTAGAAAGGATTTTTTCTACAACGAATTCAACTCTACTATCCAATTCGTAACTATCGGATTCGGGAACAAAAACCTCTACATCCAATTTCTTCTCATACTTCTCTCTAAGAACAATTGTTCTATAAGGTAGGGTTGAACCGGATAAAACCATTCTAGCGTAATCCTCGTTCTTAAGAGTAGCTGTTAAACCAATTTTCCTCAAATTCTTCTTCAAAAACATTTTTTCAAAGAGATACGTTAGTAAGAATAGTAAATAACCTCTCTTACTATCAATAAGTTCTCTAAATTCATCATAAATAACGTATTCTAAATTAACAAGAAATCTCCTCAATTTCTCATCAATCAATATGTAAACGAAAGATTCAGGAGTAGTTACGAGTATATGTGGAGGATTATGAACAATACTTTTCCTAATAGAGGGGGGAGTATCGCCATGTTTAAGAGCAACTCTAATTCCGAAACAAGAAGCTAATCTAGAAATTCTCTCCTCAATATCCCTATTAAGAGCTCTAAGAGGAGTAATGTAAATAGCTGATATAGGTTTAAGCCCCCTAACCCTAATATCATACATAACCGGTAGAACAGCAGCTTCGGTTTTACCAGAACCGGTTGGAGCAACTAGAATAGCGTTGAAACCCCTTCTAAATATAGCGTCAAAACTAATCTTCTGAAAATCAGTAAAACTCCTATAACCAATACTTTCCAAACACTTATTCAAAACATTCAAGGAAAAACCCCCACTACTATGAGAGTATTGGTTAAACAATAACTTGTTATTAACGATTTTGATTAAGGAGATAAACAATGTATATTTTCTAGAAAACATTTGTTTAGCGTAAGAGTTGATTAATCAATTGATTAAACCTAAAATAATGGTTATATACTACCGGGAAGACGACCCATGTAAAAACACGTCTTTAAAAATGGTTAGGAAAGGATATGCTAAATTAGTGAACCATAGATCAATATATGGTAAACCAATAGTTCTAAATCCGTTCTCGAATCAAACACTAGGTTCGTGGTTCGCCGAAAATATTGATAAATACGGAGTAGTTGTTGTAGACGCTAGTTGGAAAAGAATAGAGCCAAAGTATTTCGAGAGAATAAGAGGAATACATTTAAAACTACCACCACTAATAGCTGGAAACCCGATAAACTACGGTAAACCATGTAAATTATCGAGTATAGAAGCAGTAGCTGCAACACTATACATAACTGGATTCATAGAAACATATGAATCACTACTAAAACTATATAAATGGATGGAAACATTCCACAACCTAAACCAAGAATTACTAGAGAAATACAGGAGAGCATCGACAAACACGGAACTAGAGGATGCAATAAGAGAGAAGTGGGGAACTACGAGTAGCGAAACAATATGTGCTTGGAGAGAGGGTTAAGCCATAACCCGCATTCTGTAAACCCCCCGTATTAGACTAAGCGGACTAGGGGGGCTCCGCGGACAATCACCACCCCCCAGCCTTGCACCCCGCGGGACGGTCGTTTCAACGCAACCACCGCTCTCTTCAACGAGTTACCGAGCCCCCGTCGCCGGAGACTCCACACCGCATCATCACCATCGAGCGGTGGACGTATCGTTTCTGAACCGTAGCCACGGGCTCTCCCCGTGCTCCATTTCGGAGCCGCGGACTCCGCTGGTGTGCGGTGTTTCCCCACCCATAATGGGCGTGAACGGGGGGCTTAACCCTCTCTCCAAGCCAATAAATATATGTTTAGAAAAGAACCTAAAAATAGTTACTTATGGTTGGTTAAGTATAGTTACGTGATATTCCAAATAGAACCGGGGAGTTCCACCCCATAGTTTCGCCTCGAACCCGACTAAGAAACCCTCGTGACACGGGGGTTTCCGAGTAACGAAAGATCATGGTTCAAGCTTGAAACCCCCCAGTTCCACCCCTTGTTTTCCACTGATTAATCCCCAAAGACCCCTGCAATACCTAGACCCCTTATTTTCCTATCCAGAACGGGATTTTAATCATTGATTCTATATGGTTTTTCAATGGTTTGTATAATGATACTGAACTTTATAAATAAACTAATTATCTGTATTTTAATTAATAACACTATTAATCGATCTTTAAACAACAAAACTATTCGATACTACTCTATATTTATAGAATACATACTCCACTTGAAGCATTGGGGTATCTCTTATCAATGTTTAGAAGAAGTATTCTATAGTATACGATGTTCTCGGGATTCCGAGATCCAGGGGTTGTGAACGTAGTCGAATACATGGGAGCCTCTTTAGTGAAGGGTTTTGGGGAAATAGTTGAGAAGTGGATAGGGGCTGAATGCGAATGAATATGGAAGTCTATGAACTGCTGTTTACTGAGAAACGGTTTCTCCAGGGTTTAACAATTCATTGTTTGGGCTCGTCGTTTCATATTGTGTTGGGGGTTGTCGGGGGGTTTTGGAGTGGTAATTTAGGGGTGGAACTGGGGGTTTCAAGCGGAATAAATCATTGGCAAATCCGTGCACCCCCCGCAAAACTATTGGAAGGTTTATATTTGGTGTTTGCTTTAGTTGATACTATGGATTTTATAGTATGGAGAAGAATGTGTCGGTGCTAGTGGTGTCTGCTTCTAGTATTCATGTTGTTAATATTGGTAGGAAACCGATTAGAGATTATGTTTTCGAAATAATTGTTAATTTCCAGGAGGGTGTTGATAAAGTTGTTATTAAGGGTTATGGTAGGTATATTAGCAAAGCTGTTGATGTCTACAATAGGCTTAGAGGTAGATTGGGGGATTCTATAAGTATAGATAATATTGAGATTAATAGTGAGAAGAAGGGTCCTAAACTAATACCATACATAGCTATAAGTGTTGTGAGACGATACTAGTTGTTACGGGGGTTTCAGTAACTAGGTTGTATCTATTCAATAAATCTATTGTGTTTAGAACGAGATTATATATTGATTCTTCACCATTAGCTAATTTATCGATACTGTTCTCCAATCTCCTAGTTATTTCTACCGATATTAAATCGCTATAGTTCCTCTCGAGATAATCCAGTGTTTTTAAACCTTTAGATGTTGGTACGAGGTAGTTTCTTCTCCGAGACCTAATTACGTATCCATGTCTAATTATTGATTCAATTATTTTACTATATGTGCTTGGTCTACCAATACATTCTATTCTCATTCTATGAACAATATCTCCTTCTCTATATAGTGGTTTTAAACTAGTTTTGATTTTGAAAACTAGTTTTAATTTGTCTCTGAATTCCGTTACGTTATCTAGTTCTCGTACGATTTTCTTTTTCTCAATTATGTTGAATCCGTTTTCAACAATATTCGTATCTATAACTAGTACTCCTACGTGTTTATTGTCTACGTAAATATCGTATTCTTGTTGTACAATTCTGTAGGGTTTCATTTGGCTCGTTATGAATCTATTGAATATTAAGCTGTAGATTCTATAGTGGTTTTTAGTTAATGGTATTGGCGTATTTATTAATCCCTCGTTAATTGCTTTCTCCAAATCATCTCTATCTAGTGGGTATACTGGTCTTATCGCTTCATGTCCTCCTTTTTCACCCCAATGGTTTGGTTTATAGTATGTTTTCAACCCCTTGTTCTCCAGGTATTTCTCAGCTATTGTTAATCCTGTGTTTGAAACATACGTATTGTTTGTTCTATGATATGTTATTAATCCTGATTCGAATAGTTCTTGTGCAATTCTCATTATTGTCGATACGTTGTAGCCTAGTTTTGATGCATCGTGTAGTAATTGATCTGTTGTATATGGTGGTTTTGGTTTTATAGTGATAACTTGTCTTCTTCTAAGTTTGAATACTGCTTCCATATTATCGAATAATTCTTCTCCACCGCTACCTAATGGTATGGTGTGTCTATACGTTATGTCTGGGTGTTTCTCGAGCCTATAGATCGCTAGTATAACTCTATTGTTACTGTATTCTCTCGCTCTCTCAATTATCCATTTTAGAACTGGTGTTTGTACTCTTCCAGCACCCATGTTTCTATCGTTGAATTCGTATTGTAGTTTCTTACTTAGACTGAAACCTATTAGTCTATCCAGTATTCTCCTATATATCTCCGCTACCACTAGGTTTTCATTAATTGTTTCTCTAGATTCTATTGCGTTTAGGAATTCTCTCATTGTTATTTCATGTAGTTTTGCTCTATATACTCTACTGTTCACGCCTTTGATCGATAGGTATACGTCATACGCTATTTTCTCCCCCTCTATATCTGGGTCTGTAGCTATGTATACTTCATCTACCTCGCTACTTAGTTTTCTCAATACATTAATTACTTCTATAGAATCCTTGATGAATACGCTTCCACATCTCGTGCATGATGATCCGTGTGTGAATTGGTATCCGCATACTCTACATTTCTTTATAGTTTCGTATATTGGTTGTACAGTGTTGACGTGTATATTTATACCGTAATACTGTGTATTTGGATTAGTCGTTAAATCGTATAGGTGTCCACGTGTTGCAACTAGATTTAAATGTATGATTTCTCCATCTCTATAGTGGAATGCTTCATATACATTTAGATTACCGATCCTCCTCCTAATTGGTTTTCCGAAGAACCCTGCTATTGTCCTAGCTTTAGTTGGTGATTCGACAACTACGAGAATGGATCTGTATTTCAACTCCTCCCCCACTCCTCTTCTGGATTCTTCAATTAATTTCTTCTCTAGACCCATATCTATTGTTTCGATATCCCGTATAGTTGTTTCTCCACTTATCAATGATAATCTACGTTCTAGTGATGATACTAGATTTCTCAGTTTTTCATACTCCAATATTATTGATAAACCGTGTGTGAAGCTTCTATTCATTAATCTACTTGTTCTACCAGTTGCTTGTATATACGTGTACGTATCTGGTATTAGTGCGTAAACATCTCCATTCCTCTCTATGAAGGTTACCGTCCCCATCTCCAGCACTTTCTTCTCATTAACAATTTTCTTCAGTGTTTCCAGTAACTTATTGTAGCATTCGCTTATCCTATAGTATGTTTCTCTTAACCGTCCATTACTTATGGATTCCGGATCTATTTTCCCCCTTAGTAAACTATTCAATAGCTTTGCTTCTCCAGGTGTTAGTTTCAGTATCGTTTTCCTAATTTCACCTAGTTCTTCTCTAAACTCTCCGTATCCTTCTTCTTTAAGCATAATTAGTGTTCTCAACATATTCTTTACTGATGCTAAGTAATTGTTTATTCTTATGGAATGTATTGGTGTTCCTAGGAATACGATGTACTTTATGTGTTTAGGAGAATCTATTCCTCTCACACACAGTCCATAGTAGTTTGCTGAACCAATTATAACATCTACTTTACCCATTAGTAGTTGATTTATAGTTCTGGGTTCGGCTTCCTCAACAACTAGGTTTCTCTCAATTAGTTTCTTCTTGATCACCTCTAGTTTCTCCTCTAGTTCTTCTCTGAATGGGTGTTTTGAACTAACTAGTATTAACCCCCCGCTTCCAATCTCAACTATTTTATCGATTACATCATCTAGTTTCTCCATGTAGGCGTAGGTATCCGTTACGTTTCTACAGTATAGCGTTATATTTGAAATATCCGTTTTTAGAAGTTCTCTCAGTACTGCTCCGTACTCCCCCCTTACTCTACCCGTTGCGGATGCTATAGCTACTTGTCTACGCTTCCTGTTACTCAACATGTTGTTTATTCTCTTCTCGATTTCCAATATTCTCATTGTGTTCTCGATATATTCTTCTCTATTATCTAGTGTTTTAGCTACTAGTATTCTCCAAATTAGTTTCATTTTCTCCCTAACCATATCTATGATTTCCCTATCGTAGCCTATGAGGTTTAGTGTTTTCTCAACGCTTCTGTTTGTTTTAAGCATTGAATCCACATCATCTATAATTACGAGATTCGTTTTCTCATACGCTTCTCTAGGTAGTTTTCTGAGAACGTAGTTGCTGGTTACTAGTAGTATATCGTAGTTTCCTTTCAGAACGTTCTCCTGTATTTCTAATTTTGTTTTACTCGGTAGTTTCGAATGGTAAATCACTATTCTGGCTCTACCATTAACTCTACTGTTTAGTTCTCGTAACTTATCATATACTTGTTGTAGTAGACTTGTAGTTGGCGCTATATAGATCGTTTTCCAACCATACTTCAGTGCTTGATACAGACTATACGTTAGTAGAAGCGTTGTTTTACCCATACCTGTTGGAGCTATGAGTACAACGTTTTCTCCACTCAATAATCTCTTAATCCAGTTTTTCTGTAAACCCCATATTTCGCAACCACTTGTTTCTTTGAAGAATCTTCTAAACTCCTCTTCCTCCATCTTGTTTAGTTTATGGAGGATTAGAGTATTGTTCCGCTCCATACCGGTTACGCATTCGCTACACGAACCGTGCTCTTCGATCTCTCTAGCGGAAGCTTCACGTGAACAGTATGGACATATATTGGTATAGATTGGATTAGTTTCTCTAAGCATTTCTAAACCTCCTTGAATCAAAACCATGATTCCAGAGGTTTCGGTTTAAGAGAGGGTTGTTGTGTATTACCGTGATTCGCTGTTTCTGTCGAATAGGAAAAATTTATATATCCTATACCTACGTTATCAATAAACCCAGTTCAGTAGTGCGGAGAGGTTGAATAGGATGTCCGAAATACCTGCTGCAAACACCGTACTTGTCGGTAAAAAGCCCCCTATGAACTACGTTATTGCTGTATTAACTCTAATACACCAGGGTGTTAAAGAGATCGTTATTAAAGCTAGAGGTAGAGCTATTAGTAAAGCTGTAGATACAGCTGAGATCGTTAGGAACAGATTCCTACCAGGTAAAGTTGAGTATACTAGTATAAGGATCGATAGCGATACGATAACTAATCCACAGGGTCGCGAATCTAGAGTTAGCGTTATCGAGATAAAGCTAAGGATTAAGGACTAATGTTTTGTTTAGTAAAGGGAGTTTATTTATTAAGAAAACATGTTTTTAACATCTAGCTCTTCGTTAACCTCTTCTTCCTACAAACATAGCTTCTATAGAGGTCTTCGATGTACTTTAAGAAACCGTAGCATCTATATTCTAAATCATTCGTTTTCACTATTAAACCGGTTCTTCTAAATCTCCTCAATACCGAGTATGCAATCCTCCTAGTTAAACCTACTTTACTAACTAATTCATCTATTGCTTCACCAATATTCCAAACTCTACCTTCTTCTAAGCATAGTACATAGTATGATACTAAATCCCTCTTCTTCATCAATCTAGTTGTTTTACCGCAATACTTGTTACTCAATAAACATACACCTTTTAGTAACCATATACTATCATTGAATCTAAATATTGATGTAGAGGATTATGGTTTGTTTCGAGGCTGTTTCTATTGGTTAGAATAGGTTCTGGTTGTTTATTAATAGAGACGGTTGGTTTCGAAATAGAGGATTTACACTTGTTTTTCAAAATAATCGTTGAGAAGGGTTTTGATAAAATCGATGTTTTAACTAAACCAGCAATGGTTTTTGCTAGGAGAAAAGGGGGTTTTACTACGCTATACGCTGTTCCTCCAGGTTCTTTCGTTATATGTAGTAGTTTCAATGATCTAGCTAGTGTCTATAATGATGGGGTTTATCGTTTAGAAAAGGATGTGTGGGTGGATACTGGTGTTCTCGATATTAAGGCTCTACTATCGGTTTTGAATAATGTTTTGAACGCTATTTTGAGAAGAGAATCTTTAGTTCTCGATACAGGTAGGTTTAGATTCGAAATACACGTTGTCGATGATACTTGTTTAAACATTATTGTTATGGATTCTTTCAAAATACCGTTGTATTGGATTGGAGATAGATTGGATCCTTTAAGTGAGGATTATAGAGAACTTTTTAAACAAACATTGCAAGGTTCTCCTAGTGGTTTACGTGTTCTGAGTTATGCTAAGTTTTTGAATAATGGTTTTAGAGTACTAGCTGGTTTTAAACATATCGATAATAGGGTTTTATTCATTATCAATGCTCCGGAACCCTCAAAGCACTTTTTAAAGTACATTACGTGGCTCCTCATCGATATCTTTATTGAAAGAACCCCCTTTTCCTCCTCATAGCTTGGTATTCTTCAGGTGTTTTTTCAAGAACTATCTCGTATAGCACTGCTTCAGAACCATCCTTCTTGGGTCTCAATAATCTCCCTAGTCTCTGAATAAATTGTCTTCGAGAACCCGTTCCGGAAACTATTATTCCAACATTAGCATCCGGTATGTCTAAACCCTCATCTCCAACTGTCGTTACAACTAGTATTCCTCTAGGATTATTTTTGAAATTCACTAGTGCTTTCTTCCTATCATCAGTATCGGTTTCTCCAGTTATTAAGTACGCATCCAGTATTCTACTGATTTCTCTAGCTTGATCAACGAATTGTGTGAAAATTATTATTTTAGACCCTTTCTCAAACTCTAGTTTAGCTATTTTAACAGCTGCCTCGATCTTAGCTTTAGCTTTAGCTAACAGCATTCTCATTTCACTATGTATTTTTAGAGCTTCAGCGGCTCTAGCATCTCCACGTTTAGCTTCTTCAACAACTTCTTCGAAATTCTTAGAACCAATTAATTTCCTATAATTCCTCCTAAGCTCTAGGAGTTTCATCCACTCTTCTCTAGTTAGTTTTACTTTAATCGTTACTACTCTATATTTAGCTAAATATCCTTTCTCAACCAGTTCAGCAGGTGTTTTATAATATATTATCCCCCCCATTAACGGGAATAGTTCAACGTGTTTATTATCTTCTCTAACGGGGGTTGCCGATAACCCCAATTTGTATTTAGCTAAACTATGTTGAACAATGTGTTTAAATTTCTCGGCGGGTAGGTGGTGTACTTCATCAACAATTAACATTGTGAAGTATGGTGATATCTCGTTTATTGCTCTAAAACCTGATTGATAAGTCGTTATAGTTATTGGTGCAAGTCTCTTCTCCTCACTATATATTAAACCAATTAATCTAGGCTCTATGTTAGTGTACTTAATTATCGAATCTCTCCATTGAAGCATCTGTTCCTTCGTATACACGACTATCAATGTTCTAACGGGTTTCTTCGTTAACGAAGCTATAGCAATTACTGTTTTACCAGATCCTGTTGGTAACGCTATAATACCTTGATAGTTGTTTTCAACCCATTTATTCAATGCTTCGACTTGGTAGTCTCTCAAAACAATATTCTTCAACTCTACATTTAGTGGTAGAGGTTTATCTTCAAATAGTTTTAATGGATCGTTTATAGCAATATTCATTGCTCTAGTTTTATCGATGAATTCTTTCGTATTGAATGGTAGTATTCTATATGTTATGGATTCATTATTCTTACTATGAAATACTCCTTTCAATTCTCTCAATATTGGTTTAAACTTTTCGAAAATAATCCACGGTATTGTTACTTTAACCGACCCCGTTAAACTATCCCAATCTACTCTAATGCTTGTACTCCACAGTATTTGTTTAATTCTATCCAGATCTTTCTCATCAACATGTAAATCGAGTTCTTTAATTAATGCACATATATCTTCGTAACTATAGTTGTTTCTCAACGCTTTACTTGGGTTGAACTCGAAAACTCCTCCTTCACCTTCTCTATAACCTACGTAATCGCTTATCTTAAGTAGTTCTCTGAATTCCTCTTCGTTAAGCCATCTCGTTGTCTTCATAATTACCATTCTTCTCCTCACCAACATATAGGTATGCTTCTTCAACAGGTACTCTACGTATATCGTATTTAGACCAATCAATATCTCTACAAGCAACTATATAAGCTGATTTCGATAAAAGAGGTGGGATGTAGATTTTAGCTACATTACCCTCGTATTTAATGATTCTCGATAACCTCAATAACGTTTCGATTTCTTCATTAATAACCCTATCCTTATCTATATGTATAATTAAACCCTCCAAAACTGTTTTGAAAGAATCTATATCTTCTAGTTTAACGGATATTAGAGTGCAGACTCTATATCCTCTACAATCTACACATACTTCATAATACATTTCTCCACTTACAACGCTATCTTCAAAAATATTTTCAATTATCTCTACAGGTATTTTCATAGAGATTAGTTTCTCATCAATACTTCTCAAATTAACGTTTATACGGGATCACCGCGTGGGTTTAACATCACCTATTCAGAACTTAAAACCTAGTTCATCCCCCAACTTATTTATTTATCTAAAAGAGGTTTAAATGAATCCTATACCCTAGCTTAAAATGGTTATTTAAAATTTTTAAATTCGGGTTTCATTTAGATTTGTTAAATAATTATTTAAAGTGGTGTTTATGGTTAGGAGAGTTAGGAGTATTGTTTTGAGAGCTTATCGTGAAGATGAGATTTCTGAAATGATCGATCATATTAATAAAGCTTTTGGAAGCACTAAGTATAGTAGGATGAAAGCTCGTTTACTAGCTGTTGAGGTTTTAAGACTTCTTAAACCAACGTTACCGTATAAGATATTGTCTAGAATAACAGGTATTCAGGAATCTGTTCTCTGTAGATATGTTCGTGGAAACATTATTCCTAATTATGAACAAGCTATTAATCTATTAGCTAACATTACCTTATCCGTTGATTACGACTACTTATTGAGGCAATTGGTTGAGGAGGAGGGTAGTAATATTATTGATTTATCGAGAGTTCTTAAAGACCCCTATGTGATTAGGTTATTATCAATTATACTTATGCTTAAGCTTCTAGATAAGGATATTACGAAAATTCTTGCAACCGCTGAATCTATTGTTCCTCTAGCTACCCTACTCGGTGTTGAGCTCAACATACCCGTTATTTCTATTAAGAAGAAGGCGTATCCCGGTGTTCAGTATTATCAAGCTATAATTCCACGTTCACCCAAAGATACTGAGGTTCTATATATTGATCGTGATATGATTAATAGAAAGGATAAACTATTGCTACTGGTTGATGTAGTCTATACTGGTAGGACTCTTGAATCAATAATTAGTATGATTGATAAATCTAAAGCCCAGATCAGTTCTATAATAATAATTTTAGCTTTAAGCGATGTTTGGAAAACTAAATTTAAAGAATACAATGTTACTACTCTAACTAGACTTCCATATCCATTCTGATACAATACGTTTTATTCCAAATACAGGTTCTGAAACTTTGCAATGATTCTCTTTATTAAGATTATATCTTTTCATCATAATTATAGAGTATGTCTGTAGGGTGTTGTTTTGAAGATCAAGGAACTCGTTAAAGTCGATTCGAAGGGGAGAATCACTATTCCACTATCTGTTCGTGAAGCTTTCGATATTCGTGAAGGTATGAATCTACTCGTAGTTGCTGATACTGATGAGAAGAGCATAACGCTTTCGCCTGTTCCGGAGAAAGCTAAGCTTGTAGAGATTATTGTTAGAGTTGAGGATAGACCCGGGGTATTAGCAACAATATCTAGGAGTCTCGCTGATAATGGAGTAGATATTGTATTCATAAAATGTGGTGTTATTAGAAGAGGGGAGCTTGGAGAATGCACTATTATAGCTGATGTTGCTAACTCTATTATTGAGGACGTTGAGGGTCTTAGAAATATTCTTTTAAAACTAGAGCCTGTTAAGAACGTTGAAACTAGATTTGTTTCGGGAAGGTAATTGAATTGAGAATAGTTAAAATCGGTTGCTGCGGCTTCCCATTAGCTAGGAGTAAATACTATAGAGAATATAGTGTTGTTGAGCTTCAAAATACTTTCTACGAATTACCGAGTCTAGAATGGTGTTCTAGAATTAGGAGTGAAGCTCCTGATTATTTCGAATTCGTAGTTAAAGCTTGGCAGGTTTTAACCCACCCGAGTAATTCGCCTACTTGGAGGAGAATGAAGAAGAAGGTTTCGGGGGATTTAGAGAAATACGGTTTTCTTAAACCAACTCGTGAGAATTTAGAAGCTTTTTCTAAAGTTCTAGATGTTGCACATATACTTAGATCTAGAATAATCGTATTACAAACTCCTCCAAGCATGGTTTTTAACGATGAAGTTTTCAATTCTGTTAAGGAGTTTTTCAAAGAAGTTTCTGGAATGTCTTCTAAGGAGGTTCTACTAGCTTGGGAGCCTCGTGGCGAGTGGGCTGTGAGGATCGATGTTCTTAGTAGGATTATCGAGGATTTTAATGTTATTCATGTTACGGATATTTTGAAATCAATACCTTTACCGAATAGTTATGGGTTAATATATACTAGGCTTCACGGTTTGAATGGTGAGGTTAATTACAAATACAAGTATACAGTTGAGGATTTCACGAAATTAAAGAGTATTTTGATGAAAATTGATTTTAGAGAAGCATATGTTATGTTTAATAATACGTATATGAAGCTTGACGCATCTAGTTTTAAAGAATTCCTATCTGGAGACCAGGTATTCATAGTTAAATAATGTTTTATGAGTTGGTGATGAGGAAGAGCTGAGCGGATTGAGTGGATGAAGTGGTTATCCCCTCCTGATAAATCCTTCCTAGCATTATCTCTCTCTATCGATTCCGGAGATGTTGAGTCAACGAGACTATATAGGTTTGTGAAAGAAAGATTAGATTCTCCAATTAGTAGTTTATCTCCTGGTTTAGTTAAACTATATTTGAAACGTGTTCTTGTGGATTACAATAGTGTTCTGAATAGAGTTAAGCTCTTTCTCCATGAACTCGTGGAGTTCAGGGTTACGGTATGTCTCGATTACTGGGTTAAAACAATGGCTCACGCTTGTCTATGCAATAGATCTTTAAACTTTAGAAATAGAGTCTTGTGTTTCGAAAATCTCGATAATTCAGATATTCTCGTCTACTGCTACTGCGATTTAAAACGCAACATCTCTATACTAAGATTCCCCAGGTTTAAACCACTTAGCAATATCGATCCCTTCTTAGTTTCAAAACACTTATTTATAGAGTGCGGCAGCCCCCTCCACATAGTTGAGTATATCGATAATGTTATCCGAGAAAAATTGAAGCTACTCGTATAACGAATGTTATATTGAGTTTCAGAAACACGAGCCTTCCTCACTAATCGGGCAATGGCGCATCATCATTAATTTAACCAATAATGCATTTAGGTTTTAATAAAGTTGTTGGTATAGTTTAGTATTTTATATAAATTCGTTGTTTATATCGTTTTTATAAAAGTATTTAATTACTTTCCTACATATATACTTATCAGTAATGGAGTATTTTGTACAGGGTAATTCCATGTATAGATATTCAAGTTACCAGCCTCCTTCAGCGCCTCAACCCCCCACGCCACCCTACCAGCCCCCACCATCATCTCAACAACCTCCAATTAATACTAGTGTTTTTATCGATGCTTTAGGAAAAATAAGGGGTGCTTCATTAATATTCATTATTGCAGAGATTTTAACAGTTATAGTTTCGGTAATATTAATTCTATACATTCAACCATTGATGCCTTCCTCTTTTGGGTTCAATATGGAAGTTTTTATTAAATTATTGAGTGCTATTTTTTGGGTAATCATAATTTGGGTATTTGAAGTTGTAATAACTTTGGTGGCTCTTATTAAGTTAATTTCTGGTGCTAGTTCGCTTGCTCGAGCAGATCCTGAGTTTAGTACTGCTTCTAACTTAATTTCTATAGGTTATATCTGTGGAATAATACTTCTAGTATTGGGTATTTTAACCTTAATCATATTAATTGGAGTGTTACTTTTGGTGTTAAGCTTTATATTTCTGTTAATTGGCAATATAGGTTTAATTTTACTCTGTTTTAAACTTCACGATAGATTTAAAGACGCTCTGTACATGGTTGCTGGAATACTGTTCATAATAGGAATCTTCGTTGGAGGAGTAGTATCTTTCGTAGGTTGGATTCTACTATATGTTGCTCTAGGGAAGACTATTACTGGGTTGAGGAGTCAGCAAGCATATATAACTCCTCAGCCTCCAATATAGTTTTCATGATTCAATACTAGTTTTTTGAAGATAGGTTTTAATAAAGTTGTTGGTGCTGTTTGGTTTTTATATAAATTTGTTGTTCATACTGTTTTTATGAAAGTATTTAATTATTTTCCTATCGTATATATTTATCGGTAATGTAGTGTTTCATACGGGGTATTCTATGTATAGATATTCGAGCTATCAGCCTCCTCCAGCGTCTCAACCTCCCACGCCACCCTACCAGCCTCCACCATCATCTCAACAATCTCCAATTAATACTAGTATTTTGATTAGTGCTTTAGGAAAAATAAGGGGTGCTTCATTATTATTCATTATTGCAAGTATTATAATAGGTATAGGTACAGTAGTGTTTATTCTATTCCTCCCTTCATTACTGTTCCTCTTTTTTGCTTCCGGTATAGGAAATTTTATTGCAGCAGTGGGTGATATGTTATTGCTGTTCATATTTTTGGTTATTGGAACTGTACTAGCTTTATTGGCTATTGATGAGTTGATTCCTGGTGCTCGTTCGCTTGCTCAAGCAGAACCTGAGTTTACCACTGCTTCTAACTTAATCTCTGTAGGTTATAAGTGGGGAATAATACTTCTAGTATTGGGTATTTTAACCTTGATCATATTAATTGGATTCTTACTTTTGGTGTTAAGCTTAATATTTCTGTTAATTGGCAATATAGGTTTAGTTTTACTCTGTTTTAAACTTCACGATAGATTTAAAGACGCTCTGTATAGGGATGCTGGAATACTATTCATAATAGGAATCTTCGTTCTATTAATATCTTTCGTAGGTTGGATTCTACTATATGTTGCTCTAGGGAATACTATTGCTAGGTTGAGGAGTCAGCAAGCATATATAACTCCTCAGCCTCCAATATAGTTTTCATGATTCAATACTAGTTTTTTGAAGATTTTCTCTACTCGTCTCTACTGGTGATTTCCGTAGATTAGGTTTTCATATTCTCATATTTTCTTAGTTCTTATTTCTCTCATTTTCTCTAGTTTTTCTTCGAAGAAATCTAACGTGTTCTTAACATACCTACCGATCTCGCTGTATGGGGTATTCTCTAGTAGGTATTTGAAGAATTTACATGCACATTTAGATTTATGGAAGAATAGTGTGAGTTCTCCATGTTTAATAACAACTCCTTGTCCCTCTGGGAATATTCTTCCACAAACAATACATCTGTATTTGTTTCTACCCAACTCTACCCCCTATTCTGTTCGCAAGAGGTTACTCCGGCTTCTCTAAGGCTACTTACTAATACGTTTATGGATGATGTGTATAGTCTTATTGGAAAACTTTTTCTATGCATATTCTTGATTTCAACAAATTTTCTTTCTTCATTAGTTTCGTAGCAGTATTCATTACCTAGTTTTACGAAATATGTTTCGTTCAATACAGCTCCGTTTCTATAGATACTGTAGATTTGAGGTAGTAAGAAATTAACGGGTTTAACCTTGTATTCTAGAAGTAAACGTGCCGCGCCCATAACTACGTATATTGTTTCGAATGTAAGTAGATTTATTGTGAAAATACGTAGGAAATCGTTCTTTAAATCAATGTTTTCAATAATTTTTAGAACAATGAATTGTCTAATGAATGGTATTAGGATTATGAGAGGAATTAATAAAACGATCTGCATTGTTGAGTAAACAAGTTGTTTCTTAGTTTCATCCATAAGTTTCTTATCGAACATAGCTACTCGAATAGCATTTACTTCTTTAAATATTGGTGCGCCTAGTTCTTTAGCTGGTGGTGGTTTAGAACCCATTCTCATTCTTCTAGCAGCTATGAATGTTAGAATAATGAAGAAGATTATGAAGAATAGGAAATAGTATTGGGGAATATATGCTGATATGAAAGATATGAGTAGGATCATTGCTTGACTCAATCCAAAATTTAGAAATTTAGTTCTATCCACGTATTGCACCTCAATAACGTATCGTTTAGTAATGGAATATTGGTTTAATGGAATATTTATGGAAGGATTATATAGGTTATTGAAAACATCATTCGTGGATTTCGTTGTTATTCGTCGAGAAGATCAGTACGCGGTAATTTCTTCACTAATCTATGGGGGGCTAGTTTCATCATCACTAAGTATCTAGATTCATAAGCTTTTATATACGTGATTCGAGAACGTTAAACTATTTATTTACCTCTACTCTTCATCGATTTCCTTAATTCTTCGATTTTCTCATTAGTTAAACCTATTTTCTCAGCTAGTTCAATAGCGTTCTTAATAGCTTCTTCATCGCTATCTGCAGATACGTTTAAGATAACGTTTGTTCCCTCAATAGCTACTCTATATCTAAATTGATCGTTTAGAACATATTTATCGATTACTTTGAATTGTTTTTTATCAATCAATATTAACACCTAACTCCAGCATTCTCTAAGTTTAACGTAAACTTCATTTAAAGCTATTGGTAGGGGTTTCGTACCGGATATTATTGCTATGAAGTTAGTATCTCCAACCCATCTTGGCACTACATGTATATGAATATGGTCGGCAACACCTGCTCCAGCCGCTCTACCTATATTTAAACCTATGTTAAACCCATCTGGATTGAAAGCTTTCTTAACAGTAGCTACAGTTCTCACCATTAGTTCAGTAATTTCTGATAGCTCCTCACGAGTTAGGTTCTCGAGCATACCTACATGCCTATACGTTGCTATCATTACGTGACCACTATTGTATGGATACGCATTCAATACAACATAACTCCATTCCCCTCTATATAAAATATATGCTTCACCATCTTCACGTTTAGGTAGTTCACACAATATACATTCTCTTTCCCTCCCAGCTCTAGATACGTATTCGAATCTCCAAGGATTCCAAAGTATTTTTAAATTATTCAAAATAATCACCGATTAATCCATGTTTTAATCTAAATTATGTATGTTTTTAACTGCTAGTTATTTTCAATATTTTCAGAGGTTTAACACTATGTTGTTAAGTGAAGCTCTTCTCTACTTCAGAATTATTTATACTGTTGTTTTCCTAACCGTATTTACAATCTATGATGTTAAGTATAGAGATGTTCCTGACAAACTCGTATATGCTACGCTTACGGTATCGATAGTATTGTTCTTAACTCTATTCGCACTATACTTTGATAGTGTTGAATTCATTCTTTTCCTCATATACCTCGTTTTCTCACTAGTAGCTGGGTTAGGCGTTTTCCTACTTATTTTTAAACTAGGCTATATTGGTAAAGCTGATGTATTCATAATAGCTGAATTAACTCTTCTATTCCCATATAGAGATATCTACAGTTTGAACATTATAGGTAGAGGTGAAGCAGTTCATTTACCCCCCATTATTCCAATAGTACTGTATTCGAACATATTATCGTTAATGTTCATTATATTCAAATCAACCGTTTTCGCAATTAAGTATAGGAAGTTTTTACCACGAGAACTCCCTATTCATAAGAGGTTACTACTAGTTGTTTTCGGTAGACCTATGAGTATAGCTGAGTATTTGAAGAGTAAGCACTACTATCCATTAACTCTATTCAGAATTGTTGAGGGTAGAGTGGTGAAGACATATAGATTAACGTTTCACGTTGAAGCTGAGGATCACTGGGTTCATCAAAACGAATTGAAAAAACTTATCGATAATGGTTTTGTTAATCCAAATGATTATATTTGGGTTACATATGGAGTTCCATACATGTTGCCTCTACTAATAACGATAATTCTAGTCGTATTGGTTGGTGACTATCCACTACTATACTTATTCAAACTCATATAATACCGTAGCTAAACATTATGTTTCGGGGAATACACTGTGTTTTATGAATAACCATTACTTCTCAGCAAAGTCGTAAGAGTATCTTGTTCGAATCGTTACCATCTATTCCTCCGGATCTCTAATACCATCTTCTAATATAGCGAATACTGCTTCACCTTCAGGTAAGTGTGGTGCATCGACTACTCTAGCTATTCTTTTATTTCCACGAGCTTTACGTAACTGAACTCTCACACCAGGTGTATGCGCTAATACGTGTCCACCTATTGGTTGAGTAGGGTCTCCATAGAATACGTCTGGTCTAGCCATAACTTGATTCGTAACTACAACAGCAATATTGTATATTTCAGCTAGTTTAACTAATTGATGTAGATGTGCATTGAGTCTCTGTTGTCTTAAAGCTAAGTGTTCTCTACCAGGATACTCTGCTCTAAAGTGGCTTGTAACGGAATCTACAATAACTAGTTTAACGTTATTTTCAGGAACGAATCTGAATAGATCATCTATAATCGATATCTGGTGATCGCTATTATATGCTCTCTGATAGAATATGTTCTCCATAGCTTCATCAACGTTTAAACCAACTCCTCGAGCCATTGCTTCAATTCTCTCCCATCTAAACGTCCCCTCGGTATCAACATATACAGCTCTACCGCTCAACCCCCCCTTCTCTGGCGGTAACTGTACATTCACAGCGAGTTGATGACAAATCTGGGTATTGTGGAGTATAACGGGCATAAATCCTCCTATGAAATTCCCGTATCCGGGTACCACAACATCGTAGACGTAATCATTATACTCTACTTCTTCAACACTCCTAACCCGATCCCATTTCAAAACAAGTATTTTCTTCAGAATAGATATTGTTTTATTCAATAACTCAATTCTCCACTTCAAATCCTTCAATAAAGCTTCACGTACTTCTTTCTCTCTACCATTAAGATCTCTTTTCTTTAAACATCTCCTCGCTCTCGATAACGGGATTTTTAGTGTTTCAGCAATAATTCTCGTAGTTGAGTAAGGGAGTTTATCGATAATATTACAGAGATCTTGGTGGGAATTTTCATCGATTAACGAATTCTCAATACTAGTGAGTTCTCTTCTTAACTCTTCGAAAACCTCTAGAGCTTTTTCAACTTCCTCCATAGAAACGTATTTTCTATTATGAACTTCGATTTTTGGTAAACGGGTTTTCATCAATGGATTTCCGGGTTTCCTACCTACCCCTACTAATGTTCTATACGTTTTCCCAATGAATTCCATTATCGTGTTTGGAACATTATTTTCATTAACATAGTGATTCGTTCTATACAATTCATTGTCTTCAGCTAATAAGTTGATTATAGTTAGCTTATCTCTACCATCAATAATTATCCTATACCTCACTCTCCCCCCAATATTTTCTCTTTCGATAACTGGTGATACGCCTATTCTCCGTAATAGATAGGTTAGAACAACAGCTAATTTCTCGTTTTCAGCAATTAACTCAATATTTTCAGCATCGACTTTTCCACCACCGTTCTCTACGTATCCCGCTATAAAGTTCTTAACGATATTGATTGGTGCATTCAATATAGTTTTTAAAACCCCGTTCTCTCCACTATTTACCCCTGGTAATAGGTTGTTCTCTCCTCTAGCTACACGTGATCCTATGTAGTAAGCATCCTTTTCTCCTATAGTGGGGTTTAAATTAGTATTAAAATCTATTTTAGATGGTGTAGCGATCCAGTCTCCCGGTTTAATTTCAGAAGCTTTTCTCCAATCTATACCTTCATTATTTAGAACGAGTAATGGGTGTTTTCCAGTAACCCTAATTATGTTTCCAGAATCGGTTTTTATTACGAGTATTCTCCGGACTTTCTCCCTATAGATGTATGGTGCTTCGGCAATTCTGATTTCTTCCCCATCATATGCTAGTATTTTGAGATTCGGCGTTCTAACGATGAAGCCTTCCTCAAATACTTCCTCACCACTCATTTCTCTATACTTCTCATATAGTTCCTCAATAGACGTTATATCTAAGAATTGTGGATTGAGATAAGCTATTGGTGTATCTTTAGCTACACATTTACCGCTACCGTATTCTCCGAAGAACTCCGTTATAGTTCTTGTTTCAATTCCTCCTCCAAGCAAATCGTCCAGGTTTTTACTACCGGTTGTTAATTTCTTAACACTCATTCTCTCAGCTTTAATCTCCTTAGCTGTTTTGAAAGTTATACCGAGTATTTTCCTAGCGTTCTCAATAATTCTCTCGGCTGTCGATTGCGGTAATCCCGTTTTTTCAGCTAATTCGTCTACTCTAGCTACAACTATAGCCCACGGTGTTGTGAAACCTGATGCTTCGAGTTTCTCAGCTATACTTGGGGTAACCCCTGGAATATCGGTTAACTTCACTGTTTTTGTTTTCTCACTCAAAACAAATCACTCTATCTAACTCTAATCTACAACACTTGATTATACTGTATTTTATCTATTTATAATTCGAAAATTATATAATGTCGCATCGATCACTATTTTCATATTCTGTTAATAAACCTCTAAATCATATTAGATTTCTAGCAGGATAGTGGTGTATTGATTGATACCTATATCCATACAATTAGTAGGTATATCTGCTGAGAGGCTTAGTCAAGCTATACCTCCACGTGTTGATTTTAGCATAAACTTAACGTTACCTTCTGGGGAGATCATGCGTAAGGGTAATCAAGTTACTATACCGTTCGTATTTACCGTTATGTCGACGCCACCGATTGTTCAGATAACTCTTAAAGGCTCAGTTATGGTTTCAGCTAGTAGTGAGAGCGATGCGAAGAAACTTGAAGAAGATATTATGAATAAGAAAATGCCTTTACCAATTGTACAAGCCGTTATGGCTTACGCTCTCGCTGATACGGTATACTTATCCAGATCTCTAGGTCTACCTCCACCTATACCACAGTTAACGCCTCCTCAACAGGTTCAGGATTCTAAACAAGGTTTTAAGCAGAATTCGATAATCTAGGTTTATTCAAAAACATATGTGGATTTGTTTTGAAGTTATTGCTAATCCACGCATCTAAGTTTAGCTACCGTATTGTTTCACGCGCAATCGATGAAGCGGAGGAGGCTGGGAAGGATTCTCTGGAGCTTGAGAACGTACTCGTTGTTTTCACTACTGTTGAGAATGGTGATAACGAATATATTGTTGATAAAGCTGTTTCGGAAATCATTGATATTAAGAATAGAGTTAAAGCTAACAATATTCTAGTTTACCCATATGCTCATCTTTCAAACGACCTCGCTCCACCTCATTTAGCTAGAGAACTCTTGATTAAACTAGAAGAGAAGCTATTGGAGAAAACTAGTGGTGTTTTTAGAGCGCCTTTTGGTTGGTACAAGGAGTTTAAATTAGAATGTTATGGTCATCCATTGAGTGAATTATCGAGATCTATTAGAGAAACAGGGGAGGTGCAGCGTAGGGAGATTAAGAAGAAGTTCGTTATATTAACTCCTGATGGCGAGTTATACGATCCATCTAATTTCGATTACAGTAAATACCCTGATCTAAAGGTTCTCGTCGATAAGGAGGTTTTTGGAGTAGAGCTACCTGGAGGTGTTAATAGAGTTAACGATTATTGCATTAAATTCGGTTTTGATTGGGAACCTATGAGTGACCATGGACATATGAGGTATGGTCCTCATGCAGCTATGATAATGGATCTCGTAATGAAGTATTCATGGATCGTTGTAAAAGACCTTGGTATTACTGTTTATCGTGTTATGGGTACTAACATGTTTAATCTCAATGAAAAACCTGTTTACGAACACGCTGTTCTATTTGGAGATAGGCTTTATGAACTGAATGTTGATAACGAGAGATTCGTTCTTAGATACGCTGCTTGTCACCAACAATTCGCTATGCTTAGAGATTGGGTTATTAGCTATAGAGATCTACCTTTCGGCGTTTTCGAAATTGCGGATAGCTATAGGTTGGAGCAGAGGGGGGAGTTGAACCTATGCTATAGAGCTAGGAAATTCTATATGCCTGATCTCCATGTTCTTACAAAGAATTTAGATGAAGCTTTCAAAACATCCCTTATTATCCAGAAGAAAATTATGGATGAGATTTCGAAAATCGGTAGGAGATATGTGGCGTTGTATAATGTGACTGAAGATTTCTTCAATGAGCATAGAGATATGTTGTTAGAGTATGTTAGAAACGAAAACTACCCCGTTCTAGTAGCTATAATACCTTCTGGAATATACTATTGGGTTATAAATGTGGAATACCATATTATCGACAATATTGGTAGACCCCGTGAAATAGCTACTTTCCAGATAGATGTTGGTAATGGTAAGAGATTCAATATTACATATATTGATGAGAATAATGAGAAGAAACATGTTGTAATAATACATACAGCGATTATAGGTAGTGTTGAGAGATTCATATACGCATTATTCGATACAGCTGCTCATATGGAGAAGAGTGGTAGAACACCATGTTTACCAACATGGATTTCGCCAATACAGGTTAGAGTAATTCCTGTTTCAAGTAGCTATATGGATTACGCTATTAAGATAGCTGAAGAGATCTCTAGTAGAGGATTCAGAGTCGATATTGATGATAGAGATGAATCTCTGGGTAGGAGAATAAGAGACGCGGGTAGGGAGTGGATACCCTACGTTGTGGTGGTGGGTGAGAGAGAGGTTAAAACCGAGACTTTAAACGTTAGAATTAGGAGAGACGGTGTTCAAAAAATCATGATTCTTAAAGAGCTGATCGAGATTTTAGAGAATGAAACAAAAGGTTATCCTAAAACAGACCTTTATCTACCAGTATTTCTCAGTAAAAGAACTGGATTAAACTATATGTTCTAGAGCTTCCGGTGTCGTAGGGGTTGGTGAAAAATCGCGTTAGGTATATCGGTAGGCATTTAATGATGAGAAAAATCTACGCTGACGCACTACTCTCTGGTTTGAAGAAAGCTACTATTAGATTGGGTATCGTTAAGCCAAAGTACAAGGAGCTTATACTACATTCCGACGGTAAACCTATTGCTAAAGTTTTAGTGAAGAATGTCTATTATAAAAGGATTTATGAGCTTAACGATGAAGATGCTGTTAAAGATGGTTTCAGTAGTGTTCACGAACTTTTGAGAGATTTGGAACGAATATATGGTAAATTACCTTTAGATGCTTATGTAACGATTATGGAGCTCGAAGTACTGGAGAGATTTGACCGTATTAAACCACAAGATCCATATTATGGTTTGAAACCTGTTGACGTCGCTAGAATAGCTCTGAGATATCTAGATAAACAGATGTTTAGTGAAGAGGAATTGAAAATACTTTATGAATTAACTAGATCTTCCAGTATTAGAGCTATTGCTTTAAAACATTATGGTGATTTAAATAAGAGGTATTTGGTTAGGAGAGTTTTGAGAAAAGCAATTAAGTTTCTACTGGATAGGGGGCTTATAGGTGGTGTATCATAACCTACTGGTTGCTTAGATGTAGAGATTGTGGTAATGAGTGGAAACTATATGTTAGCTACAATCTCGATAAGGATTTTAAAAACAAGCATTTATACCATTACTGCCCCTATTGTAAGAGAAATACATTGAATGAAATACTGGTTTTTATTGAAGAATAATTGTTGAATATAGGTTGTCTATAGTGATGAAACCACGGGTATGACTAATGGGATGAATTAACCTGTCTCATCTGATTCCCACAACGCATCAATCTATGAAATCTCCCGTTTCGATCTTAACTGGAATGTACTCTTCAGCGAGGAATTTTAGGCTTTTACCTGTTAACGCTTCGATTTCTAATTTAGATAGTGTTTTAAAGAATATACATGTTTCTCTAATCCACTCTGGTGTTCTAAACCATGGGTATCCGGCTAAATTGGATTTCTTTCTAGCTATGTTCTTAGCTTCTCTATCATCAAGACATGCTTCGGCTATATCGAAACCAACTAGTTCAACAGCTCTCTCTATATCCCTCATTTTAGCTTTTATAATGAAGTTCCTTCTCTCGCTCTCGCTCAAATATGGTTTTTTAGATGGTAATTTACTGAAAGCTTTTACCGATATGTTCTCGAATGGATTTTCTTCCACTATTTTATTGAATATTTCTGAACCGAAGACATCGGTCATCATTACTCCAATAAATTTAGCATTTGGAGTTGCTAATCTGTTGCTCTCGTAGGATAACGTTATAGAGCCTATTTTAAAAACGCTGTAGATGTAGAATCCATAGGGGTCGGAATCGCATAAAACGTATACGGGTAGTTTAAGTTCCTCGTTGAGTCTTCTAACGAATCTTCTAGTAGCTCGATCTGGTTGACCAGCGCTCGTGACTAGAATTGCTCTATTCTTCTTCCAATAACCATATCTATGTAGTTGTTGGAATACAGCGTCTTTCTCGATAACTAGAACGTACTCGGCATCAACGTCTTTGAATTCTATTAAATCAGGTGTTGGTTCTATTGCGTATGCTCCATGACCCATTTTACTGAGATCAATTGTATCATCGCCACTCTTTATAACTAGGTTTCCAACAACTTTACCCTTCTCTTTACTCAGTATTAAGAGGTCTTCTCTTAGGAGGTTTAAATAAACCTCTAAATCTCTAATTACCGAATCAGACTCGACTTGCTCGTCCCACGTGTTCTCATATTGAACCCTATTCTCTAAATCCACGAATTTAATGCTATGTTTACCCCTATAGTATAGGTCACGTATAGTTGGGTATTCATCGTTTGCTAAAGCATTGTATATGATGGATGCCATAAGCATTGTTTGCATAAATTTCCTTGTTTCATTAACATCTATGAATTTCCTCTTAAGCATCTCTGGACCTAGGAGTAGTAATTTATTCTTCTCATCATATATGGTGTTCGATAACGTTCTCTTAGGTATTATCAATACGGGTTCTCTATTCTCAATAATGTTCTTAACCAACTTAGTGAACTTCTCCTTCATAATATCTATGGATCTAACTCTAGCTTCTCTATCTATTGAAGAAATAGTCAATTTCCTCTACACCCCTATTTCAACGTTTTCAACGATTTTCTTAACTAAATCAATATTTACATTAGTTCTAGATACTAGTGTTTCGATAAGTTTATTTCTCAATTCTTCTTCTCCATAGCCGCTTATAATTCCTAAAGCTCTAGTAACTTCAGGTATGTATTTCGCAATACTAACGGTTTTCTTCAATAACTCCTCTTCACGTGCTTTTCTCGAAAGATAGTTTTTCAATTTTCTCGCAGCTTCGAGAACAGCTAGTTTGATTTCTCTCCTAAACTCCGGTGTATCCGCTATACTCTCCTTACCCATGGATTGGAAAGGTATTTTCGTGCTGCAAACGTGGATTAGGAGTAATATGGGAGCGGGTAGTTTAACGTAGTAGTTCATCCAATCAATACCATACCCTTCATCCCTCTCTTTCTGACTCAGTTTTCTACTATCTCTAATGACTTTAACAATAACATCGTTTCTCTCATCGTATATTAGGGGGATTTTATTAGCATATCTTAAAACTTCCGGCGACTCCTCACTACTCATAGGTACGTTTCCACCGTAAGCGATCCCTACTTCCACTATGAATGGATTACCGCTATAAACAGATGGTTTCCTAGATATTGCATCCACGAACTCGGGATTATACATTCTTTTCAAACCAGCAATAATTATTTCTGGTCCTAATGGTGATAGTGCTTTAGTTGATGGTGCTCTATACTTCTCGTAGTTTCTCATAACATTGACTAATCTCTGGATTTCTTCATCACTCAGGCTTTTCGGATCTCTTGTAGCTTCAATACCCGATTTCTCGAGTATATCATCAGCAGTTTTTCCACCAATACTCTGGTAACTATTTATTAATAGGTCCCTAATGGTTTGGTAATTACTTGACTCAATTATTTCTTTAAGAACACCTAGGTCTACCCCTAACGGGTGTGGTTTAGTTTCTCTAGGTGGTTTAGGCATTATCTCAATAACTCTCTCGTAATGGTATACTTCGTTCTCGGGAGTTACTAGTGTTAATTCAGCGTATGGCGCTACAATAACTGTTCTCCTAATATAATCTAGAACTTTGCCTTTAGCTCTACTCCAATCCCCCTCTATAGTTAGAGATACTATAGTGCCATGCCACTCCTTATTCTTCCTCCAAGCTCCCTTCTCTAAAACTACTGGTTCATTCTTCTGCTCATCGATTCTCAACTTGAAGTAATAAATGAATTTCAAACCGGGTCTACTAGTTACGACTTCAACGGGGTTTCCAGTAGTTTTCTGAGCATAGAGTACTGCTGCTTTAACACCTAAACCATACATTCCACGTGTTTGTCTAAGAACGTATTTAGAACTAAATAATACTCTACCGAAAGCTTCTGGAACAATATTTGGAGGTATTCCTATACCGTTATCCTCAACCGTTATTTTATAATAATCTCTCTCATCATTAACTTTCCTAATATCGATCCTAATAATAGGGAGGATACCGTGTGTTTCGGTAGCGTCAAGAGCGTTTTCAACAAGTTCTCTTATAGTTTGATAAATAGCTCTAACTGGATTTACAAAACCAGTGATCTCTCTATATTTCGATATAAATTCAGCAGGACTGATCTGTTTAAATCTCTCTTCAAAACTCAAAATTAGTGAACACCCTTGATTCCACTAGTTACACTTCTCTCCATAATCAATATTTTTGTTAGTGTTATAAACAGAAGAACGTTGAGAAACCGGGTTATTTTTTAGTTTCGTAAAACTCTCTCTTACTAAAACAATTGTTCTCTAATAGTGGTGATTGAGTTTGAAAGCTGTATCTCCACTTATAGCTACAGGTATACTACTCGTTATAACGCTTGTTGGCGGTGTTCTAGTCTATAATTTCGTTATAAGAAGCTTATCTGCAACTCATAATTATGGTTTAATTAATGTTGTTTCGGCTAGGGGAATAGTTCTTGGTGATAAGACTATTATTAGCGTTAGAATAGCAAATATTGGTACAGCATCGACGGAGGTTAGAGAAGTAGTTTTGTATCCAACTAACATATCGATCCCTATAAGCGTCGCAATAGAACCCGGTGTTACTAGAAATATAAATATAGTTATCGATGGAAAACTCGAGTCTGGGAAATACTACGTTATTGTCAAATACGATCACGGAGAATCAGAACCGTGTGAACTCGTTTTCACTAATTAGTTCTTCAACTCACTATTTATTCCGAGTTCTCTAGTGGTGTTAAATTAATTGGATCCCTATAGGTTTTTCCAACCGGATCTAGGTTTTTATAGGGATATTGTTGAGAAACTCATAGTGGAGTATACGCCTAAGCAACGTAGAGTCCTGGATTTTGTAGATAAGTATAGTATTGGCAAGTACCTTGAAGTCTATATTGTTAGAGAGGGTGGTTTTCTAAAATACGTTGTTGTTGAACCACCATATGATCACGATACTATCTATACAGTTGCTTGGTTAATACGTGAAAATCCTTTTTGTAAAGATACTGATTGTTTGTTAGAAACTATACGTAACTCTAGAAATAAGCGAGTTATAGAAACATATAGTGAGCAATCTATTAGTATTAACTACTATTACCGTAAAATCTTAGATGGTTATGGATTCATACATCCACTTATTCAAGACCCCGATATCGAGGAAATAGCTTGTAATGCTGAAGACGGTAATGTAGCTGTTCTTCATCGTAGATTCAATTGGTATGGATGGATGAAAACGAATATCGAAGTCGGTAGCGATGCTGTCGATAAACTTGTACTAATGCTTTCCCGTAAAGTCGGTAAGCATATTTCAATATCCTATCCTCTCGTTGAAGGTTTAACACAGGAGGGTTTAAGGATTAGTTTAGCTTTCAGAAACGAGGTTTCTAGGAAGGGGAGTAGTATTGTTATTAGGAAGAAACCTAGATCTATGTGGACTATAACGAAACTCATAGATAACGGTACTTTGAATCCACTCATAGCATCATACTTATGGATTGTTCTGGAGAATAGAGGTTTCATAATCGTTACTGGAAGCATGGGTAGTGGTAAAACAACTCTTCTCCAATCCCTATTAACTCTAATACCGCCTACACGGAGAGTTGTGAGTATTGAGGATACTCCTGAGATTATGGGTTCAACTGGTTTATGGGATCCATTAGTTGAGAGAGAGGGTGTTGGGGATTCTCTAAAGATAGATGCATATACCCTATTGAAATTCATTTTGAGGAGAAGAGCCGATTACATTGTCGTAGGTGAAGTTAGAGGAGTTGAAGCACGTGTTTTAATTCAAGCTTCTCGATTGGGCCATGGTGTTTTAACAACTATTCATGCTCAGGATGCTGGATCCGTTATAGAGAGGCTCTCTTCCCCACCTATCTCTATACCTAAGAATCTCTTATCTAACATAACTTGTATAGTTGTTATGGAGAATATTAAGGGGGTTAGGAGAGTTAGGGAGGTTGTCGAGGTCGATGATAATCTTGAATTAAACGTTCTTTTCAATTACGATGATAATAGTGGTTTTAAACTATCTACAGCTGAAGAAATTGTTGAGAAATCAGTTAAACTCGGTAAACTAGTCGTTAACAACCCTATTGAAGAGATTGAGGCTAGAGCTTTATTCCTCAGTAGAGCCGTTTCTAAAGGGGTTTTCGAAACTAGTGCTTTGTGTGAAGAACTGGTTCATTTCTATTACGGTGAGTTGATAGGTGATAATGAGAAAACTTCTTGAGAACATATATGGTAGGATTTCAAACTATACAGGTAGTCTTTATAGAACTCTATTCAAACCTATACTATATTTTGAAAGAATTCGTTTAGAGAATAGTTTTGTTGACTTCCTCTCTATTCTATTAGTTATGGAATCTTGTGGTTTAAGGATCTATGATGTTTTCAACGAAGCTATTAAGGGTTCTCTAAATATACCTAAACCCTACTTGGAGTTAGCTAGAGTATACAATGCTTTATCTAGAGCTATTCCAGATCCATATACTTGTTTAAGAAAATTAGCTTTCCTAACCACTTCTCCACGTCTACGCAGCTTTCTCCTGAATTACAGCGATATTCTGCTTAGTTCGGGAGATACGTTTAAATTGATCGATTACTGGATTAAAGAAGAGATTCTGGGGTTGAAGAGTAAAATTGATAATTACGTGAAGCTTATTGATAGCATATATGAATCCTACCTGATACTAGTTTTAGGCGTTACAATATACTTTATGCTTCCTATAACTCTAATTAACCCAGTATTTTTCTCGCTCATACTGGTTGTGTTATCGACAACTGCGTATTTACTAGTGCTTAAGCTCATGGACGCTATTGGTTTAGAATTCGATATATTTACACGATATGGTACCTTCTGGGTTGTAGTTATTACACCACTCATAATTCCTATAACTTGGAACCACATAGTAACTATCCATATAGTTATAATGATTCTATTTGGATTAATTCTGTACTACTTAACGGAACCATTTAGACTCCTAGAGTTAGAGATTTTCAATTTATTGGAGAAGGTTTATTCTGAGGTTAGATTAGGTCAACCTATTGATTTGTCTTTTATTAAATCAGCGAAGGATTCGTATATATTGAAAAACGTTTCTAACCTCCTTGTTCTGGGGTTGAGGAGTTCCGAGGCATTATCTCTAGTTGGTTTTAAAGGTTTTTATCGTAGAGTACTTGATATGTTATTGGCTCCAATCGAGTATGCTCGGAGTGGGGTTGAACATGTTGGTTATGTTCTCAGTGTTGTTGAGAATGTTTTTGAATTTAGAAGAGTATTGTGCGAGAAATCTAGAGTATACTATATATATGTGTTTCTAACATTGTCTATAATGTTTTTAGCAGTATACTCTTTATCCTCACTTGGTTTAGGTTTATTCAACTATACTAACAAGTTGATTTTGAGGAATGTCGTTTATACTACTCTAATAGAATGTTTTATTCTAGCATCGTGTTTTAGGAGGGGGTATTGGTATGGCTCTATAATGAGCTACGTTACTCTACTACTAATATATTTCGCTATCTTCTTATTCTAGCCTTTAACAACACCTATAGGTCTCATTCTTACAACTAATCTACCTATACCGACTTTGTGAGCAACCATTACGACTTTATCGACGTCTTTATATGCTTGTGGAGCTTCCTCACTTATAACTCTCTTAGTAGCAGCTTTAATTAAAATACCCTTACTAGCTAGTTCCTCAACTATAACGTCTGGACTATAGCTTCTAATAGCTTCGCCTCGTGAAGCTACTCTACCGGCGCCGTGTGGAGCGCTATAGAATGTTCTAGCTCCCTCTTTTGTTCCAACTAGTATGTAGCTCGCTGTACCCATAGAGCCCGGTATTAGAACTGGTTGCCCTATTGATGAATACTTCGTAGGTATATCTCTATGGCCCGGCGGGAAGGCACGTGTAGCTCCTTTACGGTGAACAACTACTTTAACATGTTTATTGTCTATAACGTGGTCTTCAACTTTAGCTATATTGTGAGCTACATCATATATAGTCGTTATACCTAAATCGTCTATAGGGTCTTTCTTAAATACTTTACGGAAGCTTTCTCTAACCCAATGTGTAATAATGTGTCTATTAGTCCACGCGAAATTAGCTGCTGCAGCCATAGCTTTAAAGTAATCCGTAGCCTCCTGAGAATTATACGGTAGTGCAGCGAGTTCACGGTCAGGAACGTTAATTCCGTATTTCCTCATAGCTCTCTCCATAACAACGAGATAATCAGATGCAACTTGATGCCCTAAACCTCGTGAACCAGTATGTACCATAATAGTTACTTGCCCTTCATGCGTAATCCCCATTACCTTAGCTATATCTGGATTATAAATCTTATCTACAACCTGTATTTCCAGGAAATGATTCCCAGCTCCTAATGTACCGAGCTGATCCCTACCTCTCTGTTTAGCGGTTTTACTAACTTTAGATGAATCAGCTACTCTCCAACTACCCCTTTCTTCGATGAAATCCATATCTTCTTTCAAACCATATCCTTTCTCAACAGCCCATTCAACACCACGATCGAGGACTTCATCGAGCTCTTCAATACTTAATCTCAACTTACCCGTTGAACCAACACCACTTGGTACTTCAGTGAAGATGACAGATAATAGTTCTTTAAGAACTGGTCTAACATCATTCTCATCCAAATTAGTTCTAAGAACTCTTACTCCACAATTAATATCGTAACCTATACCACCAGGACTAACAACTCCTTCTTCGAGATCGAATCCAGCGACTCCTCCGATCGGAAAACCGTATCCTTGATGACCATCAGGCATTACATAAGCATTACCAACTATTCCCGGTAAACACGCTACATTCGCTCCCTGTTCTAACGTTAAATCACCCGTCATTTCTTCTAATAAGTATTCATCAGCGAATACTATAGTATCTGTTTTCATACAATTCTTATAAGTACGAGGTATTCTCCACTCATAATCCGAAATCTTCTCTAATCTTACTTTATTCATGATAAGATCATCCTCAATTCCACTCTAGATTTTTATTTATTGATAATTATGTTAGGATAATAAGTTTAGATTTTAGATACTATCACCATGGTAATTAGAATATTGAAGGTTTAATTCTGGGAATTCATTGTTTTTTCTAAATACTCGCTTATTTTCTCTAAAGCTATTGTTTCTTGAACTCCGCTGCGTAGGTTTTTCACAGATACTTTATTCTCCTTAACTTCTCTTTCACCAACTATAACTACAAGTCCATAACCTAGTCTATCCGCTAGACTTATCGCTTTACCTAAGTTTCCAGTTCTATAAACCCACGCTTCAAACCCCTTATCAACTATTTGTTTCAACAACTTATAGCTATACATTAACGGAGTGTTCTGTAGAGAAATTATAACAACACCTTTTGAGAAGCTTCTCGTAATATCGCTATTCTCCATAACTAGAGCAATCCTATCTAATCCCAAAGCTAATCCCGTTGAATACTCGAATACACCTCCATAAATTTCCGTTAATCCATCGTATCTACCTCCACCCCCAATGCTTTGCATTAATTTCTCGGTTTTATACTCATAGATTAAACCAGTGTAGTAAGCTAAACCTCTAACTAGTTTTGGTTCATACCTTACCTCGTATCCAACTTCTCTGAGGTAGTTGATGAATTCCAATAATCTCTCATATTCAAACCTAACTTTACTATATGTTTCTCCAAATACATCTCTATTCTCATCTATGAATGATTCGAGCATTTCAATACTGGTTCCTAATAGTTTCTCTACTATACTTCTAGCAGATCCATTACTACTCTTTTCAATTAATTCTAAAGCTTCATTTATCATATTCTTATCTATGAGGTGCAATATATGGTCTTGAATATCCTGATTTATTCCCATCTTAGTTAAAAGCGTTCTCAGTATATAGATGTTGTTAACAATATAGGTGTGTTTTAAACCGATTTCGTCTAGAAAAGAACTTGCTGTATAGGCTACGGATAAATCAGCATTTATACCCTGTTCACCAATAATTTCGAGACCGGCTTGCCAGAACTCCCTATACCTAGCTTTTTGAGGTTCTTCGTATCTAAAACACTGTGTTACATAGTATAATCTTATAGGTTTAGGTTCACTCCTCAGTTTATCGAGATAGATTCTAACTATACTGGCTGTTGCTTCGGGTCTTAAAGCTATTGTTCTACCAGCTTTGTCTTTAAAAACATACATTGATTTCCTAATTTCTACACCACTCTTAGCTTCAAATAAACTATAGTACTCTATTGTGGGCGGTATAATTGGTTTGAAACCATGTAGTCTAGCTGTTTTCTTAAAAGTATCTATTAAGTACTCGTATAGTTCAGCATCTTTCTTAACAATATCTCTAACTCCACGCGGTGGTTTAGTATCGAATCTCGACATAACCTAGTTCTTCCTCGGCTCAATTTTCTTAACTTCATAATACGTTAAATCTCCCTGTAAACTAACTATAGCATAAACGATACTAATATTTAGATCAATTGATTTAGCTAAATCCTCCAAAATACTTGAAACGTTCTTTAAACCACCCTCTTCGAGAACAACAACTATTTTTAAATCACCACTTTTATCTTTAATGAGAAACCTATCGTTACCCACAACTCTAACTCTCCTACCTCTATCACGCAGATCCTGGTAAACGAGTAGTTTAGGCCAAAACATCTTATCGAGACACTTATGGACCTTTGTTAGGAATAAATTGAAATCTCCAATTATTTCTTCTCCAATCTTTACTTTAAACTTGTTTTTAAGCATGAGATAAGCTACTTCAACTAAATCTAGTTCAAGCGTGTTTTCCTTAACGGTACCGAACCATTTATTCTCGAGCTCGGATATTGTAGCTTTACCGTTAACGACTCCTATGCATTTCTCAATATCTAGTTTTAAAATATTAGCCTCCACGTGTAACACCTTAGATAAACGAAATAACTACGTAGTACTAATCTCCAACTCATATTTACAACAATGTTTTATAAGATACTGAACAAGATATTCAATTGTATTTCCACACACCCCATGGTTAAGAGTAGATATATAACTGTGATAAGGAAAAGATCGTTTTCCCCTCCAGCACCTCTACCCATATTACTTAATGTAAGTGTAGCGTTGAGCTAAGCTTGATTTTCTCTATAAAGGATTATTAATTATAGAGAATGTTGGAATACGTTATTGAAAAGTTGTTTCGAGAGATTATTGTAATGTGGTTATAACATTGTAGTAACGAACGTTTCGCTTCTCTGAATTCGAAATATAACGTGTTTCTTGGCTACGAAGCTCCTATAGTTTCTTATAAACTTGGGATTGTATAGTATTTGATGGTGGAGGATAAGAATATCAAGTGTGTTTCTATATAGATTGTCATCGTATAGAGTAATCAATGGTGTTTGGTTTGAAACACCAGTTGCATATTAAAGCTGTTTGGTTAAGCGACGAGAAGGTTTGTTGGATTAATACTCTGAAACTTCCTTTTGAGGAAGAGATTGTTTGTAGCGATGATGTAGATAGAGTTGTTGACGCTATTGTTAAAATGGAGATTAGAGGTGCTCCAGCTTTAGGAGTTGCTGCTGCTTTAACAGTATATGCTTACGCCAATAGAGTTTCTAAAGACGTTCGTGATAGAGTTTCTTTTCTAAACATAGTTGACGAATCTATCGATAAATTGTGGAATACTAGACCAACAGCTCGTAACCTATTCTGGTCTCTCAATAGGATGAGGAGAGTTCTTAGAAACTCTATCGAGAACGGTTTCAGTATCGAAGAAACCGTATCTAAGCTTAGGGAAGAAGCTTTGAATATATTGAATGAAGATATCGAAGCTAACGTTAAAATAGGCGAGTTTGGAGCAGAGCTAGTACCGGATGGTGCAACTATTCTTACGCATTGTAATGCAGGTGCATTAGCTACTGCTGGTTATGGAACAGCGCTTGGTGTTATTAGAGCTGCTTGGTATAGTGGTAAGAGAATTAGAGTTATAGCTACCGAAACTAGACCAGTTCTACAGGGTGCTAGACTAACTGTTTGGGAGTTGATGAAAGAGGGTATTCCAGTAACACTTGTAACTGATAATACTGTTGGTTTATTATTTAGGAAGGGATTGATTGATCTCGTGATTGTAGGAGCCGATAGAATCACTAGAGAAGGTTACGTTGTGAATAAAATAGGTACTTTCATGATCGCTACTATAGCTAATAGATTCAATAAACCTTTCTACGTAGCTGCGCCAACCAGTACCATAGACCTAAATTCAACCATAAATGATATTGTAATTGAAGAGAGGAGTGGAGATGAAGTTAGGAAAATTGGAGATAAACTCATTACATTAAGCAATGTTAAAGTACTGAATTATGCTTTCGACATTACAGACCCGGATCTAGTTACTGCTATAGTAACTGAGAAAGGCGTTGTATATAAACCATTTAGCGAGAACTTGGAGAGAATAGTGAATAGGTAGTTTAAGTAAAGATTTTAATCCATGTAAGTAAAAAGAATATGTTGATTATTAGGGGGTACGAATGGGCCCGTAGTCTAGCCTGGTTAGGATGCGGGGTTCGGGGCTATATAGCGGAAACCTCCGTGACCCGGGGTTCAAATCCCCGCGGGCCCATTAATGGGTGTTTCTTTTGGAGTATTATAAGAAACTTGTTTGTAATGTAGCATACGAGTTTTTCAAAGATGTTTTCAAAGAAGCTTCTGTTATAGGTTTGGGTACAGGTTCTACAGTTAGGTATTTCATAGACCTTTTAGTACAGAATAGTATGCTCAAGGAAAAGATCGTTTTCTCCTCCAGCACCTCTACCCATAATTACTTAGCGAGTATGGGTATAGAATCCCGTCTCGCCCCCGAAGCTTCTTCGCAAATTGATGTGTATATTGATGGTTTCGACGAAGCATCTATTAGAATGGATTTAGTTAAAGGGAGGGGCGGTGCTTTCAATTGGGAAAAGATTCTTGCTTCTAGAAGTAAATTAAGGATCTATGTTGGCGATTATTCTAAGTTTAACGGTAAGGATTATTTATATCTTAAACCTATTCCAATAGAAGTCAAGCCGAATAAGCTAATGAGTGTTTATAATTACTTTAAAGATAGAGGTTTTAACCCAGTTATTAGAATGGATTCTAAAAGCTCATATGTTGTAACAGATAGTGGTAACAATATTATTGATATAAAGCCAGGCGTAATATTGGATCCGGAAGTTTTCGATAAAGAACTGAGAATTGATGGTGTGGTTGAAACGGGGATTTTCATTAATAAACTAGTTGATTACATACTTATTTCTGGACCTGAGAAGGGTTTAGTTAGAGTTATGTGTAGGAGAATGTGAAGTTATGGATTTTAGAGAGAATATCGTTAGGATCAATGAATTAAATATAAATGAAATTCGAGTTAGTAGACCGTCTATAGAGTTCTTTTCGAGGAGATTTGTTAAACTAGTTATAGATAGTGATAGGGATTTTTGGAAACCCGATATATGGGTTTACACAGGTGTTGATAAGGACTACGTTGTTCTACCTAGATTATACTGTAGTTGCACTAGTTTCGCAGTCGAAGTTATTAGTGGTAGGAAGAGTTATTGTAAACATTTGGTTTACCAGTTAATTAGTGAAACTAGTGGGAATTATAGGGTTTTATATGTTGATTACGAAACTCTATATAGTGTGTTAAAGGAGATAATGGATTTAAACATAAGTACTTCATTAAGGAGAATTCTCTATAGAGGTGGTTGATTTGGGTAAGAGGAGGAGGAAGTATAGGAAAGTTGTGAAGAGAATTAAGAGGATTCCAGAGATCTTTCAGTGTCCTAATTGTTCTAATAAAACGATTAAGATAGTTTTCGAGAAATTAAAGGATGATGTTAATTATAAGAAAGCTGTTGTAACATGTGGTTCTTGTGGATTATTCTGGGAGACGAATGTTCCATCAATATTTGAGGCCGTCGACGTATATTCTAAATTAATTGATGAGTTTAATGAAGGGAGAATTATTGTGAATAAGTAGCGGTGTATAGTATTGGGTAAAGTTGAGGATTACATTAGGAGTAGGCTTGCTAGTGGTGAGAAGCTTCATTTTACTCTAATAGATCCTGATAAATCTATTGATCCATCTATGCTTGAGAAAACAGCTGACCTAGCTAAGAGTTATGGAACGGATGCTTTCTTAATTGGAGGTAGTTTGGGGGTTACGCCTGGGGAAGCTGATGAAACAGCGAAAATTCTTAGAAAAACGGGAGTTCCAGTAATTGTTTTTCCAGGAAACATTAATTGTTTAACGAGATTTGCAGACGCTGTTCTCTACATGGTTCTCATGAATAGTATTGATAGATACTACGTTATGGAAGCTCAAGTTCAAGCTGCACCTATAATATGGAAGTATGGTCTCGAAACCCTACCGACAGGCTACATAGTTGTCTATAGTGATACAGCTGTAGCTCATGTTGGTAAAGCTTATCCATTACCTGAGGGTAAACCCGAGTTAGTAGCGGCTTACGCATTAGCTGCTGAAATGATGGGTTTAAGGTATCTCTACCTGGAAGCAGGTAGCGGCTCTAACAGGATAGTTCCGCCGCTCTATTTACGTATTGTGAAGAAATATACTAAACTCGTTCTAATAGTTGGTGGTGGAATTAGGAAACCCGAACACGCTAGGGTTCTCGCTGAGAACGGCGCTGACATTATCGTTACTGGAACCATAGCTGAGGAGGATTCGGAATCTCTGCTTAGTATCATTAAAGCTATTAAGAGCGTTTAATGTATTTCTTCGTGAAAGCCTCCTCCAGATCTATATTGAGGAGATTAACTATACTTAATAACCATGCGAAAACATCAGCAACTTCTTCTTCTATACTCTTCCTATCCATTTTAATAACAGCATCAGCTAATTCACCTACTTCTTCAACAAACCATGTGAATGTAGCGTATAGTCCTCTAATAGAATCTCTTTCATAGAAATCTTCACGAATTATTCTCTGAGCATCTCTTATACTAACCAACTCATCTACACCTACTAATCAATATTGATTCTAGAAGTTCTCTACAGCTATACGATTTTATAATCAATCTGTTTTGAATAGTTAAAATGTAGAGCGTGTTCTCGAGCAGCGTTCTATATGGTTTAAATATTCTTTCATTCAACTTGATTGAAGCATTTTTAAATCTATTTATCAGTAATTTATCAATAATTGTTAAGTAAATGGTTTAGTGGTGTAAGTTTGTCTAAGAAGAGTAAAGCTAAGAAGGAAGGGAAGAAGGGTAAAAGTAAATCTCCCAGTGTTTTCTCCGCTGCCGGTTTAGTAAGGTATTATGAAGAAGCAGATATTGGTTTCAAAATAAAACCTGTTTATTTAGTGATAGCTTCAGTTATCTTTATAGCTTCAATAGTAATTCTTAATTTATTGAAAGCAAAAACTGGTTGATTAAAAGGATTAATCCATATTTTTACGAATCCAATCCCAGTTGCGTTCAATGTATTTCTTCAACTCCTCGATATCTTCGAGCTTCACGTTTCTAAACCTACCCTGTAATTTAATATATTCTTCCAGAGGCTTCCTCTTAGAAGGATCTAGGTATGGCTTACTAGCTCCAGATAAATGTATTTTACCATCATAGTATTCGTACAGTATCCAAGCCCCCGTTTCAACAGCTAGTTGAGCAATTTTAACGGTATATCGAGGTTCAAATCTCCAACCTATTGGGCATGGGGCATGTAGCTGTATGAATCTAAATCCTCTAATATTCTTAGCTCTCTGTAATTTAGCGTAGAAGTCGTGTAAATACCCTACACTAGCTGTAGCTACGTATGGGATGTTATGAGCCACCATAATTCTGGCGACATCCTTCTTATTCTCACTCTTACCAAGAATTGGAGTAGTCGTTGTTAATGCTCCTCTAGGTGTCGAGGAGCTTCTCTGAATACCGGTATTCATGTAGGCTTCATTATCGTACATTATGTATATGAAATCATGATTCCTCTCAGCAGCTCCGCTCAAAGAAGCCATACCTATATCAGCGGTTCCTCCATCTCCAGCCCACGCTATTACTTGCGTATCTCTAATCCCCCTTCTCTTCAACGCTTCGGCAACTCCGGAGGCAACGGCTGCTGCTGATGCGAAAGCTACGTGTATTACTGAAGCTCTAATGGAGTGATTCGGATAGATACCTAGAATAACACTGCTGCAACAAGCCGGTATAACGAGGATCATTTTCTCACCAAATACTGCTGACATCGTTTTCCAAGCTAACGGTATTGGACATCCTTGACAAGCAGCGTCTCCTGGTAATACGACATTCCTCATTCCATATGGTAACGGGGGTTTATCACTCATATTTACACCCTCAACCCCTTCTTAGTAATCCAGTAGTGTTTAATCCTAGTATCGCCCCTCTCCACGTTCTCAACGAACTCCTTCGTTAACCTATAGAAATCGCTACTGGTAATATCGACACCACCAATACCCGCCACTATGTTCCATATGGGAGGCAGATCGGGGTTTCTAAGAGCCAATCCAGTAACTAGGTCTGTGAAGAGAACACCATATGCTCCGAAACTCAATGCTCTATCGTAAACCAAAATACCCTTACTACCTCTAAGCACTTTGAATAAATCCTCTTCAGGCCAGGGTCTCATGAATCTTATTCTAACAACACCGATTTTATAGCCCTCTCTCCTAAGCTCCTCAACAGCCTCTATTAAATCACCGCTCCAAGCACCCATCGATACAGCGTGGTAATCAGCGTCTTCACAATATAAGCACTGTATTAACCCTCCATAGCTTCTACCAGATATCTTTCCATACTCTTTATCAACCTCTCTAATTACATTAACGGCTTCCTTCATAGCCAACTGTATTCCTACGAAAACCTCCTCCGTTTCTAATGGCATCGATAAACCACCTAGAGCAAAAGGTTCTGAACCATCTATTACGTACGGTTGTCTTCTAGGTCCAAGCCATGAGTCTACAGCATCCTGATCCGGGATCTCAACCGGCATAGATGCGTGGCTTAGTATGAAACCCTCTATACCGACCATGCATGGTAGGAAAACCCTCGGATCTTCACTTATTTTGAAACATTGTAGAGTCATATCGAAAGCTTCTTGATTATCCATAGCGTAACCCATAATCCAACCAGTATCTCTATTGACGACGAAATCGCTATGGTCGGGCCATATATTCCATGGAGTATTTATTGTTCTAGAAACTACTCCTAAAACCATGGGTATTCTAGCTCTACTAGCCCAGTGTATCCATTCGTACATGTATAGTAATCCTTGACTAGAAGTAGCTGTGAATACCCTAGTTCCAGCAACAGCTGCGCCGAAACACGCTGCTAGAGCTGAATGTTCCGATTCTACATTAATCAATTTAGCATCCATAATACCCGCTTCTATCAATTCAGATATTTTTTCAACAACTGGTGATTGAGGCGTTATAGGGTATGCTGCAATCACTTCAGCTCTAGCTACTTTAGCTGCATAAGCTAAAGCGTGATTACCTGTAAGAACGAGTTTTAAACCCATTCTTCATCCCTCGTTAACCATCGTTATAGCTCCAGCTGGACATACCTCAGCGCATATACCACAACCTTTACAGTATTCATAATCTATTGAGACCCTAGTATCGGGTTCTACTCTAACCACGTTTACCGGACAATATATTTCGCACAAGTAGCATACTCTACATTTATTGTTATCAACAACTGGTTTCTCGGTTCTCCATAAACCCGTTTTTCCAGCTACACCTATAGACGGCGTGGATAATGGTAGTCTACCATGTAATGGTTTAACTACAATTGGTTTATCCATAACAACTATACCTCTATTCTAACTGTTTTATCATATGCTTCACGCGCTGCTTTAGCGTTTATTTCCCCTATTTTTCCCCCAAAATACTCCTTGATAGCTTTGATAACGTTATCTATCTTAATAACTCCAGTTGCTTTAGAGAAAGCTCCTAATATACATGTATTAACAACGGGCCATCCAGCTACTACTAATTTATTCTCCATAGCGATCCTCGTTGCATCTACAACATATATTGATGATTCCCCCGCTAGATTCAACTTATCTCGTTTCAAATCCTTTTCTGGAGGATAGTTCACTATAACAAAACCCTTATCTCTAACTCTAATATTCTTAACAACACCGATATCCAATAACCTACTATCTAAAACGATCAGGATATCTGCTTCACTAAACATACCGTGTCTAAGAATAGGTTTATCACTAATTCTCACGAAAGCAGTTACGGGAGCCCCTCTCCTCTCTGCTCCAAAGAATGGGAAGCTTTGTCCATATAGGTTTTCATACATAGCTGCTAGAACAAGTATATTACCAGCAGTAACCCCTCCTTGACCCCCTCTACCATATATTATTGTTTCTAAAAGCAAGAATCTACACCTAACTATTATGAGGATAATTAAATTGGAAATTTATCCTTATACTTACACGTATGTATTGATAAGTAAACTACATACGTAGATAAGAGCTCTCACTTATTTTACAAAACAAATATTTTCTTAATATGGTGTTTGAAATGACTATCTATTGGGAAACATGTAGTTTATGCTTTAGACACGACCCTGTTAAGCAATGCGGTCTTGTTAGCGACGTAATGGTGTGTATTCATTGTTGTATATTATGTATCAAAAGAGAAGCCTGTCCTAGAAAAGCGTGGGTATTAGAAACAGGAGAGAGAGTTGTTAAGAAGAGTTTGAAAGAAGAAGTTGAGAAGTTTCTAGAAGAGATCGAGTTTCTATCCAGTAAATCAGGCGGTAAATCTAGTGGTAAGATCTGATCACTCTACTCTCGGCACAATCCAGTATATCAGGCTACCTCCACCAACTATTTCAAACTCTATTCTCATAGGTTTATCCTGGTCGAACTGTATTGTTAGAGTTTTCGAAGCCGCTGTTGCTTTAATTGCTGCTTCTAGAATATCTATACTATAACTAGCTTTTACATCATCCTTGGTTGATGATAAGTACGTTAATGGATTCCCTTCGCTGAACTCCCCTACATATTCTTTCTGCATAGTTCTAGAAATCACGTATAACTTATTATCCCTATAGTGGAAAACAGCTTCTTCACCAATAGCTTTAACATCACGAATTATATGTTTAAAATCACTAGTTAGCATCTTAACCGTAACGTTAAAATCAATTTTTGGTTCACTAAGTTCTTTAAGCTCGTAGTTTAGGAGATTGAGATAGAAACTCCTCTCAATACCTGTTTTAGCATCTCTATAACCAATTCTTAAAACATTATTTTCCTTAATCAATTCCATAACCATAGAATCATTCCTACCAGCTCTACGGGAAACTCTATTCAATTCACTTGAAGCAACCGAGAACGAAACTTTATCTTCAATACTGAATTCTTCGAAAACAATAGCTGGTAATTTAATGATTAATAAAGCCGTCTTATCCGGACTCAGAGTCTTTATTTCTAATCCATCAACGGAGACGTAGAATGGCGCTTCATCACTAATCTTAGCTATGGCTTGAGCTAAGGGTTTAAACCTAGACGCTTTAGGGTAAATTGCTTTGAACAATTTCTAAACCCCGTATCAACCTACTGAAACACTATATTTTTACGAAACATTATAAATCATAAAACCGGGGTTTAAGTAATGAAGAACACGAACCCGTCATACACGTACCACGATATATTGAGTGAAGAAGAGTATTGCGAAGGAAACACTAGTCATTATGGAGAGATTTCTATAGGGATTCTATAATAACTACTTCATTGAAACCTATTTTCAAAAGACAGTTTTTGATTTTTTCAAGATCAACTCTACGGTCTAGAACAAACTCTACCATTTTAGAACCATTTTCAACGATTAACCTAACTTTATGTACAATACTCTTACCTTCAACGACTTCTTTAGGGTCTCTAGCTGGAACAATATAATCTTGGAACTTTTTCTTAGCTAAACGGAAATATTCATCGAAGTTCTCGAGAATAGTTTTAGTTTCGTAAAGGTCTAGTGGAGAATAGCCTTCACTCTCTATACATTTCAGAAATTCGGAAGCATTGTTTAACTCTAAAGTTACTCTAGGGCTTCGTGTAACATCAATAGATATAGTAATGGACCTACTGCTCAACTAATCAACACCTCCACTATGATGAATAATAGAGCTTTACGGAATTTGCCGAATACCTACTTATCTTCAGTGTAGAGAATACGATCATATTGAAAAACACGTTTGATGTTCTACTAGAAACTACATACAAGTATTCATTATTTTTTAGATTTTCTAGAACTCTTACTCTTCTTTTTCCTACTAACTTTCTTCTTAGCGGTTTTCTTCTTAATTTTTTCAACAGATACCTTCTCTCTTTGTTTAAAAGCTTCTTCAATAGTTTTCTTCAGATCATTAATACTGGTTTCACCTTTAATTAACATAGTCCATTTCTTACTGATCTTGACGAATCCTTCTATATACTCTATTCTCTTCAGGAAATCCTTGTTTAATTCTACTTGCGATTGCTTATCATCCAACTCCCTTAGCCTCTTTCCAAATAAATTTATCTACAAAACCCTCTTCACTAACTAGAAATAGTTCTTCTATACCACTAAATGAAACAACATAATTTAAGCTTTTAAGATTCTTCAAAACTCTTGCTATAGCGTTAACTTTATCCTTATCGTACCTACCGCTAAGCATACCAATAACGTAATCAAGATTACGTGGTTCACTAATGTTGAAAGCTATTTTTATAGCAGTATTTTCTACAATTACTGATGGTGTTGATAATGGATTTTGAGTTATGAATACTATACCTACACCATACTTTCTACTTTCAGCTAGTAATCTAGATATACTTCTCTTCACGAATTCCCTACTCGTTAGCATATATGCTTCGTCTAAAACGATCATTTGTTCACCTACGAAGCGGATTCTATACATTGTTTCGATCAATTTATTTAGAAGAGCATCAACGTATAGTAATCTAACGTAGTCACTCCTCAAGTTGTTTAACGCGAACACAGCTGGTTTATCAAGGATATCCGATAAATTAGTAGTTGTTTCTGAAAAAACATTATCTGCTAGGAATTTAAGGTAAGCGTAAATCCTACCATAAACCTCATTTTCAGACATATGTTTTAAACAATAATCTAGAACGTTCTGGAATGTAGGTGGTTTCTTAATCCACGTCGATCGATCTGATTGATTTATCCCATACTCCTCATATGTTTTGATAAAAATTTCTTCTAAAGCTTGTCTCTGTAAAGGTCCTAGTTTAAACATCGATGCAATTAGATGTGATAGTTGATTAGCCCTATCTTTCGGACCTATAATTCCGAGTTCTAAAGGATTTATACTGGTTTCGAAAGCGTCGATGAAAACGAGATCTGGTATTAATCTCGATAAAACACGGTATTCACCATGCGGGTCTATAACCAATATTTTCCTACTAACTTTACTATAGAACTCTAAGATGAGATGTTTAGCTAACAATGATTTACCAGAACCGCTTGAACCTACGATAAGGACGTGTTTATTAGGTAGTTTAGATAAATCTACAATTAAGAGTCCATTTTCTCTCCTCCAATACCATGTTCTACCTTCTAATGCTCCCTCCACCTCTACATATGGTTTAGTAATGTATCCATACGTTAGTTTCGAACATATGTTTCCAAAAACCAATCCTCTAGATGGATCTTCAATTATGAAATCGTGTTTACTGTAACTTGTTGTTTCACCAATAGTGTTTAAGAGACGTGTTAGTAGTGGTACAAATGAGAGTGCGTTGAGCGGTGCGAGAGTAGCTGAAACAAACAATTCTTTATTGTTTGAAGCAATACGTATTATGATTATCAATAACAGTATATTTAGTAGAAATAATGGTAGTGTGGTTCTAATGAATTGAACCATGTTTATCCAAATATCTATTGATTTAAGAGAATATGCTACTATCAACGTTACCATTGGGTAGATTAGAGATAGATAAGCTATTGTAATAACGTATTTTCTCAAAATTTCTTCAAAACTAGTTTTGGGTAGTTTTAAGTGTTTAAAGTCTATTGTTTGAATAAAATCTCTTCTTTTAATAAATATTTTTGATATGAAAACTATCCATATGCTTGAAGCAACCGTATATATTGCTGTAGAAATATGTATTTTTGAAAACAATAGTGGAGTTACTAGTAGAGCGGTATTTAGTACCGCTAATATGTATGAATCCGTTAAGTAAATGAAAATCAAAGTAACGATAGCTCCAGTAACTATAGTGTATAGGTCGAACCATGGGATTATACGGAAAACACTATTTTCCTGCAATCCATAACTAATATTCATTAGTATTAATACAACCATATTCACAACTACTCCGAGAACGGTTTTAATGTACGAGTAGTTTTTCATAGACATTCGTAAACAACCTATGGTTAATCCAGAGGTTTCCACATATTTGTTTTATCGTTATGAGAGCAGTATTAGTGTTATTAACTATTCTTCAACTTATATATAGTTTAACAACACAATAGATTTGTTAGGTGTACGTGTTGGGTGCTAAAGCTATAGTACTTATACAGACTGAAGTAGGTAGTGAAAACCGGGTTTTAGAGGAACTCGTATCTATTCCTGAAGTTAGGGAAGCATACATAGTGTATGGAACATACGATGTTGTAGTTAAGATAGAAGCGGATTCTCTAGAGAGAGTTAGGGATCTCATAACCAACAGAATTAGGAGATTAAGCGATATTAGAGCAACAGTTACAATGATCGTTGTTGAAGAGAGAGTAAAATAGATATAATTGTATTAACTACCGTACTCTAAGTTTTTTTGTTTTAGGCTTTCCTCATAGTTAATTTAACTCAATAGTTCATGCTATGTTAACAATGTTTAGTTTTTAAGAAATCAATGATGAGGAACTACTCCTATTGAGAAATGAAGATTCCTATGTGGAAATTAGTTGAGAGTGGACCGGCCGGGACTTGAACCCGGGACCTTCGGCTTGCAAGGCCGACGCTCTTCCAGGCTGAGCTACCGGCCCCTCACACATATAACTATATATACTATATTTATATGATTTCTACCTATTCAGATTAAAATTCTTACAACTATTGATTAAGTGTTTCAAGAATAATTGTTAACAGAAAATTGTTGAGTATCGTGTAGTGTATTAACGAGTTTAGATGGAATATCATTTTCTATTAATCTTTGTTAAACAACTCTAATTCGATTAACTTTCTTGTTCTGCCAACTATATCTTCTAATTCTCCTAGATCTACCGTATCCACAAGCCGCGCAGTATTTTTTAGAAACATTATATGAGTGTCTTCCACATCTTCTACATCTAATGTGTGTCTTACTCCTACCGTGTTTACCGAAACTAGTAGTTCCTTTAACCATGTACTACTCACCTATTCTTTAACAGGCGATACTAGTATTACCGAATCCCCGCGAACAATCACCATACCTATTCTCCTAACATCTCCATACATTCTAATCTCTTCAGCATCGTCGAGAACCAGGTTTAAATGCTGATCGAAACTCTTCAATCTCCCCTTTATCTCCAAATCCCCTTTAACTCTGATCAACACTTTATTACCCAAATAGCTCTCAAGCAATTTATGAGCTGTTTCTTTAACGGTGGTTTCTTCCATGAAATAACCTCATAAATTTAGAAGAATTAAACTAAATCTATCTAGTTGGGATTAATAAATATAAACTGTTTTGAAAGAGATTTACACGGTTATAAAGAATCGTTTACTAGAGGAAACGAATCGGCACATCATATGTTCAATCAATAATAAATATCGTTATTGTGTTACAAAATTCCTTGTTGATGAATAGAAATAGTCGGAGATGGAGTGGAATCAATGATCGTATTTACCTAGAAAATAGATTATTCAGGTGGTTCAACGTCATCGACAATTATTCTATTCCTACAATATAAGGCTACTCAACGAATTTAGTATTCAACCCGTATTGTTTACTCAGTAATTCAATATAATTAATTATTTAGAATATCTGTACAATTAGTTTCGCAATGTAACTCTATAACTATACTTTTTGACGCGTAGGAATCACTATAGATTATTCGAGAGTCTCTACTATAATCTAATGTGTGGGATAATTCGATTAAGAGTGTTTCTAAATCATGATTCCCCAATAGTTCCAACACGTTTTTCTCGAGGAGATTATTTCTCAAAGCGGTATTTATGAATTCGTTGCTGAAGCAATGTTATAGTGTTGTGTAAACTGTTTTATCTATATAAATAACTATGTTCAGGTGATTATGTAGCTCTATTAGTAATTATAGTGTTTTAGAACATATGCTTCCACATATGCTTATCGAATAAGTTCCTATCAAAACATAGTAATTTTCAAGAACACAGCTGGCCAGTTGCTTCAACAGCCCCCGTCTTCTTTTCCGAACATAATTATAGCGTTGTTAAGTTCTATTCCTCTGTGGAGTAGATAAGCCGTTGCAACCATTCCGCTACGAGGGGGCAATCACTAACACTTCACTTCCGAAGTATGTTTCAATTGGTTCTATTAAAACAATAACTGAACTGAAAAATCCTCGATAATTCATCTATATCGCTGAATTTAGGTATAGAGGATACAGCTAATTTATTCTCGATAATTCAGACATAATCTAAATTAAACCCTTATTAAAACTACCATGATAAGAACTGTTATGAATACTCGTGTTTTATCTAAAAATCGGAATGTATTGGGACTTAGAGAGTATTTTTACGAATTAAACCGCGAATTGTGGTAAATACGGTATTGTAATTTAGTTAACTTTAGATTATTTTCAGCTGATTTACCGATGTTCTAGAATTACGGTTATTCCGTTTCTCAACATTATTATCGTTTTCAAAAATAATTGCTTTATACTTTATTGGGGATAAATTGTTTTGAGAAATACGGTTATGTTGATTACTAGTATAGAATATTTTGGAGATGTTGTTTTGACCCGTAGATACACTTTATCGAAACGGGATAGGAAGGAGTTATTGGAATCGCTACGTATGCGTTTCCCTAATCTCGAGATCAGTAAGGATTCTGTTATCGAGATCCTGCATATAGATAAGAGTTTAGAAGTTATTATTATTGATCGTGTTCCAGCATTGATTCGTAGAGATAACGAGTGGTTGCCTCATCTTAAATTCTTGTTGAAACATGGTATAAAGGGTTTTCCATGGGTAGCTGTTGATAAGGGGGCTGTTAAACCGATCCTTAATGGTGCTGATGTAATGGCTCCTGGTGTAAAAGCTATTGGTGGTTCTTTTAGGGAAAACGATATAGTAATTATTGTTGATAACGAGTTTTTTAAACCTATTATGGTTGGTCGAGCACTTGTGGATTCCGAGAAAATGAAGAGTATTAGTAGGGGTAAGGTTATCGAGAATATTCATGTTTTAAATGACGATTTGTGGAATATAGCTTAGAAAGTAATGGTTTTAAATTGCTATTCATTAATCCCTTTTCTAAGTAAGTGAATTTGTATGGAGTGTAGTTTATGACTATTAGTGAAGGGGATTTCATACTACTCGAATACACCGTATACGTTAAGGAAACGGGGAACGTTATAGATACGACTAACGAGGAGTTAGCGAAGAAAATGAATATTTATGAATCCGGGAGGATTTATGGTCCACAACTAATTGTTATCGGTAAGGGGTGGATTAATAAAGTCGTTGAAGAAGAGATTATGAAGATGAGTATTGGTGAAGAAAGAACTATTGAGGTTTCTCCAGATAAAGCTTATGGTCCAAGAGATCCCGGTAAAGTGAAAGTTTTTAGTTTAAGAGATTTCCATAGAAGAGGATTGACCGTCACTGTTGGAGATGTTGTTGAAATCGGCGGGGTTAAGGGTATTGTTAAAAGCATTAATGGGGGTAGGGTTACTGTTGATTTTAACCACCCGTTAGCCGGTAAAACCCTCATATATAAAGCTAAACTCGTTGCTAAACTCGAAGATATTAATGATAAATTAAAACACTTAGCATCTAGGCATTTGAGAATACCTATTGATGAATTAGAAGTAGTTTATGATCCTCAAACTAAGGAGGTATCGTTTACAATACCGAGTAAATACGTTAGTAGAGGAGATTTACAATATGGTAAAATATCGTTAGCAACAGATGTTCTCGATTTCTTTAAAGAAAGTATTGATAAAATTGTTTTCAAAGAAGTAATAGCTAGGAGTAAGGAGTAACTAGATAACACCTGTTTCCCTCAATAATCTCCAAGCAGCTTCTCTACTAATCCCATTCTCCCCCAGTATCGTGTATCTCTCCGGTCTGATTTTAGGAGCTAAAACTAGTGCTTCAACAACAGTTTCCGGTTCAACACCCAATTCTTTAACCGTTGTTGGTAAACCTAGTTTCTTCATAATCTTCTTAACTAGAATCCATTTTCTATCTCCATACAGGTACAGCATAAGTATTGTACCAAAAGCAACTTTCTCACCATGCAGAGCTTTACCCGGCGCTAACTGTTCTAGAGCATGGCTGAATAAATGTTCGGATCCAGATGCTGGTCTGGACGAACCAGCTATACACATAGCAACACCACTACTAATTAATGCTTCAACTAGGATCCTAACTCCCTCCGGCTTCATAGATGCTACCAATTCGTGGTAACGTATAACGTGTTCAGCCGATAATAAGGCTAGGCGAGCAGCGTATTCACCATAATACTCGCTTCTCAATTTATGCGCAAGTCTCCAGTCTTTAACAGCAACTAGTTTACCTAAAAGGTCTCCTACACCGGATCTTATTAATCTAGGTGGAGCTTTCGAGATCACATCTATATCAGCCAATATAGCGTAGGGGGTTTTAGTAGGTATACTTAAGGGTTTATCTAAACCTTTAAGGCTAGCGAACGGTGAAGCTACTCCATCGTGGCTGGGTGCAGTAGGTATACTAATTACAATTCCTTGTAGTTTCATAGCGACGTATTTAGCAATATCTATTGTTTTCCCACCACCCACTCCGATAAAGACTTTTAACTTATCTATAGTGGATGCTTCTCTAAGGATATTTTCAGCCTCGCTAATTGAAGCATCTTCAACTATCCAGACCTTGGTTTTACAACCGTATTCTCCCAAGTTCTCCTCAACAACTCTACCGGCTACTCTATAGGTATTCGGTCCAGTTATTAAACCAACAGTAGCGTTATCGGTAAGTATATTGGATAAGTAAGAGCTAATTTTGTTGAGGACAGCTGGTCCAACCACGATCTTTACGGGTAGAGTTATTTCGTGAATTTCGTTCAAGAACTACTACCATATTTTCAATAACTGAATCAATAATTAAATATCTCAATTAGTATAAAAATGGTTCTTAAAGAATTGTTCAGGATGTTCGATTTTGAAATCGGAATCTAAAACTACTACTGTGGGTTTAGTAACCGATAAATACGTTGTTTTAGCTAGCGATAAGAGAGCTACAGCTGGGTCGTCCGTGTATCACAAAGCTGTTAAGAAGATTATGAAGATAGATGATAGAATTGCAATAACGATATCTGGACTTGTAGCTGATGCTCAGTTCCTCGTTGAAGAAGCTAGATTCATTGCTAAAACCTATAGGTTTGAACACGGTAAACCTATTTCTACCGAAACAATATCTAAATACCTATCCTTAATACTGAGCTACTTCTTAAGAAGAGCTCCATTTATTGTCCAACTTCTAGTAGGCGGCGTTGATCATAGTGGTCCAAAACTATACTACCTAGACCTCTACGGCACCATAAGTAGCGAGAAATACATGGCTACAGGAAGCGGCTCACCAATCGCCTTCGGCGTTCTCGAGGAGAACTACAGAGAAAATATGGATTTAGAGGAAGCTAAGAATTTAGCGTTCAGAGCTGTATCGACAGCTTTATCTAGAGATGGATTCTCTGGAGAGGGCGTAGATATAGCTGTTATTGGGCCCGAGGGGTATTTTGAAGAATCAAGAATGATTAAACTAATGGTTCGCTAATTCAGGAGTATTCAATTTTAAATTACGAATATTTAAAAACCCATATACATGGATAACATACTAGGAGAACTCCTATCTGGTTAGTAGAGGAGGCTATTAGTTTAATCTCTGTTTTATTCGGTGTTAATAATTGACTAAGCCGTTTGAGTATCATAGAATTGAGTTAATTAAGAGTATTGTGAATGAAGTTCCACCTGAGCTTGGTTTATCTAGTATAGAGTTTGAAGGACCCAGTATAGTCGTCTACATTAGGAATAGGAAAGCTTTGGTTAAACACCTAGATCTGGTTAGGAATATTGCTAAAAAAGTTCGTAAAAGAATTGTTTTAAGAGTTGTGGAGGAAGAGAGGCTTCCCCCGAGTGAAGCTAAGAAGAAGATTTTAGAAATTGTTCCAAAGGATGCTGGAGTAGACCCTAATGGTATAGAATTTGATGAAGCATTCGGCGATGTATGGATAAGGGCTGAGAAAGCCGGTTTAATCATTAGTAGAGGCCATTATCTCAGACACTATATTTTAGCTGAAACGGGTTGGAGACCCGTTCCGCGTAGAGCAGCACCATTGGAATCTAAGTTCTCATCCATGATATTCACAACGTTGTTGAAGAACCAGAAATATAGATTTGAATTCATGAAGAAACTTGGCGAGAGGATACATAGAGAGGTCGTTCTCAAGAATAACTATGTCAGAGTAACTATGCTTGGAGGTTTCATGGAAGTAGGTAGGTCGGCTATACTAATCGAAACTAAAGAGAGTAGGGTTCTCCTTGATTTCGGAGTGAATATTGGTGCTTCAACTAGTAATAGAGCTTATCCAGCAATTGATCTGGAGAGCTTCAGGCTATCGGAGTTAGACGCTGTTATAGTATCTCACGCTCATCTAGACCATATTGGAGCGATTCCTCTACTTTTCAAATATGGTTATAGAGGACCTGTTTATGTAACAAGACCTACTAGAGACCTCATGGCTATTATGCTTAAGGATCTCATCGATATAGCTGCTAGAGAAGGTAAACCCTTACCATATTCTGAAAAGGATTTAGCGAAAATGATTATACATACGATACCGTTAGAGTATGGCGAGGTAACCGATGTAGCTCCCGATATTAAGCTCACGATGTATAATGCTGGACATATACTCGGCTCAGCAACAATACATCTACATATTGGTAATGGATTACACAATATCGTATATACAGGTGATTTCAAATATGCCGATACTAGGCTTCTGGATAGAGCGAACACCGAGTATCCCAGAGTAGAAACATTAATTATGGAAACAACATATGGTGCAGCACTACAGCAGAGTAGGGCTGAAGCTGAAGCTACTCTTCTAGAAATAATTAAGAGAACGTGTGATAGAGGAGGGGTTGTTCTCATACCTGTTTTTGCAGTTGGTCGTGGACAGGAGATTATGATCGTAATAAAGGATTTCATGGAGAAGGGCTTATTACCTAAAGTTAACGTGTATGTTGATGGTTTAGTTAATGAAGTAACAGCTATTCATGCTGAAAACCCGGAGTTTCTCGGTAGAAACTTGAGGAACACTATATTTAGAGGTGAAAATCCATTTGTTTACAGTTATTTCAAAATGATCGATGACCCTATGGGTAGGGTTGATATAGTTGAAGATAAGCCATCGATCATAATGGCTACTAGTGGAATGCTTAATGGCGGTCCAGCTGTTGAGTACTTGAAACTACTTGCCGGCGACCCGAGGAACTCTCTGGTTTTTGTTGGTTACCAATCTGAAGGTACTTTGGGTAGGAAGATTAAAGATGGTTTAAGGGAGATGAACGTACTCGTTGATAATAAAGTTGAAGTTATAAAGATTAATCTTGAAGTTTTCAGTATAGATGGTTTCAGCGGTCACAGCGATCAGAGAGAGCTTCTGAAATTTGTTGAGGATATTGAACCTAAACCTAAGAATATAATTTTGAATCATGGAGAGAGAATCGCTACATTAACTTTTGCTAAACTCTTATCTGCTAGGTTGAGAAAACCGAATTCAGGTATTCCGCATCCCATTACGATCTATACGCCCAATATTTTAGATTCAATAAATTTAACACCACCATAATGGTGCTTTAGCTGTTGAGAAGAGTATTGTTTCCAGGTAGGTTTCAACCTATTCATAAAGGTCATTTATACGCTATAGAGAAGCTACTTAAAGAATTCGACGAGATCGTTATAGCTATAGGTTCGGCTCAAGAAGGATTTACATGTGATAATCCATTTACAGCTAGCGAGAGGCTTGAAATGATTAGAGAGGTTATGGAGGAGCATGGTTATTCAAGAGAGAAATACTGGCTTATTCCTATACCGGATATTAATAAGCCATTAGCTTGGACAACTTATGTTCTCTCAATGGTTCCAAAGGTAGATGCTGTGGCTTCAGGTAATCCACATGTTCTCGGAATATATAGTTGGCTGGGTTTTAGAGTAGTTAGAATCGAGTTATTGGAACCAGAGAAATACTCCGGTAGGGTTATTAGGAGACTAATACGTTGTGGGGGCGAATGGTCTAGCTTAGTTTCACAAAAAACCTATGAATTCATCGTATCGGTTAATGGTGTTGAAAGAATTAGAGAGGTGTGTAGCGTTGAGTACTGTAGTGATAGATGGTAGTTTTGGTGAAGGAGGAGGTCAGATTCTTAGATACGCGTTGTCCTTCTCAGCACTTACTCTTAAACCAGTAAGGATCTTCAATATTAGAGCTAAAAGAGATAATCCTGGTTTAAGACCCCAGCATTTAACTGCTGTTAAAGCTTTAGCAGAGATAACTAAAGCTAGAGTTATTGGTGATAGAGTTGGTAGTATGGAGCTTTACTTCGAACCTAAAACTAGAATAGGGGGTAGTTACCGATTCGATATTGGAACGGCTGGTAGTGTTTCACTAGTAATTCAAGCTATACTACCTACACTATTGTTTGCAAATAGATCCAGTAGAGTAGAGTTAACTGGTGGAACAGATGTTGCTTGGAGCCCACCTATAGATTATATGCGTTTCGTTTTCCTACATAATCTTAAACTTATGGGTATAGAAGCTTCTATCGAACTATATAGGAGAGGGCATTATCCAAGAGGAGGCGGACACTTAGCTCTACAGGTAAATCCTCTTAAGAAACCACCATTACCATTAAATATTGAAACTAGAGGTTCTCTGATCTCCATTAAAGGAATTAGCCATGCGGTTAGGCTACCCAAACATGTTGCTGAAAGACAGGCTATTAGTGCTAAAGAATATATTAAGAGTAGGTTTGGTTTAGAACCGGAGATTAAACTTGAGTACTTCGAGGATCCTTCGAAAGACCCTCATCTAGGTCCCGGTAGTGGGATTGTTCTATATGCTGATGTTGAAGCTGGATCTAGGATCGGTAGTGATAGTTTAGGTGAGAAGGGTAAGAGAGCTGAAGATGTTGGTAGAGAAGCTGGTGAGAAACTTGTAGTTGAGCTTGAAACTAACATGGGTTTCGATAAACATATGGCTGATATGTTAATTCCATATTTATTCATTGCTAAAGGTAAAAGCGTTATTGGTGTTTCAAACTTAACTCTACATGCTTCTACAGCTATTTCTGTCGCTAAAAACTTCTTCCCCGAAGTAGAAGTGTATATAGATGGTGGTGAGAATAAACCAAGTAGGATTACTATTGTAAGCCCAGGCTACTCCTTTTCTCAACAATAATCTCCTTTATTTTCTCAACTAGTTTATCTAGATTGAAACCAGTTAATGCAGATATCGGTATAGGTTCTAAACCGGTCTTTTCCCTCAATAGATTAATTGCTAATTCTACAGCATCGGGGGGTGTGGTATCGATTTTATTTATAGCAACAATTTTATTTCTAATATTCAACGTATTCACTATCGATTCATAAACACGTATTTGTTCATCGAAAGTATAGTATGATGATGGATTAATATCGAATAAGTATATGATACCGTCAGCCAAGTATTTAATAGCGAGTACAGCTCTAGTCTCAATAATATTCATTTCATCGAAAGACCTATCGAGTAAACCCGGCGCATCAACTAGAACGACACGCCCATACTCTCCGATATCGAGATGACCTACAATAATGTTTTTAGTTGTGAATGGATAGGGGGAGATCTCTGGTTTAGCTTTCGTTAATTTACTTAAAAGAGTTGATTTACCAACTTGAGGCATACCTGTAATGACGATAACCAGGTCTCCAGAAACATCTGGTAAACGATATATTTCAAACAACGTTTTTCTAATATTTTCAATAATCCTACTCTTCCTCTTATAAACCGATAATAGTGTTCCTAAACCATGTTTAAAAGCTTCTAACGCCTCTGTCTTACCTCTAGAGTTTCTCAACATTCTACTACTTTCGACGTATAGTTTACGAGTTATCGAACGGCTCCGCGAGAATAGTTTTAAACAATTATCGAGATCCAAGTTACTAGTTGTTTCAAAAAGCTTTCTGTAAAAAACATGTGCTGTCTTGATATTGAATAAAGCTCTCATAATATTATTTAATTCATTATCTATTAATTGATAAGTAATTTGAAGTTTAACTAATAGTATTTTCTTAAACTTTTCAATAGGGTTCTTAATACCTCTAGTATCGAGCTTATAGTTTTTCAACTTCCTATTAATCAATTCGTAAAGTTCACGATAGTTTTTAACATATATTTTCTCAATAACCATTCTAGAGTATACCATCTCGTTGGAAACCAATAGTTATCATTAATACTAAACTCGTTTAAATCTGAAACTAGAGATGATTAAATTGTAGATGTCTAAACTCTAAATTCTGTTATTTGGGAACACTCGATGTTTCAACAATGTTAACCATAAGCTATAGATACGGTTCTCTTCCCTGAGTTTTTCAAAGCATCTAGTAGACGCTTATAGCTTGTTGAGCTTATATTGAATATTTTCATAACCTCCTCCTCAGGAGGCGGAAAACCTTCTTTCACTAATTTAGCAGCAATATATGCTAAAGCGAGCTTCCCTCTACCACTCCTACATAGTAATGATGGGTCCCGCTTTCTGAGTATAGATAAACCCTCCTCAATAATGCTCGATAAACCTAGTTTCTCAACATTACGTTCAGCTTCAATACTCGCACGGTGTTTAATAGTATTGATGAATCTCCCAGTTGTGAGAAACTTATCGTAATCAACAACAAGCCAGTACTTACCTCTAATCCTCTTCTCAGCAGCATTGTAGAGCTTACGTTTACGAATAACTCTATGTTCAACAGAGTTATAACGCGGCCTGTTACGGAGTCTTAATAATCTATTGATCTCTTCGTTCTCATCAGCATAGACCGGGCTATAATCAATAATCCTATCGACAACAACTCCACAACCACTACAAACTATAACGCCATCTCCATAGAGCCACACTAGAAGGGAGCCGCAACTGGGGCATTTATCCATTATTAACACCTTGTTCTAATTATTCTGCTTTACTGGTTTTACATAGAGTTGTTGGTGGGTTAGGAGAGGGGGAGGGTTGGCCGAAACTGTTTTAAATAGAGATACGTTATTTTACCGTATTTACCATTAGTTATTCTCGTTGGTGTTTTATATGGAGGTTTTACCCGGCACTGTAGTTGGCGTTAAAGGTAGGGATTTCGTAGTTATTGGTGGTGAGAAGAGGTTATCATACAATGGTTTTATTTTGAGTAGGATGGTTAGGAAGGTTTATCCAATAACTGATCATTGTGGTGTTGGTTTTGCTGGTTTATTTGGTGATATTAACTATATTGTGAGAATTCTCAAACTCGAAGCTAGGAATTATGCTTTAGAATTTGGTAGAGAGATTAATCCGAAAGGGTTAGCTAAAGTTCTCTCAGTTCTGCTATACTCCTATAAATTCATCCCCCTCTTAACCGAGGTTGTTGTAGGCGGTTTAGATAGGGATTGGAAACCTTCACTATACGTTCTTGACCCTGTAGGTAGTTTGATTGAAGAGAAGTACGTTGCACTCGGTAGTGGTGGAAGAGTTGCTCTAGGTTATCTCGAGCCGAACTATAGAGAGGATATTTCTATAGATAATGCTAAGAAACTCGTAACAGACTCTATTAAAGTTGCTATAGAGAGAGACGTTGCTTCAGGCGATGGCGTCGATCTATTGGTTATAACTAGAGATGGATATAGAATTGAAGAGTACTTATTTGAAAGAAAACCTAGTTAATCATATGTTCTATAGGTTTATCTAACTGTAAATCCTGTTTCAGCAATATTTATTTACCACTTCCTAATCATCATTATAGTTACAGCATGTTTTAGATTTGGGTTGGTACTCTATGAGCAGGTATTTCTACATAATTTTCCTATTACTAATACTCTCAATAACTACACCACCAATTCAAGTATTCGCATCACCAAGATCAAATGCTTCTACAGGAGATAGGTTTAACGGGATTTCACAATTACTTGGGTTGTTCGAAATTAGGGATAAACCCGTTCTAGTAGTTGATACTCCTGGAGTTGAAGTAGAGGAGCCTGTGGAAAACTCCGTGATTCATAGAGAATTCATGTTCGTCATTGATGAATATGGTTTAGATGAGCTTACAGCTAGTGTTACGAAAGTTAAGTATGTGTATAGACTTAGAGATAAATTATTGGTTTTTGCAATGGTTAGTAGTGATCAATTGCTTAACTTAGCTGACCAATCATGGCTACATAGTATTGCACCATCACCACCTATTGATGAAATAATTCCTGAGAGAAGAGGTATTGTGGATCGTGTTCTAGACGTTGATGTTAATAGTGCTTCAGGATCAGGTGGAGGAATTTTCGGTTCTTGGGATATTATGGGTATTAGACAAGCTTGGGAAACTTATGGCGTTAGCGGTGAGGGGGTTGTTGTTGGAGTAGTTGATACGGGTATTGATTTCGGTTATCAAGAACTTGACGTATACGCTTTAGCTAGAGATGCGTTCGGCAACCCACTCACAGCCGTTGTTGATGAACACATTGGTTTATCCCCCTTGAATGTAGCTGCTATTAATAACGTATTACCTGTAGCTAACTTGTGGTTACCAGTATATAGTACTTATCTCTCCCGCTTATATGGTTATCCATACTTCTACCGTGTAAGATATACTGTGAATTTTATAGCACCATCTGTAGCGAGTAAGAGTGGTATATATAAGTTCGGCACTATAGAGTGGTTTTTCGCTGATTACGTAACGGGATATATCATACGATTACGAGTTCCATTCGTATTAATCGATGCTAATACTCCCGGCGTTTACGATACAGTAGTATTTGATCTATCTACTGCTTTCTATTCTTTATGCTATACGATGCGGTTAATAGATTCTACTTGGAGGTCTCCAAACCCGGCTTGGCTAGACTATAGCTTCGCCGACGAACCAGTATTTAGTTTAACTAACCCGGTTGTAGCTAGGGATTTCGATAATGATGGATTTTATGATTTCTCATTGGGTTCTATTGCCGGCGTAGTTATAGATACTTGGGGTATAACTGATTATACATACGATCCCGGGACAGGCATTGTTTACCTAGGCTCTCCCGGTCAGAGATTAGGATTAGATACCTCCGGTAAATACATTGCTTTACTAACGGATTGGGACGGTCACGGCACGTCTGTTGCATCAATTATTGGTGCTAGAGGGAGATTAGATTACGTTGGTTATGGTGGTTCTACATATAAATACTATGGTGTAGCTTATGGCGCTAAAATAGCTGGAGCAACTGGTTTCTGGTTCGGCGATTTGATTGCAGCTGTATATTGGTTAGCCGGTTATGACTACGATCCCGAAATAAATTGGTTCATACCTTCAACTAGGAGAGCTGATGTTGTATCCAATAGTTGGTCATATGTAAATCTAGTTAAATGGCTTCATCAATCCCCCGGTATTGATCTAGTTAGCTTAATATTCGATACCCTAGTGTTGGAGAACCCGTTCTACACAACAATAGTATTTGCAGCCGGTAACTCCGGTTCAGGCTACGGCACTGTAAATTCACCCTCAACTGGTTTATTCATAATATCTGTTGGTGCATCAACTAACTGGGAGTATGCCCGGATCTTCGGTATGCCTCCAGGCTTCCAAGATGATATAGCTATGTTCAGTAGTCGTGGACCCAACGCGTTAGGCTATCCTAAACCAGATGTTGTTGCTGTTGGTTGCTACGAATGGGCTGGTGTTAGAGTTATTGAGGGTAGAGGTTGGGGTATTATCGGTTATTGGGAATACTCTGTTGGCCCCGGTTTAACGCTATTTGGCGGCACTAGCGAAGCAACCCCGTTCGTTAGCGGTATATTAGCTTTAGGTATAGAAGCTCTACGTGTAAAAACAGGGTCTACGCCTGACCCTATGGTTTTGAAAACTCTGCTTAAGAGTAGTAGTGATGATATCGGATACCCCGTGTTTATACAGGGTGCTGGTCGTGTAAATGCTTATAAACTTATTAAAACGATCGTGGAGGGGGATTTCGTAGCTTACGTTACTGAAGGCTTAACTAACGCTGTGTTCGAGAACTACTATAGTTACTATGGTGATTATCTCTACGAACTATTGTTTTTCGATACATCACACTACGCTGTAGTACCAGCAGGTTCTACACATAGTTTTACAGTGAGATTAGAATTGGGTAGTGGTGTTGTTTCAGCTGATGCGATCATATATACGATATCTAGAACATCTGTTGTTTATAGAGGTGTATATACGTACACTACTACATGGATTACTATTCCGAGAAGCGTTTGGAGTAATGCTGATTACTTAGAAGTATATGTTATTCTAAAGAATGTTTCATCGACATATCCATACTATGGTGTTACACCCAAAGATAGAAACTACGCGGTAGTGCTACATATGTATGATTACTACCAGAACAACTACTATGTTATAAATGGAGAGGTCAGGTATTCTACTGTATCCGCTCTATCGATCTCTAACCCAGCTAGTAGAGTTAGAGGAGAATTATTGGTTAGATTAAGACCATTACCTGGAGCTACTCCACCAAGTTATGCTGAGGTGGAGGTTGTAGCTGTAGCTTATAGAGCTGCGAGGTCATCATGGTTTAGTATAAGTGGTATACCTAGATATATAGATGGTTATGGAGAGATTCCTGTAACGGTATCGATACCACCAACTACGCGTCCCGGAGTATATGAGTTTAAGCTTAGAATACATACTTCAACTAAAACGATCACTATACCGGTATCAATACTTGTTCCACTAGTTATCGATGGTTCTAGACTATACGTATCTCTACCATCATCTAAACTACCGTTTAGTTACGATTCATACACACCAATAGGTTTAACGGATGCTTGGTCTACGGCTCACTATTCACGTACAGAAGCTCTCGATTGGAGAATAATCCCCGTCCTTATCAGTGATTATTCAATAACTGGTTTGATTCTACAAGCGTCTTGGAGTAGTGGTTCAGCAACTTCATTAGAGGTAGTTGTTATATCTCCAGGAGGTGTTCTAAGCTATAATGGAGACATTAATGTCTACGCAACCTACAAGGTTACAGCTAGACATGGATACGTCTATAATCCCAACCCGTCTGACCAGATTAGTGGTAGATTGAAGCTATACATACCTGTTCGTTGGTCTATGCCTTTGAGAAACACTATTGTTTACTACCATAGAGAAGCTACGCCGACTTCGGAGACTGTTTCATCTATTAGTTATCTGAAGTATCCATACTACTATGGTTTATATAGAGTCATTATAAGTTTCGGTAGCTATAGTGGTTCAAGACTATACGATACCGTTAGATTAGCCTTCTCCATAGTTAAAGCGTGGCAAAACATTGAATGTAGTGGAGAATCCTGTTATGTAACAGCTTATTTTGTAACTTCAACAGTAGGTTCTCCATTCTTAGGTGCCGAAATATATGGTTTATCTTCAGAGACTCTAAATAACCCAGAATTAGATCCATTAATCTATGGTTATAGGAGAGCAGCTGATGGTTCATTAATTGTTCTGAATAAAGTTTACGGTACTTATCTAGGTGTATCCAATAATCCGGGAATTGTATCGGTATCGTATGTTACGAATATTGGTGAAGAACTAGATACTGTACTTGTTCTTAACATACCGTGGCATGCTAGCGGTATATACTATTACAATGGTGGAGTAAAGATAGTTGAAACATACTATAAAGCCATAGTCTCATCCTCATCATCATATTTAGATTAGGTTTTTTCCTCTCCACATACATATCTTGTTTTCCGATAATTCAATGGTGTTTATATTTTTGTTTAATGTAGAGAAAGCTATAGAGCTTCAGAAACGTTTAGCTAAAATAGTTTTCGATAATTTCGATTCCTTCCCATCTCTAGATTATTCGAAATTGAGGTATATTGCTGGTTTGGATGCATCATATAGTCGTGGTTTAATACATGCAGTTGCTGTTCTAGTTAAGTATCCTTCCGGTGAATTAATTGATCATGTATTGGTTAATCAGAGAATCAATATCCCCTACATACCTGGTTTACTAGCTTTTCGTGAAGCACCAGGTTATTTCAGAGCATTAGCTAAACTCAAGTATGAACCCGATATTATTTATGTAGATGGTCATGGTTTAAGCCATCCTAGAGGTTTTGGTATAGCTACACATATCGGTTTCGTTCTGAATAAACCAAGTATTGGTGTTGCTAAGAGTAAATTATACGGAGAACTTGTTGAAACAAACGGTAGGGTACTAATAAAGTCTCATGGTAGAATAGTTGGTGAGGTTTTGAAACACCGCGGCATGGAGCTTTACGTATCCATAGGTTATATGATTAAATTAGAAGATGCCGTAACGTTAACAAAACAATTGTTAAGACCCGAATACGACCTACCAATACCAACAGCATTAGCAGATAAATACACGAAGAAACATAAATAAATCTATAAAGCTACACTATAAGTTGAGAAACATGAAAGCACCGTTTGAAGGGCCCGTAGCCTAGCCCGGACTAGGGCGCCGGCCTGCGGAGCCGGAGGACCCGGGTTCAAATCCCGGCGGGCCCGTTACTTTCAATTAATATACCTAAGTAAGAGAATCCCGCTAATTCCTTTCACCATCCTAAGTTTTTACAGGTACTCCTGATACTAACTGCACCTTTTGCCACGCGGTTCATTGTGGCTATATGTCGCTCTACGTGAGGGTCATGAGCATTTTTCGAATCCAACTGAACAGGGTTCACGAATAGTTTAAATTCTGGACAACACGGGCTTTGAAGAGGTTAGAGCATACAGCATCATCCCTATGCTACAGTTCATCCCTAGTACTATGTGTTCCTACTCTTGTCCTAATGTTGTATTTGATCACAGTTATGTGTAGTGAGCGTAGTCTAAGTTATGAGAAGGGTATAATGTATAATTGTGTTTTTGAATTAATCATTGTTTTGTAGTAATCGTTATGTATCTCTAAATCGATTTCTTCACGTTTCTGAATCCTAATTCTAATAGTTTATTTGGTGATGGTGGTTTAGTTAATAGACTAACAATTATTGTTACTGAAAACGATAGTATTATTGATGGAACCCATGCTTCAAACGTATAGGGCCATTTAAATCCTTTAATATAGCAGTACATTATAGTGGATAACCATGATGATAATGAACCAGCTATAACTCCTTTACTAGTCGTTCTACTCCAATATAGTGATAATACTAGTGGCCCTACTAGGCTACTCGATACAACACTAGCTGCGGTTCCCCATAGATCGGCTAGTAGTTTTGGTGGATTAATAGCCGCTACTACCGTTAATAAACCTGTGATTAATGTAGCTATTTTTGTCCATTTCAATACGTTAACCCCTATTCTATTCCTCAATATAAATTCAATTGTTATGTCTTTTACGATAGCTTGGGAAGATATTGAAATCATAACTGTTGCGGTAGACATGGATGCAGCGTATATTCCGGCTAGAAATAAACCAGCAAGTGCTGGAGGCGAATTCCCTACAATGAGTTTAGATATAGCAATATCTGTTTTCCCCATTACACCGAGCTCTGGATACAATATTCTAGTAGCTGTAGCAGCTATATTTATTGGAAGAGTAATCGCTATTGCGAATAATACTGCGATCAATATAGCCCACCTAAAAGCAGATTCGTGTTTTATACCGTAGAATCTAGTTATAGATGCAGCATTACCCCATGGTAGGAAACCTATAACGAACAATACTATTAAGCATATCCATGGTTTACTCCATGGATAACCAGTTAACGACGGATCTAGTTCATGCAATTTATTTATCATAACATCTAATCCACCAACTAGTTTTAAACTTAGGAAACCTATGTATAGAGTTACGATAACCATTATTATTGCTTGAACAGCTTGTGTCCAAACAGCACCTATATACCCACCTATTACTGTATAGAAGAGTACTATTAATGCACATATCATGAGGCTTAATAAATAAGGTAAACCTATAATAGCTTCTGTTTGCTTAGCCATACCTACTAGTAGCGAAACAGCGTAGAGAAACATAGTGTAGAATATAATGATCGTTATAGCTAATCTAACCCATACACTCCCATACCTATATTCGAAATAATCTGGAACAGTAAGTGCTCTAGCTTTCACACTCTGATATCTTAATCTAGGACCTAGAATTATGAAGGATAATGCTATACCAAGTAATGCTGTGCCCCAGGAATCTCTAAAAGCCATTGATAAACCATAATGCCACTGCCAAGAACCGGCAACTGTGAATATAACAGCACTAAAATATACTGTACCAAACGATAACGCTGTAAGCCAAGGACCTATTGCTCTACCGCCAACATAGTAATCTTCAACACTCCCAACTTTCCTCGCAGATAACCAACCAATAATTACCATTACAGTAAAGTAAATTACGATAACTAAAATTACTTCAAAAATCAATTATTCACACCGTTTCCCGCTCTAGGTTTCCCTAGGGCGGGTCATCACGGTTTCCCTGAGCCCCCTCCCCACGGTCTGCCGTGAGTCTCGGAAACCCAGGGTCACCGAGAGCAATTATTACTCACCTGGTTTATAAATCTTGTCCAATCTGATCGCATCAAGAGCTCTAGGCATCCTAGAGAGACCTACAAAAACCTAGCACACTAAAACAGTTGCACACCCCTTCTCAGAAACTAAAGCTTTCCTATAGAGTTTAAAACCAAAAATTATTGAAATAATTATAGCTAATATGTAACCAAGTAGTAATAGGATGAAACCAACATATTTAATTAGGAACAATCTACCACCCCCTTCTAAACTATACTTAGACGATAAAAATCATCATCACTAATTAGTTTACACCTGAATCTCTAAAATCTATACTGTAGTGGAGACTCTACAAAATCATAAATTTAGGGCATTATTATGTAATTATATGTTATATGTAGAGTTTCAAGCTCTTCTTCAGATACATATATAGAATTGTCCCCACTAAGCTGAATAAACTGGAGACTAGTAGTGGTGTTTCCTATTCTCCAGTTATATCAACTAGTAATCCTCCTAGTGAAGGTGTTACTAATCCGGCTATACCCATAAATTCTCTATTCAGATCTATAAGCACTATAAGCATATGATGCTCCTAAAACAGCTGTAGCTAAAACCCCTGCGAATAGAGGTAACCGACCCGGTTTTCTAGAGCTTAGAGTCATTTATGAACACAGTTTTATTGAAGAATAAGGTGTAGCGTGGAAATATATAATCAATTCAATTATTGGGGAAAGCTATTAAGCAAAGTCTTTACAGATAGTTGAAATTCGTTATTTCTAGATTGCACTAAGTTCTTCGGCACTTATTCCTTTCTGTTTTCTCATCAATACCAGCGATATTAATGATAATAATGCTATCCAGGATAACAATATGCTCCAAGCAAATATCGGTTTTACTTTCTCAACATTAGTTAATGAAGCTGTTAATGGTTCGTTAAGTGGAGGCTCTATGTTAGTGAAGTAATAGTATAGTAACGATATCGACGAATTTATCGGCGTGAGGTTTATTGCTTTTCCACCTACGTATACTTGCGCTATGGAGAGAGCATATGATAGGATTAGGGGGACGAACGATAACATAGTTAAAGCACGTGGTTTACGTAGAATAACTACTGTTAAACCTAGAATTAGTGAGAACAGGAATTTAAATATACTTATAGCTAAAGTTACGATTAATAAGCCGAGCGGATTCTCAGGCGTAATCCTTAATCCGAATCTATAACTATACATCCCTATAGTAGCGAAAAGTAGGACTATAAATTGAAATACTAGAACGATTATTAAACCGAAGATATAACCTAGTAGAACCGTTACTTCATTAACTTTTGAATATCTGGTTAGAAATCTTAATGGTAGAACCGAATAGAATATTCCTTGAGTCACGCCCGAAACGGTTGATGCGAATGAAATAATGATACATGCTGCTAACCACGAGCCTGTGTAGGAAAGAGCAACGCGTTTCCAAACATCTTCAATAATACTTACACGCTCATTCTCGGGAAGATATTTAAATTCTGGATATTCCATCTCTATTTGTTTCAATATTCTCTCCTTAGTTATACCTCTAGAGAATATGAATGCACCCATTATTAACCAGAATAATACGAAGAATATAGACCAGAACCATAAATATGGGTTTTTAATAAATGTTTTTGAAAAGAATTTCGCGATGCGTACTATAGACATAGATATGGAACCACCTTTACATGTTTTAATTAGTGGGTTTAACTGAATCGATACAGCGTTATTTGATTCGTTACGATTAACTAGTTGTTATAAAAAGTTTTTCGTATAGATTATCCAATGTATCTATACTTGATAATTCCATTCCAGTTGTTTTAGATAGATATATTGATGTATCTCCAACCTTTATTTCAAGTACTGAATCAGGCGTTTTCGATGACGTAATCTTCATTGAGAGAAGGTCTTCAACACTACCTACACTATATGTTTTTCCAGAGACGAGGAGGTAGCAGTTCCAGTCTTTCAGATGTTTAAGCATCCAAGTCATATGTGTATTCATAATTATGATTGAATTATGAGATAGAGTTTTTTTAAGTATTAATGCTCTCCTACGTGGATCTAGATTTTCGAAAGGTTCATCTAACAATATGTATTTAGCTTTAGATGCTAAGGCGAAAGCGTTCATGACGAGAACTCTATATCCAGATGATAATTCGTAGAACTTCTTATTCAGAGCATCACCTGCTTCAAATATATCCATTAGTTTCAAAAATAAATCGTAATCGCCTCCCATAACATCAAGATAGAACCCTATCATTTCTCTCACAGAAATAGATAATGGTAATTTAATTTCTTGAAGATTAGTCGCCATTAATCCTGGTTTACTCCTAATCTTATCTACTTCAACCCCATCGATCAAAACTTTACCTCTACTAATAACGGATAAACCCATAATTGCTCTGAAAAGAGTTGTTTTACCACTACCGTTCGGTCCCAATAAGATCGTATTACGTTCTATTTTCAGAGAAATTCCATTTAAAACCCACTTCCCCCTCCTATACCCAGCATACAGATCTACACACTCGATACCCACTAGAATCGCCAGTGGGGAGGATTGAGTTTTATTATTTTGAAGACTTGGGTTATAAATTTTATTTTATTATTATAAGTTCCATTCGTCTTCTACACTATGTAAAATATCATCTTTTATTTTGTAACAACTAATTAATACTAGTTATTGTTTAATAGGGGTTCAGTTTGTCGGACCTAATAGAATTTTTGAAAACACGGAGAAGTATTAGGAGATTTAAACAGGAAAAACCACCTATTGAACTAGTACTTAAGGCTATTGATACCGCTAGATACGCACCTAGTGCTAGGAATAGTCAACCATGGAGATTCATCATTATAGATGAGCGAAGCCTTATTGAGAAATTAGCTAAAATCCATCATGGCGCTAAACCGTTGGAGAACGCTCCATTAGCTATAGCTGTAGTCTGCCACATGGACGAATCGCCTGTATCATACATGGTTGATTGTGCTAATGCTACAACGTATCTATTACTCGCTCTACACGCACTAGGTTTAGGAGCTGTATGGATCCAAACTTTGAGGAATATTGATGAAATTAAAAAACTACTGAATATTCCAGATAACGCCATACCAATAGCATTAGTAGCAATTGGTTATCCTGATGAAGCGCCAGTAGCGAAGCAACGGAAACCTCTAGAAGAGATCGTTTATTTAAACAATTATGGAACAATACTAGATAAACATTAAGATCTAATCAATAAAAGGCTATTTAGAAATAGAAAGTTTTTCTAAATACCGCTAACTCTATGCTCCACTCGTTCTTGTTTCTCTAATTTTCCTCCTCTTCTTAAGATCCTCTCTCCTCTTAATTACGCTCTCCTTAATACTTCTAACAATTTCATCCTCACTCGATACTTCGCCTGTAGGTAATCTATCGAATTCCAGAAGATACGCTAGAATTTCTTTCTTTAAAACGTATCTTCCTTTACCTAATTTAATATATAATCCACATTCTTCTAAAGCATTCAGTAACGCTCTAGTTCTTATACGTATTGTTCTCTCATCGGCATCACTCCAGAATATTTTACCAACCTCATGAATATCTTTACGATTAATAATGAAGAACCCTTCACGCATTAATGCATCGAATCTCTCATCCCACTTGCTATTAGGGTGAATGAGTGGTTTATCATCAATCCTCTCGTTCATAAGGGTATTCATTAACTTATCTATACGTGGTTTTATAATTTGATAAACATCCTTCTTACTCTCAATTTTTAATCCTTTCTCATGCGATCTCCTAGCAATAGATATTATTGATCTGGGTGTTGGGAAAATAATTGAGATGGCTTCGATCAATTCTCTGGGAACATGTATGTTTAGAGCGGAACATAAATTAATCAAATTCTCCGTATTCCAATCTAGATGATACTTAGCTCCAAAAACTATGTTAGGGCTAGCGATTTTAAGTTCCTCATATTTATATTTCGTATATTCCTCAACACTACTCACATGGTGCGCTATCTTACTAATTTCTCCACGCGTCGAAACAGTTTTAGCTTTATAAACGAGATTGGGTAGGGTATCCGTTAGAGATAATAAACCAACTCCTGAGAACAGTATACCTCTAGTTAGTTCTAAAAAGTGGTCGGATAGTGTTACGAAATTTCTTATATTCTCTGGAGAACCTATTAGACCCTCGCCAGTATAGACTAGTCTCTCGAACTCGTCGAAAATTATTAGTGGATAGTATCCTCTATAGTTTAGCTCTCTCATTGCTTTAAAGAATAATTCAACATCATTAACATCTTTAGTTCGAGAAGCCTCGATATCTCTATAAACTTCTCTTAAAACCTCTAACCGTTCTCTCCACTTCTCTCTAGAACCCTGAATTCTGGGAGAACTTACTCCTCTATTAACATAATTATCTAAATCATTTAGGAATCTCTCACCTAATGTTCTAAACAACAGTATTTCTCCTTCACTACCTAGGTAGAAGTATATGGGAATGATCCTATTATAGTTCTCTACAGTTTCGTGTGCTATCCTTCTAAGTAGGAATGTTTTACCGGAACCGTATGGTCCAATTACAGCGATCCAATCAGCATTCCTCTTACCTTCATTAATACTGGCTAAACTGTTATGAATTCCACGGTAAGCTTCTCTAATTGGAGCTACATCAACAGGCATCTCCCGTAGCTCCTCTATAGATAAGTCTTCGGCTCTAGATGGAGGTATCGTAATGGGTTTCTCCATATTAACACCCATGTTGAAATATGATTGTATTTTACGTATTTAATATTCATTTAACTCTAATAATCATTACTAAAACTTCTTTAAAAGCTATTTGTATGTTTTAATAAGGCTACTAATTTTTCAATGAATATGTACTAGACGCCACTATGGTGATAGGAATGGCATACTTAATTATGAGGAGAGAAGGAAATATAGATGGATTCATTAAAGCTTGGGAACTAATTACTAGTAGATTAGTGGAGGGTAAACGTCTTATCAGTAGAAAGAAGATTCGTAAAATCACTGTTGGAGAAGTAATTACAAACTCTATAAATACTGTTAAAGCTAGCACCAGCTATACTTCAATTCCGGTCGTAACTTCCAGTAGATACGTGGATCTACATTACTATGTTAAAAACTGGGTTTGCCTCACTAAACTTAAGAAAATCTTAGGTGAGTATAAAATCTCTGCTTCACTCATTACACCCTCGGTATTAGCAGCTATTGCACAGGGGTATCTCCTAGCTATTAGAACTAATCGTTTCGGTATTACGCGAACATTTCTTGGCGATTACTTGGTTAACATTGGTTTATTAGAACATAGAGATATAACTGAACTAGCTTTGAATTATCTTATTTTATCACTATACGTTCCATCTAGAACTCAATTAATGTATGTACTTATGAAGATCAGTAATTCCACAGATCCGGAAGATATTACTAACTCTCTCCGCTCACTACTATTTACAGGTAGATTAGTGGGTATTAAAAAATTAGCTTTAACAACTTATCTCGAACTCGAGGAAACTGGTTATTTCGAGAAATACTTTAGTAGAAAAACCCTGGTTACACCAACCCATTTCGCATACGTTTTCGCTCAACTACTGGATAAATTAATTGATTTCGATACGTTTAGAAAAACGTATGTTTACATAACTAGAGGTGGAGGTTTAGTAACAGTACCTGCATTTAAGGAACTATTTGAGAAAACAATTGTTGATGAACACGTTTTAGACGTAGTAGGTTCTAAACCGGTAGGTAAAGCTATAGTAGGGGTTTTAAAGGAATTAGCTAGGAATTATGAACAGATCTATAGGGAAACAATAAAAATTGTGCAAATATAGGTGAGTAAGGGTATTTTAATGACGAGAAACTTTTAGGCATTGTTAAACGAATTGATTGTTCATTACTTATCGATTAAATCCTTACTCCTAGTTTTTTCCTCATCTCATCTACAATCACTATAGTTATCGGAACACTAAGTATTAGGAGCCACGCAGTAATATCTAATGGTTCTGTATTGAAGTATTTATTGATCGGGGTATATAACGCTATTAAATGTAAAGTTAATGATGTGGCTAATGCTGGTAGAAGCCACTTATTTCGCGGTAGTTTCCAGAAAAGTCTTGTTTCACTTCTACACGATACTGCTCTACCGAATTCCGATAATACTATTGCTGTGAATGCAACTGTTTTAGCGTACTCTAGCGATATGTGAGTGAATGCAGCGAATGCTATTAGAGTTAGAGTAGCTATTAATCCACCCATTAAAACGTAATACGCTATTTTCCTCCTCGTTATTAATTTCTCTCCAATAGATCTAGGGGGTTTCTCCATAACGCCTGGTTCTGGAGGCTCCATACCCAGAGCTGTTGCTGGTAAAGAGTCCGTAACGATATTGATCCATAGTAGGTGAATAGGGTCTAGTGGTGATGGATAACCCAGTAGTTGTGAACCAAATATTGTAGCTACTTCACCCATATTAGCTGTTAATAAGTAGTTTATAGGTTTCTTCAAATTCTCGTAAATTACTCTACCTTCCCTAATAGCTTCAACAATAGTAGCGTAATTATCGTCTAGAAGAACTAGTTGTGAAGCTTCTTTAGCAACATCAGTTCCTCTAATACCCATAGCTACGCCAATATGTGCTTCTTTCAAAGCTGGAGCATCATTAACGCCATCACCAGTCATAGCTACCCTATAACCCTTCTTCTTCAAAACCCTAACAATCCTAGCTTTATGTTCTGGAGTTACGCGAGCGAAAACAACTACTTTATCAATGATTTTCTCGAGATCATCATCACTCATCCCATCCAGCTCTCTCCCCTCAATAACCAATCCATCATCAACATCCAACCCAATCATTTTAGCAACAGCTAATGCGGTTAACCTATGATCCCCAGTAACAATTATTGTTTTAACGCCAGCCATCTTAGCTAACTTAACGGCCTCGGCAACCCCTTCACGAGGGGGATCTATGATTCCGAGAACAGCGTAGAAAACGAGATCCCTTTCAATATCCTCAATTGATTTATCCATATCGAAGTAATCCATGATCTTAAATGCAACACCAAATGTTCTATATCCTTGTGAAGCTAGTTCATCGATAACCCCTGAAATTATCTTCTTCAACTCACTATCCAATTCTCTGAATTCTTTATTTACATATACACTACTCGATAACTCCAGTAAAACATCTGGTGCACCAGTTACTATAACTAAGTATTTATCACCACATTTATGTACAGTTGATTTCCTCTTTCTAAATCTATCGAATGGATAGGATTTTACAATGGGGAATTTATTAATCGCTTCTTCAACACCTTTAAAACCTAGACCCTTGTAAGCTAAGACTAATGCAGCGCCTTCTGTCGGCGAACCCATGATTCTCCAAGTACCGTTCTCCTCTATTAGTTTAGCATCTATATGAGTGTGTGCAGCTAGAAAACTCAATAATTCCCCATATTCTGAATTCCTACAGGTTATTTCTCCACGTGGTTCATAACCAGAACCGCTAACTGTACATTCGCCTTCAAGAAACCTTATTTGTTTAACAGTCATTTCACCTTTAGTTATAGTTCCCGTTTTATCAGTGCATATCACATCAACAGAACCTAGAGTCTCTACTGCAGATAATTTCTTAACGAGAGCCTTCTTCTTAGCCATTCTATAAGCACCTATAGCTAGTATAGCTGTAGCTATTATTGGGAGTCCTTCAGGTATAGCTGCTACAGCTAGAGCTATGGAAACCATGAAAGCGTATAGGAGACTTCCACTTTCTCTAATAACCATCATGAGAAAAACTATAGTAGTTATACCGATAATTAGAAAACCAATTCTTTTACCGAATTCGTCTAGCTCTAGTTCTAACGGTGTTTTCTCCTCTTTCGCTTCGGCAACTTTCTTAGCAATTTTACCTAGTTCTGTAGAAGTACCTGTCGATACAACTATTCCTTTACCGTAACCCTTAACAACATATGTACCCATGAAAACCATGTTCAACCTATCGCTAATCTGAACGGAAGCATCTAACTTAACACTAGGATCCTTCAATACAGGCGTCGATTCACCAGTAAGTGGTGATTCATCGACTTCTAAATCAATTGCTTCAATAAGCCTTATATCGGCTGGAACCCTATCCCCCTCACGTAGGAGAACGATATCTCCAGGTACAAGTTCTGTCGAGTATATTTCAATCTCTCTACCTCTTCTTACAACTCTACATTTAGGTGTAGAGAGTTTTTTCAAAGCTTGTATTGTTTTCTCAGACCTGTATTCCTGTATGAAACTGAATAATGCCATTAAGAAAACCATTGAAATAATGAGTGCGGCGTCGATGAATTCCCCTAGTATTGCCGATATAATCGTTGCAACGATAAGTATTATTATTAAAATACTAGCAAATTGTTTTAGAAATATTTCTAAAGGACCTCTTGTTTTAGCTTTAATTTCATTCCTACCATAAACGATTATTCTCCTAGTAATTTCTTCATCACTGAGACCTCTGGATAAATCTGTTTCAAGAATCTTAGCAATCTCCTCCGCACTCAACGTATGCCAATTAGTATCCCTAATATTCAATTCTAAACCCCTATATCAAGAACTGTTTAGCGAGATGTGCAACGGAAATATAGATTTATATTATTCGATATAATCCTAGCACCAGTACGTTCTAATAAACGATTCGTGGAGCAGATATTTAAATCTACTGTTAATTACTTTTTCATGAAGATATCAATACCTATAACTATATTGTATTTAGTTAACCGGGTTTAATAATATCGTTGTGTAATACGTGTAAAAATTGATTCCTCTAATTCATATTCTTCTACATCACATTTATTGCTCAATTACATAAGCTGATGGATAACGAGGTTTGATCTGGCTCGGTTCATTCTCTAAACATAGTATTCTGAAAACCTAGGTGTTAACGATTTCGTTAAATCTACGTAATTAACGATGAGTGGGGACTTGTTATATAATGTTTGATTTCAATATACATGTATATGTTATTTATAGGAAAAATTTAAGTATGTATCTATACATATTTTATGTATAGGTTTGTAGGGTTGTGCCACGATGGTGTAGAAGATGAGAAAAATTGTGTGTACCTTGATCGCTCTAGTTATCTTATTAACGATAACCTATGTGCCTGAAGTCTCGTTAACTCGGGAACCAATTACAGTGGATGGTCTGGGTTATGAATGGGTATATGATAACGTCTTTGTTTTGGATAGCCATAACGACTTAGTCGATACTAATTCCTTCTACTATACTAGTAGGGATGTGATTGCAGCGTACTACGCTGTTGGCTCTAGTTGGGTGTTTCTTAGATTAGATTTCTTTGATTTAGCTTATGGTGCTGAAGTTGCTAGTAGAGGCAGCGTATCTGATGCATTAAACATATATATTCTTATGGGTTGGAGCGGTGCACCTGGTTATCAAGCTTGGCTTCCAGATTATATTCAGTGGAACGGTAAGGGAATTAGATTAGCTGATTATCACTGGGTTTTAGCTCTCGCTATATATGATTCTAGTAGATACAGGGTATATGACTATAACTGGAACATTAGACTTCAGAACAGCGGTTTACAAATATCTTTTAATAGTCAGTGGGATTTGATCGAGATAGGTGTCCCCACTTCGCTACTCTCAAACTATGGTTGGACACCAACTACTACTGTTTGGTTCAGAATTGTTACAACAATAGTTTATGGTTCTACAAGTGTTTTAGCGGATATGATACCTAATAGTGTTCTCGTAGATAGAGGAACGTATTATGAATGGAGCGGAGCAGTGCTTTCAAACAATAGAGTTGGGACTGCTAAGGTGATCATACTACATCATGGAAACCAGCATTTAACTGATAATAGAGGTTTAAACCCACCCAATTCTAGGAATAGTTATCGCTACATATTAACTATTCACGAACAGGTCAGCGACTTAGCCAGAAGACCGATCCCGGTTTCAATACACATTAGTGGTACATTACTAGCCAGCTGGTTGTGGTGGGAGCCGGATATGATTAGATATGTGAGAACACTATTATCTAAGAATTATGTTGGTTTAGTTGGAGGAGTATGGGCTGAATATATTACAGCGTATTTCCAAGACTACTTCAACTCTAATTCAGCTTATATTAAACAATATTATTATCAATTCATATTCGGCTATACTCCTAGAACGGCTTGGATACCTGAGAGGACGTGGGACGATGATAGAACGGGTATTGCTTCATCTATTAGCAGGTATTATAGAGCAGTAATTCTTGATGGAAGAGATCATCATGACAATTGGCATGGTGGAAACGACCATACTAAACCACATAGATACGATACTAGAAGGACTGGTGGCAGGACGCTGTATGTGTTCTTCATAGATTGGGATATGCAACAATTATTATTAGCTAATACGGATGGAGGGTTACACATAGATCTTAGAGCTCGCATACTCTCCTTCGCTAGGTCAAGCGATCAGCAACATGTATTGATATATGCTGATGATTGGGAGAAAGCTGCAGGTATTGCTGATTGGGATCCTGGTGGTGTATTCAGATATGAGAATAGTATTAGATGGATTGCTCAGAGACCATGGATTCAAGTAATTACACCAGATACTCTGGTTTCATGGCTTGATTCCGGTTCGTGGACTCCAGTTAATGGTTACTACTGTGGCTATGATACATATTATTATTTGAAAACATGGGTTCAGGGATATCCATATGATTACCGTAGAGCATATGATGGATGGTATTGGGGCACTAATCAAGAGGAATCATTTGCAGCTCTAGGAGCATCCTCGGTCGTTATCGGTGGAAGCACTGTTCCAGGTAGATTAATGCCAGATACTATTTATCCATTGGGAGACGTATTCGGATATACTTCGTATCAAGGTAGTCCTTCAAATACTATTTTATATAGACTCCTACGTGCAGGGGGAATACTTGATTCAGCTCCACGTAACGAAATATGGTGGCTTGCACTCATAACTGCTAATAGCATGTTGTATGAAACAGCTTGGCATCATGAAGATGACCCTAATGGTGATGGTAGGCAAGATACTGCTTATTGGGGTAGATGGGTTTGGAATCATGTGAGGTGGGTTAATGTTCTTGTAGAGGCTGCTAAATGGTTAGATAATGTGAGAAAAGGATTGGTCTCTGGAACAGCTACTTATATTATTGGTGATTTCGATTGGGACGGTAAGAATGAGGTAATTGTGTACAATAACCGTATATGGTTTATTGTAGATGATAAAGGTGGTGGAATACCTTATGTATTCAGATATAATCCAACAAATAATGTAGTCTACATGGGTGTGGGTGCACCAGCCGTATTCTGGACTATTGAGAACGATAGATGGTATGGTTTCGGACATTGGGGTTTATTTGTAGATGATTATTATGCTGTTACAGGTAAGAATTACTACGATAAATCATACTCATTATCTGCAACAAGAGATTCGGTGAATCGTAGAGTAATAGTTTATGCTACACCACCCGACCTCAACAATGACGGTAGAGCTGATTTCACTAAGAGATTCACACTTAGCGATAATTCAGTAACTATATATGTATACTACCAGACCGCGGGAACTCTCTATGTATCAACAGGGTTAAGCGTTGATTTCTTCACAAACCTATTCTATGGAGATGTGTTACAACGAGTTAATTCACCAACAGGAACAAGCACTTTCGGCTACAGGAATACCGTATCTAGAGCATACGTATACATAGTCCCGTACTCACGTATACAATGGACTGGAACACAGGACTTAGTTAGAGAAACATTCCAATATAGAGCTAAACTAGTTGTTTCAAACACTGGCAGTAATTGGGCTATAGCATATTCAGTCTTCACCTTCTACTAAATCATTTTTCCCCTACCCCCCTTCCCCTATCCCACACCTCCAACTAGAATCAAAATTCTTTCCTTTCAGTCTTTTCTTATTGCTTCCCCAATTTGGAAACACTCCCTAACAGTTTCTCAACATAGGATTTCAGAACTTTCAGTCTTTTCTTATTGCTTCGGGATCTGTAGAACCTTGATTCCCTATTAATCATTATAACGTATTCGTCTTTCAGTCTTTTCTTATTGCTTCAATTATTGGCGAAATAATTGCGAAATTCGATAAAGAGCTTGCCAAAACTTTCAGTCTTTTCTTATTGCTTCCTATAATAGTACTTTGCCTGAAGGATCTAAAAGTTTTTTGTCTAGTTCCCGGAAAATGGGGTTTACGCGGAGAAACCGGATGCTAGGTCATATTTTTTAGTCCTTTTCTGATCGATTCTCCCAACGTTATCTATCTGCGGACTAGAAGCTCGAACTATCTATTTTAGTTTTTCTTAATTGCTTCAGTAGATAATTAGTAGATAATTGTTTTCAACAATTTTCACAATATTATACATCTTATACTAGCTTCCTCCATTGTTTTTCTCCGTATTTCTTGATTTGGTATGGTGGATCCAGTGGTAGGCGTCTCTATCGATTTTCGAGATATATATTCTATTCAGTCATTTAAGCGGGCCCGCCGGGATTTGAACCCGGGATCTCCGGCTCCGAATTTCTAGGACATCCGTAGATTTGTTTTAGTAAACTGCGTAAAACTGAAACATTTGTGCACAGATGAAGATTGATGTTGATTTTCATGTTTGAATAACTGAAACGTTAGAGTGCAAGATCTTAGACCTTCTTTTGGTGTCTTAAGGAGTTCTTATGACTATTCCTAACGTTGATAGATACGCTATCTTATTCGCCATGAATACTGGTAGCGGATACTTGCTTAAGCCTTCTAATTGGTCCCAGAAGTTGGGTCTTTAAAGCCTTATGTACTTCATTGCAGCATTCTCAATGCTTATACTAGAGTTTGAGATGTCGTAGCGCTCGACTACTGCAGGTGCGGCAGTTCCACCAGCTTTAGCCTCAGAGGACGTTACAAAAGCTCTATCAGCCTTAATGTCGTGTATAGAGACACTTCACAGCTTTACACAACTCTTTCGGGGTTCTTAACATCTAGCAGTCCTCGCTTAGTACTCACGACAACATTGAATGACCTAAAGTTAGGCCTCTTCACTACTCTGACAATATCGTACTCTAAGGCCGACTCCTTTGTCGAGAGACTGTAGAGCATCTGAAACGCTCCTGGCTTTATCAACGCCTCTAATCGACGTTCTCTCCAAGATGGTATCCTCTAACGTCTAAGTCAAGGATGACGCTATCGCCCTCAACCCCCAAGTTAACGTATACCTCCTTCTGAGAAAAAAATATACGCTTCCTTACCCTCCCTAACAGTCTTAACCCAGCCAAGTCGCTGGAATGTAAGTCCAACCACTCGGGGGGACGAATCTCTCAATAGTTACGGGCGCGGCAAGCTTCGGCTACCCACGAAAGTTAGAGTATATTAAAAGACACTGGCATAACTACCCTCCCCACTAGGGCTCTTAGGCACATAGATGCCATGACTTATGAGCCCCCCGATGTTCAAGGGAAGCCACAAAGTACACCTGTAGTGTATCGACTGGATATCGCCTCAGCCAAATAACACTAGACATATAACACTACCAAAGATACGACGGCCGCAGGAATACAAAGATTTAAGTGTTTTGAGACCTTAATGCGTCAAGGTGATTGCATGGTTAAATGCCCTTACTACGGTTGCGAGGGCGAATTCAAGACCCTCAAGACATGGAAACTCGACTTCTGGGGCATCACCCCGTACCAGTGCCCTAAAGGTGACGGCAAATTCAGGTACCAAGTAGACCTCACAGACAAATACAAGAACTTTACGATGAGGACAATAGTTAAAAAGAATAAGGAATAATCCAGAATGTTATCCAAGATCTGGAAGCTGGGTCCTCTAACTCACAGCTATGCCAGGAAGTACAATTCACTTGGAGGACTGAGCATGGAGTTATCTGAGAAGGAACGATTAATTTTGGTGGAGAAGAAGGAGGAGATTAGGAGGCTGACGACCGAAATACTTGATCTAGCATCTAACCCGGCAAATGCAACAGAAATCAAAAAGAGGTTTACGAGCATATTAGCGTACTTGAGTACAATCGCCTCCTACTCAAAACCCATAAATTTCGACCTAGACAGGCTCACAGGTTTCATAAACCTACTATTTTATTTCATGAACGTCAAAGAGGACATGTGGATACTTTCTCAAGTATTTATTGAGGCTATATGCAATGTAATCAACTCCATAAGGTTCGACTTTATCGGAAAAAGCATAAAAATACACATACCTAAGATAGACATAAACATACCCAATATAAACATAGAAAATCGAATTTAAGAGAAGAAAGAGCTGAGGGGGATAAATAAACCGGCGCTAAAGCCGTGGGAAGGGAACTATAAGTTGCAGGATTGCTTGAATACTGGGGCAAGTCGAGAATCATAGAGCATTGTTTAGTAAGGGATATTTACGTGTGATCCTTTCTTATATATTTAAAAAAGATCTGTTGAAGACCTATGATTGACTATTTGATACACGAGCTGGTGGTGGGCGTCGCTAGGAAACCTCGATTAGTGATGCATATATGTTTGTCTGTTCTGATTTACTGGTTGATCAGGCTTCTCTTCGGGGTTCTATGGATTGCTTACTGGTGTCCGTTTCTTTGTGTAGTGCTTTTAGTTTCTTATATTGGCTTACTTTTCTATTTTAGACAGAGGATCTTTGATGCATTTAGGAAGGCGATTGAGGAGAATTTCAACACCAGTGAGGTGCCTGAATTGCTTGAGCGCTTTAGCGAGACATGCGTTTCAGACGACATTAAGGGTAGAATATCGAGGAAATTCGTGTTCTCTACTATCATACTCTGGTTCTCATACTACGCCTTGTTAGTTCTGCTAGTATCGATTACTGATCATTACGCAATATACTACGGAGGCCCTCCCATCTCAACGCTATTATTCGACACTTACGCTATCTACACACTAACATTTGTAATCAGCTCGTTAGTCATTTCATTCCACCTAGCATACACTAAGTATGTTGAGAGCGAGAAGACCCATAGAGACGTATTTAGTGAGTGGGTTAAGGAGCTCATAGAGGATTACATGGTGAACAACTGCTTAAGAGTCGAGCTCTCAAGAATACTAATGATTATTGCACCGCTTATGCCAATCCCCGAGATGGGGTTGCTAAGACCTTTACCTGCACTTCTTTTGCCCAGAAGACTCGCAGAGAAAAGACTGAACGCAATGGTAAATAGCAAGTACAGCATAGAACAAGTAGGAGTAAAGGATCAGTCAGCAAATCTAGTACCCGAAGAAAGTGGAGCTGTGACCGTAGACGGTTTAGCGAATGGAATCCTACAACACGTTAAAATAGCTAGAGTCTATAAGAAAGAGGACAATAAAAAAGAATTACTAGGCTACTTAATCACTCTAACAGCAAATCTGGAAGCAACAAATGTGATAATAACTAGACATGTTAAAGGCGGACAGTTTCTTTGCAAACCTAAAGAGGCTATAACGCACATCTTCCTCTTAGCCCTCCATCCAAAGATGGCTAAGTTTTACATGGATTTATTGATTCTAAGGTCCAGATCACAACAAAAAGAGTCTAAAACCCAGACCTTAACAGGAAATAAGGTTTCAACCAAGCAGAATTAAATACTAACACTTGTCAGCGGGGTCTCTCTAGTACCGGAGTCGTCTAAAGCTGTTTAAGGGGTTCGGGCTTTATTAATAGTACTTACACTGAGCGTGAGCATGGGAGTTTTTGGATTTGCTCAAGTGTGGTGTTCGTAAGCAGTAGAGGTCTTTATAGTGTCAGGTTCCGTAATTTTCTTTAGCATTGTGTTGCTAGCAATTATTGACGTCATCCGTGAAGTGCGGGAGTTGGTCTCCATCCTATTTCTTATTGGTTCAGAATTTCTGTTACCTTGTTTCTAGTAATAGCTGTTATTCTCGGCTTTCTTGGTTTGTGCGAGTTAGCACATTACTTCAGTTTAGGCTGTATTGACCCGCTTAGAGGGGCGGCGCTCATAATCATTGGATTGGGGATATTGTTCTTATTCGTCAGGACGCATAACAATCTAGTTGCATAAATCTTCAGAGAGTATGCTAAACTAATGGTTGCAACAGCTTCCTGCATTGCGTTAGTGCTAACTTACAACTATAGCTAGTTACTGACAAACGTGATGTAGCGGGTGTTATCTAGAATTTATCATTAATATTATTAAAATTTTAGATTTATTAGGTTTAATACCAATACCTATATGGGATATACTGTATTAGATTCAATGCTAGAGAGTTGGCTCCGAATTGGTTGAAGGGCTCTATCATTGACTACGTGAAAGGCGAGATTAGGTTGAATAACTTGTTAAGCAGAATTAAGAGGTGTTTAGAGCCGTATACTGTGGCACTATCTGATATCAAGATGTTGTGGGATGTAGTAATTTGGGACCCAGCCCTGAACTTGAGATCTCCTGAAGAGAGGTGTAAGAAGCTTGATATTTTGCTGAGATCCCTCAATGAATTGATGAAGGGTGTGTAGCAGTGGTTTTCGTTAAAATTTTCTTCGGAAGCTCTGAGTCTATGAGAGAGCTTCGAGATGGAAGTGTCCACCTAGTAGTCACGTCTCCACCATACTACAATGCTCCCTTCGATTTCCCTGGGCTTTTCTCAAGCTATGATGAATACCTGGATCTCCTGAAGAGGGTTGGGAGAGAGGTTTATAGGGTTCTGGCTAGCGGTAGGGTTGCCTGCTACGTAACCCAGGATGTAAGGATTGATGGAAAGCTCTACCCCATAGTCTCAGATTTGATTAGGATTATGCGTGAGATAGGGTTCGAATATCAGGAGAAGATTATATGGAGGAAGCCTGAAGGTTATATAAGGATAAGTAGGAGAAGTGGTGTATTACTTCAACATCCGTACCCCATGTATTACTACCCAGATAATATATACGAGGAGATAGTGATCTTTAAGAAACCAGGGGAGTTTAATAGGGCTAGTGTGCCAGTCGATGTTAAGGAGAAGAGTAGGATCGATGTATACAGGTTCCAGGGAGAAAAGTGGTACCTCTCGGTCTGGGACTTAACTAACGTCCTACCAAGCGAGAAGTGGAGCAAATATACAGCCGCATTCCCGGAGGAACTAGTAAAGAGGCTTGTAATACTCTACAGCTATGTAGACGAAACTGTTCTAGATCCATTCCTAGGTACGGGAACAACATGTTTTGTCTCTAAGTGTTTAGGGAGGAACTGTGTGGGTTATGAGATAGACCTTGAACTAAGGGAGGTCATTGAGGAGAGGTTGAGTATTAACGCTAAGTCGCTTCTACAGTACGTAGGGTCAGAAAAACAAGATAACATTGAGATCATAGTTAGAAGCGATGCAAAAAAATTGAGAACAAGGCTTAGGGAGGAGATAGAGAAGAAGTTAAAGATCAAGAATCGTGACTGAATTCACATCTCCTTCGGGAGCATGTGAAGGTACCTACTGGTAGAGATCAACGCTTTATAGAAACCATCTAGATTAAGGGTTAAGTACTGTTTCTTCTCCTCGTGGTTGCAGTAGACGAGCTTTCCACGAGCTTTACCCTCAATATTGTCCTTCAGTACCCCACGAATCGTAATTTTCGGCTTGTCGGAAGCTAGCTTCACCATCACTTGTGGTTTCTTACCTGATATCTTAGCTACACCGACCTTGGCGAAGGTTCTGACGTTGTGATTATGAGTTAGTCTTAGCTTCAGACTGTTAATGACGAAGTGAGGGTCTCTACAAAGAGCCGAGTTAGGGTCAATATCGCAGTGTTCTCTAGCCTTGACGTGTAGATAGTGTTGAACTAAGTCAAAACACCCTAAGCAGAGGCTGAATTCCTCAACGGGGACCTCAACATAGTATGTGACTTCTTTACCTCCTTGCTGAACCTCTCTTCTCGGTTTAGGAGCACTTCCAGGAATTAATGAGTCGTGGTAGCGGCTGGGTAGATAGCTTCTTAGAGCAGTAATTAACTCGTCGAGATACTCGGCACTGACATAAAACATAGCCCAGTTCGTCCATTTCTCAGGGTTAATACCTCTAATCGATGTTCTCTCAAGATGGTACCCCTTAATATCTAAGTCTAAGACAATACTACTGTCCCTAACCCTTATGTTGACGTACACCTCCTCTTGAGGAAGAATATATGCTTCTTTCTTTCCTCTAGTGGTCTTAATCCAACCGAGTTGCTGAGGTGTGAGGTCGAGCCACTTAGGAAGGATGAGCCTCTCAATAGTTATAGGTTCAGCAGGCTTCAGCCGCCCACGAAAGTTAGAGTAAATTATAGGTACCGGCATGAGTACTTTTCCATCAGGACTCTTAGGAACGTAGAATCCATGGCTAATTAGTTCTTCCTGAAGCTCGAGGGAAGCTGCAAAATACAGTTGCAACGTATCAACTGGGTAGCGCTTCAACAGAGTAGCACTAGACATATGATGCCACCAAAAGTGAGTTACTCTCTCACTACCTATAAAATAATATGGAAATAATGCCTTTCAGAGATTTTAACGTCTGGACGTATATGCGCATATACAAATACGCTTAAGCATCTAGAACCTGGAGAAATAGGAGGACTCGTTAAGCTGATAGATGTATTGAATTTTCAGTATTATCGATAGCTTTCCATCTCCTTCTCCCTCGAGTGGGGTGGATTACCTCCACAATCATCTCCGGCTCTCTGTAAAAATCTGGCGATGATCTACGCCCCTATCGGTCTTCGTCTAGAATCACCATAACCTCTTCCGCCTTTCTCTTCTTTACTTCTTCAGCTAGTAATCGTGAGATCTTCTTGGTAGAGAATTGTTAGTTGTTTGAGGATGTTAGTTTTTTATGTGAGTTCTTTTATATTGATGTAGATGGTTGTGTTAGTTTGTGGTGATGAGGGGTTATGTTCCAAATCCTCTGGAGTTTAAACCTGATGTAAGCCACGTGCCGTTGGGCTTGAAGGGTGCTCTTGAACCCAACGTAGAGTGACTGGTAGCCATAGTGAACCACATGGCAAGAGACACAACCCGCCCTGCAAAACCTACGGAAACCTAAAACGGGAAACGGGAAAGAGCTGTCGGAGGAGCTTGTAAAGTACGTAGCTAAGCATAAGAACGTGTTCAGATGCTATGTACAGTACCTATACTACAAGTGGAAAATTATTCGAGAGATCTTCAGCTGGATAATAGAGGTAGTACCCTCAAAATAGCTCTTGAAGAGGCTTCTATAGTAACTTATCGTCTCCGGATCTCTTACCTTCCTATGAGTCTTTTTCTCTGATAGGAAGTTCTCGAAGCCCTCGCTTCACTCAAGCTTTATGCCTGTGAAGTCCATCCCAAGCATTTCCTAATATCTTCCTTTAAACTCCTGAACAACGAACCTCAGTATAGCGTTCTTAAGGTGCTCATCGTTTTTTGCTATACTTACTACCTCTAAGGTTAAACTGTAGTTTACCATCCGTCATCTCTCAATACACCAAACGATTTAAGTCTACTTCCTGCGGACACTAAACTTTCGAATTCGCTTGGTGTGTAACCGTAGTAGTGGAGCTATGCGCTTTGGCTTGACAGGAGAACTCTCGTCCAAATAACCTCCACAGTGTTATATGGCTAATCCCTACCTCTTCTATCACCTTCCTACTCTCGTACTTCTCGACGAGACAGTAGAGAATCCTGTAGCGGAAGTCTTCATCCAGCTTTGAAGCATCTAGCTTCCATTACTACTCAGAAATTCTGTTGCTCAAAACTATTGCACTTAATGTTTTAGTCTGCACCATGAAACTGAAGCATAAGAGGGATTGATACGCTTTTTAACTTGAGTATTTTAAAAGTGACGGGCCCGCCGGGATTTGAACCCGGGATCTCCGGCTCCGAAGGCCGGCGCCCTAGTCCGGGCTAGGCTACGGGCCCTTCTTTAAGTTTTATTACTCTGAATTCGTCTCCACCCCATATTATTATCTTCTCCTTAGTTTCTAGTATTGTTTTTTTATCGTCCGATAATATTCTTATGTATGCTTCTAACGGTATTTCATCCTCTTCGAGTTCTAGTTTACAAATATTATTTACTGCTACGCATTTCTTAATTTCCGCTTCTGCAGGTAGGAGTTCGACAACATAGTTATTTGGAATGTTAATGAAGAAAACTTCATTACTTAAACAGTGATATAGTTTCTCTTTAGGCACTACCGAGGCTTCACCATCTATACTCATCCATCCAAGCACAGCTTCGCTGAATGAGTATCTATTGTAGAAGAAGTATTTTATACTATGAAACCCTTTCTTCAAGTAAATAGGGTTACTTACATATACTGTTGGAGGCTGATCCCTCCAAGCATCTATAACTAATTTATTATCAATCCATAATCTAGAACCATCATCTGTAACTACATAAAACCTATAATAACCCGGGTTATCGATTTCAATAAAACCTTTCCATAGAATAGCGAAGAATTCCCCAGGAACCCCTGGAGCAGGGCTATTCCACCAAACATAGTTTATCCATGGTGAAACACTCTCCTTAACTGGTTTTAAAACAGAATAGTCTTCAGGCGGTTTATCACCACTCCAAACATAGTATAGGGTTTTCAAACCTCTAACTAAACCTTCACGTTCCTTAACAACCGCTATATTCATAAAAGCACCGCTAATCCAATCTAAATAAAAACTATATTTCAACTCTATGATTTAACATTAATCAATTAATTGGATTAAGAGGGAAAAATTATTATCCAATTACTATAAAGTAATAAATTAGTGGAGAAAAGGGGGATGTATAGTTCCACCAACATTTATTAGTGTAGTTGCTTATAAAGGAGGAGTTGGTAAAACAACTTTATCTATACTACTAGGATGTGGTTTAGCACTATTTAAGAAGAAGAGAACATTATTAGTAGATCTCGATCCACAGGCTAACCTAACTGAAGCATTACTTACTCAAACAACTCATCAAGAAGTTCTAAATAGGTCGCATTATGATAACAAGAAGTTTTCAATAGAATTCTTTTATAATCCCGTAACTGAACCAATTATTTACGGAATAGAAAATACCGATGGACGATTATTTCTCCTACCATCATCGCATAAATATATGAAGATCCTCGAATACACCAATATTAGACCAGCTAGTGCTAGAGATGCTCGTGGAAAACTAGGTGAGTTAGCGGAGAGATATGGTTTTCAATACGTTATACTCGATCTCCCTCCACAAATGTATCATTTAGTGAACCCTATAGTAACCGTTAGTGCAGATTATTTCATAACACCAGCTGTTAAGGGAGCTTTCAGCGATATAGCTGTTAAATATATGTTAGAAACATTCTATGAATCAATTAGAACTTTTAGGAAAGAATATAGTGGTTTAAACTACTTCCTAGGAGTAGTTCTTATGAGATTCCACTCGAATGAAACGATAAATATAGCTAGAGTTAAAGAGAGAATTGAGCGTAAAATAAGGGAATTTCTTAATAACATAGATATTGGTGAATCACTAGTTTTTCCTCAAAATTATAGTCCAGTGTTCAACACCGTAATATATTATAATAGTTTATTGACGAAACTTAGAGGTTCACTAATAGGTAGAGTTCCGTATATAATTAAGGTATTAACAGGGTACTTCAAAGGAGGGGGTGGTGAGGAGATACGTAAAAAACTAATTTCAAATATTAATGAACTTACTGAAGAACTCGAAAATAGGGTTATGAAATTTGTCTCAAGTAGTGAATCTACCGGAAAGGCTTTATAAATCGATCGAGAAAGTAGCATTAATAAAGGGGGTTACTCCGGAAGAACTAGTTATTAGTATTCTGAATCTAGTTATAGAACATATAGCTGCAGATATCGATGCTTACTATACTCGAATATACAGTAGAGCCGAGAGTGAAGCTTTAAATAGACTGAAGAAAGCGATTAAGGAGAAAGAAATCAATTTGAAAACGAAATCCCCCGAGAAGCTTCTAAAGAAATACATCTATCCACTTGGAAGATTATTAACAATACTTAGTGAAGCTTATGGTAAAATACCGTTTGAAGTGAGAATTAGTGATTTGAAGAATAAAGAGAAGCTTCCATACCTAGTATATAAACATGTAGGTAGAGTTAAGGATCCGGTTTCGTTAATAGAGAAATATATTCTTGAAAGAGTAAGACCTATAGCTCCAGCTTTCGGTATAAAGATTGAAGAGAAGGATAACGATATAGTTGTTTCATTCAACAACCCAGCATATTTAGAATCACTGGTACCTTTAGGTTCAAGAGTTCTTAGGAGAAGAGTGAGAAAGTGAAAATCATAAAATACTCATCTATAGCAGGTTCTCTCCGCATCTCGGTTGAGTTGAGTAGTGTAGAAGCATCTGTAATATCGAGTATTATTGGTTCAGATATATGTAGATCTAGAGATAGACTCGTAAGTCTACCACTCTTAGATAGGTATTTGACTCCAATGAGTATAGTGCAATTAATAGAGAGAGATAGGATTAGAAGTACTGGTTGTATAGCTGTACTCACTATGCCAGAAGATAGTATTGAATTACTTTGTTCAACTGCTGTGAAGTCCGATATGATATTTCAATGTATATCTAATTTCATAAATGTATTAAGTGATTACATTAGAAGAATTTATGACATGATCTTCTTTGAAGAAACTAAGCAAAACCAGTTGTGATTAACTTACTTTACCAATATCTGATTACTTACAGTATTGTTTATTAGAAGATATTACGAAGTAATCTATTATTGTAGGAGTTGGGTCATAATATGCGTTTTAGAATAAACTACAGGATTATTCTAGGTTCATTAGCTGTTATTACGGTAGTAGTATTCATAACTATTTATAGTCTAATGCGAACAAATGTTTATAGCGAACCATATTCTCCAATTGAAGATTACGATAGAGCAACGAATATTCTATGGACATTAACCGTATCGATCGATAGAAAAACAGAAATTAAACCAACGATTATTTATGATTTAAACATAGTGAGCGATAATTTATCTAGATATAGAAGTGAAGCAATGTATAGAACGGGGCTTAGCTATAGAGATTTCTATACGATAGATACTTACTTTAACATAACTAAAGCAGATAAGGAAATGTTTATTGCATCACACATACTCCCATCTACATGGTTAAAAATCGTTGAAAGCATTAATCTACTTGGAAGTATGGATATGGTTAGAGCTTTAGAAGTATATCGCGAAATCAAAGCTAACGTTATATACATTATTGAGAAACTAGAGAATTCTTTGGGGATACTTGAGAATACTAGTTATAGAGAATATGCTGTGAAAGAAGAACATGTTGTTAAAATAGATGAAGCATGTAGAGTAGTTAACAAAACGATCTCTATACTAAAAGAATATATTAAACTCATGGAGTTAATGGAGAGAACACGTTTAGAGATAGAGAGGGGTGGTAATGTAACCGAAAGTATCCTGAGGATGATCGAGGAAATTAGGAGGGAGGTAAATACTTCATTAATTGAAGAAATTTCTCCAGCTATAAATGATTTCATTAGTAGAGCGTCGAAAAATCCCGGTGAAGTAGTGGTTGAGAAGAGGAGTCGTGAAGATACATTAACACATCCTGGAGTTAAGAGCGGAGGTTATGGAGAAGAGGTTTATGACGATTAAAATCCTCTATCCTGAAGTAATTCTCATACTGGCTTTGTCAACAATACCTCCAGCTATCATACTAACGTATCTCAGCGCGGTTAAGAGAAGGAATGTGTTGAGGATGATTAGAGTAGTTGATTCCCCCATATGGTATTTTCTACAAGCTTTGAAAATTCTTTCTCTATCATTGATAATTATAGCTTCTGGTGTTCCCGTAAATACCTATATGGTCGTTAAAGAACTCGATGTAGGCGTTGCTGGGAGGAAGCTTCAAGATATAACAGTTAATTTAACAGCATTACATGTGTTTCTAATAGATGAATCTTATAGTATGAACTATACTGATGGATTTAACGTAACTAGATTCGAGTTAGCAATACGTTTTGTTGAGAATTGTTTAAATATGCTTAATGATAACGATAAGGTTCTTCTAATAGGCTTCGCTAAAGAACCGCGATTAGTATGTTATGGAAACGTATCTCAATGCAGAGTGATGTTGAGAGAATTCTCTCCAAGTAGGAGATATACGGATATTGCTGGAGCTTTATCATATGCGTACACGTATGTAGAAGCTTCTCAAATGCCTGCATTAATAGTGGTTGTAACCGATGCTGCATATAACTATGGTGGAAATCCTTATGAAGCTATAGTTATGGTTAATAAAACAGGTTATCCAGTTATATTCGTAAAAGTGGGTTTCGATAATAGAGGGGATAGGTTAGTATCTGATCTCGTATCTTCAGGTATTAAAGTTCTATACGTTAATCCAAATGTTATAGAATCTGTAGAACAGAGTAGATTGAATGAAATAATCAAGAATACAATTAGGGAACTTAGAGGAGAAGCTTTCATACGTCGAAGATTTATAACTATGAATCTCCAGGTTGAGGAAAAGGATATTTCACCAACATTGTTCCTTGTATCGATCGCTTTAATTATTTTCCTACTTACAAGACTTGAGGGGTATTGAATGGAATTAAACGAGTATCTATTGGTTGCTATACTAATACCGTTATCAATATTTATAAACTATTTATTAACACGAATTGGTTTGAAAATACTTTTACGTAAATCCTACGTATATAAACATCCTCTAGTTAGATTTATCGTTGAGAAGAGGATTGTTAAATTAGATTGGAAATGGTTTACAAGTTTCGCGCTCTCCTCCTTCATTATTGCTTTATGGATACTAACTTTAGCTTCTCCATACAACGTATATACATATGTTAGAGAAGAGGTAAGGCCTGTTGAATTATCAGTGAATATTCAGAGAAAACCCCCTGTTATACTGCTTCTAGACGTTTCTGGTAGTATGAGGGGGTTGAAATTCAGAGAATCTCTTGAAGCTTCGAAGTTTCTAGTAAATGAATTGAGAGGTAGAGCATTAGTAGGCTTCATAGCTTTTAACGATAAGTTAGTTCTTGTAATACCACCAACCGATAAGTATGATGATATTTTATCCGCTATCGATAGAGAGTTGAAGGACGCGGATGGTGGAACAATATATAGCAAACCATTATCAACGGCTTTCAATCTCCTAGCGCCTTACAGGGATCTCGATATAGAGTGTTATGTTATTCTAGTAACAGATGGTTTACCTTTTCCCCAAGACCCCTATAGTAGTATTGTACTAGAATATGGGTCGAGAAACATACCGATCTATACCGTGTATATAGATACTCCAACTCTCGAGAAGCCTAAAAGAGAGAGAGCTGAGTTTACATTGAAATGGATCGCGGATACTACAAATGGTGTTTTCTACAGAGTTGAGGATATTCGTAACTTAGCTAATGTTTTAAGAGAAGTAGCTGAGAAGGAGATAGCTCTACCTATGAATTATTTTGTCGAAACTCAAATTACTTATCGTGTTGAGGAGAAGGAGTTTTTAATAAGAGAGTTTTTAGTTTTAGTTTCTGGAGCAGTTTTACTAAACTTCTTAATAAGATTCCTAATCTATAGAGTAACCGTTTAGTGAAAAATGGTTGTGTAGCCGATACTGATGTAGTTGTAATCCATAATAGTATCATGCCGATATAGTTTAACGAACCTCTACTTATATATATAGCATTATCAACACTTATATGCAGATTACTAACTAAAGCATTATCTATGAAGTATTTTAGAATTATTGAGTGGAAACTACTGGTTTCAGCTCTAAGAACGTATTCGTATAAACTACTCTTCCGTGGAGTTTCACGACCATAATATATCGCTGAAGGCACATATTCCGATAAGTCAATTTCAACGTTTTTTAAAATAAATCTAGCAATAATTACGAAATAGGGTTCTCTTAATCTAATATAGACTTCCCTCCCGATTTGATCAACATCCATATTTGTGATTAAAACACCTACTCTACTCAATACATAAATAACGTTTTCTTCAAAATCATTACTATTCATAACGTTTGATAAAACAAATAATGGTTTTACTCTAGCTGAGTAGAAATTGCACGATACTTTCTCTACAATACTGAAGAATTCCTGGTTTTCCTTGATACTAAATATAACTTTATAGAATGAAACAATGTTTGCATCTCGTATTTCACTATTGTAAATAAGTATTCTTACAACTTCGATATTTTCATGACTAACTACTACGGTGATTTCATCATATATAGGGTTCAACTCATAGTTATATATTGGAATATTAGTAAATAGTGATGTAAACCATAATAATGAGGTTATTATCGTAGCAACCACGATTACTTCAAAAAAGAGTTTCAATATCTACACCTTGAAACAATAATTACCGCTAAGAGTTGAAGTAAAGCTATTATTATAATGTTACTTAGAACTACGTGGAAATACAGTTTTTCCATAAGGGTTATTTGATTCACGAAACTATCATCGTATAAAGAAACGATTAATGCTGTTAATCCAGTAACTATACTTGATAAAACAATGTTTCTGGAAACAATTAGTAAAAATAGGAGTGTAGTTGAATATAGTGAATAAGCTAGTAGTATTGGTAACGATGATTGAACGAGGAAAAACAACGTATTCTTTCCGAATTCCACGGTTAATTCTATAGCAACAATATAGAGAGATAATGATAGAGAAGGTAGTATAGATGTTTCTAGAAATAATTTAGTTACAATATGTTTTTTGGATTCTCTAAGAGCATTTAGAGATAGATTTATAAAGTATACTTTAGGGTTTCCAATAATTCTATAAACGTGCATCGCCGTAATACTAATAAATACCAAATTCAACGTAGTAAATAGTATTTTCTGAAGCATCTCGACTCTACTTAACAAATTAATATGGAGATTCAGAATTAAAGCTAGAATCGTAGAAGTTGTTATTAAAATAAACTCAATAATTACAAAATAATTCATTTCATCACCTTACTCCAATAACTCTAAATCCTCTAATCTTCCTCTCTCTAACCATTCGGGAGAGGAGTTGAAGAATTCCAGTTTTAAACCTCTTATCTACAAGTATTACGACTTTATTGTTTCTAACAATGAACCCATTAAACCCCTTCTGCTCCATGAGTTTCATAATATAATCGTTTACCCTTGTATCCCTAATGTAAACCTCAATTATAACACAACCTGAAAGATAACTCTTCTCATCTACAGAAACACTCTCGGTTCTTAAACCAAGCGTTAAATCTAGTAAATTATGAATATGGAGTTTACCAATAGCGTTTCCATTAGATGTTATTATAAATATTGTCATCCCCTTCTCAACAGATTTCTCCATTTCAACTCCTATAAGACTTATTAAAGTATCATCAAGGTATTCGAATGGATCTACAAATACACATAATTCATTATTACTATTGAGTAACGTATATAGGGTTGTGAAAATCCTCAATGAATATGGGATTTCGTTGAAAAAAGTATTTTCATCAATATTGTAACCAAGTTTATTTATTTTATTAATAAGTTCTTCTAAAACATCTCTACTAACATATTCGTTAACGAAGCTTGCGAATTCCCTATACTGTGGAAGAGGGTGTAATGAGTTATAATAGCATTTTTTCATAATATTTTTCAGGAAAACAATATTTCCAGTTTCAGGTTTAGATAATCCCAGTATAATTTTAGCTAAACGATCCTTATCGAATAACGCTGGAGTTACAATAGCATTTATAGTATTTGTTCTTACATGGAAATTAATAGTGTAAACTCTACTGTCGAAACCCTTAATTGAAACGTTTTCTAGAATAATCAAAGCTTTAACCCTAGAACTAGGTTACTGCATCGATAACGTATTTTAACCCTTCATTAATCACTTTCATTTTCGCTCCAAAATCCCCTCCATACTCGATAACGAGATCAATGTTAGGTATTAATCTATGGTTTAGAACGTGGAAAATAGCTTTCTCAACATCTCTAGCTTCAACTACACTACTACCACGCATAGCTGCTAATGCTTTAGAAATCTTGATAAGCATTATACCAGCTCTAGGGCTAGCTCCAAGTTCGAAAAATCTCCTAACTCCTTTGAAAACATCCGGTCTAGTAGCTCTTATTATTCTAGCAATATAGTCTAGCATAGCTTCAGATACTCTAATATTCTTCGCTATGAAATCCTGAGTTTCCACAACCCATCTCGGCGTTACTACACTATCTAAATTCTCAACAGGCTCTCCAAGTTTATACGCGTGGAGTTTATATATCTCCTTCTCATCTTCCAAACTAGATGGATACTCCATAATGATTCTTACCATAAATCTATCCAACTGAGCTTCCGGCAGAGGATATGTGCCCTCCATTTCAATAGGATTTTCAGTAGCTATAACGTAGAAGAATTTACCTAAACTCCTATTCTCTAGAGGAAACGTTTTATCACCAATAGTAACCTCCCTCTCCTGCATAGCCTGTAGCATTGCTGATTGTGTACGTGGAGTAGCTCTATTGATCTCATCAGCTAGAACTATGTATGAGAAAATAGGTCCTAATCGGGGTTCGAAATCTTTAGTTAAGGGATTAAATACGAGTGAACCCGTTATATCACTAGGCATTAAATCAGGTGTGAACTGTATTCTCGAGAAGCCTTTGTATGGGATATTATCTATGAGGATCCTCTCCTTCTCGTTTAAACCAAAAACTTTAACTAATGCTCTAGCCAACGTTGTTTTAGCTATACCTGGAACTCCTTCGAGCAAAGCGTGTCCGTTAGCGTATAGAGTAGCTATAATGATCTCGATTTCTCTATCATAACCTATAATTGCCTTTTTAATTTCTCTAATGATTTCGCTAGTTTTATCTTTAATTTCCTCTAAAGTCGCCATGATTATACACATCTAGTTTAATAATACGATATCACCAATTTTCAATATTCTATTCCAACTTATATCGATATACTCCTCTACATATTCCTCTTCAAAAACAACGTTATCGTTAAGAGCCTTAACTAGTTTCTCATCAATATTCTGTTTATTCAAAACACTCATAATTAAACCATAATATTTTAAATCCAGGATATCTAATGGACTTACAGCTCCTCTGAGATATTTAGATAAATCAACATATCCTAGTGTTTCGAGAATCGTTAAGAAACTACTCCATTTTATAAATCCTCTTCTCCTAATGTTTGAATCAAGTCTTAACCCGTAATCGCCGGGTTTAAAAACGATTTCATCGACAAAACCGAGTATTCCTTCACTTATACTCACAGCAATCTTTCCTTTAGCTTTATTCACTAATTCTAGTGAAGGCTGGTTTAAAGGAGGTTCTAAACCTCTATATTTTGCTTCACGAGGTTTATTTAGAACAACTATTGCTATTCTTAAACCAGATTCTAAACCGGGTTTGAAACAGTAATCTATGAGGGCAACATCATCTAGACTTACATAGCTTTTAACCAACTCCAGTTTAGAAGGGATTTTTAAATAAGGTATTTTGATCCCCTCGCTTCTAGCAATACCGATTAATTCTTCTACGGTAGCTGATTCAGGAATATCTAATCCTCTCGTTCGAAGCTCGTTTTTAAGCTTCTCAACGTCGGGAACGTATTCGCCTGTTTTGAAACTTAAACATACTTTTAGAAAGGGTTTATTCCTGATCTCTAATCCACATAAATATCCGTAGAAGAGAGCTTCGCTATCGTAAATCTCAGCATTTATTACTTCCATAAACGTATAGTATTTCATAGTGTTCGAAACTCCTCCATTGAAATCATATAGAATTCATTATAATACTGTAATTAATAAATGAGTGTTGTGGATTGCAGGAAAGGATATGTAGGAAAGCTGTAGCTATAGCTAAGTTAGCTAAAGCTCATTTCAGTACATTCAGATTCGGTGTAGTTCCATCTAGAGTTAAAGGTTTAGGATTAGAGTTTATTGAGTTAAGAGAATATATCCCTGGTGATGACCCGAGATATATAGATTGGAGAGCATCTGCTAGATTAATTAAACCTGATGGTGATTATAGACTAGTCGTAAGAGAGCATCTCATGGAGAAATTCGTTAATAACATCGTAATTCTAGATTATTCGAAATCTCTAGACTATGGTGATAAAATTGAAACAGCTATATTCGCGATAACAGGGTTACTCAGTATAGCTTATTTCCTCAACGATTACATAGACTTTTTAGTTTTTAAAGGTGATAAAACGATCGTTAGAAGTGGTATAGATCCTTTAACGCTAATATCATATGTTTTAAATATAGTTTGTAGACTCGAACCTGAGGGTTATACGGATTTATTTAAAGCATCACACTATCTAGGTAATTTTAAGGGGAGGAGAACTGTATTCCTCGTTACGGACTATGCACACCACACTTCAGAATTCAGTTTCTTCATAGACGCCGCTAGAGGTTTGGGAATGGAACCTATTATAATAATAGTTTCAACACCTTTAGAGTTCGAAGCACCAGATATTGATGGTTTCTTCGAATTAAGAGATATCGAGCATCCAGTTAAGAGAGCATTATTATCACTAAGTTCTTTCTACGAGAAAGTTAGGGAATATATGATTAGGATCGAAGCATCTATATCAAAGAAGAACGTTAAATACGTTGTTTTCAAAGGATTAAGAAATGCTATGAGTAGGAAATATGTTATACCAATACTATATTCTGAAACTAGGATTAGGAAATCGTTTAGTCATCGAGAAACTCAACTATATATTTAGAAATATTGTATCCGCCGTCTACGACTTCTACGGAAGTTGATTTTGCGTTTAGAATGATTTCTTCGAAAAACCCTGGTTCGATATTTAATGGATTTATAAAGGGTATGTTTAGCATTTCAGCTACTCTAGCGATTTCTTTGAAACTAGCTCCTAGAACTATATTTGGATTATAAACCATAATGGTTGGTTTACGATACGCAATAGCAGCGTTAATAGCGGTTAATCCTGGAGATGATACGATAACTGAAGCTTCAGCAATGAGCTTATCAATATCTGGATCGAATTGGAAAACTCTCCAACCTGGTTTTCTAGATCGAATGTACTGGGGGTCTACGAGCCTACCGGTTTGAACAATAACATACTCTAAATTGGTCTTTAGGAGCAGTTCAGCTAAACTGGGATGCCCTAATGTACCCATAGTTACTAGGACGTATCCCTTATCTACACTCCTATACATTGGTTTCTCATAAACTAATCCTGCATAGATGCTTCTCTTATCATATAGTCTATACTGTTCTCTCCACTGGAGAAATACATTTGCTAAACCGAGTTTGTGGAGAATATTGACAGCTCTACTAGGCTTCTCTAGTCTAAATACGTCTTCAATACAGTAAATACTCTTAACTACTCTCCTAAACCAAGCGGTAATTACTGGAATAATACCGTGGTTACTACCAGTACAGATCATTACGTCGAAAAACCCGTGGATCCTTAGAGAATCTATAAATGTCCTCGGCAACCTATAGATTATTTTTACAAGAGATTCTCCAGGATTTCTTAACTTAGCTACTTCGATAAACTTTGTTTCACCAAGTTTTCGATTAATCCTATCTATACTCCATTTATCTCCACGTGGAACTATGAATAATGGTTCAATACTCGGGTCTAGTTCAACGAGTCGTTCAGCAATAGAGATAGCGTAACCTGTATGCCCCCCTCCACTAGCCAATATAAGTATACGCGTATACTCCACCAATCAACCATACTTTTTAATAAAGTTTAGAAGTTCATTCTCTTGATTTTCCCAAACATAGTTTACCCTAGCATATTCTATGAGTTTAGTTTTCCTCCTCCATATTTCCTCGGAATCCATAGCTATAGCTTCAACATATTTATCCATTAAGCTTTTCTCATAATTACTCGATTCAACCGTAATTAAGTAGTTTTTCAATTTTGAAACATACTGTTCGAAAGTATCCGTTACTATTGGGATCACACCGCTATGAACATACGTGTAAAATCTATTCATACTGAAATACTTCTGTATATGTATGGGATTATAACTCGTTATACCGAAATCAACGTTACATATAGTTCCGTATATATCTATTAGTTTCATCCAACCTCGGGGTTCAATATACTCTCTAATCTTATCCCTACTACCAATAAGTTCAACTCTAAATCTAAACCCCCTATTCCATAAATCATCTAGAACGTTAAGTGTTTTTCTCAGATCTCTTGATAAGTGGCCGTCGAAAAAGACCAGATCTTTACCAACGTAACAGAAGCTTTTCACAACATTATTTCCTTTAGCTTCGATGTTTGAAACATGTTTAACTTCATCTATAGAAGGGTAATTTTCAACCACTATAGAATTACTATTACCATACTTATCTATGAAGTATTCTCTAGCTCTACTAGATACCGTTATATATGGATGTTTAGTCAATAACAACTCTTCTAAACGGGGGTATAACGTTCTTCTTCTGAGATAAGTTAATTTCCTAACTACACCTCTTGGAGAAACGTATTTGAGTAATAAAGACCATATTTCGTGATAATCGAGTACGAAGCTATATTTAAGTTCATCCAGGATCTTCCCAGCAACGAGATTTACAGCAATTAAAATATCCGGTTTAATACCTGCTAATTCTCTACTAATTTTTCTCTTCAACCAGTAATAGTATGGTTCGATCACTAAGTTTTCAAATCTACCCCAATTAATGTTTTTAACCACAAGTTTTGAAGGATTATCCCATAACGTGAATCCTTTGAACAAACCAATGAAGTATATTTCGTCATAAATTTTAGATAAGGATTTTACTATTCTTTCAACACGGGAATCCGGTAATCCATCTTCACTAACAATAGCTATTTTCAATGAAAACTCCTCTACGTTACTTGCTAAAACTTAATAGTATCTCCTACCAATAATATTTTTGATCTCGGAATCTAGATTTACTCTATAACTGGGTTGTTTATAATGCTAAATGTAGATGAGATTAGAAAGGATTTCCCTATTCTTCAGACTAAGATAAGGGGTTCAAACCTTATTTACTTCGATAACGCAGCCACTACTCAAAAACCTATACAGGTTATTGAAGCTATTAGACGCTTCTATAGCGAGCATAACGCTAATATACATAGAGGTTTACATACTTTGAGTCAAAAGGCGAGTGAACTGTATGAAGAGGCTCACGAAACCGTAGCTAAATTCATAAATGCATATTCCTGGGATGAAGTTGTTTTCGTTAAGAACACTACTGAAGCTCTGAATCTAGTTGCTTATGGATGGGGTTTGAAGAACCTTGGAGAAGGGGATGAAATCATAGTTACTATTATGGATCACCATAGTTCTATGTTACCTTGGAGAATAATAGCTCAATATAGAGGCGCTATAGTTAAGTATGTGGATATTACTAATGAAGGATATCTCAACTATGAGCATTTAGAAAATATTGTTTCGAAAAGAACTAGAGTTATTGCTTTTCCAATAGCTAGTAATGTTTTAGGAACAATAAATAATGTGAAAAGAATCGTTAAGATAGCCAGAGAGAATGATGCAATAACTGTTGCAGATGGTGCTCAAAGTGTGCCCCATATGCCTACCGATGTGAAGCAATTGGGAGTAGATTTCCTAGCTTTTAGTGGTCATAAAATGCTCGGTCCAACTGGAATAGGTGTTTTATGGGGTAGAAGAGATAGATTGATGGAAATGAATCCATTTATTGTAGGTGGCGATACGATCAAAGAGGTTACTCTAGATGATATCGTATGGCATGATCTGCCGTGGAGATTTGAAGGTGGTACACCAAATATTGCCGGTGGTGTTGGTTTAGCGGAAGCGGTGAGGTATCTTTCTAGAATAGGTATGGATAACGTTAGAGAACATGAAGTTGAACTTGTTCAATACACATTTAAGAGATTTGAGGAAATAGAGGATATAGAATTTTACGGTCCGCGAAACCCTATTGATAAGACCGGTGTTGTATCTTTTAATGTTCGAGATTTAAATCATCATATTGTAGCTCAAGCACTAGATTTGTTTGGAATAGCTGTTAGATCAGGTTTACATTGTGCCCATCCTCTACATTATAGATTAGGTCTAAAAGGTACTGTAAGAGCGAGTTACTATATTTACAACAAGATTGAAGAAATCGATTACTTTATTGAGGTATTGAAAAGTATTGTTAGAACAAGAGAGGTTTTGAAGAATAGTGATATTTCTAAACAAATATGTACAGGTACATAGCGATATTTAAATAATATTGCTCTGAATCATACGTTCTTTAATTTCAATATAGACACGATAACTAACACTACTTTATTATTCAGAACATTTAAGTAAATCTATTCTATGGAGGTATTATTAGATACATTAAGTGTTCAAATACTATGTGTTATCGTTAAAATTTGTTCTATGGAGATATCGATATATAATGGTATAATAGAGTGGTTGCCCGTGTCGCTTATTTGGGTTTGTTTAGGTGTTTTTGATTATTTTGGATATTGTCGACACAGGCTTCTCCCTCATCACCTGCTCACCTATCACAGGGTCATCGGGAGCCACATCGGCGGGCACCACAGAACCAGTCTCGAAGCACGCATGTATCCTCCCGCCTCAGACAGCTACCGCACCGTCATTGAAGCACTCCAAGTATCAATAGGGGCTAAAACAACTTAAAACTTTTACAGAAGACACAGTCTATCGGTACATATATGGTTTAAATTAATGTAAAAAGAGGAATTGATGTGTATGGGTTAAAAAAGTTTTGAATTAATTAATTTAATATTTTATTTCTTAGCAGGACCTAGTATTCTAGCGAATTTCTTGTGTGTGTATGGGCTTTCAGCAAAAGCGATCTTAATCTTTCCTCTCTTAGTATCCTTCTCAACAATTTCGTACTTGTCGGTTTCGAAGTACTTCTTAGCTTTTAAGTCAAAGAATTTTAGTTTTTCTGGCATTTCACATACCTCTATACAGTTTTACCTGTTATTATAATATATTCTATTTGGCGTTATAAATTTTGCGGTTGTAAAATAATGAGTATTTTGATTACTAACTTTTTGTAATAAGATTAGAAAAAATAATATTGCCTAAGGAAACAATATTCTCGACGAAGAATTAATGATTGTTATTGTTTAATTGGGATTAAGTGAAATATATATTGCTATATGGAGTAGCGTAATATGTTGTGTTTAGGTATGAAGGAGTTATGAATAGCCGTTTTAGTGTGTTAAGACTATTTGATCCATGGAAAAATCCTTTATGTACATGTAGATCTAAGTATAGTTTACACCCATATACTGGTTGTTCACATCAATGTCTATATTGTTACGCGACAGCGTATATAGGTAGGAGAAATAGTTATCCAAAAGAGGATTTTATACGTAAATTAAAAAGAGATCTGAGTAGAGCCGATAGAAGATTATTCGTAAATATCAGTACGAGTAGCGATCCATATCCACCGATCGAGAAAAACCTTATGCTAACTAGACGGGCTTTGGAAATCCTAGTTAATGAAGGGTTTAAAATACTTATTACTACGAAATCTGATCTCGTTTCTAGAGACATAGATTTATTATCTAAAACTACTAGTGTGGTTTCAATAACGATTACTACTCTAGATGAAGAATTAGCTAAAATAATAGAACCATATGCTCCAAACCCTATGGATAGATTAAAAGCTGTGGAGAAGCTTTTAAGTAAAGGCATACCTGTATGTGTTAGAATAGACCCCATTATACCGGGATTAAACGATGACTTATTATCTTTAAAGAATCTGATCTCTACATTATCGAGTATTGGAGTTCAACACATAGTTACATCTACTTATAAAGCTAGGTTTGATAGTTTAAATAGATTGATCAAATTATTCCCCGAGAAGAGGAATTATTGGCTAAAACTATATATTGGTGATGGAGAGAGGATCGATGGATATATGTATTTGAAACGTGAAGTAAGATTTAAGATTCTAGAACCTATCATTAGGTTTTCGGTAGAGCAAGGTTTATCTGTAGCTACTTGTAGAGAGGGTCTCGGTCCAGAGTTTTTACGAGCACCCAGTTGTGATGGACAACATCTAGCTATAAATAATTCTTTGAGGCGATAGTTCTATGGGTCTCGTTAAGATACTTGAGTATGAAATGAAATGTCCAGTGTGTGGTAATGTATTTAAACTATCTGATTACCTATATGAAGCACCATTATTTGGTCAAATAATTATTTCTAGTGGAGTATGCTTGAACTGTGGATATAAGTGGAGTGAAGAGAGATTAGCTTCTTCTAATAAACCTATAAGAATTACTTATAGAGTTGATAAAATAGATGATCTTAATGCTATTGTAATCAGATCACCGGTAGCTGTTGTTAAAGTTCCAGAACTGGGTTTAGAGCTTAAACCATCATATTATAGTCAGGGATATATTACTACAGTAGAGGGCTTAATTCAGGATTTCTACGATAAACTACTATTCCTATGTTCCAATGCTAGTGATGGAAACGAGTGTTTCGAAAAAATCGTTATGCTGGAGAAAGCATTACGTGTAGATTATCCATATACGATAGTGATCGAAGATTTATCCGGTATTTCTAAAATATTGTCGGATAAAGCTGTAGTTGAGGAGATACTAGTTGAGGATAATGGTTCTATACGTTAACGTTTATGTTTAGCAATAGTTTCAACCGCTATTCCGAAGTACTTACAAATAGATTTTAAAAAATCATCGATACTTACCGATAACTCGCCACAACGTCCTACGCTATACTCAGTATAAATACCGTCTATTTCTCTGCAGTAAATATTGTTCGAAGCCTTAACATCAATTCCCATAAATCTATGGTAGAGCTCTGCTTCTAATTCACAAGCATGGCAATATGTAATACCGTATTTTCCAGCGATTCTCCATATATCGATTATAACGATAGGTATACGTCTCTCCATGTAATACTCGTTAACTAATGATTTAAGCGGATAGTAGTTGCTTCCATGGGCATTAACAATTATGAATCCTAGAGGCGAAACGTTGAATTCAATAGATTTAAGAATAGAGTAGATTAAACGCTTATATGTTTCTGAATCAATCGAGACCGTTCCACTGAAACTCAACCATTCTGGCGAGAAACCGTATTGGAGAACCGGGTATTTTAGTAAACAAATGTTTGGATCCACGTCACTAATACAATAGTCTATGATTTTAGAAGAAATTATGGAATCGGTATTTAGAGGTAGTAGTCCGCCATGGTATTCTAAACTACCTATTGGGATAATAGCGATCCTATTAGTACAATCTCGAGGTATAACGGTTGTTGAAGCTACATCGATAAGTATATGTTCTCACCACACGTATATCGTTTATCATGATGAAGTATTTAATAGTATCTAGTTCTTAAATATGATCAAGTTCAGAACGTTGATCAGGCATGAATACTCTACTCGTATCTATAAATAATAATGGAGAGATCGTTGGTTACGAAGAAGCTGATTACATAACTGTTTTCGAAATGGAGTCTAGAAAGATGATCAGGAGGTTTCAACCTAATCAAATGAATGTTCTAGAAGATATTATAGAGGCTTCTGACTCATGTATATTGGTTACAACAAGTATATCGAGTGAGAAACTATTAGAAATCGAAGAATATGGAGTTAAAGTAATATTTGTTGATAAGAAGGATCTTCGGGATTTCCTAAATGAAATATTTTAGGTTATGGATTTGAAGAAAGAGATTCATCACTATATGATTGAAGTAGATAGTAGTGATAAAAAACTAATTGAGAGTATTAGGGAGGGTTTAGGTAAACTCGGATGTATAGAGAAGTATTCGGGAGATACTGGAGTTTATTATGCACAGTTTTTCACATGTAGGAATACTATGGTTATTATAGGTTTTAGTGAAGCATACTTTATCGATATTTTCAGTGAAAAAACCGATATTGAACCATATATCAAAATTTTAACAGATGTTTTCGGTAAGGATAAATTAATTGTACATTATATAATTAGAAGTATATAGTAATATTTCAATTCATTGCAACGCCTGCTAAGGAAAAATAGAAGGATAGTGATACCTCACATTAACACTTCTATATTTTCACCACGTTCAAAATACTTCATGAATAATCGTGTATTACTCTTTTCGCTTCTAATATATTGTAAGACCGAGTTTCTCCATGAACTTCATGATCATTATTGAAATAATTTTCTTATCTTTTATTCTCACAGCTATATCTCCACCAATAAGTATTTCTTCATCAGCATCCTCTACTTCTTCACCTATGTTAATGTAAAGTATATCGTTCTGCCTATCGTAGTCTAGCCATAGTTTCTCGAGATCGCTTATAATGTAGGTTCTCTCCTCGTTTTCCAATACAACCACTCCTAAATTATATCTGTTGTTAAATCTATGAAATTAACTGGTAGAGGTTTATTCTTAGCTTTATATTCATCATACTTGTTCTCAATAAATTGTTTAAATACAGGGCATATTTCGAACTTACCGTCTCTATCACATTTAGAACCTAGCTTTAAGAAACACATCGTTGTTTTCTTATCGAAATAAGGGCATATCTTATGGTGATGTTTAGCGCTTCTAAGCATTTTCTGAACCCATTTCTGCTTCTCATCTTCAACTTTCTTCTCCTTAATCAAGGTTTCATCAGGGTTTTTCTCAATACCTTCTCTCAAAAATAACCCACCCCCCTTTACTGTTATTAAAATGTATTACTACCTATGATTATTCTTAAAATTAATTTTAAAAAAGAGTAATGTAAATATGTTTAAATTAGATGATCTAATTGTAGCATCTATTAGGAGAGTCTACGGTAGTTTAACTAATGAATTGATCGGGAAGCTCGCGGAGCCTCCGAGAAGACTGTATCTTAGAGTTAATACATTGAGGATTAGTAGAGATGAGTTAATATTTCGTTTACGAGAGAGAGGTGTTGATGCGAAACCCGATTCTTATGTTGAAGAAGCTATATATATTGAATTAAAGGGTCCATACAAGGTTCCTAAACTAGATAAAGTAATTTATGTTGATAGAAACACTGCTGAATCCGTAATGATGGGTTCTAACCTATATAGACCGGGTGTTCAGAAATTCTCGTCGTTCAATAAAGGTGATGAAGTCACTGTTCTATCCCCTAGTGGAGAACCTGTAGCTGTCGTTGAAACTGTCGTTTCGTCAAACGAGGTTCTCGGTATGGTTAAGGGATTAGTAGGTATTAATAAGGTTTCGAAGTATAGAGCTCCACCTATTAGGGAATTACCGGAGTATGTAAATGGGCTGATATATTCTCAAAGCTTACCATCAATGATTGCTACGAAACTTTTAGAACCGGTTTGGAATGATTTTATAGTGGATTTAAATGCGGCTCCCGGTGGAAAATCCACTCATGTAATACAACTAACTGGTTCTAGAGTTAAGCTCTTATCAATAGATAGGAATATGAAGAAATGTTTAAAGATGAAAGAAGAGTTTAGTAGGTTATTTACTGGTTATAATGTTAATATAATTAGGATGGATTCGAGGTATTTAGATAGGGATCTCTATGGTTTGGAAAATAGGGTTGATAAAGTTATAATTGATCCTCCATGTTCAGCTCTAGGTGTTAGACCAAAAACAAATCCTTCAATTAGTGGTCGCGATATGCTGGATCTTAGAAACTACCAGTACCAGTTTCTTAAAGTTGCTTCACGAATAGTTCGGGGAAATGGATTAATACTATATAGTACATGTACGTTGACTTTTGATGAAAACGAATACAATGTTCTTCAAGCCGTTAGAAATCTTAATTTAGAACCGGTGGAGGTTATTCAACCACCATATTCTGAGAAAATTCGTTATGGTGAAGTAGTTGCTTATAGATACTCTCCTCTAACATACGATATGCCTGGTTTCTTCATATCATTACTTAGGAAAAAGTAGTTGTTCCATAACTACCCGATACTTTTACTACCACAAACAGGGCATTCCTCGTCATTACTCTTCAGAGGGTATCCGCAAACCCTACATTTGTTTCTTAAAATTCTAGCTTCTCTTATACCTTTTGTTTTAACTGTTGCGAATTCTATATTTAAATGAAGTAGGAGGTTTTGTAGATCGTAATCATCCGTTAAAACAGTAACTTTAGAATACTTATTTAATTCGTAAGCTAGTGATGCAACCTCTATATCCGTTCTAGATAATTTATTTAAGTATCCTAAGCTATCGGCTAGTTTGGATATATACGTAATGGTTGCTTCAGATGGTTGTGCAATTCTAACCCTATCTATATTTAAACTTACTTCTAAAGCTTCTCTACTTTCCCTATCCTTAACCTCTTCCAAAACAGAGGGTGTAGTGTATATTTCAATATTATCACTATACATTTGTAGCTGGATTTTAGATAGGAGAGCACCTGTATCGAACACTAATAATCGTTTATTTGATTTCAAATCTTCTCCTCTCATATATATCTCTAATAATGTTCTTTCCACCTATCCTTATAATTCTAAGTTTATAGTAGCATGGATATATGCTAATAACTTGATGAGGAGGAACATTAGCAACTTTCTCGCCATCTAAATAAAGTTCTGTTCTTCCACGTGAAGATAACGTTACGTATGAGATTAGAGGTACTGTGATCTGAGTTAACGATCGGTCCATGGGATTCAATGGAGTTATGAATATTGATTCAACACCCGGATCCACTATTGAGCCTCCAACTGTGAGGTTATACGCTGTTGAGCCAGGAGCGCCTCCTACCATAACACCGTCGCCGTCGAAGCCGTAGTTATATGTTCTCGAAATACTCTCAATTCTTACTTCAAAACCGGTAACTCTACCTCTATCCATTGATAATAGTAATGCTTCATTAAGTACAGTATAGACTTTATTCGAGAACTCAACATTTATTCTTCTCAAACTCTCTATTCTAAAATCTCCATTGAAAACCCTGTTTAAAATATTAGCGAGTTCTCCGTTATCAAATCTTTCGTAGAAAATCATCCTCCTACCACAAGGTATTGGTAGTGTTATAGGACTTTTGTTTTGAAACGCACTGGATATTTTAAGAATAGTTCCATCCCCGCCAATACCTATGACTAAATCGGGGGTTTCATCGATCTTTACGACATCATCAACGCTTAATACCTTAATATCAACTTTCCTCTCCTTAAGGATATTGATAATGTAGTGGAGTTTATCAATGCATTTATCAACGGGTTTATAGATAATCAATATTTTCTGAAACATTGACTAACCCTTCCATAGCTATACTATCATGATTTTCTCGAATAAATTTTAGAAGTTCGTGTTTTTCTAGAACAATTAGAGTTAATGTAACTATTGTGGATGGATTCTTTAATTTCTCGATGAGATTCCTATCTATATCGGCTGCTGATTTATTAGCTCTTATGCATAACGTAGCTCTATCTATGTATGTACTTTTACGTATAATGAGTTTATTATCATCATCTAGAGAAAGTTTAGGTGAACCTTCTGCGAGAACGTAATCCATTAGATTAGACACTTTAATCTCTATTATTAGAATAGAGCCTTCTCTCCGCAACTTGTTCTTGAACTCCACGCTTAAATCATTAACAGATTTATCGGCTTTAACCCCTATAATACAGTCGCCGCGTGGTGTGAGTTCAGCGTCTTTCGTAATCTCAATAGTAGTTCTATGAGTTGCTCTAATGTTTTGATGCCCCCAAGCTTTAACCTTCTCAACGATAACCAAATGTTACGAAAACCTCGTTATCCATGTTGTTAAATATTGATTGTTTTAGGTATCTAAATTAGGATCTAATTATAATTATATTTTTAAATTAAGGTGATTGTTTATTTGCTAGATTTTGATAAGGAGAGGAGAAGGGTAGTAGAGTACCTTATAGAGACGGGCATTGTTAGTAATCCATTAGTTATAAAAGCATTGTTAACTGTTCCCCGCGAGGAGTTCGTGCCTCCAAATTTGAGAAACTACGCTTACGTAGACCATCCTCTACCTATAGGTTATGGTCAAACAATAAGTGCTATCCATATGGTTGCAATAATGACTGAAGCACTGAATCCGCAGGTCGGCGATAAGGTTCTCGAAATCGGTACAGGTTCTGGTTATCAAGCTGCTGTTTTAGCGGAGATCGTTGCTAAAAACGATCCTAGCGGTAGGGGGAGGGTTTATACTATTGAGAGGATTAGAGAATTGTGTGATTATGCACGTGATAATTTGAGAAGAACTGGTTATGATAAGTATGTTGAAGTAATTCATGGTGATGGAACTCTCGGTTATCCTGAGAAAGCACCGTATGATAAGATAATAGTGACTGCAGCTGCACCCGAGGTCCCCAAGCCTTTGATTCAACAATTGAATCCTTATGGAACTCTAGTTATACCTATTGGGAATAGGTTTTTCCAGAGATTACTAATTTTGGAGAAGAAAGGTGATAGTTTAGTTAAGAAATGGGGTATCGAGTGTGTTTTTGTTCCTCTCATTGGAGAATATGGTTGGAGAGAATAGATTATGTCTTCTTAGTAAACCACACGTCTAATCCTAATTGTCTAGCTTTCAAATTTTCTCTATACGCCTTAACTAGTCTCTCCACAGCCTTCTTAACTCTATCTTCGCTGAAATCATATTCATTAACTAGAATATCGATAATCTTTTTTTGATCAGGTTCATTCCAGCTAATCTTATAGTTCTTATTTACAGGAGGGTTTATGAAGAAGCTCTTAATATTGATTAATTCATCAATACTGTAGTTTCCAAGTAGAGCTTTCGGTATTTTCTCTAGAGAACCATATTCTTTAATTAATTTATATGCTGTTTTCAATCCAATGCCTTTAACGCCATCCGGGTTATAATCTGTTCCAATAAGTATAGCTATATCGATTAATTGATCCCGTTTAATTCCCAACTCTTTCAATAAATTATCAAGTTCTATAATTTCTGGTTTGACTTCGATATACTCCTCTCTACCCGGTAATTTCCTCTTACCGCTTATTGTAAGGTTTCTGAGAAGCCTTGGGGAGCCGAATAGTAGGCTATCGTAATCCTGAGATGCTGTTGCCCAGGCATCGCCATTAATAACTAGATAAGCTGCTTGCGCTTCACCTTCACTTAACGCTTCCACATATGGTATACCCATAGCATCCAGTAGTTTCTTAGCACTATACACCATCGTATCGGTAAGTTTACTCGATATCATAGCGTATTTACGAGCTGCCTCTAAATCTCCGGAACTAACGGCTTCCTCGTACTTCTTAGAAGCTTCTTCTTTAACCTGACTCCTCCTTCTCAACTCCTCCGCTTTCATCTCAGGAGGTTTTCCATCGAAAACATATACTGGTTTAACGCCTTCCTCAACAATATTTATAGTTCTATAGAATAATCCACTTAAATGACTCGTAACTCTACCTTTAGAATCCATTAGTGGTGTACCATCGGGTTGTCTAATAGCTGCGAGAAACTGGTATAATGCGTTGTAAGCATCAATAGCTACTATTTTACCCTTCAGAACACGTAAATCATCAATAACTACTCTACATTTATCTGGAATCAAATCTTTTAGATTAACACCCATAATTACAGCTCACTAGTGTTTCAATATTTCTCAATTTATCATATTCGTATAAGTTTGGTTAATGAATTTTATAGGAAGAACTCTAGAATTTACTTATTATTCTCTTTCAATCCCTCTATATTGGGTTTCAATAATAGTGATTCACCAACTCTCTCAGCATAGATTAATCCATTAACTTCAAGTTTCAATAGATTCGTATAGATCTCATCGATAGATGCTTCAATATCGTGTTCTTCTCTAAGAATCTCAACTAGGTCTCTATCATAAATTCCTTCTGGATTCCTCCATAATATATCTAGAATAATTCTGAATAGAGGCATAGTTCTAAATAAACTATTCTCTTTCTTACTCAATCAAAGTTTCACCTCTACATCTGAACAATAGGTTTCTTAGTTTCAGAAACTATTCTCTGCTTTGCTCTACTATACCATTCTTGGTAAAACTTCATTATTTCTGGAGTAATCGATGGCTTAACGTTCTCCAATGCTTTTTCGAAATGCTTCATTGTAACGACTGAGCTATCCATGTTTTCTCTCAAAGCGATCATGACAGCTTCTCTAACTAAAGCTTCTAGATCAGCGCCACTATAACCTTCCGTTCTTCTAGCTAATTCCTCTAGATCAACGTCTTCAGCTAATGGTGTGAATCTAGTATGTATTTTGAGTATTTCTAATCTAGATTTGTAATCGGGGGGAGGTATATAGATTATTTTATCGAAACGTCCAGGTCTTAGCAACGCCGGATCCATTAAATCAGGTCTATTTGTTGCACCGATAACAACTACGTTCTCGAGTTTCTCAATACCACTCATCTCGGTTAATAATTGACTAACAACTCTTTCCGTAACGAATGAATCGTATCCATATCCTCTTGCTGGAGCGATAGATTCGATTTCATCAAACAATATTATAGCTGGAGCGTACATTCTAGCTTTATTAAAGATCTCTCTAATAGCTCTCTCCGACTCACCAACCCATTTACTGAGAACCTCCGGTCCACGAACAGCGATTAAATTAGCACCGCTCTCGTGAGCCGCAGCTTTAGCTAATAATGTTTTACCACATCCAGGTGGTCCTGTGAGAATTATTCCTCTTGGAGGAGATATTCCCATTCTTTTGAAAACCAATGGGTATTTCAAAGGCCATTCAATCATCTCTCTCAATTCCTGCTTAACTTCCTCTAACCCACCTATATCACTCCATTTAACTTCAGGCACTTCGACGTAGACTTCTCTTAAACCACTTGGAATAATTCTCTTCATAGCATTAATGAAATCCTCCATTTTAATCTCAATTTTATCATAAATATCTTGAGGAATATTATCCAGATCTATATCTATATTCGGTAAAATTCTTCGAAGTGCCGCTAGAGCGGCTTCTTTAACTAAAGCTGCTAGATCAGCACCAGTATAGCCGTGTGTCATTTCAGCAATCTTAACTAAATCAACGTCTTCTCCTAAGGGCGTGTTACGAGTATGGATCTGTAATATCTCGAGTCTACCTTTCTTATCAGGCATAGGAACTTCGATTTCTACATCAAATCTACCCGGTCTTCTCAAAGCAGGATCAACAGCGTTTGGTCTATTAGTAGCTGCTATAACGATCACGTCTCCTCTAGATTCTAAACCATCCATAAGCGTGAGTAGTTGTGCAACGACTCTCTTCTCAACTTCACCGACAACCTCCTCTCTCTTTGGCGCTATACTATCGATCTCATCGATGAAAATAATTGCTGGTGCATTCTTCTTAGCTTGTTCAAATATCTCTCTAAGCTTCTGCTCTGACTCGCCATAGTATTTACTCATAATTTCCGGTCCATTTATACTTATGAAATACGAGTTCGTTTCGTTAGCTATAGCTTTAGCTAGTAGTGTTTTACCGCATCCAGGCGGGCCATACAGTAGTATTCCTCTAGGCGGTTCTATACCTAGTCTTCTGAAAATATCAGGGTACCTTAAAGGTAGTTCAACAAGTTCTTTTATTCTTCTAATAACATGTGATAATCCCCCAATATCCTCGTAGGTAACAACGGGTATTCGAGTTGGTTTATCTAGAACTACGAGTTCAGTATCTTCATCTATAATTACCGGTCCACGTGGTTTAGTATAGACTACGGTGAAGGGGAGAGATTCGGGTATTCCTGGGAATTTAATGTAGACTACATCGTCTTTAATTACAACTCTACCTACTAGTTTCCTCTTAATATATTTCTTAACTTCATTATCCATAGGTGTTGCGTACTTATACGGTGTGATTTTAAGTAGAGATGCTACATATGCTTGTGTTTTCTCAATATAAACAATCTCCCCGATCTTTACATTAGCGTTTTTACGAATATTATGATCAAGTCTTATGACGTGTAAACCCCAATCTTGAGTACTACCTTGTGAAACTCTAGCTACTGTTTTTCTCTTACCCTCAATGTATATCACATCTCCATTCTCCAGTTTCAGTTTCTCCATAACATATGGATCTACTCTAGCAATACCTTTACCAACATCTTTCGAATCAGCTTCTAAAACAACTAATGGTATTTTGGATTGAGTGGAGTCCATTATTTAGGAACCCGTTTATCTACTTATCTATGTAAGTATAAATGGTTATTAAAAAGTAAATTCTAGTCTAAGATGTAAGCAGAGTATATTGGGATTATATACGTTATTATTCAGAAATTCTATGGACAATCTCGACTTCTACTTGACTAACTCCTTCCACATTCAATATAGCGTTCTCCAGAGGTTCAGTCCCCCCTTCGATGTTCTCAGGCATAAACACGTATAGTCTCAAAGCTGTTAAACCGAAAGCTATTGGTATAAGGTCGAAACCCTTAACTTCATATATTTCTGGTAAACTCTTCTTGATCCTTTCATACAGTTCTTCTAAATTGATCTCTATATCTGTTGGGAGAACCTTCATTATAACCAATAGTTTAGCCATAAACCGCACCTTCTCAGGGTCCTTTGAAGCCGCAGTTAGGGCATACGTATGGAACAGAATGTTTTCTACAAGATTTACATCTCCTAATTAAAACCTTACCACAATTTGGACATGGGAAAACCGCGCCTTTCTCGCGTGGATCCATTAATCTATGGCAACTACTACACGTAGGTGGTGATACTGTTTCGTAAATTTTGATTTCCGCGCTCAGTTTAAACCCCCATTTCGATATAGATGGTTTTAATCAAATTCTGCATGGATTAATATATTTTACACTGAAAATATTTATTCCTAAGGTGTTTTAATGGAGGAGTTTAAACAAGTAATTATAGTTAGAAAAGATCTGGGTATGAGTAAGGGTAAAACAGCTGTTCAGGTTGCTCACGCATCTGTATTGGCTGCTTTCGAAGCATATAGTAAGAAAACTGAATGGTTTAAATCATGGTTTGAATCTGGGCAGAAGAAGATTGTTTTAAAAGTTGATAGTGAAGAAGAATTGTTAAAATATTATAATGAAGCTGTTAAATCAAATCTACCTGTTGCCATTGTTAGAGATGCTGGTTTAACGGAACTACCTCCAGGCACCGTTACAGCTATTGCTATAGGTCCAGCTCCTGGAAAGTTGATCGATAGGTTTACTTCGGAGTTGAAAACTTTATGAATACTTCAGTTTATCTCCACCCACTAGATTATGTTACCGGAATGAAGCATTACCTCACTGATTTAAAAGTCAATTTATTCTACGAATTATCTCCTCAAACTTTCCATGTTGAGGAACTAGTTGATTGGAATAATCTCGGTTTCAACGATTCGAAAGGTGAATATGTTGTTCTGGAAATTAGGAAATCCATGATAGATACTATACAGGTTGTGAACAACATAAGTAGGAGATTAAGTATACCTTTTGAAAACATAATTTATCTCGGTCTTAAAGATAAGTATGCTTCAGCAACACAGTTCTTTTTCATTAAGAAACAATTGTTTAACCATAGTGTTGTTGAGAGTATTTGTAGTGATAAAGTTACTATTAAGTTTAGAGGATTTGTTAGTAGGAAACCGCGTCGAAGGGATTTATTAGGCAATAAATTTCTGGTAAAACTAGATTATGTTGATGAAACTATTGTTAGTAGAGTTAAGGAATTAGCTAGATTAATGCTTGAGAAGGGTTTACCAAACTACTATGGTTATCAAAGATTCGGTTTTCATAGACCGAATACTCATCTCCTTGGTTTATACATTATATCTCATAGGTTCAATGACTTAACTAGATGTTTACTTAGAGATACGTATTTCTGGGAGGATCCTGGTGTGGTAATTAAGAGAAGTAAGAATTGTTTCGATGGATTAATATATGAGAATATAATCTATACAAGTAGGAGTATATTGAAAGCCTTATCTAGATTAAATAGGTTAACGAAGGGGATTTATGTTGAAGCATATGTTGCTTATCTATATAATCAATTATTGAATAAAGTGATTGAATCTAAAGGATGGGTTTATCTAGATGAAGAGTATCCAACAGCTGGTTGTAGAGATGCAATCGATTTATATAGAGATGTTGTTGAGATTGATGGATTAGAACCTTCCAATATACCATCCACAATGTGTTGGTTTAGAAAAGGATTGTTTAAACCACGTATTAGAATCGAGAAGAATGGGGGTTCTCTGAATTTATCTTTTACGCTTAGTAGAGGTGAGTATGCTACAGTTGTGTTAAGAGAGTTATTTAAAGATGGATTGAAGCTATATTGATTGTTCAAAAACGAATTTAACTTTCTTACCTAAAATACTCTCAGCTACTTTAATGTAGCCTTCTAGTGGAAATCTACTTCTACTTTTTCTTCCATTACCCTGGATCCTAATTACGTACTGTTCCTCGCCATTAGGTAGGTATACGGTGTTTATACCTAGAACTCTATACGGTTGTAGAATTTGTTCTACAAGTTTTTTCTTATCACCTGGGTCCTGTATGAATCTAAACTTAGTATTCATTCTACTAGATACTTCACGGCTAAGATTCTCTAACTCCGTTTTCGTAAAATTGTTTTTAACGATAACGATGTAAGTATCATTAACTTTATAGGATTTAACATATTCTCCTTTTTTCAATTCTTTTAAAGAATCCTCAAGATCAACTAAACTACCCATAACTCCCAAATCAACATTATCGTAAAAACCAGATTCAATTTTTCTCAAACAACTTTGACAAAACAATTTAGATTTTATACATAATCTATCCAACGGATACTTCAAACAAAACACCTATCGTTAAAAGAAGTATAAAAACAAGTTTTATAAGAATTGCTGAAATGGGCCCGCGGGGACTTGAACCCCGGACCTCCGCCTCACCGAACCTAATCGTTCGTCAGGGCGGCGTCCTACCAGGCTAGACGACGGGCCCTCCTCAACTAACGATATATTCATAGAGGATATAAATCTATTGTGAGATATAAATCTACCGCTTCAACATCGATATCCTCCTATAATTATCATTTATCTTCAGTATAGCCCATTCTTCTAGAAATAAAGTAAAAATATGTTGTTTCGAAACATACACTCATAAATTATATCGTTTATACTCGAATGTGTATTGAAAAATAACTTCTTGATAATAGGTAGTAATTGTGTAGCTGAGTGGGCCCGGGGGGATTTGAACCCCCGACCTACGGGTCTCTCGCTCCAGATCTCTTTCATCCCCATTATCATGGGTCTTTAGACCCGTAGTGCGATCTGGAGCCCGCCGCTCTGCCTGGCTGAGCTACGGGCCCACTCAGCTTCATCCTGTTTAAATAAATAGTTTATTTATCGAATTATTTAAGGTTTACTGATGCTTTAACCTATATCTAAACGGGGTTTTTTCCTAACTTATAGCTTCTTCATCCATAGATCTGTCATTCTCCTACGTTTAAGTGTGAATGATGCTCTTTCTAAGTATCTATAAACTGTGCTGTGTTGTCTACCCTGTAGTAGCATTTCAATAGCTGTTTTAGCTAACTCTATTGAATCGTAATCGCCTATGATAGAGATGTTTGTTTCATAAATAGATATTTTAGTTTTGGTTAATTCCTCAATATTTCTCTTAGCTTTACCCCCCTCGCCTATAACTCTACCGAGTAGTCTCTGAATATGGTTAGGCTTATCTCCAACATAATCTTTAACATTAATTACTACAAGCATTTTATCCTCATCTATTAATTCCATAGCTATTTCAGGGTTGAAACCATAACCTATAGCTTTAACGATATCTCTAGCTTTCAATAAATCAACCATAGTTGTATTTGTTGAAGATGGTTCTATAACTACCGAACCAGTTGTGGAGTCTACCGTAATACTAACTCCAGTTTTATCCATGATCTCTCTCAAAGTCTTACCATTAGGTCCAATTAAAACCCCTATTCTCTCAATAGGAATTTTTTCGTAAAGCTTTGTAACACCTAACGTTAACTTTCCTTTCTCTTCTCTAGACATTTCCCTAGCCTTTCAATAAGGTTTTCATCTAGTATATGTTCTTTTTGTAAGACGCCTCTAAAAAACCTATCTATGTTATTTACGTCTCTCATCAACAATTCATAAGCATTAGGATGATTTATACTTACAGCTTGACTAACATCGATTATCTTAATATCGAGATCTGGAGTAACCATTATATTGAATTCGGATAAATCGCCATGAACGAGTCTAGCTTTACAAACTATTTTTTCCATTTCTTCAACAATTTTCACATAAATGTTTCTTAAATCATCAGAACTCAATTCATTATATATCTCGGATAAAAGAGGGTATCTTTTACCTCCTTCGCCTATGAATTCCATAACAAGTACGTTGCGATGAACAGCTATAGGTTTAGGAACCTTAACGCCACTTTCATACATTCTCTTGAGATTTCTAAATTCTTTACGTGCCCATAAATAGATCAGTTTCCTCGTACTTCTAGGTTTCAATCCATCGAATCTAGGGTCTCCAGCAACGTATTTATAAATACCTTTTTTAAACACAGCTGTAGATGTTAAATAGATTTTTAACGCTAAGGGTTCGCGGTTCCACCCATATGCCAAATATATGCGTGATTCCTTACCAGCACTTACCACACCATTCATTCTAAATATTATCCTCTTATTCTTCAAATCATATATCGTGTGGAGAGTTAGTATATCAAAAACTTCTTCAACTGTTTCGAAGAGATCCTTATCTTTAATTTTCTTCTCTTCTCTCCTACTCATATTAATTCACTTAAGGCGTCCAGAAAATCTTTTGGAATAATGTTTTTCTCGACAAGCTTATTGATCTCGCTTCTCTCATACCTATATATAACGTCACCTTTATCCGGACTAAAATCCCATATTCCAACCAGTATTATGTCTCCTTCACTAATCCACACTTTCTTCCTAATCTTACCTGGAATCCTAACTTTTCTATCAACACCGTCTAGGCATTTAGCTAATAGGTAATCACCACCGAGATGCCTAATCACTCCACAAATAACGGTATCTCCCCCTGGAAGTGGCGTTTCGTTTGGTTTATATTCTTCGGTTTTCCTAGACAAACCAATAGTTCACCAATTTACCTGATGTTTATTCTACATAAATGATGCCTTTTTAAAGAAAATGAAAATTAGATAATTATTAATGTATCCATCAACAGCTTTTCCTAACTATAAAATCCTTATTATCTATTTTAACGATATAAACGACCTCTCCCTGTCTGAAATCATGTTCTCCACTTCTAGATACTTCTATCACCTCTCCACTGGTTTCATCGAGTAAATACACGGTATTAGAATCGTAACCAATAACTTTAGCTTCTCTATGATCGCTTAAATAGCTCTTAATTCTCACCAACCCTCTCCAATAGTTTTGAAAATCAATTCTAATCTCCTTTCCCGTTTCGAGATTTTCTAAACGAATAGTTTCTTTACCTATATCTCTAACTATCCAGAACCTGCCGTTATACTCAACTATAGCATCTTTAACTATAGATGGTATTCTCAAAGACAATACTGTTTCACCGATCCAAACCCCTTTCTGGCTATCATATTTCTTCGATTTGAACGTTTCAATAACTTTTGCGTTAAGCTCATTTACCGCTCTCTTAGCAATAGCTCTGGCGACGGCTAGGGATGATACCTTAACGTCAATTCCATGTTTAAACTCTTGTTTCTCAACTATACTATTTATGAATATCGGATTAGAAATTATTTTGTCGATAACGCTGATTTCCCTGTCGTTGAGAGGCCTCCCCTCCGCTCTGAATTGAATTAGAACCCTATAGCTCCCCGTTATGCTTCTAATACATTCATCACACGTTCTCTTAAATAATCTAACCTTAATTTCTACCGGAACTTTTCTTACAACTTCATTCACAGATATTATGAATAGAATCTTAACTATACTGTAATCCTCACCATAATTCTCCTCCAACACTTCAAGATCCTCTAATTTAATAGCGTTATCAAGTATTTTCTTCTGATTCTCAATTAGGAATATTCTTATGAATTGTTTTATGCCGTCAAAAACAACCCATTTATTCCTATAATGGATTGAACCGCATTTAGGGCAGATGACGATGTCGACAACGGGGTTTTTAATTAGAATACTTTTTTGTTCAATAAAACAATCTATGCATAATCCATACTGGGGTAGGAATTCTTTCTCTTCGAATTCCCTCCCACACTTAACGCAAAATCTCGTGTTTAACCCCTCATTTAACCTCTATTATTTGAGCGTGTAGAACGCCACAAACCTCGATTACAGATTCTTCTCTAACTAAACCTCTCTTAATAGCTTCTTTAACCACATCATTACCGACCATATTTATACAGTTCGCTTCACTCATCATTGAAAAAGCTTCATCCATTGTAACCAATTCTCCACCGTAGAATCTCGGATCTACGTATATTGTGAAACCCTTATCATCAATTAATCGTTTACCTAATAGGTTCTCATCACATACAGCTAGAATCGATAAATCTCCAGATTTATGTAGTTTAACGAAAACCTTCATATAATCATCATCAGGGGTTAGAATGATTTAAAACTTGTTTCAGCACCACAGGCTTCGCATTTCAGTATGAATACTTTTCCTTTCCTCAATAATTTAGTATCCTTACTTCCACATGTAGGGCATAATACGTAGTTCTTTGTAAATATCTCAATTAATTTATTCAAAACCTGGACATTGAATCTACCTTGTAGAACTAATTGTCCAGCATCATCGATGTAACTAGCTGTTCCAAGCTCTTTACTGAGATATAATTGTAAAAGCTCTCCTTCTCTATTTAAAAACTCAATTATTTGCTTAAAATTAGTAAGTATTGTTTTACCACCAACGTATATTATTTCAGCTTTCGGAATATTAACAACTCCGGTTGACCCCGATTTTGAAGGTAGTTTTGAATAAGCTCTATCTAGTAGTTCTTCATAAGTATAGTCTCTAACCCTCTTACTCAAACTAATATCCCACTTTACAATATCTCTACCGAGTATGAGTATGTTATATTGTGTTTAATAAATATAGGTTTACTAAGTGATTCGTTTGAAAATCTATTTCGAAACATATGGATGTGCTCTTAATCACGGAGATACGAGTATTATGAAAAGTATTTTAACAAGTAGAGGGCACGTTATCGTAGATAATCCTGAAGACGCGGATGTATTAATAATTAATACGTGTACCGTGAGGTTCGATACCGAATCTAGAATGATAACAGCAATTAAAAAATTATATGGATTTGCCGAGAGAGCATCGAAAAAACTAATTGTAACTGGTTGCATGGCGGGGGCTCAGCCTTATAAGATTAAGAGAATGTTTCCAAACGTATCGTTAGTATCGCCTCAAAACTCTTCCCGTATATGGTTGGTTGTAGAATCCGGTGAACCTATAGATTTACTTCTGGGTTCTAGAGATAGGTCTTATTTAGGAGTTTATGTTGAGGGGAGTATAGGGTATCTTCCAGTTCAAGAAGGCTGTTTAGGTGATTGTAGTTTCTGTATATCTAAGAATGTTAGGAGAAATCTAGTAAGTTACCCTATTGAGATTGTGAAAAAGAGTTTAATTGAAATGTTGGGGAAAGGTGTTGTAGAGATCGAGTTAACCGGACAAGATGTTGCATCATATGGTATCGATATTTATGGTCGTAAATCGCTACCTAAGCTTCTCGTGGAATTATTAGAGGTCGATGGTAATTATATGGTTAGAATAGGTATGATGAATCCCGATACTCTAATTGATATTGTTGACGATCTTCTCGATATTATGAAGAGTAGCGATAGAGTATATAGGTTTCTACATATACCTCTTCAGAGCGGTAGCGATAAGGTTCTGAAAATTATGAGGAGGAAATATAGTGTTGATGAATATAGAAGTCTTGTGAAAGAAATTAAGAGTAAGATTCCGGATGTAAGTATAGCTACGGATATAATAGTTGGTCATCCCGGTGAAGAGGAAGAGGATTTCGAATCAACTATTAACATAGTCAAAGAACTCGGTTTTGAAAGAATACATGTTGCTGTATATAGTATTAGAACGAACACATACTCAGCCTCTCTCCCCCAGATCCCTGGTTGGATTAAGAAGAAGAGAATGCTGAAACTACTCAAAATTATTGAAGAGGTATGTTATAACTATAGGAGGAAATACGTTGGATCCGTTGTCAACGTATTCTTAACTGAGAAAACCAATACATGGATTGGCAGGTTGAGGAACTATATACCAGTAGTAATTAAGAACCCGAGTTCCGAGTTAGGTTTTGGAAAATGGATCAACGTATATGTTGAAGAAGCAACTTATTATGATTTGAGAGGAATCATGGTTTCATAAGAGCTTTACCATAATACATAGTTTTCCCATATCTAGATACTTAGGAGAACTAACTTGTGGTTTTCATGTTTCTGGAGCTTTCAATATTGTTTGACAATTGTTTAATCCATATTACTCTTCTTGGATAAGGTATCTCGATACCGGCTTTCTCCAGTGTTTCTTTAATTTCTTTAACGATTCTTCTCCTTACCTCCCAGTAATTCCTGCTTGGGACCCAGAAGAGGATTTTGAGATCAACCCCGCTTTCACCCAATTTTTCAACAAAGACTATTGGTGGAGGTTCAGATAGTATGTATTCGTCCTGTTCCAAGAGCTCCTTAATTAAACTTATAGCCTTGTCTAGATTAGATTCGTAACTTATAGTAATGGGGATTTCAATTCTCCTCGCTTTAGGTTCAGAGTAGTTGTATATTCTAGATGACATTAGGTCTGTATTGGGTACAGTTAGAACTTCTCCACTGAATAATCTGATCCTAGTTGACATTAAACCAACTGATTCAACAACACCTGTGTTTTCACCAATCATTATGATATCTCCAACTCTGATTCTCTTCTCAGCGATTAGAGATAAACCTGAAAACAAATGGCTTAAAACTTGTTGAGCCGCTAAACCGATCACTATACCTGCAAAACCAGCTGCTAGAATTAAGCTTGAAACATCTATACCTATTATCGTTAAAGCAACCGCTACGCCTATAATAGTAAAAATAATTTTTATTAAGCGTTCAAAATTATGTAGAACTTCTGGTTTAACATCAACTCTAGCTTTACCTAATCTTCTAGCTACGAGATTGCCCAAGTAGTAAGCTATAATAATAGCCGCTACAGCTTGTATTACTTTAATGAAAGTACCTATATTAGCCTGTATATAATGTAATATCAATGAATAGTTAAGTACCATATCTCATCACATAAACGTATTCTCCAGGTTTATTGAATGAGAATATGTTGAAACCACGAGGTATAGTTGTTTTTGTAGTTACTTCTACACGCGTTGAGCTATAGACTACTACTTCGATTGTTTGAAGTTTTAATCTACTGTTCTCATCTCTAAACACACTCAATCCATTTAGAGGCACTATAATTTTACTGATTCCTATCGTACCCTCAGCTCGCGATTCAAAAATTATCTCTAATTCAGCTTTTACAACGTTTGATAAATTCTTTTCCTGCCTTAGATCAATTAATCTACATATATCTCCCAAGTCTGGAGGTCCATATAGAGCATACTTTACATTACTTAGTGGAATAGTTTCGATTAATATAGAATCAATATATATGCCGAGATCTAGTGGTAGATTAATATTTAATCTAATATTATCGTTGGGTTTCAGGATCAATTCATTATCCAGTTTTAAATATAGACAATCAACTTTTAACGAACCGGCACATGGCGGTAGTGGTCTTAGAGATATTTGTTTATCTATTTTTAAATTAATTAGTTTTGAATAACTAATTCCTCTCCTATTGATAATTAGTAGAACGTTTTCATTAGAAACGCGTTTTAAAGTAACTGAACCATTATTAATAGGTATGTTTAACGTATCGTAAATAGCGAGATCACCGAAAATACTCAATATAGACACCAATAATCCTCACTAATACCTTAAAACCAAGATTTCAGGATCATTAAGTATCGTAGTAACACTTTATCTAATTTTTCATAACCCACATATAGGTATTGATTAAGTTACTAATTGAAGTACTTGGATAGCGTTATTGATGTTTCAAAATATCGAAATAATTAGGTTTAATATAGCTATAGACATCAATATATATCATATTAATATCCTAACGAAAGTGATGCTTTTGGACCCCATAACTATCGTGGTACTCATATTTTTTATCATAATTATGGTTATAATTATAGCTAGACATGTGAGAATAGTTCCTGAGTATAAGAGACTCGTTATATTCAGATTAGGGAGATTAATTGGAGTAAGGGGTCCTGGTTTAGTATTATTGATTCCAATTATAGATAGAGGAGTTGATGTTGATCTCAGAGAATTCGTAATAGATATCCCTCCACAAACTTGTATAACTAAGGATAACGCTCCAGTCGATATAGACCTTCTTGTTTATATGAAGATCTTTGATCCACAATTAGTTGTAACATCTGTTCAGAACTATTTGTCTGCTGCTACAGGTATAGCTATAACTACGTTGAGAGCCGTAATTGGAGACATGGTTTTAGACGATGTTTTAGCTAAAAGAGAATACATTAATTCAGTTCTTAGAGCTAAACTAGATGAAGTTACGGATCGATGGGGTATAAAAGTCACTAGTGTTGAAATTAAAGAAATCAAACCACCTAGAGATGTTCAAGAAGCGATGATTAAACAGATGGCGGCTGAGAGAACTAAGAGAGCTATGATACTCGAAGCTGAAGGTAAGAGAAGCGCTGCTATTCTCGAAGCTGAAGGTCATCGTGAAGCATTGATCAAGAAAGGTGAAGGCGAGAAGCAGTATGAGATACTAGTTGCTGAAGGTAAGAAGAGAGCACTGGAGCTTATAGAGGAAGCTGCAGCTAAACTAGGGGTTAACGCCATGATGCTTCAATATATGGAGGCATTGAAAACCATGGCTCAAAACCCAGCAACTAAAATAGTTCTCCCAATGGAGCTGCTTTTGGGATTTGCTAAAATGATCGGTTCAGCAACTCCCACAACGAAAAGTAGTGAACAACGTAATGAATAGTCTATTCTACAACTCTCTCCACATATATTTTTAACCCCTCAACTCTTACAACCCGAACTCTACTACCAGCTGGGATCCTTCCTTTCAAAGAATACGCTGTCCAATCCTCGTTTAAAACATACGCTACACCCGGGTACGTTTCATTAATATCTGTTTTAGCTATACCAACAGCTCCTTCCAACTGTTCTTTATAATTCTTCTTCTTCATTCTAGTTGTTTTAGCTGCTGAAAACCCTATTATTAGGAAGAAACCAGCTGTAGCTACTAAAACGCCAGCTATTGGATACACTACGCTAGGAGTGGATTGTGGTAGAGATATCGTTACTAAAGCTATACCTAATGCTGTTAAAGCTAAACCAGCGATTCCAAATGCACCGAAACCAGGTGTTGCAACTTCAACACCGAGTAGTACTGCTCCAGCCAGTATTAGAGATAAGTGTAGGATTTCTAGTGGAACCAAATACATCGAGTATAGTGCTAAAACTATTAGTAAAGCTCCAGCTATACCGTATCCTTGAAAACCAGTTGTATAGATTTCGATTAGTATCAAGATCACTCCAACTAGTAGCATTAATGAAGAAATTAAGGGATATGATAGAACCGATACAAGTCTATCCCATAGATTAAGCTTCTCTCTACTAGTTAAAACAATGTTTTCTTTCTCTAAAATATCATCTATATTTGATACTTCAGTAGCTAAACCAATATCTGAAGCTTCTCTTGAGGAGTAATGTTTAGCTTCATCAACTAGTTCATCAATAACGCTAGATAGGTTCGTTATGTTCCTCCCGGATAAGAAGGATCTTAATCTAGCTTTAACGTATTCAACAACTTTTTGATTATAAGGTTCTGGTTTAATACCTCCAATAACTCCACCCGGAGCAATATATATTCTGCTACAGTAGAGAGCTATGTATGCTGCAGCCGATACAGCATATCCATCTCTAGGTATCCAAGCAATACACGTTATATTATTCTCCTCCAGTAATGAAATGATCTTATCTGCTGCTGATAAGAAGCCACCATAGCTTCTGAATTCAATAACAGCTACTCTACCCCGATATTTAGATGAAACACGATCAATGTATGAAACAGCACCACCATCAATGGATACATCAAACGTTATATAAACGGCGTTTCTTGGACTATCACTACTAGTGTAGTAAAATGCATTAAATGATGGTAATAGGAGAATCATAGTGAGAATGATTATAGAGTAACGTGCATTAAGCAAAACACGGACACCAACTTCTAATTAACTATAATTTAACGTATTATCACCTCATAATCTTAATCTTCGAGTAAAAATTGTTTCTAACAAAATCTAAAATACTGCTCATCGTGGAGAGAACATGTTGATAAAGAGATGATATTTGGAGTTGATGGATAAGCGGGCCCGCCGGGATTTGAACCCGGGATCTCCGGCTTAGAAGGCCGGCGCCTTATCCGGGCTAGGCGACGGGCCCAATTCTCTCAATGTTTTTACTAACTTATAACAAAAATTAAATTCTTTTCGAAACGAGGAGTTTTACAAATGGATTTTCTGTTTTAAAATCTCTATTAGGTAATCCAGTTTATCTCTAGAAACATCTGTTCTTAAAGTAACGTGATCTTTCTTACCTCCTCCTTTAGTGTCGGGGTATTTCTCCCTGAATCTCTCGAGTATTTCCCGTAGATCAATGGCATATTTCTCAATATTTTCTGGGTGAGTGGCTAATTCGATCAAATTCTTTCCATAAGCTATTACCAAGTACTTTTTCTTTAACGAAAGGTTTTCAATAATGCTCTTAACGAGCTCCTTATCGTTTACAAATTCCTCTACTACAGCGATCCTCAAGTCTCCAATAACAATAGATTTCTCCTCAACCATTTTCTCATAATTACCGCGCAGGAAGTTTCGATACTCCACAATTAGTCTCTTATACTCATCTAACTGCGATCTAATCTTGTTCGCTGTAGTTACGATATCCTGCTGTGTAGAACCTATTATTTCAGAAACTTTTCCAATGGTATTAGTAATATCCGATATTATATGGGGTAGATTAGTTCCAACAGTATATTCGAATCTCAGAATACCATCTTGAATCCTATCAACACCTATTATTTTAAATCCCCCGATTTCACTAGTATTAAAGACGTGTGTTCCGAAACAAGCTTCGACATCGACACCCGGAATTTCTACAATCCTAATTACTGGTTCGTAAATCGCTCCACCCTGATATATTCTAAAACCATATTCTTTCTCAGCATCAAATCTATTCATACGTTTAAAAACGAGATCTATTCTCTCGTCTATAACGCTATTAACCATGTTTTCAATCTGTTCAATTTCGTCACGTGTTAGCATTTTATAATGGGTAATGTCAAGTCTAGCTTTCTCAACAGTTTTCTCAACACCAGCTTGCCAAACATGATCCCCTAAAACCATTCTTAAAACACCTAGTAACACGTGAGTTGCGGTATGGTGTTTCATCAATGCGTATCTTCTTCTCCAATCGATTTTCATCAAAACCTCTTCTCCAATAGTTAAGGACGGTTCAGTATCTAGTTCGTGAACAATAGCGTCTCCTACTTTAACCACATTCACAACCCTATACGTTAATCCATCTGGCGAAACAATTACTCCCGTATCCTGGTCCTGACCACCCGATTTCGGATAGAATATAGTTTGATCTAATACGAGTAACTTATCTTTAACACCAATAACTTTTGCTCTAGCTTCCCTCATATATGGATTTTCATGGAATAGTAGACGTGTTGAACCAACATTCATAACTAAATTAAATAGTTCGTTTCTAACAACCTCTTCTTTCTTAACAAGTTTGCCTGAACCACCATGGATTTTGGCAATCATGGAGTAGAAGTTATTCGGGATTGCAACCTCGATTCCCCGTTGAGAAGCTTTTTCATAAACCATGTCTGGAGGAATACCGTGTGAATCGTAGATTTCAATTAGGTCTTCGATAGATAAATTCTTTTTTCTAGCAATAATCCTATCAACTATATTTACTCCACGTGTGGTTGTATCTATGAATCTCCTAGTTTCACTTAGTAAAACGTCAATAATGTAATCACGGCGTTCGCTGAATTTAGTGTAGAAACTATCGCTACTCCAATAAATAATTTGTTTATCAACAAGATCCAGTATGGTATCGCTCAATCTATGTATTTCAACCCCAATTTTCATCAATATTCTCAATAATCTGCGGAGCACTAGTCTAGCTAAGTAGCCTTCACCAGAATTCGATGGAACAACGCCATCGGATAAGAGTAGTAGGAGTGTTCTCACATGATCTGCAGTTACGTATAGATTTATCGAATTCAAAACGTTATCTAAATAATCGATATAACCATATTCTCTCAACACTTTCTCAAATTCATTTCTATTACGAACCTCTTTATCGCTCAATAAATACACTATGTTAGTTAAAACATCAATTGGAGGTTCTTCAACGTTCAGCACGTTTCTATATTTTTCAACAAGATCTCTAAAAATAGCGTGGTACGACGTAGGCGTTCTCTGTGTAAACCAAGCTATTCTTTCTATACCATAACCAGTATCTACAACCTTAACATCCATTGGTGTATAAGTATCGCCAACGACCCTGAACTGCATAAAAACAAGAGTAGCTAGTTCTAACCCATCTACTATTACCTCGTAAGACGGGCCAGCGTTCCCACCTCCTTCCCACCACGATTCTTTATAAACAATATTTTCTGGATTAATTCCTATAGTTCTCGTGAAGAATTCGTACGAGTACTTAACGGTCTCGTTAATCCAGTAAATAAAACTATCTTTTTTATTGAAAGCGTGATGACCCCCCATTTCGAAACTAGTTAAGTGTCTTCCAAATGTATATCCAACATTATCGATATCTTCGAGCCTTACACATGGTTGAGTAATAACTAGTGGATTAAATGGGGGATCAGCTATTCCATCCGTAACGAGGGGTTGGAAAACAATTATTGAAGCTATCGTTAAATACAGATCGTCTCTCCACCTTGCTACAACAGGTCTTGGTTCAACGACACCGTGTCCTCTAGAAACGAAGTAGTTTATGAATTTAGAACGAGCCTCACTTAAATTCATACCGGTTACATTACTATTCCCTTTACGTAGAAACTCGTATTTACCGCAAGGTCTGTCTCCACAGGTATCTCTCTCAACTAAGCTCCAGAAACTTGCACCACAAATTCTACACTTATATTTTCTAAAACCCAGTTCTTCTGGAAAATCTAGTTTATACTCCTTCAATTCTAAAACCTCTAATTAGAATATGGTGATAATTAATAGTTTAAAGAATATTATGTAAATTAGGATGAAACTGGTATACGGTTTCACGAATACTCTTATTAAAATGGAATTAGATCTTACTTAGCTTTATCTAACCGAACAGTGATCCTAGTCCTTCAGCTAGTGTTTCTTCACTCAATGTTTCTTCTTTCTCCTCCTTCTCCTCCTCCTTAGGCTTAGACTCAACTGGTTGAGCCTGTACTGCCGGTGCTGCCGGCGCGGCTACAACGGGAGTAGCGATTGATTGTTCTAGAACTTTAGCGATGTCTATGTTTTTCAAAGCAGCTACTAATGATTTAACCTTTACTTCGTCAACCTCAACTCCTGCAGCTACGAGTATTTTCTTAATATTCTCTTCATTTATCTCCTTACCAGCTTTATGTAATATTAGAGACGCATAAACGTACTCTATAGCACATCACCATCTTAACATATTCGGAGCATAAATGATTTGTTTTTGGGTTTAAAAAACTATTCATTATGTTCAGAATAGTGATCCTAGTCCTTCAGCTAGTGTTTCTTCACTCAATGTTTCTTCTTTCTCCTCCTTCTCCTCCTCCTTAGGCTTAGACTCAACTGGTTGTTGAGTAACTTGTTGTTGGGGGATAGTAATATCTAGCTGTACTCCTTGTTTAACTAGCTCTACGGCTAATGCGTATGCTCTCATATAAGCTGATTTAATAATTTGTTCTAGAGTATCTGGTGCTATAAATACTGATTCTATAGCTAAAGCTAAAGCTTCTCTATAAGCTTTAGAAATAGCTAGTTCTATAATATCGGGTTCAGGCAATACGATTTCTACTGCTAAACTCCTCGCTTCTAGAAACGCTCTCTTAATATCATTAATATAACTATCTATATCTAGTTTAAGCTTTTCACCAGTTATGAGAAAACCATTATCATAAGCAACTTTAATCTTGAGTTTAATTGTTTTGAGAGGTAGATTGAGTTTCTGCAATAAACTCGCCAATTCATCAGATATTTTATCACCTGGTTTAGCTACAACAGTATCTTTTACTACAACGATTGTGTTTCCTTCAACTTTCGTAGGTATCTTTAATTTACCGAACATGCTCAACATGGGGCCTGGAGGTATACCGGTATTGCCTTCGGGCACCACTACTTCACTTTCAGCTACGTCTCCAGGCTTATAGTATGTTTTAATAGCATTCTTCTCCAGCATGTAGTTGATTTCAAAAGCATTTGATTTACTAAAGATAATAATATTCTGACCAGTTAAGTACTTCTCTAAAATGGATGTTTCTATACCCGCTTTCTTCATAGCTATAGTTAAGAGCTTATTTTTAGATACTCTAAAAGTAGCTATACTAGATAAGCTTCTTCTAAGTTTCTGAAGAACATTAGCTGGAACTCCCGTTAAATCAGCTATTAGGAAAACCTTGTGTTCTCTGAATAGTTTAGTTAATTCTTCAACCTCTTCCAGTTTCCAACTAGGTATTCTTCTAGTTTTAGCTACATACATTGTGTTCACCCAATAATGACCGGTACTGGAACACCTTGTGTTGTCTTGACAATTACTTTATCAATGTTTTCGAAACCTGATGGTAATTTAGAAACTATATATGAAAAAACTGCTTCAGCGTTTTCAACTAGATCCTCTAAATCCATAGTAACAGTACCTATAGGTAAAGCGATCTGTAGTTGTTCCCTAGTTCTAGCTATAACTGATGCTTTATACCTATTGAGTAGAGAAGATAGATCAGCGTTTAGAGGGACGGGAACCAGTATTTTTCCACGGGGTCCAACGGCTGGACCGAGCGTTCTACCAGCTAAAGACATTAAATCTATTTTAACAAGTATCCAATCACAGTTTTCAGCAATTTTTTTCGCAGTTTTCTTATCAATAGTTTTTAATTCATCACTTGTAATAATCCTGCTGAATCCACCGGTTTCTTTAGCTTTAATAACCATATCTCCATCAGCGACTAAACATATGTCAAGATCCTTGCCTCTACCTCTAGGTAGAACAATTGTTTCTCTAATTCTAGCTTCTTGAGCTTTCGGATTAAGGTTTTTCAGAACAATTACGAGATCTACACTTTGTTTAAATCTCCTTGGTGGAGATAACTCTATAGCTTTCTTAATTGATTCTCTAAACCTCTCTCTAATATCCCTACTCTGAAGGTGAGCCAAAACTAACCACCTTTCCAATCCGGTTCGTATTTAGCTAGAATTTCATCATATAAGCCACGATCGATCTCATTACTCACAACTTTAGGATCCTTACCATCAACAGTTATTCCAATACTCCTAGCTGAACCAAGTATAGTTTTAACCGCTGATTTAAGAGTTTTAGCTTGTAACTGTTCTTTCTTAATTAGGGCTATTTTAATTATCTGTTCTATAGTTAAATTACCTATTTTCTCACTAGCGCCTTTCGGAGGATTCTTAGCTCCAGCTTCTTTTAGTAATAGAGCAGTAGTTGTTGGTATCCCTACTTTAACCTCGAATTTCTTAGTATCGGTATCGATTGTTATTTCGATCGGAACGGGTAATCCCTCGTAATCTTTAGTTGCATCATTAATTGCTTTTACAACCTCCATAATATTCAACTTGTAAGGGGATAGTGTAGGACCTATAGGAGGGCCGGGAGTAGCTTTCCCACCTTCAACGATTAATCTGAGTGTTTTCTTAACCACGTTTCTCACCCTTTCTTAAATGGTTTGACGTAATCGCTTGGAACTTCAATTGGTATTTCGAATGATGCTTCAAGTAGGTTTAAAGTTACAGTTTTCTTACTCTTACTTATACTAACAACTCTACCAAGCATTCCTCTAAAAGGTCCTCTAACGATCTCCACAGTCTCACCCTCTTTCAACAACTCTATTATAGGTTTAGGTTTAACAATCCTCTCCAGTTCTTCATAATTCGATTGAATTGGTTGAGTAGACTTTACGTATTTAACATCAGCTATAGCTTTATAGACATACGATAAATTAGTGGATTCGATGAAAATATATCCTCTGAAATCGGGAGGTATAATTATAGAAGCTACATCTATATCCCTAGAATTCAATACTTTATTTTCAATAATAAGAGCAGCGTCTAGCTCCTTACCGCTAGTTGTTCTAATAGCGTAGTATCTGAGAGTCTTCTCCTCCACTTGTAGAGCACCAGTTTATTGTTGTGGAAATAGGAATACGATTATAATGAATCTAATTATGAAAGCTATTAATCCTATAGCGAAAAGCCCAAGTAGGGATATTTTAAGATTATTAATGTAATCGCTCCTTTCCGGTTTCTCAGCAGTTTTAATAACTCTAATCCACGAATCAACTATTTCTCTAAAACCCATTCACCAAAACCTCGGGAAACAATAATTTCTCTTATTTATCGAATGTTATTAACGTATCATTAATAAGTAGTTTTTATACTTTTGAGTAGATGTCTGTAAAGTACTTTATGAGATGATATTGGATAAATACTCTTCTACATCGAATACCTTAATATCTCCATATCCCTGTCCAACGCCAACCATTAGAATTGGTTTATTTATCGAATAAACTATACTTATTGGAACACCGCCTTCTTCATAAGCATCTATTTTTGTAACTATAACACCATCTACTCCAACGTATCTATCGAAAAACTTAGCTTGTTCGACAGCATCATTACCTGTTAAAGCATCTACAACGAGAATCTTCCTATCCGGTTCAACAACCTTAACGATCTTCTTCAACTCATTAACGAGATCCACATCCGTATGCATTCTACCAGCAGTATCTATAAGTACAACGTTAAACCCCCTGTTTCGAGCATACATTAAAGCATCATATGCTACCGAAGCAGGGTCTCTCCCGTATTTCCCAGTAAATACCGGTACTTTAATTCTCTCACTATGTATTCTCAACTGCTCCTGTGCACCGGCTCTAAAAGTATCTGAAGCAACCATAATTGGTCTAAAACCTTTCTCCCTGTAGAGATAAGCTAATTTAGCTATAGTTGTTGTTTTCCCTACACCATTAATACCTAGAAAAACGATCTTGTAGAATTTTTTCTCAAAAGCTTCTCTGAATATATCGAATGGGGGGTTAATGATGAAATACGTCTTTATAATGTTTTTAACGTAATTCCTAAGATCATCTCTATTCACGATCAATCCGTGCTCTATAGCATTTCTAAGTTTAGTTATAATGTCTTCAACCGCGTCGTAAGCTACATCGTTTGATAATAGTTCTAATCTATAGTTTTCGAGTTCCGATAAAAACTTTTCTTTACTAGTTATTGTTAACGATAGTGTATCTAGAAGTTTCTTGAACGACTCTCTTAGTTTTTTAAACAAATCTTTAAGCCCCAGCTTTACCAGGTTCTCGAGACTCCCTCCTCTTCTCGAGTTGAGCATATATGGAGGCTAAAATCTGATTTATCAAATTATACTCTTCTAGTAGGGCCCTGTACTGTCTACTTAAATCTATGATTATCCGATTTAAATTATTTATTCTATCATTAACGATCTCGAGTGCTTTATCACGCGTTGTTTTCATATATATGTTTCTACCAATATTTAACACAACATTCTCTGACCAACCGGGCTCTATAATCACCGGTAGAAATAGTGTGGTTAATCTATCAAGTAGTAAGTAGCATTTCAATCCATTCGAGACGTTACTTATCGTTTCACGTATAAGCTTCAATTCATTCAATTGTACATTATAATTGTTCAATTGAGATTCTAATAGAATTAAACTATCTCTTAATTGATTAGCTCTAACTAAGAGATCCTGTAGAGTTACAACTCTCTTCTCTTCCTTAACTTCTTTACTCAAATCACGACAACCTCGTTACTTGAGTAAGGCTCCTAATATATCTACTTCTAACTTCTTCCAACGGTATTTCAGTTATTTCAACAATTTTTATGTTCCTCCTCTTAATTTTATGATTACCTCCGATCTCCGAATACACGGTTTCAATAGCGTGTTTAGGATTAAGAGCTCTAACTTCTTTAACAAACTTCCTCCACTCGTTTAAACCTCTAGTGCTTATCAACATATAACCTGTAACTCTATATATTTTGATTTCACTCAATGAATTCCTCACCCCATTAACCCTCTCCTTATCCTAAGAATCTCAGGACCCGTGGTTAACTCACCGACCAGAATACCCTTATTATTACACACCACTCCACTTTTAACAAATGGTATTCCAGCATTAACAGTGGTTTTTTCAACTTGGAAACCAAATGTTCTCTTCAACTTATCCACCTCTTCGTCAGAAACATCTGGGTGGATTACCCCACCTCTATCGGTAACTACAGCTAAACCTCCAGGTATGGGTAATTGCATAATATTCATAGCATAAATCTCTATTTCTAAAAAATCCTTTATTTTAACTATTTCGCTTTTCTCCACATCTTCACTAACTAATCCAACTCTATTATTCAGTAGTATTACGTTACCCATAGCAGTATATTTAGACCTAGATATGTATATGTTCAATCCATGTTTAGCCAACGCTTTCTTTAAAACAACGTATTCCTCATCCAATACGTTTCTAGGCAGTATAATGCCTTTATCATTACCGGCTATCATAACACCATTCAAATCTGTTCCAGCAACTTTAGCTTCAACAACTTCTACATTTAAAACTTCGGCTATCTCCTCTCTAGTTTTCCTATCGAGCTCCGGGGGTACGATTGCGATAACGTCGTTTGCGAATATGAATACACCGATATGTGGGGATCCCTTAATTTTTAATTTCGAAAGATTCATTCTAATCATCGCTTCATATTAGGGGATTTGCGGACAAGCAATACTTTAGCGACTTTCTCCTCTTTATTAAACCTGATCTCTACGGTAACTCTACGAGGAGGTTTCTCCCTATTCCTACTCCAAACATACTCGTTAACAGAATTATCTATGATTACTCTCTCAGCATCCTTGAAATGCCTCAAAACGTATTTCCTAATAAGTCTTATCGCTCTATCAGCTCTATTAGTTCTCCTACCAAAGTAAACTTTCCTCAGAGGGATTACATGTATTGATTTAACAATATTTGATTCACTCATATTTCTAAACCCTCATTACTATGCTTTAAGTTTAGTTCTCCTCCAATTCCTTAAACGGAAACCTCTACGAACCCTTCTTCTTGTTTTTACAGTAACCCATATGGGTATAGCTCTATTTGATTTTAGAGCAGAAGCTAAACGGAGTTTTCTAGCTAAATGTATGTATCGAGCCATATGAAACACCAGTTATTTTCTCTTAATACGTATACGTGTCTCCCTATGTGTTTGTTCATAAATCTGTTCTAAGAGTTTTTTAAGAAAATCATCCGTAATGGGAACAGGTATGCGTCCAGCTTCAGCTAGTTGAATCAATTGTTGTTCAATCAAATAAACTACATCTGGCTTAACAACTCTGAGATTATCTAATCTACTCTTAGCTTCAGGAGTAAGTATAATTCTAAGTTTAGATTCTATTAGCTCTCTACGCCTCCTCTCCTCTTCTAACCTTCTCTGAAGTTCAATCATTTTACGTCTCTTTATCTCCTCCAATTCAGCATCATAAACATAGCTATACTCGTCACTCATAACGTTTAACCACCTTTATCGACCCTAGAAGGCGATAAATACTTGATAAGTTCTGGTTTTTCTTTAACAACTTCTTGCATAACTTCATATGCAATCTTATCCAGTAAGGCCCTCCCTTGAGATGTAAGAACCCTACCTTTACCCGGGATCGTTTTCACCAAACCTTCTTTTTCTAGTTGTTGAAGAATTCTCCTAACGATACTACCGCTACCTTTAACGAAATGTTCCGGTGCAACACCATAGTTTTTCCTACCGCCATAGATGACTCTAAACTTCTCTATACCAATCGGCTTTCCAGATTTATACAGTTTCCTTAATATACTAGCAGCTCTAACATACCACCAATCCGGGTTTTCCGGAACCCGCTCCTTATAACAAGCTGTTTTAGCAAATATGGACCATGGAGGGGGTTTAACATTCGGTACGTTTTCTTTCAAATACTTAGCTAGTTTTTCTATCAATCTATCAGCTGGCACTTCGAGTGCAGTTACCATAGTGTAAATCACTCAAACAACGTTGTTTCACATAAGTTTATTTTTATCCAGTGGTTTTATTCTTAAAACGCTTCTTAACCAATATAAACGTGTATCCTCTCAAATCTCTCAACTCAGCATCACAAACGCTAGCTACGTTTCTAGCAATAATCTCCTTATCTAAACCTGATGATTTAATGAATGATTTCAATATCCTGACCTTAACGACACCATGTTTCTCTAATCTATTCTTAACTTCCTCTACGAACCCCTTAGTTACTCCTTTCTTACCCAATTGAACATCTGATCTTGAGTGTATCTTAGCGTTAACTAATGCTTCAATTTTATCATATATCTTCTTCTCCACCCGCATAGTAGACACGTAACAACTACTCTTGAACCCTTCTTCTCGCTACGAATCCTAACCCTAGATGTTAAGCCAGGGATTAGGGGTATTTTACATTTACGGCAATATCCTCTTCTAATATATTTGTATGGTCTAACTTGAGCTTTACTTGAAATCCTAATAATAATGTTGATATACCTTCTAGCCAAATCAAACCTACCTTTCCTAGTTTCAATAACTGCTAGGTTGTATAGATACGCTATTCTCTGATTAGCGAGATCCCTGATCACGCTACTCCTCAATTTTAGCACCGCGTTGGGGTGTCGAAGCCAGCAATTAATTATTTATTAAATAGTGTTAAATGTAGTGATTCGTATTTAGGTAGGGGGAATTGAACAACAAGAAATTACATATAGCATTAGTAGAATCCGCGTTAGAAACTGTTCCAAAAGAAATAATCGACCACCCAGCTGTGGTTAAGAATGCGAGGAGGAGAGGTAAGAAGCCTTGGGAGGTTTTACTCGATGTTTCTCTACATTATCATGCTATGAAGAATCTCAAAGACTGGTTTAAGAGAGGTAGACCAGATATAGTCCACGTTACTTTATTAGAAGCTTTAGAGAGCCCATTAAATAGGAGTGGATTATTAGAAATATATATTCATACCTACGGAGACTACGTACTGTTCATCGATCCGGAAACCCGTATACCTAGAAACTACAATAGGTTCGTTGGTTTAATAGAACAGGTTTTCGCATTCGGCAAAGCGCCTCTAGATACGGATAAACCACTCCTACATATTAGAAATATGGATTTGAAGAAACTCGTTCATGAAATTGGTTTAAACGGCTATGTTTTACTACATGAAAAAGGAGTTGAAACTACTTTTGAAAATGTAGTTAAAACATGTTTAGAGAAGAGGTACTTAATAGGTGTTGGCGGATTTCCTCATGGTGATTTTAGAAAAGATATTTTAGAAGATGCTGTTATGAGAGTTAGTGTGTATCATGAAAGCCTACCATCATGGATCATCGTTTCTAGACTAATATTCGAAGCTGAAAAACTTCTCGGTATAATACGGTAATAGTAATTCAATAGACCAGTATTAATGAAGTATTAATTGGTTATCATCAAGCCCCTCTTTTCTAGTGTTTTATCAAGATAATCTAGTGAATAGAACGTTTTAAAAGAATTATATGAACTCTCTAAACAAAGGTGTTTAAATCATTGGTTATAGAAATCGGTAGGGAGGTTTCTCCAGAAGAGCTTTTGAAGAAGTATTATGGTTCAGACGATCTATTGTCAAAAGAGAATGCTAATAGATATAAGGGTCCAACAGGTTTCTTCAGCTACTTACTTGACAATTATTTATCTCGTTTCGTCGACATCATACCGAGCCCAGTGATTAAAGCTCATGTTGAGGGATACATATATATTCATAAGTTACCGTATAGTCTATACATACCGTACTGCACCGGACATAGTATTTCGAGATTACTAGAGTATGGTTTGAGAACACCAACTGTTAATTCCAATCCAGCTAAACATTTCGATACTTTCGTAGATCACGTTGCAAATTACCTTATCTTAATGCAGCACTTCTTCAGCGGCGCTCAAGCTTTCAGTAGTGTTGAGCTATATGCTGGCCCATATATTAGAAACGATAAATTAGGTTATCGTGATATTAAACAGAATATTCAGAGACTATTGTTTAATCTAAACTATCCTTCAAGAGTAGGTTTCCAATCGTCTTTCACGAATTTTACGGTAACTCTAGATGCAGCGTATAAAGTGCTTCAGGAGGATAGAGCTGTTTTCAACGGGGTTAAGCTGGGGCCTCTTGGCGAGTATTTGGATGAAGCTAAGCTCTTCGTAAAAGCTTTTGCAGAACTTCTAGGAGAGGGAGACGCGTATAGTATGCCTTTTACTTTCCCAATACCTACATTAATGGCGACAGCTAAATCCATATGGGAGGATCCAGAGGTTTTCGAATCTATTTTTATAACGAGCGCTAGTAAAGGAAGTTTCTACTGGTTGAATACGAGAATAGTGGATCCAAACGCTAGCTACGCTATGTGTTGTAGAATTAATATTGATCGCAATCTACTAGTTAGATTCAACAATAGCGGTAACTTTAGGTTTTCGATAAAGGATCTTGAAGATGAGAAAGAGATTTTCTTGAAAACGATTAGTAGGAAGAAGTTTGGAGGCGTGTGGTGTATACCTGACGTAACCGGTTCTATTAACGTTACTGATATCAATTTACCTAGATTAGCTTACGAATCCAATGGCGAAGATCATGTTTTTTGGGAGAAACTGGATAAAGCGCTTGCTATAGCTAAAGCTGCTGAAGATTGGTTTAGACATAGGTATATTGATTTAATTAGTAACTATTCTGAAATGTATATGTTGGTTAGAAAATATTTGCCAGAATTTCCTTCACAGTACTTCAATACTATTGGATTAATAGGTCTACCCGAAGCAGCCGCCATCTTGATGCGTGAACCTAAGTTATGGGTTGAAGGTTCTCGTAGAGATATGAACTATGCAGCCGGCCTCATGTCTCGTATAGTAGAGTATGTTGTTGATAAGACAATGGTATGGATGGAGGAAACAGGTGTTCCATGGAATGTAGAAGAGGTTCCAGGAGAATCAGCTAGTGCTAAACTAGCTATTAATGATGTTAAAATCTATCCAGAAATACTGGAATATCTCCCTGATCCAGAGAACCCTATTTATAGCACTAGTATAGTTCCATACTATAGTCCATTGGAACTTACAGATAGAGTAGAGATTGAAGAGAAGGTTCAAAAGAAATTTACGGGTGGCGTTATGCTACACATATTTCTAAATGAGAAGCCTGATTATGAAGCTCTCGCTAAACTAACTAGAAGACTTATAGATACTGAGCTTGTGTATTGGAGCTATACTCCAGCGTTAACGTACTGCAATAATTGTAGAACAACATTTACTGGATTACACTATGAGTGCCCGAAATGTGGTAATACTAATCTAGAGCTCTGGTCTAGAATAGTTGGTTATTATAGACCATTAAGTAACTGGAATCCATATAAGAGAAAGGAGTTTTTCAAAAGATACCATTACAGGTTATCCTTAATTAGCTGAAACTGGTGGATAAATCATTTGGAGAAAATAGTAGTCGCAGGCTACGTTTCACCCAGTCTCGTAGATGTTTATGGTTCATCATCTTTTACAACATGGTTTTGTGGTTGTAATCTTAAATGCTATTATTGCTATAATTGGGAGATAGCGTTACTCCGGAATGGCTGTAAATCTATTGATCTAGAGAAGCTTGTTGATGAGGTATATCGAACGAAAAAATTAGTTGAGTACTTCCAAGCAACAGGCGGGGAGCCTCTTCTACAAACCAATGGTTTAATAATGCTCTACAATGTTGTTAAGAATAATGTTGGTTTAAAAACTAGTTTAAACAGCAATCTCGTTCTCTACGATTCTCTTAAAATATTGTTGGAGAAGGTTGAGATCGACCATATTGCTACGGATATTAAGCTCCCATTTGAAGAAACAACTGGTGTTGATTTAAATACAGCTCAACTCTACTGGAATAACTATATTAAATCATTATCTCTAGCTGTAGATAAAGGTATTTTCATTGAGCTTAGATTACCGTTTTTCAATGGTTTAGATATGAATAGTGAATCCCATCGTATAACTCAGGTTTTAAATATATTGAATAAATCGGATGATTACATTATCGTAATACACCCATTACTTGGAGAACCATATGTTAAACCTTGGTGTAGCGAATGGTGTGTAGGTAGGTGTAATCCAAAACTAGAGAATTTAGAACTAGCTAAATCGTGGTTTATCGAAAGAGGTTTCAATAAGGTTTATTTACGCATATAGCTTTATGGAATGGTGTAGTCTTGTGACTCCAGATTTTTGTAAACCTAGTGTTAAATTAGTGAGTTATTTATCTGAAGCGCCTAAATTAATTGCTTCTTCAGCTAAACTAACTATTTCTAATAAAGGGTTTGAAGAAGTTATTTATTCGTTAAGTGATGAGAAGGTTGTAGAGTGGATTAGAGAATTAGTTAGGAGAGGGCATGGGTCTCCGCTGGAGCACTCCATATATAGTTTCGAAATCGTATGTAGTAGAGTTGCATCTCATCAATTCGTTAGGCATCGCTTAGCTAGTTATACACAATTATCTCAGAGGTATAGCGATAAGTATCTAAACGATACATTATTTGATTTAGCTTCAATAATTAGTTATGGAAATAATTGTTTAGAACCTACTTGTAAGATCGATATTATAGATAAATCTCTAATGAAGATTAACGATTGGAATATTGCTGTAAAAGCTATCTGTAAATCGTTCATTATACCACCCGCTGTTGCTAAGAGGAGGGATTTAGTATTCATTAGAAGTATTTTGCTATCTATGAAGAGTTACTATGAAGTTTTAGAGAACGGTATTAGTTATGAAGATGCCCGTTACTTAATTCCACAATGTGTTAAAACAAGACTCATAGTATCGATGAATGCTAGGGAATTACTCGAAGTATTCTTACCTCTAAGAATGTGTAGTAGAGCTCAATGGGAGATAAGATTTATAGCTTGGCGCATGAGAGATGAACTCATTAAGATTCATAACGAAATATTTGGTTATGCGGGGCCTCGTTGCGTATTGTTCAATAATAGAATCTGTGATAGAGAGTATACTTTAGAGGATTATTTAGAGGGTAGAGTTGAATTCGTCATACCCAGATGTCCTGAATTTGTTCCTCGGGAAAAGATATGGGAATGTTTAGTGAATTCATCGAAAGATCCGTGGATTTAATCATTAAAATTGTTCTTTATTGAAGAGTATTAATTCAGGCTCTCTTTTTCAATAAAACTAGTATATTTTATTTTATATGGTGGGAAACGCGGGGTTTGTGGAAAATTGATTCTTAGTGATTGGGATATTAGGGTTTATGTTGAGAAAGGTTTGTTAATTATTAAGCCATTATTTGAAGATACTATTAGGGAGAATGGTGTTGACCTTAGATTCGGTTATCAATTCTGTAGATTCTCTAAGAAGAGCGATACCGTTATAGATTCTCGTAAGGATCCATTGGATATGATTCTAGAGTGTACTGAAGTTTCCGAAGATGAGGGGTTTGTAATAAACCCGCTTGAACACGTTTTAGCCACTACACTTGAATGGATCGAATTACCCCACGACCTCGTTGGTCTAGTTAATCTTAGAAGTACTTTTGCACGATTATCACTATATATTCCACCAACAGTTGTTGATAGTGGATTTAGAGGTCAATTAACAATAGAGGTAATTGGGGGTAGCGTACCGTTAAAGGTATATCCGGGACAGAGGTTTCTACACGTTATATTCGCCAGAACCAGTAGCCCAGTATATAAACCATATACTGGGAAGTATCAGGAGCAGAGAGGTGTAACGCCTCCAAAACCGGATGTTTAGGTCAGCAATAATATTTATTTCAATCAATTATCGCTGAGTAGTTCTCTTGATGAGAATTGATACAAATAAAATACTTGAAAATTAATATTTATGGAATCGTTAGCTTAACGATATTAACGATTAGTTTTTTCTCATAGTATCTCCCAAACATATTTTGTTAAATGTATTGAAACATAGATGTTACATCGGTGATTCATGAATTTCTACAATAGGGTCTCTTGTTCTAATCAATTCTTGGTTTAAAATTTCGTCTAGGACTTCAGCAAGATCTTTTTGACGATAATTAATCATAACTGGTTTTAAAGTAATTCTAAATTTAACCCTATCTTTTGTCGCTTCTTCAATAAAGACTTCTTCATCAACCCTGAAGACAGTGGTTTTTAATTTTTTTACAACAAGTTGGATTTCGTCGTACATAGTGTTGATTTCTTCCGTTTTCCTCAAGCTTATTATAAGAAAAATTTTGGGGCGGTCTACTCTTATTATTGAACGTGCTAATACACTATTTAGTATTTGTATTGTTCCATATCTAGGGTTCTGTATTACCGAGGATATAGGGTCTATAGTAGCTAGTTTACCGGTTATAGGTTCGAGGTAACCGGGTATCCTTACGGATACATACTCATTTATAGGTATTTTTCTCATAATTAATTGGAGGTATGCTAGAAACTCTCTTAGTATGTGATAGAATAATGTTATAACTATAATGAGAGCTATCGATACGTATACGTATATATATAGATGTGGAACAACTATATGTAGGATTATAATGGTAATAATAATGGATAGAGCTATATCAATAATTCTCCCTATTAGATTTCTAGAGCTTAAACTAATTTTTTTCTTCTTAACGAGTCCTTCTAGCATTAAATTATCTATAATAAATCTTAAAGTTAATGCTGCTATTATCGTGACAACTATTGGTATTAAATATTCTGATATGAACTTCTCAATACTCAATATATTACACCTTTTACTCTACTTCTTTAGCTCTACTCTCTTCTCTAACCATAAATATTAATTGATCGCCTGTTTGAAAAACATAATTTTCATTTGGGACAAAGAATTTCTTACCATCAAAAACTAGGAGGAAGAACACGTCTTTAAAATTGTTCTTCACATCTATCAGCGATTTCCCATTCAGTGAGGATTCTTCAGGTATTGTGTATATGTAGATATGGTAAGTGCTTGAGTTAAACTCTACTTCGCCCATCTTAATAGGCTCCTTCAGTGATTTAAGATATGTTTCGATAATGTAGGACACCACGTAATCTCTTGAAATGGGTATTCCAAGTTCTAGTTCTCTAACCAACTTCTCTTTCTCTGGTTCTTTGAGTTTACATATCCTATAAGGTATTTTCAATAGCTTACCTAAAGCTGTTATAAAGATATTTGTTTCATCATCATCTGTTAAAGCAACTATAGCATCAATATCGTTGATATTGATTTCTTTCGTATATATCGATGAATCTGTAGCGTCTCTACCAATGACTATTACGTCGAATTTACTCATAATATCTTTTCTACGTTCAGGGTCCTTCTCAACCAGTACTACACTGTGTTTCCTAAGATCGAGTCTACTGAGCAGTTCTTCAGCATCCTTACCTCCGCCGACAATAAGTATTTTCATATAAACACCTTAAAACACATTATTTAGAAACGTATTGTTAAACCTGTTTACGCTACCTAATTGTTTTAAGTATTTTCCTACCCCCTATAAAACCGATTATTAAAAACAACTGAACGTATTCTAGCTTACCTAGAAGCATGAGAACAATTAGAGTTATTTTAATGCCTATTGGTGAGTATGGTCCAGTTAAACCTGTGCTTAAACCTACACAACTAGCTGCCGATGTAGCTTCAAAAAGACTATCAATATAGTCGTATCCATAGCTCGAGATTATAGTTGCTCCAATAGCTATTGCTGTAGCGTGGATTATTACGAAAAGAAGCGTTAAAGCCACTTCGCTCTCACTAATAATGCTATTATTGATTTTAACATACTTCTCGAATCTTCCAGTTGTAATTAGAGACAACGATGACATCTTCATTTTCTTAACTAGTATTAAAAATCTATACGCTTTAATTCCTCCTGTTGTTGCGAAAGTCATGCCGCCAATAAACATTCCAATAATTAGTATGAATTTAGTGATATTATGTAAATTACTCATAGAACCTAAATTAAAACCGGTTGTTGTTACTCCCGAGATTGTGTTGAAAAAACCGTAGAGAACGCTTTCAACAGGGCTTTTTGCTTCGAGTAACATATAGCTTAGTGAAGCAAGTATAGATGAAAACAATAGTAGACTCACATATATTTTGAATTCATCGTTTTTAATCACAGCTTTATAGTCTCCTCTAAAAGCTCTATCTAAAAGTATGAAATTGATTGAACCTATCACCATGAATATTAATACAGGCACTATAGTCTGGGGAGCTCTCTCAAATATTACTTCATATCCTCTATCGTAAGTAGACATACCTCCTGTTGCTACAGTTGTCATTACGTGATTTATTGCTTCGAAAGCGTTCATTCCGGTATATACGAAGAATATGAAACCCACTATTGTAATTATTGAGTATAGAATGAATATTCTCCAAGCAGTCTTGTAGAAGGATGTTTCTATTTTCATAGGTCTTTCTATACCGTAAATACCGGCGCCAATACTGTAGAAGAATGGGAATAGAATCATAGCGAAAACAACTATGCCGAGCTCACCGCTCCATTGCATAACACTTCTCCACAATAGGATAGTCTGAGGTATACTGGTTAAATTCGTTAGAACGGTTAATCCAGTACCTGTAAATCCAGATACGCTTTCAAACAATGCGTCTAAAAAACTGATATTTAGAGTTATCGTTAACGGTATGGCGGATACTGTGGAAAACATAATCCACGCTAGAGATGCTGTAACGAGAGAACTCATTAAACCCAAGGGTTTAGCTCTAATCCTTAGCGATAATATACCTATAATTATGAGGATAACCGAAGTTATAGTGAAAGCCTGGGTTTTCGTATTGCCGGTTATCAAATCGTAGAGGAATGTAAGTAGCATAAGTAGACCGATAATTAGGTTTAAAGAACATATTGCTTTACCCATACTGAGCAATTGTTCTCTCGTATTACTACGTATAAGCATAATCCCAATAATCCCCAGTTACATTAATATTTAGAGTAACAGATGGAGCCTTATCCTAATATATTCTTTGAAATTAATGAAATTGTTTAGAAAAATGGTTTAACTAGAATACATTTTTACTTGAGGAAACCAGTTTTCCTACCGAGTTCTTCGAAAGCATCTATAACTAGCTTCAAATCTTCCTTAGAATGAGCTGCAGATGGTTGTAGCCTTATTCTAGCTTTTCCTTTGGGAACCATGGGGAATACTATTGCTTGCACGAATATATTGTATTCCTCGAAAAGTCTCTTAGCATATTCTTGAGCTATTTTCTCATCGTAGAGCATAACTGGAGTTATAGGGTGTCTAGTATTACCTAGGTCATACCCGAGATCCCTTAAACTTTTCTGTAGATAATGAGTATTATCCCATAATCTACGAACAGGCTCGTCTGTTTCTTCGAGGATTTCTATAGAAGCGATCGCAGCAGCTACATCCGGTGGATTCAATGCACTTGAGAATAGGAATGGTCTTCCCTTCTGCTTAATGAATTCAATAGCATCTCTATCTCCAGCAACGTATCCTCCTATAACTCCAAATGCTTTACTTAAAGTCCCCATTTCAAAATCAATTTTATCATGTAGTTTAAAGTAGTCAACTATACCTCTACCATGTTCTCCTAAAACTCCCTCGCCATGAGCGTCATCAACATATACTATTGCATCATACTTCTCAGCCAACTCAGCTATCTCTGGTAATGGAGCTATATCTCCATCCATTGAGAAAACTCCATCAGTAACTATTATTTTAATTCTATAATCCTTGGCTTCCTTCAACTTAGCCTCTAGATCCTGCATATCGAGGTGTTTATAAATTAGTTTAGGCGCTCCGGCCAGTCTCATTCCATCAATTATGCTAGCATGATTAAGCTCTTCACTAATGAATATAGTGTCTTTCCTACCCCACGCTAATGCTGTGAAAGCACCTAGATTAGCATTATAACCACTCTGGAATACAACAGCGGCTTCCCTCCTCTTGAATCTAGCGAGCTTCTCCTCCAATTCTTCGTGCAGGTCTAGGTTTCCAGCAATGGGTCTAACAGCTCCGGCTCCAACGCCGTAGTCGAGAATAGCTCTTATAGCAGCTTCCTTAACTCTAGGATGATTAGCTAAACCTAAATAGTTGTTACTACACATATTGAGAACTTTCTTATTATTAACAATAATCCAAGGACCTTGAGCACCAGTTCTTCTCCTCAACGTGAAGTATAAACCCTGTTCTCTTAGGTTCTTCAACTCTTCTCTAATCCAATCCAGCTTGGCCATATAATCCCCACTAATTCATTTTAATCTAGAAATAACGTTTTTAATTTAGCTATTTAACAACGTGTTTCTTCAAATTAGTTAGCATATCTAAAGCCATTTTCTCCAAATCCCAATCTGGTTTCCAACCCCAATCTATTCTAGCGTTAGTATCATCTAAACTCTTAGGCCATGAATCAGCAATTCTCTGCCTCAACGGATCTGGGTTGAAATCGTATGTGAAATCAGGTATGTGTTTTTTAATAACTTGAGCGAGTTCTTCTGCTGTAAAACTCATTCCTTGAACATTGTAGAATCTATATCTTAATCTAGAATTATCTGTTTTCATTAATTGAATGAATGCTTTTATACAATCCGGCATGTACATCATGGGTAGTTTGGTATCGGCTCTTACCCAGAAAGTATAGTGTTTATGTTTAATAGCTTCTATGAAAGCTTCAACTGCATAATCAGTTGTTCCTCCACCAGGCATTGTTTTCCAACTAATAACACCAGGTAATCTAGGTCCTCTAACATCCAACCCGTATTTCAAATAGTAATATTCTCCTAGAAGCTCCGTTAAAACCTTAGTTATACCATATATAGTTTTAGGTCTCATAATAGTTACATCACCAGGTATACTAGGGGTTTCCGGTCCAAAAACAGCTATTGTACTTGGAACTATAACTTGTTCCAACTTATTTTCACGTGCAACTTCGAGAACATTATATGTTCCAATAGCATTTATGTTCCAAGCTTCTTGCGGATTATTTTCTCCACGAGCAGACAGTATTGCTGCTAAATGAACTATGATGCTTATTTTATGTTCTTTAACAATTCTATTGAGTTGTTCTTTATTAGTAACGTCTAGTGTAACATATGGTTCTCCCAATATCTTGAGTTTTGATTCGTCTCTACCGGAAGCGAGAACTTTATCCTTACCATAGATTTCTCTGAGAGCCGGAACTAGTTCTGTACCGATTTGACCATATGATCCGGTAACAAGGATATTCATTGATAACACCAAGACTAGATTAATCATGTGTATAGGGTTAAATATCTTGATACAAACCAAACGATAAGAATGTAATATGTAGGAAACTATTAGTATATGAACGGGGTTTTCAAAACCAATGAATAGTATCTAGTGAATTAATCTGATGTATTTCTGTAGTACTCTCTGACCTCTATAATCCGGCAGTAATATAGGCGATTTCCTGCTTCTAGGTATACCGTTCTTCTCCAACTCTTCCTTAATTACTTTTAGATGTTTAAAGGAAATCTTGGGTTTAGAAGTATTTTCCTTAACTATTTTAGCTGCTGTTAATCCAGCTCTCTTACCGTAAACGAGTATATCTAGTAATGAATTACCAACTAATCTGTTTCTACCATGAATCCCACCAGTTACTTCGCCAGCCGCTAATAATCTAGATACCGGTTCATTACTTGGTTTAAGCACTCTCGCATAAGGATCTATTTCAACCCCTCCATTCTGATAGTGTAGTGTTGGGAATGTAAGTATGGGTTCGCTAGATATGTCTATACCGTGTCTCTGAAACATCCTGTAGAGCGCTGGCAGTTCTCTCTTGATGGTTCCAGGGCCTCTGAGCTCTTCAATTAATGGTGTATCGAGCCACACGCCACAAGCGCCCGTGGGGGTTATTACGCCTCTCCCCTCGCTACATTCTCTAATTATAGCTGCTGCAACTACGTCTCTTGGTTCAAGCTCATATATGAATTGCTCGCCTTTAACATTAACTAATTGTGCTCCTAAACTCCTGGTTTTTTCTGGTATGAGTTCTCCACGTATTGCTTCTGGGTAAGCGACTCCTGTTGGGTGGTATTGTAGTGTATCTAGATCTCTCAATTTAGCTCCAACGCGATAAGCTAGGACTAATCCATCAGCGGTTGCTCCATAGTGATTAGTAGTTGGGAACCCATATACATGTAGTCTACCGCAACCTCCGGTTGCTAATATTGTTGCTTTAGCTCTAACAACAATGTATTCACCAGTTTCTAAATTCCACAATACAGCACCGGATACTGAACTGTCGTCAGGGTCTGTTAGGAGCTCAACGGCAGGCGAGAATTCGAGGACGTTAACGTCTCTATTTAGAACCTCGTCTTTAAGAGTTCTCATTATTTCTAAACCGGTATAATCACCTGCGCAGTGAAGTCTTTTCCTACATAAACCTCCACCGAGGTACTCTATCATATCTCCATTATCTTTTTTATCAAACATTACCCCTAGTTCTTCAAGCCACTTTATAATAAATGGAGCTTCTAAAACTAGGTTTTTAACAAGTTCTGGTTTATTAGCGAAATGTCCTCCACCAATAGTGTCTAAGTAGTGTAGAATAGGATTATCCTCTTCTCTATCTGCTGCCTGAATACCTGTTTGAGCCTTAACTGTATTTGAATCTCCAAATCGTAGTTTAGTTGCTAATAGTATCGATGAAGGTTCTAAGCCAGCGTATATTGCCCAAAGAGCTGCTGCAGCAGCCGCCCCTCCCCCGCCAATAACTAGAACATCAACATCGTAATCAATATTGGATAGATCAACACTATCTTCGTCAACAAGTGGCCAAGCCTCTAAAATATCCGCTATTTCATTATAAACGACGTAGCCTTTACAAACACCTATTTTAAGTTGTCTTTTAGTTTCAGCTTTATAATCTGGATGCCATGTTCTAACCAAACTGTTTCTCTCGTCTAGTGTAAGTCTTTTATAGGAGGTTCTAAGCCTATCCTTCCTGGTTTCTTCAACGATCTTTATAGCTTTACGTAGTTCATCAGTATAACCTAATTCAGCCATATTCATTCACTCTCTATGGTTCTTTTACTATAAATCTCTTTAAGCACCTCAACAGGCGTATTCATGAGTTTATTCAATTCTTCTTCGAAAACACCCTCGGATATTTCTTTAACTCTTTTTTCAACATGTTTTGCTTTTGGTAAATAGTACTTACCATATATTCTCCTAAGAAGTTGAAACACTTGGTTATGCCTTATCTCAGCGGGGCATCTTAAGGAGCATAAACCACAGGATATGCAGTCGAAAGACATTTTTGCTGCTGAAGCAACGTCTCCTCTAAGGATAGTTTGAATAATATCCATAACTTCGATACTTTGTGGACATACTTTAGTACAACTATTGCATCCAACACATCTAGTTATTTCTGGGTATAGCGATAGTATTGTGGCGGCATCTGGTTTGAGATTATCTATGTTGTATTTCTTCTTAACTAATGGTGTGTAGGGTAGTATAACTAAATCCATATTATCCCTTACAGTTGTTTGGCAAGCTAAACCAACATAGAATTTATAATCTCCCGGGATTCTATATATTGTTCCACAAGCTCCACAGAACCCTCCTCTACACCCAACACCTCTAACTAGTCTGAAACCTATGTATTCCAAAGCTTTCATAATCGTTAGTCCTCTCGGCACATCGTATGCTTTACCCATAAAGTATATTCGAACAGTGCTAGTATTGGACAAAGTAGTCACCATACAAGTTTGTATCAATTAATCATGAGTTTAAATAATTCTATTGTATTTTCTCCTTGAAAACCCATAGTATTTCGTTAGAAACATATTCTTCTAAACCCATAGCGTATGCTAGTACTTCGCTGAAATAAGCGATTCTAATATGTTTAAATTTCTTTTCAAAACAACTTGTCGTTTCCCGTAAATTATAGTAACATAATGGACATATCGTAACAACTAGATCGGTGTCTCTAGGTATCGATTCAAGGATCCTATTTGAATTACTATATACAATATTTTTATCAATCAGGATTTGGTAAGAACCGCAACAATCGGTTTTTAAAGGATAATTAACAGGTTCAGCGCCGATAGCTTCTATTATTTTCTCAATAATAGTAGGGTTTTCAGCATTATCGACCGCTATGTTCTTAGGTCTTACAATACTGCATCCATAATAGACAGCTATCTTAACATTATCAATTCTATTATTAATAGCTTTAGTTAACTTATCTAAATTACTATAGATTACTTCTATGAAGTGTAGAACATTTATACCAAATCTATATGGTTCCTCATCATCAGCATATTTAGTAATTCTATGGTAGCTTTCAGCATCTTCAGCCAGTAGTTTACCAACTCTTTTAAGAACATTGTAGCAGAATGGACAGAGAACTAGGAGATCTCTGGTTCCAGAAGTTCTGGATTGAATCTGAGCTTTAACTAGTGTACGATATGCACCCAGATGTTTTACAAGTTCATCAATAATTAATCCAAATGTAGCTCCACAACAATACCATTTAGAGAGTTCTTCAATATTAAAACCAAGTTTTTTAAGAACAGCTAGCGAAGACTTCTCGTAATCTATAGCATTTTTCTTCAAAGTACATCCAGGGTAGTACATGAGTTTCATAAAGTGATCACCCGCTCATCTTCTTCGAGAAAGCGACGAGAGCCATAACAGGAGCGTTTTCTATGTCTTTAAGTTTATCATAACCGATTCTCTCCACTCCTCTTCTCAAATTAATGCTTCTCAACGCATCCAGTAGAATACCGGGACCAACGTTTCTCGGACACCTATCGACACAAGTCATGCAGGCTACGCACATCCATATAGCGTTAACTTTCAGAACCTTTTCACTCCCCAGTTGTACTAGTCTAAGAACCTGGTGTGGAGGGATATCCATATATTCAGCCATAGGACACACAGCCGAACATGTTCCGCATTGATGACATAAATATGGGTTTCTACCGCTAATACTGGTTAATCTATTTATGAAACCGTTCATCTAGAGATCACCATAGACTTCGACTTTCTACCATCTGATGATATAATGTGTAAATGTGTAGAGCAGGAGTTGCAGGGGTCGTATGCCCTGATAGCTACTTCAACGTCATTGAAGTATGATGGTTCTAAATCGGAACTTAAAATATTGTGTAGTGAAGATTCACATACTTTCCTAATCTCTCTATTTATAGCGGGATTATTGAAAGTTGTGGGGGTTATTACATTAATATCAGTAGTAATAAAATCTTCGTTTGTTTTATAATGATGTATTAGAGTGCCACGTGGTGCTTCCACAATACCAACTCCTTCGTAACGCGGCTCACCACTAGTATTTACAGTTTCTCCCTCGGTATTACTGATTTCCTCAATTAGCTTAAACATTTTCTCAGTTGAGTATAGAACTTCGAGTAAGCGGATCCAGTGGTTTACTTGAGAATTATGTATTGGTTTTTCTCCAAGAGTTTCAATTAAACGTTCATATTCGAAACGTGATCGTTCGAGCGGAATTTTAGTAGAAATATTGAATCGAGCTAAGGGACCTACTCTAACTAATCCATATTCACCATCCATACTTCTAGTTATATTCATTTTCACGTATGGGAATTTAGAATAGCTCCAGGCTTCCACCCTCTCCTCAATAAATCTAGTGTAGTCTCGAGGTTCGAGTAATGCTAATTCCCTTCCATCGGGATCTATTATTCTGAGTTTTCCACGATAGAAACCGATAGATCCATCTGTATCGATTAATCCCATATAGTATGATTTAATAGTGAAAGCTTCATTCTCTATTAATTTACGGAAATTCGTGGATTTAAGTATCCTCTCATTGAAGTAATCTATAGATGCCGTAATATTCACATATAGTTCTCGAATCAAGTTATTGATCCTAGCAATATCCTCTCTACTCAGCTTCCTAGCGACACCGCCGGGTACTGTGAATGATGGATGAATTGGTTTACCGCCAAGAATTTTCTCTATGTTGACAACACTAGATCGGGCTTTAATAAGCATAGATAGGAGTTTGGGTTCTCCAATAACGATCTCGCGGATATTCTTAGATAAAATATCTGGTAGAGCTAGGAAAGCGAAATGTAGTAGATGACTATCACATATCTGGGCTAACATAGCTAGTTCTCTAAGGTTATCAGCATAAACTGTTGGTTTTCTCCCATACACCTCATCTACAGCTTTTGCTGAAGCTAAATGATGAGCCCACGAACAAACACCACAGATAGTTGATGTTATTCTCGGTAACTCCTCAACAGGCCTACCTCTACAGAATGCTTCAAAACCTCTCAAACTCATAACCTGGTAATAAGCATCTCTAACAACATGTTTCTCTTCATCAATAACAATAACTACCCGAGCCTCCCCCTCAACTCTAGTAACGGGTTCTATCTTAATCGTCTTCATGTAGAAACCCTCACCTATTCTTCCTCAAGAGGAATCTAGCTATAGATGAACTCGGTAGTGTGTAGCGATAGAATGTTCCGAGCGGATCAATTATTTTATCCAACTCTTTAGCCAGACCTTTCTCTAGAAGGATTTTCTCCTTATCAATCAATGCTATGGAAGCTATCGATGAGAGCATTTTCAAACCGAAATCGGAGACGCCGGGTGCTGGACCCATACATCCTACACAAGGTAAATTATTCTTTATACAAGAGTATTCACAACCCGCTCTTGTTGCTGGACCCATACAGATAATTCCCTGTTCTAGAAAACACTTTCCTTCTTCAAGTGCTGTATCGCTTAATCTATAAATTCTAGACATAACAATTTTATCGGGCTCTCTAGGTTTTCTCGGACAATTACGGCATAGCGATTCATTATCGGCCAATATAATTGTTCCTTCAGGAACCGTTTTCTCATCAACATATTTAAATATTATGTGGAGGAGCCTAGAGTTGAGTTCATCGCTTGGGGGGCATCCTGGGACTACGATGTTTGGTTTAGCTATTTTCATGAAATACGCTGAAACAACCTCGTTAGCAGTTAATAGAGATGGTAGTTCAAAACCCTCTATCCTATTCTCGTTTTTCTCTGTAGTTACTGTTGAATTAACGATCTCCATTAATTGGTGAGGTTCATAAATAATTCCAAGTCCTGGGATACCTCCGTAGATAGCACATGCACCATATAGGACCATGAGTTTCGACTTCTCGCGTAGAAGCTTAACTAATCTTAAATGTTCATCTGTTCTAACCATACCCATGTATATTGAAATATCAATACTATCCGCGGCCTCAACATCTCTGTTCTTACTATCTACAGCTATAGGCCAGTATATTATATCGCAAGCTTCGAGTAGCTCAGCGAGTCTCTCGCTTATAGCATTTATAAGTGAAACGTCGCAACCACCGCAAATACCTCCATAACCAACAGCTAGTTTAGGCTTAACCATAGCTCTTCAACTCCTCTCTAATGGTCCAAGCTCTCTTAACTGTTTAGTGAATTCATTAATTACTCTAACCAATTTGTTTGCTTCAGTTGCACTAATCCACTCTAACCTAACTCTCTCAGGCTCAATACCTATTTGTTGAAGCATTTTCTTCAATAAATATACTTTTTTGAAAGCTTTGAAATTACCGCTCATATAGTGACAATCATTTGGTGTATGGCATCCACCAATAAGTACTCCATCAAAACCCTCTAGTAGAGCGTTTATTATCATTGATAACGAGATCCTTCCAGTACATGGAACAACTATGGGAATAGTGTTTGGAGGATAAGCTAACCTACTCACTCCAGCCATTTCAGCAGCTGCACCAGCACACCATTTACAGAATAAACCGAGGATAAGGGGTTCTTTCAAATCTCTACACCTCAATCGCTGCTTTCATAGATTTAATTAATTGTTCTTCACCATAGTTACGCAATTTAATAGCACCCGTTGGACACGAAGCATCACAACTACCACAACCTTCACATAGCATTTCATTAACTCTCGCTTTACCCTCCACTATCTCAATAGCCGAGTATGGACAAACAGTTAAACATATACGGCAACCATTACACAGTTCTCTATCGACTTCAGCAATAATAGGTTCTCTAACAAGCACCTCTCTATTGAGAAGCTCGATCACCTTACTAGCTGAAGCTAATGCTTGAGTTACCGATTCACTAATATCTTTAGGTCCTTGAACAGCTCCGCATACGTAAACGCCGGCTGTGGATACTTCAACGGGTTTAAGTTTTGGATGAGCTTCTTGAACAAAACCATAGGAGTCTATTGGTAGTTTTAGTTTAGAAGCTAACTCGCTAGTTAAGGTGGAAACCATGCCTAAAGCTAATACAACGAGATCGGCTTTAACAACCACTCTCTCGTTAGATAGAGTGTCTATACCGGAAACAACGATATTGCCTTCCGAGTCTCTATATATTCTAGAAACTCTTCCTCGTATATAATTAATCTTAAATTCGCCCTGCACTCTCTTAACGAACTCTTCATAACCCTTGCCGCCAGCTCTTATATCAATGTAGAAAACAGTTGCTTCACCATCCGGAACTCTTTCTTTGAATAACAATGCGTGTTTAGCTGTAAACATACAGCATATTTTAGAGCAGTAGGGGAGGTGGTTCTCATCTCTAGAACCAGCACATTGTATGAAAACAACTCTTTTAACAGGCTTACCATCGCTAACTCTAACAATTTTCCCACCAGTGGGTCCGCTCGGAGAAAGTATTCTTTCGAAATGTAGTGATGTTATTATATCAGGGTCTCTTCCATAACTAAATTCTACGAGCTTCTCGGCAGGGTATTGTTCATAACCTGTAGCTACAATAATTGCACCAACATTCTCCTCGATAATCACTTCCTCCTCATCTAGATTAATCGCTTTCGTAGGACATACTTTCAAACATCTACCACAACGATTACAATTCTCCGAGTCTACAACGTATGCCGATGGAACTGCTTGTGGGAACGGTATGTAGATCGCTTTTCTTTTATTCAATCCTAAGTTATACTCGTTAGGAACCTCTACAGGACATACTCTTTCGCAGAAACCACACAATCTACAGAGATCAATATTTACCTTACGAGGCTTCTTCCTTATCCTAACATGGAAATTACCTAGATACCCATTCACATCCACTACTTCCGATAGAGTATAGAGTTTAATATTAGGGTTATGAGCGACCTCAGCCATTTTCGGAGTAAGTATGCATTGAGCACAATCTAGTGTAGGGAATGTTTCGCTTAGCATAGCCATTTTACCACCAATAGTTGGCGATTTCTCAACTAATATAGTTTCTATACCCGCGTTAGCTAATGTTAGAGCAGCGGATATTCCAGCTATCCCCCCACCTATGACGAGAGCTTTCTTCACAACTCTACCGGTTATTCTCTCGTACGATTTATTATCATGAACTTTAGCAACAGTTGAAGCAATGATTCTTATAGCTTTATCAGTAGCTGCTCTTCTATCGAAATGCACCCAGCTACAGAATTCTCTTATACAAGCCATTTCCAATCTATATCTATTTAAACCAGCTGATTCAACAGCTTTAGCGAAAGTCTCGTAGTGTAGAGAAGGGGTGCACGCGGCTACAACTACGGCATCTAGATTCTTACTTTTAATAGCATCAATTATCCTCTGCTGCCCGGGTTCTGAACACATGTATACATAGTCTTCAACATGAACAACACCGGGTAATTTAGATACTTTATTAACAACTTCTTTAACATCAACTGTTCCAGCTATATTCCTACCACAGTGGCATACGAATACCCCAATTCTCGCCATAGCGATAAACCCTCTTCATAAGGGTTAGGCACTTTGATTTAGCATTATAAAAGATTATTTGTTTTGAATAAACGATGATTTGTATAATTACTGTTATTCTAGATAACACCCAGTTCATGTAATATGTTTTTCCTCCTTTCATAAGCTTCTCTAATAACCTCTTCAGTTAAGTTTCTGCCATGAGTATCTATAGTTACTAGAAGTGGTCCGAAATCCTCTACTTCAAAGATCCATAGAGCTTCGGGTATACCTAGATCAATCCATTCAACGCCCCTAACTCTTTTTATAGCATTAGCAGCTAATACTCCAGCGCCTCCAGTGAAGTAAACGTATACAGCACCGTATTTTCTACAAGCTTCAGCTGTTCTAGAACCCATACCTCCCTTTCCAACGATCATTCTAACACCGGTTTTCTCAATAACATCTGCTTCGAAAATCTCCATTCTAGTACTTGTTGTTGGTCCAGCAGCTAGAACTCTCCATTCTTCCCCGATCTTCTCAACAACTGGTCCACAATGATATATTACGCCTCCATTAAGGTTGATGGGTAGCGGCTTACCAGTTGAGAGGAATTCAAGTATTCTCTTATGAGCAGCATCTCTAGCAGTCACTATTACTCCAGAGACGTAGACGATATCTCCAGCTTTAAGTTTTCTCACATCCTCTTCGGATAACGGGGTTTTCAATCTATATTCAACCATAATTAATCACCATGAGCTACTGATGAATACTGTATTCTCCGGTCGAACTAATAATTGCTGTTGCTCTCCTTAAAGCCCAGCATTGAAAAACTACGCCTACAGGTAGGTTAGCGGGGTGTTTATAAGCATAATCTATATGTACAGCTAGAACAGTCGTTCTACCACCTAAACCCATTGCACCAATACCTAATTTATTAATAGCTGTGTAAAGCTCTTTCTCCAACTTATCGATAGTTGAGTCGGGATTAACCGTACCTAGTTTCCGTATACAAGCCGCTTTCTTAGCTAGAAATAGAGCTGTGTCCGAACCCCCACCTACCCCTACTCCAACAACTGTAGGTGGGCAAGGCATCGATCCTGCTTTTAGAACAGCATCAACAACTATTCTTTTCACAGCTTTAATACCCTCTCCTGGAGGCGGCATTTCAAGAACTGAAACGTACTCGGATCCCCCTCCTTTCGGTACAACTGTTATCTCTAGTGAATCGCTATCTACTAATTCGTAGTGAATAATAGGCATATACCGGCCAGTATTATCACCGGGATTCTTACCCGTAAACGGGTCTACGGTATTTGGTCTGAGAGGAATTTCTTTTGTAGCTCTTTTAACCCCATTAATTATCGATTCTTCGATTATTTTCATATCCTTCAATTCAATGGGAAACCCATATCCTACCTTAACATACACATATGGTGTTCCAGTATCTTGACATACTGGTTTTCCAAGTTTAACAGCTAACTCAATGTTTTTCAAAATAGCTTCTAATTGGGATCTCGACATTTGGTTATCTTCGGTTACATATGCTTTCTCTAATGCATTCTTAACATCTGGAGGAATCTTTATCACGGCTGTTCTAAAAGCATCAACAACAGCTTGTTCAACAATATTACCTAATTTATGGATCAAGAGAATATCATCTCGTCAATTTAATTTTCATAATTTTCAATATGGGTTTCGAAGAATATAAACATATGATTCTACGAATGCTGATATTCAATATATTTTACGCAGATACTACTATTGATTTGTAAGTGAGCGTTACGGAGTGTTCCATTATGATTAAGCCATACGTATTAGTATATGTAACGATCTCTATTGACGGTGGACTAGGCATTACCGGTAGGAGAATAATTCTAAGTAGCGAAAGGGACCTCTATAGATTACATTACCTTAGATCACAGGTTGATGCTATCATGATTGGAGCGAATACCGTTATAACAGATAATCCATTATTAACCGTTAGACTTCCTCAATATACTGGTAAACAACCTTATAGAGTTGTTGTAGATCAGAAGCTTAAAACAGACCCTGATTATCGCGTTTATGATACCAGTATTGCGCCATCTATGATCATAACGAGTTTTGAGCACAAACATTCTTATCGATTAAGAAAATTTATTGAGAAAGGAGTTGAAGTAATACTAACTCGTACTCTGGATGATGGATTACTAGATTTGGAGAAACCATTATTGGAGATGAAGAACTGCTATGGAATCGATAAAGTGCTTGTTCAAGGAGGGGGATTTCTGATAGCTTCGCTTATTAAACAGAAGCTTGTTGATGAACTAATCGTTTCGTTATCTCCAGTTATGCTTGGATTAAGTAAAGTGAATTTAATAAATGATTTTATCGATGAACCGATAAATCTGAAATTGAAGGAAGTAGAAATCGATTATTATAGTGGTGAAGTAGTAATTCATTATGAGCCTATCAGGTAATTAGTTTAAGGAATAGTTAATTAATGTAGAGAATCCTTTATGTAGATCCGGCTTCTTCTCCGCCTTAAAGTACGTGGATTAGGAGGGAGGTTCAGAGCTGCATTCCCAGCTGAAGTAGTCTTCAGTTCTATGTCTGGTTTCAGACGTATTACACCTACCCATTGTAGATGGGGGGCTTGAAGATATGGTTTTGTTCTCTTGAATATACACTAGAGAATATAGAGCATATAGATTACACCGCATCATCTCCACTCTAAACAGCGAGGTTTTCGAGTGGTAACACAATCTGTTTCCTAAAACTATGAGACTGAATTACTCCTAAATAGATATATAGGTTCGAGGAATTGAGTATGATTATTAATGCAATATAGTTCTATGACGATGTTTGGGGATTATCTTGAAGTTTAGTCGTAGCGAGATCGAGTTCAGTACTAGTAAGAGATTCGAATTGGTTGATATAACGCATAGAGTTGAGGAATTTGTTAGAGAGAGTGGTATTAGAAACGGTATTCTACTAGTATATGCTCCACATGCAACTGGTTCGATAATTGTTAATGAAGCAGAACATGGTTTAATGAATGATATATTGGAAAAAGTTAAGGAGTTCACCGAACCCGGGAGTAGTAAGTGGAGACATAATCTTATCGATGATAACGCTCATGCCCATATTGGTTCAGCTCTCTTCGGTCATGAAAGGGTTTTTCCAATAATTGATGGAAGAATTGTTAAGGGAACCTGGCAGAACGTGTTTTTCCTAGAGATGGATGGACCTAGATCGCGTAGAAAAATTGTTCTCGTAGCTATTGGTGAGTAATTTGAAAATATATGTGGCTTCTCCTCAGGAGATTATTGAAGGTTTAACCACGGACATATATTTCGTTAGAACTAGAGATATCCTGGTTAAGAAAGGTTTTCGTAGAAAGGTTAGAATGGAGTTCCATGTATATAAGCTTCCTAGAGGATACGAATGGGCTGTTTATGCTGGTTTAGAGGAGGTTCTATACGTTCTTAAAGGCAAACCAGTGACCGTATATAGTTTACCAGAAGGTACTTTATTCAAAGAAAAAGAACCTTTATTAATTATTGAAGGATATTATGATGATTTCGCAATATATGAGACACCCATACTCGGTATACTTAGGCACTATAGTAGTATTGCTACTAAAGCAGCTAGATTCAGGAAGTTAGCTAGAGATAAAACAATCCTTTTCTTTGGATTAAGAGCATTGCATCCAGCTATATATCCTATGGCCGACCGTGCCGCATATATTGGTGGAGTCGATGCTGTCTCGGGTGTTGCTAGCGAGAAGTATCTCGGTTTAAAACCTAGTGGGACTATGCCTCACGCTCTAATAATAGTTATGGGTAACCAGTTGGAGGCTTGGAAAGCTTTCGACGAAGTTGTTGATACCGGTGTTCCGAGAATTATGCTTATAGATACTTTTTTCGACGAAAGAATAGAGGCTTTAATGGCCGCTAATTTCCTGGGCGAGAAGCTATATGGTGTTCGTATCGATACTCCTAGTAGTAGGAGAGGAGATTTGAAAGCTATTGTTGACGAAGTCCGCTGGACACTAGATATTCACGGATATAGTAACGTGAAGATCATTGTTAGTGGTGGAATCGGTGAGAAAGAAGTTTATGAATTGAGAGATATTGTTGATGGCTTCGGTATAGGTACTTCTATAGCTCACCCCCCTCATATTGATATTAGCGCCGATATCGTGGAAGTCGAGGAGGATGGTGTGTGGAGACCTATTACTAAGAGAGGGAAACACCCTGGTGCTAAACAGCTGTATAGGAAGAGACCTGGTTTAAACGATTACGTAACTCTACTAGATAGAGGAAAACCGCCTGATGAGAACTATAAACCAATGCTTTCTAAATACATGGAGAACGGCGAGTTACTAGTTGATATACCCGCTTTAGAAGAAATTAGAAAATACGTTATTGAACAGCTCAGCGAGATAGAAGAGCCAGAACCTATTCATTAAAGAACGTGGAGAGTGTTAGGTTAATAATCCGAGATAATCCTATAAATTCCATATGGGTTCATGAAAAATGTGGTTGAGGTAAGTTAATATGAGTGAAGATTGGTCTTGGTGGTGGAGGAGACGTAGAAGATTCTTAGATGAATTTTTAAGAGATATCGAGGATATGATGAGGTATTTTGAAGAAGATATGGAGAATATAATGAGGGAATTTATGCGTGAACACGAGAAGAGGGGTGTTAAGCCATTTATATGGGGTTATAGAATAGTTATTGGTCCCAACGGTGTTCCTAAAATTGAGCAATTCGGTAATGTTAAGAGGAAGCTCGGTAGACCAGTTATTTCGGAGGAACGCGAACCAATAATTGATGTTTTCGAGGATAAGGATACGGTCTCGGTTGTTGCTGAGTTACCCGGTGTTGATAAGGATAAGATTAACGTTGAAATTAGTAGTGATAGGAGAAAGCTCTATATAAGAGCTAGTGATACGAATAGGAAGTACTATAAAGAAGTCGAATTACCATGCGAAGTTGAGCCCGAATCAGCTAAAGCAGAGTATAAGAACGGTATTCTAGAAGTCAAGCTTAAGAAAAGAGTCGAGGAAGGTAAAGGGTTTAGAATTAAAATAGATTAGGAACGATTATTGTTCTCTAACATTCGCTCTCCTAATGGTGTTTTCCGATTTGAGAATTGGAGTTATAAGTGATACTCACGATCACCTACCCTACACTAAGAGAGCTATTCAACAACTCCTTGATAGAGAGATAGAATTATTGATACATCTCGGCGACTTCACTTCTCCATTCACTGTACGTTTAATACATGAATTGATAAAAAGTAGGGTAGATAGGGTGTTTGCTGTATTAGGAAATAACGATGGCGATGTCCTATCATTATCTAAATTATTTGATCAATATGGCTGGTATTTGAATCCATCGCCCACAATTATCGAGATCGATAGTAAAAGATTCTATTTAATGCATGGAAACGGTCCAGCTGATTTTACTGAAAGAGTAGCTCGGAGTGCTTTCGAAAAACTAGATGTGGACGTTGTTCTCTATGGTCATACACATATCGCTAAATACGAGAAGTGTGGAAATAGAATAATCCTAAATCCAGGCGAAGTTTGTGGATATATAACTGGGAAATCATCAATTGCAATTCTAGATACAAAAGATCAGAGTGTTGAATTCATAGAGTTAACAACAATTTAAGATTATACTCAATGTTTTACAAAAATAATCTCTCTACTAAGTGTTGAAACCAACACTAGCGAATCCGATATCCCCCATTTTCCTTATACAATATTTTCGACTTGATATCATATCTAGAACGTAGTTGGGGTTCATAATTATCATAAATTGAGTGTACTGTGTAGTAAGTACTTAGGTTTAATTTAGAGATAGTGTCTTACTAAATTAGTATTGTGTATGGATAAGTGTGATAGGTGTTTAACTGATTTGAAAATTAGGAGTGCGAGTAAACCCGAATCCGATGAAGGTCTACAATATCATCTACATATTAAACCAGGTGATATTAGCAGATATGTTCTGATTCCAGGCGACCCAGGTAGGGTTTCTAAAATAGCTAGTTATTGGGATAAATGGTGGAAAGTAGCTGAACACCGCGAGTACGTCACATATAGCGGGTACTATAAAGGCGTTTTCATATCATCAACTAGTTCCGGCATAGGTGCTCCAGCTACAGCAATAGCGATCGAAGAGTTAGCTAGAACTGGTGCAGATACTTTTATAAGAGTTGGGACTACCGGTGCTCTCCATAAATGGATTAATGTTGGAGATCTAGTGATATCTACGGGTGCAGTGAGATTAGAGGGGACTAGTAAACAGTACGTAATACCGGAATATCCTGCTGTAGCATCATACGATATCGTTTTAGCCCTGATATTCGCAGCCGAAACGCTTGGAGTAAAGTATCATGTTGGTTTAACAGCTAGTACCGATAGCTTCTACGTTGGCCAAGAAAGACCTGGTTTCCGCGAATATATGCCTCCATTCCAGAAGGGTTTAATTGATTTCTTAAGGAGAATCAATGTTTTGAATTTCGAGATGGAGGCATCACTAATATTCACTCTTGCAAATATCTATGGGTTGAGAGCTGGAGCTATATGCGCTGTAGTTGCTAATAGGGAGACAGAGGAATTCGTAGTAGACGCTGGTGTTGATGATGCAATTAAAGTAGCTAACGAAGCTGTTAAAATACTGTATGATTGGGACGAAGCTAGGGAATCTATAGGAACTAAACATATTACGCCAAGAATACTCTACAATTGGTTGAAAACGAATTTTAAGGTTAGTTGATGAAGAAACCCTTACACTTAAGTATTGGTAGTTTTAACATAGATTTAATAGTATTTATAAAATCGCAGAGTGGGGATCGTTTTAATATAGAGAAAATGTTGTTGGGTCCTGGCGGTTCTGCTGTAAATTATGCAGTAGCTGCCGTAATTTATGGTCATAGAGCATCACTTATCGCAGCATCATCAAGTTCAAAATTAGCTCTTCGGAATCTAAATAGAATTGAGAAGATCGGTGTTGAAACAAAGTATGTTAAGATGCATAGGGGAAAACCCGGTTTATCGTTAATAGTGATTAACCATAGACGCGATACTAAAATATACGAGTTCTTAGGTGTTAATAAGGAATTATCAAGAATAGAAGTCGATAATGAAGTTTTCAATAACGCTAACGTGCTCTATATAGGTTCGCTAAAACCTGGAATTGCAGGTAAATTCGTAGATCAAGCTTATAGAAAAGGTATTCTCATAACTTATGACCCCGGTTCATCAGCGAATCTTAGTCTAGACAAACTATCTAAAATATTATCCAGGATAAACATTCTATTCATTAATAAAGACAGCTTCTTGGAATTAACGAAAGGGGATGTTGATAAACTATTCAAATACGGTGTTGATAAAGTAGTTGTGAGGAAGGGTGTTGGAAGCGCAGTTTTGTTTGAACACGGCGGTATCGTAGCAACTGGGTATTCGAAAACTGTGGGGAGAGTTAGGAATATTATTGGTTCTAGTGATGCTTTCAATGCTTTCTTTAATTCCGTTTACATAGATACAGGCGATCCATATAAAGCACTACAATATGCTTTAGCAGCTAGTGTTTTGAAATCAAATTGTACGTTAAATATTTTGTGCTATAGTAGAGACGAGCTAAGCAAATATCTTTCTCAAACTTTCGTGGAAATCGTTAAAGAGGGTAGCGAAGTGTTTTTAGAGGAGTAGTTTTTCATGAATAGTTTAAATTGGATTCCACATAAGTGTATAGAGACTCCATTATCATGTAAAATCAATTGTTTTGATAGAGGAGTCGAGATATTCATTAATAACAATTATCTAATCCTCGATAAGGAAACTATTCTGGATTTTATAGAGGAAGATACTTGTTTAACAACTAGGCTAATTAATTTATTCAAACCACTGGCGAGGAATGAAATCCGTTTTCTAGCATTCCTATCTCGTGTTATAAGTTGTTTCTTGAAAATAAAAACATATGTTTTAATTGACGATTCCACAAACGATACTTTGGAATTAGCTAGTTTGATCAATTGCTTGTTCAGAAAGTATGGAGTTAAAATTGAAGAACTCGTAGATATAGATATTGAATCAATATACATTAATATCAAAGAACTTGTGAAGAAAGTAGAGAGATATAGGGATGGAATTAAATACCCGTTTAGTAACGAGAGCATTACAGCTGATCTACAGGAGATCGATAGCTTAATAATAAATACTATAAAGGTGGCGAGGAATAGAGTACACATAGTTGAGGCTTTACTTGAATTAATGAGAACGAAAGATTATGGTGCGGGTTCTGAGCTATTCAGCAATGTTATTGAGTTATTCTATAATGCTAGAATTAAGGAATTTAAAGAGATCTTTGAGGTGTGGGGTGTAGAACCTATACCTATATTTGTTAATTTAAGCTTCTTATCTTCCACTAATCCTGTTTCGTTTAGGGATGTTTTCAATCTCTTCGATTCATATATGAGGAGGGAGGGTTGTAAAAGAATTGTAGTTGTAGATGGTGATGAGTACGAAGCTATTGCTAAATTATTGAAACTAAATTGGAAAATACTTGTTTCTCCATCATAGTTTAAAGTTTTTACTATTATGGTTATTCCAATTAATATTGGTGGTTTTTATTGAAACTCTATGAGTATGAGGCTAAAGAGATCGTTTCTAAATATGGTATACCTGTACCAAAGGGTCGTGTAGCTTCTAATCCAGACGAAGCACGTAGTGCTGCGTTAGAGATAGGATTACCTGTTGTTATTAAATCGCAAGTTTTGGTTGGCGGTAGAGGCTTAGCTGGTGGTATAAGATTTGCTTCAGCGCTAGAAGAGGTTGTGAGGGAAACATCTGAGCTTTTAAGCTCTGAAATCAAGGGTGAAAAAGTTGAGAAGATTCTCGTAGAGGAGATGATTCGAGTTGAGAGAGAAATCTATCTTTCGTTAACAATAGATCGTTATTCGAGAACGCCTATTTACTTAATCTCTACACTAGGGGGTGTTGATATCGAGAAACTCGTGAAAGAGCATCCGGATAAGCTTCTTAAACTAAACGTGAATCCCTTCACTGGATACAAGAGTTTCTACTCTAGGGTTGCCGCTAGATTCTTGGAATTACCGTTTGAATCACTAAATACTCTGGATTTGATCATGGGGGCAATGTATCGTGTTATGCTGGATTATGATGCTGAACTCGTAGAGTTCAATCCATTAGCTCTGGTTAAGGGAGGGGGTCTAGTGGCTTTAGATGCTAAATTAATTATTGATGATAATAGTTTATGGAAACACCCGGGTCTAGTTGAGAAGTATAGTAGGGAGTTATCGTTTTACGAGAAGAAGGCTCGTGAACTTGGGTTCTCATATGTTGAGCTCACCGGAGATGTCGGCATAATTGCTAATGGAGCTGGATTGACGATGGCAACTATGGATACTATAAGCCTCTACGGTATTAAACCAGCTAATTTCCTCGACGTTGGAGGAGGCGCGTCTGCGGATAAAGTATACGAAGCAGTTAAACTACTTCTAGAACACCCTAGGGTTAAGGCTCTGTTAATCAATATTTTTGGAGGTATTACGAGATGCGATGAAATAGCTAGAGGTGTTGTTAGAGCTTTACAAACAATTGGTTTTTCTAAACCAATAGTGGTCAGGATGTTGGGTACGAATGAGGAGGAGGGTCGTAGGATACTGAATGAGAAAGGTGTTCAAGTATTTTCTGAACTTGAAGATGCTATTAGAAGTTTGAAAGAGATGCTTGAAAGGTGATGGAAGACGACGATCCTGGTTAATAGGAATACCAAAGCTATTGTTCAGGGTATTACGGGTAGAGAAGGTAGTTTTCATACTAAACTAATGTTGGAGTACGGTACTAGAATCGTTGCTGGCGTTACTCCGGGTAAGGGTGGTCAAACTGTTCATGGAGTACCAGTGTACGATACTGTTAAGGAAGCGGTAGATAAACACGGTGTAGTAGATGCATCCATCATATTCGTACCCTCCAGATTCGCTGCCGAAGCTGTTTATGAAGCTTTAGAGAACGGTATAAAGGTGATTGTAGTTATTACGGAAGGAATACCTCTACATGATGAGTTGAAATTCGTTAATTTAGCTAAAACTCTCGGTGTATCGGTAATTGGACCTAATACCCCCGGTGTAATATCACCTAATGAGTGTAAGCTAGGTATAATGCCGTCCCACGTTTTCAACAAGGGATTTATCGGCATAGTCTCACGTAGCGGTACTTTAACCTACGAAGTTGCTCGTGAATTAGGTAAGAGCGGTTTCGGCGAATCAACAGTTGTTGGTATTGGTGGAGACCCAATAACTGGTTTAAATTTCATTGAAGTATATGATATGTTTTTAGAAGATCCCGAGACTAAGCTCGTTATTCTAATAGGTGAGATTGGTGGAGATGCTGAGGAGAGATTTGCAAATTATTATTGTAGTTTAAGTAGGAGGAAACCTGTTGTAGCATACATAACCGGTAAGACTGCTCCTCCAGGTAAGAGAATGGGCCATGCTGGAGCAATCATATCTATGGGTATTGGAGATTACTATTCTAAGAGGAAAGCATTGGAAGAGGCTGGAATAATAGTTGTGGATAAACCGAGTGAAATACCTGGTGCTGTTAAATTAGCTTTAAAACATGTTTGAATCGTATTTTTATCCTAGACCAATACATTAATATTTACGTGGTGGAGAGATTTGTCTATTGTTAAAGAATTCAATAACTTTAATGAATTAATTAAATCGATCGATGAATCTATTACAGCAACTAGGCAGCAATTAGCTGAGTTCTTGAGAAGACTTGAAGATATTAAAGTTAAAAGCGAGCAGGATAGGAAGTTGAAGGAATTGTTAAAGAGATTAACTGGTGAGGAGATAGCTGCTGCGGGTAAAGTAGTTGATCTTAAGGATGTAAAACTATTTATTAATCCCGATAGTATGCAGGAGGCAAAAATACTTGAAGAAATTGTTGATAAACTAAATAGAAGCTTACAGGTTCTACAGAGTGTAAGGAAGCTTTTAGAACCATTAATGGGTTTAGAAATTGAAGCTAAAATAACGGTTCTATACTCTGAAGGAGTCCCTACATCAATACTTATTAAATTCGTTGGTTGAAGAGACTAATATACTGTATTGAATGGTGCAGTATAATTGGTTGCAGTATATGATAAAATATGTTATGGTAAGAATGCACCCCAAATTGTAAATGTTGTTATAGAGATACCGCTGGGTAGTAGTGTTAAATACGAGATCGATAAAGAGCTTGGATTAGTAACTGTAGATAGGATTCTATTCACATCAATGGTATACCCATTTAATTACGGCTTCATACCGTGTACATTAGAAGAAGACGGCGACCCTGTGGATGTTTTACTGATAAGCTATGATCAGTTGCTTCCCGGTTCAGTTATTAAAGCAAGACCAATCGGCATTCTTGAAACGGAGGATGAGAAAGGGAGGGATGTCAAGGTAATTGCTGTTCCGGTTTCAAATATTGACCCTAGATTCGATAATATAAACGATGTAGATGACATACCGGTTGCTACTAGAGAGAAGATCAGGCACTTTTTCGAGCACTATAAAGAGCTTGAGAAAGGAAAGTGGGTTAAAGTCGTTGGTTGGGGTAATAGGGAGTTAGCGTTGAGGAGAATTGAAGAAGCTATTAAGAGGTATTCTTCTAAATAAATTATTTTTATTTACAATTATTTCTACCATAGTTTTCGAACAAGGCGTTTCCTACTTTAATTTCCAAGATACGTATTCACCCATTACACTCACATACTACGTTAACATTAATGGAGTTTCGACGAATCAATTAATACAAGATAGTTTCCAGTATAGTTGTTTCATAACTTTCAATCTTAGAAATGAACGGAAAACATCTGGGAATTGTCGCGTAGTCGAGGGCTCAAGGATAATGGATCCGTATAGAGCCGCTGAGATGGTTATTGCTTTCCTGATGGAAAGGGAATTTATTAAATTAAACATTAGTGGTGAGAAATCATACTGGAGTATAGGGGCTTTAATTCTAGAAGTATGGGTTATTAGAATCAATAATACAGTTGAGTATAGAGATATGAGAACAGGATTGCTTGTCGGTGTCGAATCTAATTTAAAAATGGTTGTTAGAAGAGTTCAGTATGAGATCAGATTATTCGCTCAACTAAGTAGTTTTGAACCACCTTATTATCAGAATAATTTAAGTGTAATTCAAATTCCAATTGAAGAGACAAGAATAGTACTTATTATTTTTGCTTCAATAATAGTTTTATCAAGTGTATATGTATTTATGAAGTGGAGCGAGTATAGGATTGTTTAAATCATTAAAATTAACTTAGTTAATAGTGGGAATAGGAATCACTTAGGAAGAACAATTGCTTTCCTACCCTTATCTATAAGGATTTTAGCGAATACGTCTGGATAACCGGTTCTAGACCCATCTACTACTATGATTTTAGGATTGGATTCTTCAACATAATAGATTAGATCATCGAAATCTCCATGGCTACTGAAAGGTACTAACCATGTATTATTATCGATCCTCTTTACTGGTTCTCTAAATTCCCATCCACTAAGAATAATGTTTATACAACCTCCTTTGTTCTCCCTGTGCTTAACTTTAACGAAATGTTCGAATAAAACATAGTTCCCGGTTCTTAAGATTTCATAACCAATAGTTGTTGATGAATCATAGTAGTTTTTAATTCCCCCTAGGTACTTCTCAACAATCCTAGTTACGTTATATATTTTTCTATTCATAACGAATGGCTCTACAATACCGTTTTTTCTTAACATATACATGACTTCCTGAAGCTTACCGTGATAACCATAAATGACTACTCTTCCATACCTCTTTAAACCTTCATTAACGAGATCTAGTATGAACATTTCCGCTTCATTCTTAAACTTCCTTTTAAGTAGTGGATGACCATATGTTGCTTCTATAACCAATACATCGAGTTCATCCATAATGACCATTTTCTCATCTATTTTGAAATCACTTGTATATCCAATACGCAAATTACTTGTTTCAACAAGAACTTGTGCTGAACCAACTATGTGGGATGATGGTAATAGTGTTAATTTATTTTCTCCATATGTTCCAGATTGATAGTATTGATAATCAACTCTACGTTTCAGGAATAGTGGAATTAAGCTTTTCTTAACGTATCCGAGTTCCAAAACAAGTTCATTAGTTATTGGTGTCGCAACTATTTCTTTAGAGTATACAATACTATCATTGATACCAATAACGTGGTCAGCATGAATATGTGTAACGACTCTAATAGGTTTTTTAGCGAAACCATCAACAACTATGTTGTTTCCCAGAATTATAGCTTTAGTTTCAGCATTTATTTTAACGTAGTTCTCAACGTTATCATAGAGGGTATCGTAGTTCAAAACGTATAAGCACCATTGCTCCATTAGTTTAAAGATTTATTGTTTACTTTAAAGATATATTCTTATCTACAGCAACCCATTTCATCTTCTTTTTGTCGAAGAATATTAAGAGGTCGTCTCGAATTCGCTTAAATAACTCGTAGCCTTTACTACCTAGAATATTCTTCAACTCTTCTTCATCATCAGTTGATAATTCCTCGAAAATCTTGTTTTTAAAGTAATTCCAGAACTCCCTATCTACAGCTACCCTCTCCTTAGCTAGTTTCAAAATCACTGCTCCCTCTCTTTCAAGATATGCAAAGAATTTCTCTCTATTAATCTTAGCTGGTAGTGAGCTTTCAAAAAGAACTTTCTCCTCTCTCAATCTCTCTATTCCTGTTTTCCTCTTAACCTCGCTCTGTTGTTTTAATAGGTTTTCTTTCTCAGCTATAGATTTAATCATTTGACTTAATTGGTCATACTTATCGTAAAGATCTGCAACTTTACTTCTAATATCGCTGATTAGTTTCATGAATTCGTTAAGCTGATCCTGAATCATTCTCTCAATTCTAGGTCTTAGTCTAGTGTAGAAATCATCTAGAGAAGCTTGTGTTGTTGATGGTGCTGGTACAGCTAAGCTGTTTTTTATAATATGGATCACGTAATCAGCAATTATCGAGTATCCTTCACTTAAAGCTTTATCAACTAGTTTCCTATAGGTATCCGGGTCTAACTCTATGGTTATCCTATAGGTTCTCTTCTCACTCAATACCCCTCCGCCGCTTAGAAACGCTGAATTTAGGAATAACCTCAACTAATAATTCTCTCTATCAATACTTATTATTTTTCTTTTCTCTTCAATGTATAAATTCCAAACTCATTAATTGTTAAATCGCCGTTAAGTTATTGATTCATTAAGTAAAACACAGAATGGTTACTCTAGTTGAAACTCTTATTCGCAGATGCTCATTGCCACGTTAATCCCATCTATGGTTATGGAGCTGGGAGAATAGCTGATTTATTCAAGAAGAAGAATGGTTGGTTCTTGGCATTAATATCCCTACCTCCCCATTACTATGGTTTAAATAGTTTCGGTATTGAAGCGTATGAGAAAGCTTTTAACATTCTTATTCGTGAAGCAGACGAAGCTAGGCGTGCGGGTTTGAAAATAAGTGTTTTGGCTGGATTCCATCCGGCTGAGATCGATGAGTATGTTAGGAAGGGGTATGGATTGAGAGAAGTGTATGAATTGGGTGTTAAGGTTCTGGATTATGTTTCAAAACTATATGAGAAAGGATTAGTGGACGGCATTGGTGAAGTAGGTAGACAACACTACTCTACTAACCCCTCAAGGTTAGTTTTATCGGAGTTAATCATGTTCGAAGCACTTAAATACGCTAGAGACTACGGTATGCTTGTACATTTGCATACTGAACAATCCGGTTTTACTACGGCTGAGTCCATAGCGAAAATTACTGATATGATTGGTGTAAACAAGGACCTTGTTAATGTTCACCACGTTGATTACGAAACCAGTATTGAGTGTGAGAGGAGATCGCTGTGGTATTCGTTTCCAATCAAGTTCAAGGAGGTTTCGAGAGTACTAGTTGAGAGTAGAGAGAGGCTTCTCATAGAATCGGATTTCATAGACGACCCCAGGAGACCCGGTGTTTCAGCGTATCCTTGGAATATAGCTGAAGTGATCGAGAAGTTGGTTATCGATGGATTTGTTAATGAGGAGAGTATTATGAGAATTATGGTTGACCATATTGTTAAGTTCTACGGTGTTGAACCTCCTTGATAGAGAGGTGAAATTATTGTGAAGAGTTCGGTTCACATGTTTTGCGAAATATGTGAATTTGAGTTAGCAATGTATAGATGTGGTTTATGCGGTAGAATAGTTTGTGCCCGGGATTATGATTTTGATAAAAACATCTGTTTAGTCTGTAGAGATACCTTATGTAATTTCTGTGGCTCTAAACTCTCAATTAAATATTGTAGGATTTGTGGTAGAGTAGGCTGTGATGATTGTTTAATACAGGAGTCTCTAGTATCATATGTTTGTAAGGAATGCATTAGATCAATTAAGAAGAACGGTGTTGGAGATGGTGTTGAAAACAGGTAAACTACCATGGAATATTTTATGGGAGTTTATTAAAATACTACCTATAGAGGACATCGACCTGGTTATGGGTCCCAGTTTCGGCGAGGATTCGGCAGTATTAAGAGTTAAGGACGGGTTTCTAGTGGTACATACAGATCCTATTACAGCAGCTTCTAGGAGAGCGGGTTGGTTAGCTATACATATCTCAGCTAATGACGTAGCTGTTAGAGGTGTTAAACCAAAATGGTTTCTCATAACTGCATTATTACCTCCTAGTTATGAATATGATGATATTCGCGAAGTCTTTATTGATGCTTCTAGAGCGTTGAAGGAAGTGGATGGCGTTGTAGTTGGTGGTCATACTGAAATTACACCGGATCTCAATAGACCGATCCTAGTAGTTACGAGTATGGGGTATACGAATAGTAGAGTTATCTATACTAGAGACGCTAAACCTGGAGATAAAGTTGTAATTATTGGTAGAGTTGGAGGCGAGGGTGCTGGGGTTTTAGCTTGGGATTTCGAGAAAGTCTTGTTGGATAGAGGAGTCGATAAGAATATAGTTGATAAAGCTAAGAGATTTATTGAGGATGTTAGTGTTGTGAATAAAGCGTTACTAATTAAGGATTATGTGAATACTATGCATGACCCTACTGAAGGAGGTTTAATTCAGGGTTTAAGAGAAGTTGCTGTAGCTAGTGGGGTTAACATAATTGTTGATCTAGAGAAGGTTTTTATTGATGAAGTTGTTGATAACGTTGTGAAATGCTTTAATCTAGATCCATTGAGGATTCTGAGTAGTGGATTACTAGTAACTACCGTTTCACGAAATAAGTTCGAAGATCTAATTAGTATTGTTGAAAAAGAGAATTGGAGTTATAGTGTTATTGGAGAAGTAGTTAATGGGGACGGCGAACTCATTCTACGTAGAAAAGGGAATATTGTTGAAGTTATTAATGAGGATGTTATTGATGAGATTTATAAGTTATATTCACGTAATAAGGATACTCCAGTTTATCGAGTGTGATAATAGTGGTTAGTGGTCTCGTATCTGAAGCTATAGAGATCGTAGAGAGTGCTTCGAAAAGAATAGAGGAGGGGGTTTTATCTAAATCAAAGGATTTAAGGCAGGATGCATTATCTCTAGCTCACAGTGTTTTCGACATATACTCGACTCTCCATAAATTCTTCGAGAAAATAGGTAAGGTTGTTTCGGAAAATAAGAGTGAAGCGGTCTATAGGTTAAAGACTAGGTCTTTTATAGTTATTAGTAATGGTGAACTCGTATATATTAAATCTAAACCTATTAATTTAACTGTTTCATACAGTAGTGGTGAGAAGAAAGTTAGTGTGAAGAGTAAGAGGTTCTTATTAAATGTATTTAGAGATAAGTTAGAAGCATCCTACTATAACTTGAAGGTTGAGATAAATATAGGTAATCCAAAGGATTATATTGAGAAGTATAGTGAGCTTAGGTATGTGTTGAATAAGATTCAAAAAATAATATCTTCGAGTATAGTTCCGGTAATCCATAGTAAAGAGTAGGTTTACGTAGTAGCTTTAGCTTCATCCTTAACTTCTTCTCCTAGAAGCTTAGGTAGTTCAGCATAGCGCTCCTTAATACTCTGTTCAGCAGCTAATTTAGCCTCTTCTAGAACTTTCTTAGCTTCAGTATCTAAACCAACATCGAGTTCTGCAGCGAAACCAACTAATCCAGCAGTTAGTGATGTTTCAAGTTCTTTCAATGCGTACTGTAGATCAATCCAAACATCTGGAGCTAGGGGTTTAGTTATGTTTACGGCTTCCCTCATGATACCGACTATTTGATTCAAGTCACTTATTGCTCCGCCGAAAACAAGGAATGTTTCTAGTTTTAATGCAACTTGTTCTAATGCATACCTAACTGTTAGTAACTGCTTAGATATCTTTCTAATCTCAGCTACTTCTCTAGCATACATCTTAGCTCTTCTATCGTCTCTCTTAATTAACGAATCAATAATTGTTTGAAATAGTTCTTTATCCCTCTGTTCCAACCTTCCAATATATCCGTCTATACGGCTTATGGATCCCTTAACCTTATAGTGTGCTAATATAACTTTCTTCTCAATAGGTTCCTTATCCCCTCCGCGTAAAATCTGTTTAAATTTCTCTCCTATCGTTTCATCCTTCTTTCCGAATATGTTTTCCATCATTTAATAATCCCATACGAGATTGTTCAACACAATATACGGCGGTAGAGTTAAAAACTAAGAGACCGATGTAATATTAGGAAACGTTTCAACCTCAATAGTCTTTCATACTAGATGTATTTAGGCGGTGTTGATTTTGAGTTCGACTATTATGGATTTAGGTAAATACATTATTTGTAGAGAGAACTGTTCATTAATGTTTATTGAAGCTTTGGCTATGATGGGATTAGTTGAAAATTCGTGGGTCGAGGATTGTGATAGAAAGGGTTTTCAAATACTAGTTGTTAAACTATATACTGGAGATTTAGTTAAGAGTACGTGTAGATACGTAGAAGAGGTTCAGCAGAGTTTACGTATTGTTAAGGTTTATACGGCTATTAATGCTAGAAATATGGGTTTTAGTAAAATTAATATTGTTGATGCAGGGGAATATGGTTTTGATAAATGAAAATTATTTAGCTCTTAATTTAATATACTTTACTCGATCATTATGAGAACCCATATTTATTTCTATTCATCATTATTAGTGTTCCTACTACTAACCTTATCCGAAGCTATAAATGTAAATTCCACGATTACTATGGATTTGAAACTTAGAATAGTAATGTTCGATAATAAACCCTATGGAAATCTTAGTGTCACGGTAGCTTACAACACTTATTACTTGATCAATCAACGGAGTGGGTACTGCTGGTTTAATGTTACGGATATTGAAGGATATTCGGAATTTAGAAATATCACGGCTCAAGCCTGCGTTAGAGGTTATTGTATTGCAATCAAAATCGGTATACCAGTATATAATCTAGATTTTATTATCGAAAACATTCCTGTTCACCCACCACATACTTATCTAAACATCATGCTTCCTTTCATCGATGTGAGAAGCAAAGATATTCTCGTAATGGATGAAACTAACAATCCTCTTAACGGCACATTCACCATCTATTATAAAAATACTATTCTCCTTCAGGGAGTTTTCATAAATGGTAATTTAAGTTTACGTAGTTCACCATACCCTATACTCAGCTACACAGGTATCTCGGAAATAAGGGTCGAAGATGTTGATGAAGGAATTATTTATAGTAGAAATATACCTTTATTCGTAGAACCTACTTATAGATTCGAACTTGTAGTTGAAGAACTCGATAAACCCTATGTAGAAGAATTATCTAGCAGTAAATTAGCTAGGTTAAATAAATTAATCATTAGGATCGGTAAAAGTAATGTGTCTGAATCTGGCATATGGACTAATACTACTAATACTTATTCAACCGTTGAAACAAGCTCAACAGATAGGTCTTGGTTCGCTCCCGTTGGCTCCAGCGATGAGAAAAGCGATTTTAATGAATTACTCTTAGTTGGACCCGTTATTTCTATAACTCTATTGGTTTACGAGGTTTTAGTTAAGAAGAGGATTGGATGATGAGGTAATTTGTTTTAACATAACCTTTCCGTATTCTAGTCAATGCTTCTGCGGCTAGTTTAAACGCTTCTCTAGGATTGATTGAAACCCCTACACCAACTTTTAAACAACCTGGAATTCTAGTTATGAGTTTCTCGTAATTCTCGCTTGGAAGTATAGCTACAAAATTATCTCCTCCAAGATAGCTTACTAATCCGTTTTGCTCATAGATCTGGGATGATAATTGGTTTAGTAACATGTTTACCTCTAAATATGCTTCATAAATGCTCGTTTCATTAATTAAACTCGTTATATCGTTTAGATCGATGTGTGCAATAACGTTAACACTATCTTCGCCGTCGATATACGTGATTTTATTTTCAGATACTTGAAGTATACGTGAAGCATAGAGTTGTGCTATAGCTGGGTTTTTATGTGTAATTGAAACTACTTTTATAGAGCATGGAGTTTTCTCTTCAATGTACTCAGCGAGATCTATTAATTCCTCTCTACTAATACCGTTCGTCAATATTAGGTAATGGTCATACATTAAGGGCATGGCGAAGAAACCCATACTCCAAGCTCTCTCCTGGATCCATCTATATATCTCTGCTTGTTTAATCTGTATCAATCCCTCTCTATCGAAACCAAGTTCTTCAGTCCATTTCCTATAATCAACTAGTTTAACAAGCGTTATCCGAGGCAAAACCCTTCACTCTAATCTATAAAAACGGTTTCACCTTTGAATACAGAACCCCTACATTCTCCGATTCTCTTAATCATTTTAGCAACTGCTTCGACAGCTCTACGGCTATATTCTTCAATCCTCTCTAAAGCCTGACTCCTAGTAGCTCCAGGTCCTATAACGCCTACTCCAACTGGTTTACCGAACTCTACAGAGAGATCTACTAGTTTCCTAATAGCTTGATGAGCAACAACTTCGTCATGTTTAGTTTCGCCTTTAAGTACAGCGCCGAGAACGACAACACCGTCGACATCACTCTTCAATAATAATTCACGAGTAGCTAATGGGGTTTCAAGAACCCCAGGAACTTTAATTACTATGGATACTTGTAGCCCAAGGAATTTTGCATGTTCCAGAGCTTTCTGAAGCATTAAGTAAGATATATCGTAGTTGAATTCCGATAAAACAATCCCTATTCTAACCATCTTCTAACACCCTATTCTTCAATAATGGGTCCAACATCGGGCTTACCTTGGCGGAGCCCTTTTCCAGCGAATTTACTTAATGCTTCTCTACCGTATTTAAGTAGATTTACAAGATTTAAAGCATGTTTAACAGCTCTATCAATAGCTATATCGTAGAGTTCCTTCTCATCTCTAGCTTCATCTTCATGAACGGTAACATCGATAACGTGTTTACCTGTAAGTATTTGAAGTATAATTAATCCAATACTTGTTGCTAAATATGTGAATTTATCGGTTAGATCTGCACCAACCCAACCAAGAGTTATTGCGCCATCACATTTCTCGTCAATCAATAATTTACGGGTAGCGACTGGAATATCCTTCAAACCCGGAACGGTATATCTGATTATCTCAACTCCCGGAATCTCCTTCTCCAATATTCTAATCACGTATTTAGCCATATCCACTCTAGCGAAAGTTGTATCAACAACACCTATTCTAGTCATTTAGAAAACCCCTCTTCTCAGCTTCGAAAACAATATCAACTCCTTCTAGAAACAAAAGATTGTTTTTTTGAGCGAATTTTTTAGCATCTTCGTATGGTAAACTACTATCTTCTCCAAGCATTTCCGATATAACCATAGCCGGAGTTAAACCGGATATTAATGCCAGAGCTGTTACAAGCTCTGTATGTCCTCTTCTATTGTTTAAACCTCTAGATATGAGTATAGGTACATGTCCCGGCGCATAGAATTCCTTCATAAACTTATCTCTAGCTTCTCTGAAATAACCCTTATACACTAGAGAAACTACTTCATATAGGTTTCTCAAAGTTAACGCTCGATCCCTATCGGTTATACCAGTATACGTATTAATATGGTTAACCCATATGCTGAAAGCAGGTTGATCGCCATATCTAGGTTTTTTACTAACAAGCTCCTTAATTGATGGGTTATTGATAAGCATATCTTGAATATAGTTGATTCCTAACGCTTCTCTAACAAGAGAACCTGTTGCAAAACATATTAATCCACCAGCATTTCTCCTTAAGAAACTTATTTTGGAAGAATCGATCTTCTCAGCGTAGAAAACCATATCCACCTCAGATTCTCTCTCCATACTATCAAAAACTAATAGCGGCTTACCTTGTAGTAAATGATTCCTAACAATACTCCAGTCTATCAAACCCTACAGCCCCCTAATCAAAATGTTTATTTCACTAATAAAGGTTTAGTTTTATATTGGTTTATTTCATCACCTCCAAAATAACGGCATTTCATGTGTGATGGCTTTTTACATGAATAGATTATTGGATTAATTTATGTCTACCTCATTAATTTACTCTAATGATGAGCCTTGTCCAGCTTGATTAGAGATGAAGAGGGGATCTCCGGCTCTGATCATAAATCTACATCATATCTTATATGGCGAAGAATTGGAGGATCTAGGTAGAGCTCATTTAGTGGTAGAAGATGGATTTATTAAAGAAATCGGTAGGGGCTGGGTTGGAGATGCTCATATTAATGGAGGTGTAGCAGTTCCATTACCGGTTAATGCACATATTCATTTAAATGATTATAGAGCACCGGATCATCACTTCGGCTTATCTCTTTCGGATTATGCTGGTAGAAAAGGTTTAAAACATAGTTTAATACAGCTTTATAAAGAACCTCTAATGCCTAGCGAGTTACTCAACCTGTTTCTCCAATACTCCTACATAGTGGATTATCAGGAAAAATACTTGTTATGTAGAGAGCTCGCTTATGAACTGGGAAAGATCCATACGAATTATATTGGGTTATCTAGACCAGTTGATTGGGTTAACGACGATTTAGAGGAAATTCTCAAACATTGTAGTGGACTCGGCATATCCAATCCTGTCGTAATCCCTGTATTTAGATCAAGTGAAATAGCTAGAATTTCTCGAAACAGGATCGTATCATCACACATATCTGAAAATAGATGGATGGAGGAAACCGGGGGTTTACATTACCTATTGTCATTAGGGATTAAATTGAAACAAGTTGTTCACGGAGTTTTCCTTGAAGATTGGGAATTTAAAATACTTGCAGATCAAGGTATTACACTAGTTTCATGCCCAAGAAGTAACATCTGGTTTTCAGGTAAACTTCCAGATTACCATAAAGCTCTCAAATACGGTGTTAGGGTCGCTATTGGAACAGATAATGCTGGTTGTTTCCACCCGGATATTTGGGAAGAAGCTTTTATTCTCCTATACTATTCTAAAATAGACCCATTAACAATACTGAAATTTATTTTAATAAATGGATACTACTCTATAGGTTTAAAACCCCTAGTTATTAAAGAGGGAGGTTTGGCTTGCTTCATGGTCATTGATCTGGGGATTGCTAATGAGAGGAGCGGTAATATATATTTATCGTTAATTAATAGGTTCAAATGGAGTAGAATTAACTTAATTATTAAAGGTAAACATGTGTTTAGTAATGCTACAATTGTGGTTTAAACGGTGTTCTATTTGAACATTAAACTCGATCCATGGGGTCATATGGATATATCCGATTACTCTAAACTTTACGAACTCTTCGGTATTGAACCTATAGATACCGTTATCGATGATTTAAGAGTTAAACATAGGTTTTTCGAGAGGAGAGTTGTTTTTGGACATAGAGATATGGGTAAATGGATTAAGAATTTCTACAGTGGTGAAAAATCAATTGTTTTAACGGGATTCATGCCTAGCGGTCATGTTCACCTGGGTCATTTAATGGTTATCGAGGAGCTTAAGTATTTTCAAAAAATTGGTGCTAAAGTTAGGGTTGTTATAGCTGATGCCGAAGCCTATGCTGTTAGGAGGTTGGATAGGGATTTAACTATTAAATATGGTGTGGAGTATATTGCGCATGCTTTAGCGTGGGGTTTGGATAGTTTAGAAACGGATTTCTATTTCCAAACAAATTATAGTGAGGATTACTATAGACTAATACATTTCTTTTCAAGAAAAGTTTCTTTCAACGAAATGGAAGCTATATACGGTGACCTCACACCAGCTAAAATAGTTTCTGCATTAACACAAGTTGCCGATATTCTACATTCTCAATTAAAAGAATTCGGCGAGTACAGGAACATTATTGTACCTGTAGGTGCAGATCAGGATCCACATATTAGACTCACTAGAGATCTGGCTGATAGATTCAGTAATGAACTAGGATTTGTAAGACCATCATCTATGTATCACAAATTCATAACGGGATTGGATGGGAATAAAATGAGTAGTTCGAGACCGGATTATGCGATCTTTCTCCTCGACGATAACGATATTGTTGCTAAGAAAATCGCTATGGCTTTAACCGGTGGTAGAGCGACTGCCGATGAGCAGAGGAAGCTTGGAGGAGAGCCTCATAAATGTTCTATTTATCAACTCTATCTATACTTCCTCGCAGAGACCGATGGGGAGTTGAGAGACATATATAATGATTGTATATCTGGCAAAGTACTTTGTGGTCAATGTAAGAAGAGAGCTTTAGAAAAACTCTTAATTCTACTTAACGAGCAGAGAAGTAGATTTAGAGACGTAGTGGAAAGTGGAGTTATCGATAAAGTCGTTGAAAAACCAAGATTTTAGAAACTATATTTGCAATTGCTTCTCCTATATTTGGTGGTCCTCTAAATTTATGGTTTACTACTCAATAATTCCTCTATAAACCTCTTAGTCGCTTCTACGGGGTTATCGGATTTAGTTATAGCTGAGCCAACTATTATGATATCAATACCGATATCTAAGAATCTACGGGTATCGCCGTGTTTAATGCCTCCAGCAACAGCTATGCGATTTTGAATTCTCTTTCTCAATTCAATTAATTCATTAATCATATCCGTTACCGATAAACCCCTTTTCTTCTGTACATCGATACCTACGTGGTAAATTACAATATCGGCACCGGCTTCCACGACTTCAACGGCTCTATTAATAGGGTTTGGATGATTAATCAAATCTATAGCTACGAGTTTATTATACTCTCTCGCTTTCCCAATAGCCTCCTTTACTGTTGAATCATCAGCTAATCCAAGAATCGTAACAACGTCGGCTCCGGCTCTGTAGAAAAGCTCAGCTTCTAAACCGCCAGTATCCATAGTCTTAGTATCGGCAACTACTGTGCAACCCGTGAATTCCTTAAGTAATTTAACAGCAACTCTACCCCATGATTTTATTAACGGTGTTCCAGCTTCTATCCACAAATTCTCTTTTCCAACGCTACTGGATAATTTAGTAGCCAATTCTAATGCATCATATAGATCTGTGAAGTCGAGAGCAACTTGTAGAACTGGTTTCAAATCCTTCTCCTCCTCAATCCGAAGAAGATTATTATTGCTAATATTAAACCGGCACTAGCGAATATTGCAATGAGGAATGTTATAGTAAACGGGTTTTCTCCAGCTAAGTAGGCTCCACCATATCTTACTACTAGCATATCGTATTCACCGGGGTTTCTCAAATCTAATTTAAATCTACAAACTGGTTTTCCATCCACAGTATCCGTTCTATAGAGGATTCTCAAATTGTTAAAGTAAATGTCGGTAACGCTCCTATCGCCAAATCTCTTATCAATAACAATTTCGTATACGTCGGGAGCTAACAGGATTACTCTAGCTTCAGAAGCGTTATATAATTTCATATTACCGTATCTATCGATAAGAATGACAACTAGATCTTTCAGGTTCTCTCGTCGAATTTCAGTGTAGGTTTCATCAATAAATGTTAGGATTAGTTTAGCCAACTTCACTAACTCGTAATTAACGTTTATAACAGTATCGCTCATGATCCATAAACGTATCTCTCCTCCTTCCAAACCGTTAAGCGTTAAATTCGTGAATAAGTATTCATTATTACGTGTAGAACCTGAAGTGGGGTTTATACGAACAACGTATAACCCGCTTGATAGGTTCTTTAAAGATACTGGTTTATCGGGGACTCCATTATAAATCAATATCTCGCCATCATCGAGCACCCGGTATACAGATAGCGTAGCATCAGGGTATAAACCAGGGTCTGCTACATTAAAACTTATTGAGAGAGTATAGGGTGGTTGTTGAAAACCAGGGACCGTTATTCTCGCTAAATCTACCTTACCACCAGTCGCTTCTAAATACTTGTCTCTTATCGCAGCGATATTTAGCTGTTGTAAATAATAGTATATTAGCGGACCAACATATACTCTAAACTGGTATTTCTTTGAAGATACTGGAGGCAAGGTGAAAGCTTTCATTTCAATTCGTATAACGTTGGATAATGGGGCGTCCCTTACTCTTGAACCACTAATTTCGAACCATACACTATATGTTTCATTTATAGTTTCATTCATCACTATAACGATAATTCCTTGAGGTATCGGATAATCATCTACTCCAGAGAGGAGCCCAACGTATTTAACCTCACCATCAGCTATCGTTAGATTAGGAAAACGAGCTACCCCTCCAATTAATGCTCTTTTAGTTGAAACGATTTTAACATCATTAGCATAGGTTCCGGCGAAACTACTTGAAATTTCTACTCCAAAAGATACTGGTCTATTCCAACCATAGAGTGGTGAGCTTAAATCAATATTAACTGGAGTTTGCCCCCTATTCGTGAATACGTATTCTATGTCAAACCACGGTTTGTCGAAGTAGAAAACATATTTCTTAATCAACACTACGTCTGGAGAGTATAAATCATATGAAACCTCAATAATGCTCCTATAAATCCCTTTCTCGAAACGTTCAAGTTTAGCCACTCTACCGAATGCCGAACCCGGCCACCAAGGTTCTAAGTGGGCTACAGGTGGAGTTATTTCATAGAATATACAGTCTCTTATCATATATGTTTCGAAATATCGAGTACTTGTAATCTCTGTATTACCATATTTATAGCTCTTAATGATCCCACCATTTCTCAGATCGATAGATACGTTCACGAAATAATTGCTAATCCATAACGATTCATATTCAAGATGTTGTTTTTCTGCAATAATAATGTTCCATGCATTGAAGAAGCAACATGTATTCGTATTGGTTAAAACTAATAACAAAATTATTATTAATAACCTAAAACGATTCAAAAGCATCATCTCGATTACACTAATATATTTCTTTCACAGCATCACATAATATATATTAAATGGAACTCCTTATTAAATTAGGAACATGTAGGTTGTTTCTAAAATGGATCAGATTAAGAGAGATAAATTGAGAATTAGAGAGTATATTTGGAGAATACTTGAAGAGAAAGGTGTAGCGAAATTTCCAAAACCGATCTATGGTAGAATACCGAACTTTATTGGTGCTGAAAAAGCTGCTGAGAAATTGTTCCAAACGAGAATATGGTTTAATGCGAGTGTAGTTAAGGTTAACCCTGATTCGCCTCAAAAACCAGTTAGGTATAGAGCATTATTAGATGGCAAAATAGTTGTTTCAGCTACACCAAAGCTTCGTAAAGGATTTGTTATTTTAGACCCTAATGTTATACCGCCTAGACTCTACAGTTATGCATCGACAATAAATGGTTTCTTCAAGTATGGAAAAATAATTAAGCTTACAGAAATCCCCACTATTGACCTCGTAGTTACTGGTTCTGTTGCCGTAGATCTTGAGGGAAGAAGGCTTGGTAAAGGCGGTGGTTATGGCGATCTAGAGTATGGCATTTTGAGGGAGATAGGGGTTGTAGATGAAAATACTCCTGTTGCTACCACAGTTCATGATTTACAAATTGTTGATTATGTTCCCGTAGAGAAACATGATTTATTAATTGATTATATATTTACGCCAACACGTGCATATGAAGTTCAAAAATCTAGATTAAAGCCTAGAGGTATCTATTGGGATATTATTGGAGATAGGAAAGAGTTAAATGTAGTAAAGGAATTACTTGAATTAAAGGAACGTAAACGTTGATCAAAATGTACTCTTCTGAAATCAGCGATCTGGACAGTATGCTTAGAATTGTTAAAGAGATGGTTGAGGAAACCGTTGTTGAAATCATGAATTCATTAATGAATGAAATGAATATGTATTCTAGCGAACTACTAGATATAGCGTATTCAGCTAAAGATTTCATACTCAGAGGGGGTAAGAGAATTAGACCATTACTAGTTCTTCTCGGCTACTGGTCTAGAGAATGGGGTTTACAGAACCCCAACATAAAGTACCTCGTTTCTAGCGTTGAATTTCTACATAATTATCTCTTGATCCACGATGATATAATGGATAGAGATGTTGTTAGAAGAGGTGGTCCAACTATACATGTATTGTTTAGAAATAAATGTATTGAGAGATCAATGGTTGATTGTGACCATTACGGCGTTTCTCAAGCAATAACTATTGGTGATTATTTGGAAGCACTAGCTGTTAATATGTTTAGTAAACTCGAATTACCTGGAGATACTTTGAAGAAGCTTCTACAAACATATACTCGTGGTTTAAGATTAGTTGCTTATGGACAGTACTTAGATGTATTAACATCTCAATTACCTCTCAGGTCTATTAGTGAGAAACACGTGGTAACTGTTCATATTTTAAAAACAGCATCTTATACTGTTGAGCTTCCATTACATATTGGAGCTATAGCTAGTGGAGGTGATGAAAACTTACTGAGAGATTTATCAGCTTACGCTATACCGGCTGGTTTAGCGTTCCAACTTGTAGATGATGTATTAGGTTTATTTGGAGACGAGAAAGTAACCGGTAAGCCCGCGGATAGCGATGTTAAAGAGAAGAAGAAAACTTTACTGATCGTTAAAGCGTATGAACTGGCTTCAAACGGGGATAGGGAGTTTTTAGAAGAAATTTATGATCGGAGGGGTAGTAGAGATATATCGTTGAGAGATGTTGAGAAAGTTAGGAAGATAGTTGTTGAATCCGGTAGTTTAGATTATGTGAAGAAACGTATTGCTGAAGAAGCTGGTAAGGCTAGAAAAGCTATAGAATCCTCCAGTAGTATTAATGTAAAAGCTAAGAATATTCTGACTGAACTCCTGGATTTAATTATTAGTAGAGAGAAGTAGTTATTTGTTTATTAAACCCATCGATAAATGATGTGAAATGATGTCTCACGTATCTAGACTCTGTTCGAATTAGTTTTAAATAGTTTCGTGATTTTACTTTGAAGAAGCGTGGAGAGATCGAGGTTTGGTTACGTAAGATCTTTTTTGGAATGGACCGTGATAAATACGTATTAGTGATTAAACATAGAAATAATTTTGAAGAAGGATATAGGTTTATTCCATTCTCGTCTATAAAGGATATTCGTAGAGGATATATCTATATAGGTGAGGATGCGATTCCTTTCCATAGGGTTGTTGAAATAAGAAATATTGATGGTGAAGTGATTTATTCTAGGAGAAAAACTACTGATAACTAGGAAATATCTAGATCCATCCTCGTAGCTTCATAGCTTTAACGACGCGGTCAATTGCTATAGCGTATGCAGCGATCCTCATTGGATAATTACTGAATCTCTTCTGCCACTCATCATATACTAAGTGGAAGTTTCTAGACATGATCTTATCTAATCTCTCAAGAGCTTCCTCATCTGTTAACCAATTACCCATTCTATTGTTACACCATTCGATCCAACTCATAGTAACTCCACCAGCATTAGCCAATATATCGGGTATAACTACAACTCCTTTATCATGTAGTATCTTGTCAGCCTCGGGGGTTGTGGGTCCATTAGCTCCTTCACTAATAATCTTTGCTTTAATTCTTGGAGCGTTCTTATCCGTAATAACGTTCTCTATAGCTGATGGAATTAGTATATCTACATCGAGTTCTAACAACTCCTCGTTACTAATGTATTTAACATCACCACTATAGTTAACAACACTACCGGTTTTCTCCTTAACCTCTATTAACTTCTCAACATCCAGACCAGTAGGCGAGTATACACCACCTTTACTATCAGAAACAGCAACTACTTTACACCCCCATTTAGCAGCGTATAGTGCAGCGTAAGAACCAACATTTCCGAAACCCTGTACAGCAACCGTTTTACCTTCGTGAGACCCAAATACTTTCTTGGCTGCTTCACGCGCAGCTAATGCTGTACCGTAACCCGTAGATATAACTCTAGCTTTCAAACCACCAATTTCGTGAGGTTTAGCTGTGACAACGCCCCAAGCCGGGTAACCAACGATTTTTGAGTATTCGTCGAAATACCAAGCCATTGTTTGTGGATTAGTATAGACGTCCGGAGCCGGTATATCGATATCTTCACCAACTTCTCTAGATATCGCTGCAAAATACTTTCTACTCAACTCTTCGATTTCTCTCGAGCTTAGCTGTTTAGGGTCTACTCTAACAGATCCTTTACCACCACCGTAGGGTATACCCGCTAATGAGCATTTCCAAGTCATCCACATTGATAAAGCAACTGTTTCTCCAGCTGTAGCATTCGGGTGGTATCGAATACCGCCCTTATATGGACCCAAAGCACTATTATGTTGGCTTCTCCAACCAATAAATGTTTCTAATCTACCATTATCTCTCCTAATGGTTATTTTAACCTGAATGAGCTTTTCAGGATGTCTCAGTATTTCTACAATATCATCGGATAATCCAAGTATTGCTGCAGATTCACGAAGCTGTTTAACAGCCATTTGATAAGTAGGGTCGTTTTCATATAATGTAGTATAATCGTGGATAGACACGTGTAATCACCGTTTTCAAATTAAGATTTTGATCATGGTATATATAGTTTATTAACTATTAATTCGTGTATTAACTGGTATTGATTCAACATATACGTAACAAACATATGTATTTGTAATTATCAGTCCTCACACGGTTCTTCATCTATTCCGAACCGAATTCGTTCATCATCTGAACAACATTAAATAATTTAAAGGTAAATATTGGTTATCAATAATGGTGTGAATCTTGAAACCTGTTCTATTAGTTATAGATATGCTTGAAGAATTCGTTAGAGGTAGACTTAGGAGTCCTGAAGCCGAAGTCTTGATCCCCAGGATATCCCTCCTGCTTAGAGAAGCTAGGAGAAGGGGGATTTTGGTAGTATATGTTATTGACCAACATATTCCTTACGATAGAGAAATTAAGATATGGGGTTCACACGCTATGGCGGGTAGTAGTGAAGCAGCAATTGTTAAGGAACTTGAGCCTACGGAGAAAGATATTGTTTTGTTTAAGAGAAGCTATAGTGGTTTTAGAGATACTGGTTTAGATCAGATTCTTAGAGGTTTAGGTATAGATACGGTTATTTTGACGGGAATACATACGCACATATGTATTCTACACACAGCGTGGGATGCTTTCTATCTTGGATACAACATTATTGTCGTTAAAGACGCTGTAGCTGCTTTCACTAAAGAGGATCACGAGTATGCTCTTAAATACATGGAGAAAGTATATGGAGCTAAAATAGTTGATTATGAGGAATTAATAGGTTTATTGGAGAAGGAAATTGGTTAAAGTATCGTGTGTATCTATAGAAGACTTCTTCAAACAATTAGATGAAGATTTATTTATAGAAGAATCATCCATACTTATGGTTTTAAGTAACGAGTATTGTTTGGGTAGGAGAGCTTTATCTAGAAGAACATGCATTAGTGAGAGAAGAGTTAGAGAAGCTGTTTCTAAACTTATCGATAAGGGGTTTTTAATGAAGAATAATGATTTATGTATAAATAAGGATAAACTAGAATTTTTTACACGTTTGTGTTTCGAATCTTTCAGTATAGATGATTACATATTAACCACTATTTGTTGTTTCGATAGTGATGTACTCGAAAAAATACGTAACAATATTACTAATTTACGGGACCATATAGTTATATCAACGGGTAAACCATGGGTTTTCGAAATTATTGGTATTCGTGAAGCTAATGTAACGGTATTACCGAAAGTGCCTAAACGTATTGCATCTAAATACCATAGGTTTTTGAATAAAGTTTTCAATAACGGCTCGATTCTAGTTCTTTGGAAGGAATATAAACCTTTTATAAACGAATCCATACTTTTACAGGGTCTTTTCAAGATCTGTATTAGTAGTAAATAGGGATTAGAATATACCTCTCTCCATATCTATAAGTAATTATTTTAGCATTAAACACTTTCTCAACGAGTTCTACATTATTGATCAAATCTTCGGATTCACCAATATAGACTACTCTACCTTGATCTAGTAGGATAAAGTAATCTCCAATAGATGTTCCGAAAACTAGATCGTGTGTTGTAAAAACAACTGTTTTATCCCTGCTCCATACCCTAATAAGTTTAACTAAGCTCTTCTTAAAACCAATATCAATATGGAGATCGATTTCATCGAATAATAAATATTTCGGGTTCTTTACCAAACCAATAGCTAAAACTACTCTCTGCAATTCACCAGAACTCAACTCGTTGAGTTTCCTATGAATAAGTTTATCGGAACCTAGTTGTTTCAGAACAGTGATTGCTCTTTCGAGATGGAAACTGCTTTCAATAAAACCAGTAGTTACCGGGTATTGAGCGATGAGTAGGACGTCGCGTACAGTTAATCCCATGAATTCACGTGTATCTATTGGTTGAACATACGATACGAGTCTAGCAATGGTTTTAATAGGTGTTTTAGAAACTTCTAATCCATCTAGATATAAACATCCTCTATAATCAACTAGTTTAGCGATAGTTTTAAGTAATGTTGATTTACCAGCACCATTAGGTCCAAGTATACATGTAGCTTTGTTCTCCGGTATTAACAACGTTATATCATTTAATGCTGTAAAATCACCGTATTTTACAGTTAAGCTCTTTACATTGATCAAAGTTAATCACTTCCTAAACCTAGAGATTAACATGTAGATGAATAGTGGAGCACCAATTATGGAAACAATTGCTCCAGCAGGTATTTCACCAATGCTTTTAGCTAGTAATGTTCTCGACATGGTATCAGTTAGTAATAATAGTATACTTGACAATAGAGCTGAACTTGGAGCTACAAATCTCTGGTCAGCTGTTTTCATAGATAATCTAGATAAATGTGGTGAAACTAGTCCTACGAAACCGATTGTTCCATGAATAGATACTACAATAGATGTTGTAGTACCTGCTAAAACTATAGTTGTGAATCTAGCTATACGTGGATTATAGCCTAGTTGTTTAGAATAGTAGTCTCCTAAAATAATTGTATTTAAAGGTTTGGATAGTAGGGGGTATGATATTATCGTTGCTATTAATGTAGCTAATAGATACGGGATGTTTTTTGAAGATGCATTTATGAAACTACCTATTAGCATCAGCATTGGATGGGGGATGGTTAATTTCCTCATAGCTATTTGCGAGAATAGAATGGTTAAACCCGAGAAAAGAGAGTTTACACCAATACCAACCAATATGTATGCATAATCGCTTCCACCTAGGTACTCGGATACCGTAATCGTTATTACTAAAGCTAACAGTCCACCGGCAACTGCAAAAACGCTTGTTAATAGAAATATATTGGTTGAGAGTATTATGAATGCTAAATATGTTGAAAAAACAGCTCCACTACCTACTCCTAAAATATAGTGATCGACTAACGGATTACGTAAACAGCTTTGTAGATACGATGCGTTAAAACCAATAACTAAACCTGATAAAATAACCGATAATACTCTCGTTAATCTATAATTAATGATTAGAGGATTATTTGTTCCATGATAGATTGATATATAGGAAGTAACGATGAGTAACGCTATTAATGTGGTTAGAAAAATCAATTTATCGAGATATATGAAACCCTTTCATCACCTTCTCTTCACCAAAAACAAAGCTGTAGCTATTAAAATCAATACTAGATTAATTACTGGAATGCTTTTGGATTCACTTAATGGTGGTGGTTTTCTAAATCCATAACTCTCTAGTATCGAGTATATTGTTCTAGGTATATTCTTGACTAAAGGTCCGGGTCTTAAGAAGTAATCGCTTTCCATTGGTTTTAATATGATTATTCTAGATGTAATTCTATAGAGTCCATACGTATCTACTAGTTTTTCAATATTTACAATATCGCTTTCAACCATAGTGGTAATCATTATCACATCTGGAGATAAGCGGTATAAGTCCTCAATGCTTAAGAGAACCCACCCATTCATATCTACAGTATTCGTTAAACCAAGTCTATTCAAAGCATCATCTATGTACGTCGACCTACCGGCAACCCATACTCCTCCATCTATATATATGATGAAGAGGTATTTAACGGGATACATATTGTTCTTCAAGTATTCGCTGTAATATTCGAATTCTCTACTTATATTTAAGATTAATTGTGAAGCTTCTAACGTACAGTTTAGAATTAATCCGACAATCTCTATATCTTTATAAACTTCAGCGAGTTCTCTAGCTGAACCGCTATGGAGATATATGGTTTTCAACCCTAATTCTTCAAATGTATTCAGTAGAGGTAGATGAGCTCCTTTATCAGCTAATACTAAATCCGGTTCTAACTCTAAAATAGCTTCTATACTTATTAAACTCCACCAATATCCCCCAACATTCCTAATTCCTTTTTCCCTAACGTAATCAGCAATTCCATAATGTGGATCATCGTAAGATATAGCATCAACACCTACAATTAAATCTTGTTTATTTAATGCAAATAGGATTTCAGTAATACTTGGTGCTAACGAAACAATTCTAGTTACGGGAGCCTGTATCTCAACTTCTCTATCTAAAGCATCTCTCACAACTATAGTTGAATTACTTGTTACTAGATTTTCTTCTGTATACGTTAATTGTGGTGTATTTATGAGTATTAGTGTTATTATAATTACTATTAGCTTGGACGATCTGTCCAACACAATCACCAATAATGATAGTATTTTGCATCCAGTATTTAAAGTTTTGTTTTATTAACCCCCTTTACGTCTAGATGAGAAATCTAAATATACATTTAATGGTAGGTTACAATAGTGTAATAGACAATCTAGTTCTATAGGATGGGGTTCTGAGAGAATAATTAAAGAATGTGGAGGTTTATGGAACCTATATTTGCGTAGAGATGGTAATAAATCTGCAATTACCTTTTCATCTCTGAATCCTAGTCTTTCTAAACCAATACCAATAGTATTCGCTAATCTATTCTCAACATCCATATCTATAAGTATATCGACAGCTTCTCCTATCCCCATATACTTCCCCTCCTCTACTCTAATATCTAGTAGTACGAGTGTATGTAGTCTCCTATTTAGATTATCATATATCGTATCTATGACGGAATACGGTTTAGTTATTTCTGGGAAAACTAGTGTAATTACTTTACCAAACCTATAGATTTGAAGACCACACTTAGTAATTGCTAGGTTTACGATTGATAAACCATTCACAACTTTAACTTTAACACCTCTTCTACCAGCTTCAGCTCTAATCGCATCATGTGTTGTAGCTATGAATGGGTCTCCTGGAACAAGTACAACTATATCTCTATTCTTAGCTTCAGCAACCAGTTTCTCTATAGAAGAGCCTTCAAGATCCCTTCTCTTAGCGTAAACAACTTCTTTTCCCTTCAATAAAGGCTTTATTGTATCGATATAGTCTTCTTGAATAATACCTGTATATGTATCTATAATGATCTTGTCACACTTAACAATATGGTTCAATGCTTCCAACGTAAGATGTTGAGGCGCGAAACCCAAACCTATGAATATTAGCAAAACCTATGAACACCTAATCTATTCGGGAATAAATATATACCACTATAGCTACCGTTACGGCAACCATAACTATAGCGAGGTATTTAGTAATCTTTTCTTCAAGTTTCGAGCGATTTATCGTAGTTTGTTCTCTTGTAGTTTCAAGTATATTAGCATACTCTAGATTTACAACTATAGTTTCATTACCGGTTCTAATATCTATAGCTATTAGTTTTAGAAGTAATCCATACCTTTGATCAATATATATTGTTAACAGGTAGGGTTCATCGAATGCACTACACATGACTGCTCTAACAACATTGTTATCAGAGAGAGTAATGGTTGTATCGTAATCTCTAGGTTTTAACAGTATTGTTTTATATGTAAAAGGTTGGGTTTCGTTTATTGGTTTATTCCAATCTGATACTCTAATGGGGAAGGATAAAGTGCTTTTACCTTCAGCTATTAATCTAGTTACATCATAATCGGATAATACGGGTATGTAGAGGCTTAAAGCACTCTCAGGAATAGTTTCAACTTGATATGTTTTGAAAGAACCATTATCATACGTAATTTTAAGTCTTAGAATTCTCTCGACACCCAAGGTTGTTTCAATAACTTCAACAATGTAGTATTCTATAGAACTCCTTATTCTATTTTCAATATGATAAACAAATTTATAGTTCCGGTCAACTATCCTATATAGAGATGCTGAAACATTATCTACCAGTACTAGAGAAGTTAATATCAACATTATCGTAAAAACTGTTATTTTAAAATTCATTTGAAATCTACTCCTTAGTTATTAAAATACCTAAAGAGTTTAGTATTAATTACTAGTTTTTAAAATAGTTTCTAGAAATCCATAAATATCTTCTACTGCGGGGTTGGTGAATCTTATTTCAGTTATATAGAATAATCCTTCGATAACACGGTCTTTCAAGGGAATGGGAATAGCTACTTCTCCCTTATAGGTTTTAACGTTTCTATCTCCAACTTTTCTTGTAGATAACCATTCCTTCTTCTTAACGAGATAGATGGGTATGTATCCTTCAGATTCTTTAATCTTAATTGGTTCCAGTATGTTGACATGAATATTCATTGTATCATAATATACTATGGCTAGGAACTTCTCATCATAATTAAATATAGATATTAGTGGTGGTGGAGGTGCTTCTAGTAATTCGATTTTGGCTGTATTGAAGCGTTTACCGAGTTTTTCAATTAAATCCACGAATTCCTTAGCTTTCTCTGCGAATCTCTTCGAATTTATTCTAGAATATATAATAGAGGTTATTGAAATAGGTATTGCGCCTAGTAGAATAGTGTATGTTATGAGTGTTGAAACAGTTGGTTTCAGTATTATGGCTATTATTACACTAATTGCTAATGAGAAGACTACAGCGTAAACTAAACCTACGAATATAGTGTGTTGAGCTACTTGTTTCTCAATTATTCTTACATATTCCTCCTTATATTCAAGTTCCATGTTTAATACACACGAATTTAATTACCATGTAAATTAAGAAAATATTATACAAGAGTGTGTATATGATATACGAGAGATTTGAACTTTCATATAATGGTTTAAAAAACCATAATGCATTTAATCTAAAGAATTCAGCTAGAATTGCTTGTATCGTTGTTGGGTCAAAAGATTTCTCAGCAATATAGGGGGAGTATAAACTTCTATCTTCAATAATATAGATTGGTTCTCCAACAACGAATGCAGCGTAGAATGTGAAAAACCCTGCTAGAACTCCGAGAGCTGTAGGTATCGATACATAAATTGTTAGAAACCTGTTATCTCTATGTAGTTCAGTTTTAGTAATATAGATTATTATTAAAGGTAGATACCATGTGAAGTAGTTTAAATTCCCAATTTTATTTATGAGGAGGGATAGTAGAGAGAGAATAACTACGTATTTCAAAACGTTTAATTCATCGAAATTCTTCTTTCTAATCATATGGATAGCTACATAGACTATTGTGATAAGGTATATTGGAAACCATAACCACACTATGAATTCAGGTATTTTTGTAAAATCATAGTTTGCTGCATATATCGGTATAGCCCATAAACTATATTCTTGTGGATATCGGTACGAGTGGTAAAGCACTGCTTTATAGATGAATATCCATGGGTTTACTAAAAAGAATGGTAGAATTACAATAGTTGTGGTTGTTATGAAACCTAGAGTTAGTTTTGCTAGGGATCTAGTGTTTAAGCAATATATAGTTTTTAATACTATCGGTAATAGTGGTATTACGGAGAATGGTTTGAAGAGAAAAGCTATTGAAGCCGTCACGCCCGTTACGAATAATTTATTCTTAGTATAACTTATGTATGCTAGAAGTATTGCTAACGCTACAATCAGATCTGTGTGATACGTATATATCGTTATGAATGAGAAAACATTGGTCAGCCATAGCATGCGAGCTTTTGAACCATAGTTTTTACCGATAAGGTAGGTTATTGAGTAGTACGATAGTATTAAGGGCAGTTTAATAATCAGTCTTATCAATGGGAGGTAGCGGGTTACAGCATTAGCTGCAGCGTATGTTGCTACGAAGAGTAAAACGGGTAGTGGAGGGTATGAGACTTTATCTGCTTCAACATATACTCTTAATAAACCGGACGGTATGGTTAGAATTAAAGAAGGAGTATTTGGGTTTAGCCTCACAACTATCGTATGTAGGGGGTTTCTAAACACAACTTTATACCAATCTATATAGTATCTAATATCGTAGTAAAGCCAGCTGAGTGGCGCTGTTAGTAGAATAAATAATCCGAGAATTACGGCATACTTAACACTACCATCTTTTAAAGCTTCTCTAATTCTATCGAGATACAACAAATTTTTCTCCAATTCTCTTTTTTCTTGAAACAATTATAGCTACGAGTAGAGTAATAAAGATGATTGGTGTTGTATAGGGTTCATTTATTGGAACAGGTACTGGTCTATGTAGGTTATAGCTTAAATCAATAAGGAGTTGTCTCCATGAATCGGCGTAGCTTCCATTACCTCTGAATACTACTTGGAGAACGACCCAATCGTTCGGTTCAACATTGACTATTACTGTTCTCAAATCGTACTTGTACGTGTTCTTATAAATTAGTTTACCGCTTAAACTTCTCACCTCAATCTCTAGGGTTCCATTAGCTCTCCTACCTAGTAAGTCGTACACGTCGATCTCAATACTACCTCTTCTTACATCAATGTATGTAGGCATTGGTTTAACCATAACTATTCTGGAACCTATGATTACAATGTTTCTAAAACCTGCATTAACAACGATTTCTCCAGTTATGTTCCATAAACCTTGTGTAAGCGGGTACCATAGTATTGCTTCATTCGTATTATTCAACACGTGTTTCTCCCCGCCGATCCATAGGGTAGTGTTCGCGTTTCTAAGCATTAATTGTTCTATCTCATCTCTAAATGGGTTTTCGAAAACTATTTTTAAATAGACTTTGTTCATGGTTAACGCGTAGATATCGGTGCTGCTACTAATCTCTAATAATGGTTCTACATGAACAACGACTTTACCCAAAGGAGCTGTTTTTAACAAATAAGTTGTTCTACAAGGTTCATAAATCCATCTATAACTACTCGGTTCAACTATTAATAAGTAGGTTTTGTTCTCTTCCAACGTGTTGAAATCGATGTCTATGAATGAATCGAAAGTATAGTTTACTAATATAGTGCGGTTATCGATCGTGTCTATAACCATAACGTGTAGACCAGTGGATATAGGGTCGGCGGTTGAATCAGTGGTTTCGAAACAGTATATTCTAATTAGTGAATATGTTGTTACAACATCTTCGTTCGAAATACTTCTATTGAATAATAAGTCTTTAGCTTCAGTTCTAAAACCTAGTTTGTGAACAGTATAGTTACCGTTAACTCCAGTTGCTGAGTATAGGTTACTCGAGTGTTCAAAAAACGCTTCAATACTGTATTTTCCAGGTAGAACGTATTCTTTAGATATCGTAATTAGTGTTAAACCATTGTTAATAGGGCTCTTTCCAGTAATTATGGTTGATTTATTCAACATATTCACTAATCTATAAGTTACATATCCATCTGGAACGCCTGCTACATTAATATTACCGTATGGGTCGTAATATAGATATGATGTGCTCACTAATATAACGTGGTTTCTCAAAGCGTAAGTATCGTTTACTTCAATGCTCATCATAACGGGATACTTTATGAGATAGAAATTATCAATACTAGTTTCAACAGGCAAATCTATGTTGGAACCCTTGTAACGAACCCTTATTTCAGCAATAAATGTTTCTGGAATGAGATTTCCGATAACGATACCGTAATCCCCGTTCCAAGGTTTTGTTATTCCATTGAAACTGAGATCGGATTGAACACCATTATTGCAGGAAACTACATAATCTACTCCTTCTAAAGAGGAAAACAATGGTATCGGTCGCGGCGGTTGTTTTGGAGGAGGTGGTGAGGGAGGCTCATCCAATACGTAGTCTTTGATAACGTAGCAGTAGCATTTATCCAGGTATTTGAAAGACAACTCTATCTCAGTACCCGATACGCTAACCCATCTCTTTTGCTCCCAATCATACCTCTCTAGTTTGAAAACTAGTTTCAATCCGTTAATGTAGAGGTTTGGAGTAAGTCTAGATATTCTCGGCTCTTCTAATAATATGCGTGTAGGGTAACGAACATTTATTACAGTTAAATCTAGATCCTTAACATACGTTACCAAAGTCGAAACAAGATCTATTCTAGTTCCGACACGGTAGCTTGATATTGATTTTAACGATAACGTGTAGTTTCCAGCTTTATTCAAAAATATTGTTCCACTATAATTCCCAACTCTATATGTTTTGCTGAAAACAACTGTTCCATCCTGGTACTTTATGGTTAATGTTAAATTAGATTCTCCTTTAGATACGTATTCTAGAGTATATAGTGTTTGAGATTTAGTTTCATCACTGTATTGTAGTGTTATTTTCGAACGAGGTATTGTAAACCACACTACGTAGACGCTTCTAGTATCAACTAGTTTAGGAATTAACCATGTGAATACATAGTTACCTGAAAATAATGTTCCGTCTCCGAGAGCATAGTATAGTATGAATAACACGTCTAAAGCACCGTCGCCGTCCAAATCGAGTATCATTGGATTCAATATTATAGTTTTAGTTGTCCAGTATGTTCCCGTTCTACCCTTGTGAAGAATATAATCGAGTGTTGTGGAGGATAACGTTAGTTTAACTTTCTCTGGGGAAACGTGTACGGCGCCGTCGCTAGATAACGCTATATTAATGTTCTTCGAATTAATATCTGTAGATAATTCCTCAACCCATAATGGGTGGGTAAAACTATTTGTGTCGTATCTGTATAGACCAACGTAGTAAATGTAATTTATTCGGTATGGTGATGTTCTAGCATAAGCTAACCCACCGTAATAAATGGTTTTAGTAGTTGGATTAACGCTTATTGATACCAACGACGTTGGAGTATATATCAAACCCTTGTAGAGAATGGGTCTTAACATATTAATGTACCTATATGTTTTCGTCAGCATATCCAGTACTATAACGCCTCTAACTTGTTCTATTCTAACGGGGTACCATATTCCACCATAATATATCGTCGTTGGTTCAACCAATACGTTGCCATAGGGGATTACGAGAAACCTCCCGTCGAAGGATGCTTTTAATCCTCTGCTGCCGAACCATTCATATGCAAATGGCTGTATTGCTTGATTATACCCTTCTCCAGCTATGTGTAGCGAAACTCTATTTCTAGCGAGTAGCACTAAGTTATCATTTAGAGTTTCATATCCTAAACTTATGGTTTCAACTAATTTAACGCTATTGTCCTCTATATTAACGACTAGTACTGTATCCGAACCCGAGGGAAACAAGAATATTTTGTCGTTATATCCGATTACGTATACTTCATAATTTGTATTATGATCACATATACTAACACTACATGAACCTGAAAAATTCGCTATTGTGTGGATACGGGTTTCGAATTGTTTACTGAAATTTATTTCGATTAAACCAATTTGAGAATCTGATTGTGTGCTTCTAATCCATGGTATGAAGAGTCTATAGCTATACATGTAGTGTGTTTGTGAATCAATATATACATTTGAATTTATGTATCTAACAATTATGTTCCCCCAAGTATCTCTGACCTCTATGAATGGCTGATTAGTTGGTGCGGGATACCCGTCTAGTCTCTGGTTATACACGAATACGAAATAATCGAGTACATTATCATTATCAAGATCTATGAGTATTGGTTTGGAGAAATAGTTTTGAGCCGAACTGAACTCAGCTACCGCGCCTCTCGCTACGTTCCAGAAAATAATTCTTCTAGGAAACCAGACTACTAGAGTGGGTTGAATATCGTTTGGATAGAGTTTCGTAATTTGGTAGCCTAGTGGGATACCGATATCGAATGACACAGATCCTCTAGGTATATTGGCATAACTTAATATGGGGGTTTCGTAGAAATGGTATTCATAATTTTCCAGGTAAGCATAATTAAACACTTCTTCACTAACTCTAATTTCCTGTAGTAAACCCTTATTTACTAATGATAAATTATTTAAATTATTTATAGCTAGAATAGCTACGATAACTAGATATATGGATTTAACACTAAGTTTCACGATAAATACCTCTCGTTTACATGGTTTTCAATAAATCACCTGCTATGATGTTTAAGGGGGGATGGTGTTGAGCGAAACTATTGTATTCGTAAAGGCTGGAGGTAGTTTCATAACTTTTAAAGATAAACCATTCTCTGTGAATTACAGTGCTTTAGATAGTATTAGAGAAGCGTTGAGCATGGTTCAAAATAGGGTTAAATTGGTTCTTGGTAATGGTGGTGGTAGTTTCGCTCATTATATTGTTAAAACATATTCTTCATCCAGTACAGGAGCATTCTTAACTCTATGTCAGGAATCTACTCGTAGACTCAATTCTATACTGGTGGATTATTTGGTTAAACATGGTTTTAGAACAGTGTCGATACAGACATCAGCTATAATGGTTGAAACTGCTAGTGATTTCATGGTTTTCCACTACCCCATTGTTTATGCTTTAAAAAATGGGCTAATACCAGTTGTTTATGGAGAATGCATATATTCGGAGAAGAACGGTTATCGTATTGTTTCAACTGAAGAGGTTTTTCTAGAACTAGCTAGATTCGTTAAACCCAACAGGATAGTTTTGTTAACCAATGTTGATGGCATTTACGATAAAAACCCCCTTACACATAGTGATGCAAAACTAATAGAACGTATCGATCAGGAGAATATAGAATCTATTCTCGAGAGATTAAAGGAGCAGAGTTCATCAGATGCTACCGGGGGTGTTTATGGAAAATTATTGTTTACAGCTAGGATTTCAAGAGAACTCGGTATTCCAATCTATATTGTAAATGGTTTTAATACCGAATCCGTTGTTAATGCAGTATTGGGTTACGGGTCTGTAAGAGGTTCTTTAATAGACCTATCTCAATAAACATATATGATAACTGTATTTTCAATTAACTCGGTTGTTAACTTACGCTTCAAATGTATGGCTATACATATTTTCTCTTCAGTTATAATTAGGTGTTGGATATTGAATTGCTCCGGTAATTTGATTATGCAGAAATCCCCTATACTAGTTTTAACGTTCTCTATTCTTATAGATAGATTTTCTAGACTATAATTATTACTTGAATAATTAGTGAATGGTTTAAGCTTCTCTACGAAATAGACGTATATGTACTGGGAAAAAGATGTCCTGTATATCCTGTAGTTTTCCGCCCCTTTAACAATAATTGTTTTCGGTTTCACTTCTATCGCAATATTAGCACTCTTTAACATAATGTAGTCGAAGGTTGTTTCCAGCAATAAGTAGCCATCTAACCATTTAATTCTTCGTATTGATTTCAATACTATTCATCCTAATTCATTTTTGAAAATTTTCGAATTGTAAAGCTATTAAATCTGAATGTATTTAGATAACGAGATATAGTTATTTGGGTGAACAATGGTTATGCCGAAAAATCCGAGTGTTATATTTAGAGAGGAGTTAGCTAAGCATGGTTATGAATTGCTCGATATATACCGTTATAGAGATAGGGATATAGTGAGATTTCTGGATAAGAATTCAGGCAGAGTTTTACTCTACGAATCTAAGAAACATATTGATGAATTGAATACTATTGATGAAGTTAGAAGTATTGTTTCTGAAATCATGAATTACATTAGAACTAAGAAGTCTTAGAATTAATTTACAAAATAGCTACCTGTAATCGTAGATCTGGGTTTTATTTAATTAAACTAGAATTCTTATAATGTATAGTGTGATTTACATTTAATAATACAGTAGTTATTTAAATCACGTTGTGGATTTAGGTGTAGTTAGGTTTTGCTGAACGAGTGTTACGTATTGGCATCATCTATGCTTAGAGATGCTGTTCATAGGTTCAGCGTAATTTCTAGAACTGTTGGTTTAGTACTACGCGAGATTTTTATCGATGAATTGGGTTTTCTTGAAAAACTAGGTTCTATAGCTAAAATACATAACAAGGTTGTTTTTCTAGCATTACCATTAGGTTTTAGAATACTGTTTTATATGATTCTCCTCTTAATAGTTAAGCCTCGAAAATTAGTTGTAATAGTATCCCCACTCGGTAGATTTGTTGAGAATAAAGTTGTTGCTAGGATTACGAGATATTTTTTCAATTTATTCTTAACACCATATAGATTGCTAAGAATAGATGTTATGTTAATCTACCCAACCCCCTTTGAGAAGAACTTATTGCCCCCCATAGCTAAAGGCATTGAATGGGTTTTCATACCGATAATAGAGCCTTACAAATTCTCAAAAGAAATGCTGGTTTCATCTACCGATTATAGCTCTATCGCTGTATTCACAAGCGATAGTAGAGATCTAGTTAAAATACTTGAATTCTACAAGCTCACGGAGCAATTATGGAGTGGTTTTAAAATACTGATTGTTTCCGACCAGGGCTCTCTAGGTTTCTGCCTACACTTACCTAGCGTTATATGTATTGAAACAGATGGTTATGAAGAGCTCTTATCAAGGATCAACATAATTGCATTAATAACTCCTACAATAACTTCTAATAATATTCTATACATGTGTGCTAATAATTTCAAATTAGTTCTAGCAGATTATAGAGTTGGTTTAAGCTACTATATGCGTAGTAATGGTTATGTAAATATTGTGGTTATGGAGGATTGGGATCCAGAGAAATTTTTCGACGCTGTCGCCACTCTAGTTAATCAAATTGATAGTATAAAGAAGAGTATTCTTACATTAAGACCTTTAGAAATAAGATATGATTACGGTTTGAATTACTTGAAGTACTTTATTACACGTTGAGTACATAGTTTATTTAGAAACCCAGCATTACTGTAGCTACCGTAAAGTACGTTATTGATGTCGTTATATCGGCAATAGTTGTTATTAATGGTGCTGATGCACTAGCTGGATCTTGTTTAATTTTAAGAAGTAGTAGTGGAAGCATTGATCCAACGATATCGCTTATTAATACCGAAACTAGTAGTGCTGAAATAACTATAGTTCCTATTTTTAAAGCATAATATACGTTTCTATAAGTTAGGAATGTTATGGAGAAGCTTATTAACATAGCTATAGGTAGGAGAACACAAGCCATAGCTAGAGATAAAGCTATTTCTTTCATAAGAATATACTTTACGTGTTTAGTAGATAATTCACCTAATGCTAAGCTTCTAATAATAATTGTTGATGCTTGAGAACCAACGTTACCGGAGTTATCCGCTAACATTGGTAGGAAAGCAGCTAATACAGCTACTTTTTCAATAATATGTGTAAATGCAGCTATTATAGAACCTACTATAGTATTCATAACATATAGAATGACGAGCGGTACAGCTCTATTAACAACTAATTTCTTAACAGTTGATGATGTATAGCTTAATCTAATAGGTTCTAATAAACCACCGTGTTTCAAGAGGTCTTCGGATAATTCATGAATAGCAATATCCAGAACATCATCTATAGTTACTGCACCCAATAACCTACCTTCCCTATCGACAACGGGGATTTCAATCATGTCGTATTTAACAGCTAATCTAGCCGCTTCTTCTCTATCTGCTTCCGGATATACCGTTGCTAATGGATTTGTAGCATAGCTTTCCACAAATTTATCTCTATTCGCTATGAATGTTTGTTTAGCATCAATCCAACCAATAAGTTTTCCATCATTATCAACAATATAGATGTAGTTATATGTATCATAATATCCAATTTTGATTTTCTTAACAAATTCTTCCAGAACATCAGCAATCTTCATACCTTTAGTGAAAACAGGTATTCTACTAGTCATAACTCCTCCAACGCTTTCAGGACTGTATTTCAGTAGTTCACGTAATTCTTTAGCTTTACTTGGACTAATTGTTTTCAAGATTTTCGCTATAGTTTTTGGCGATAGTTTCTGTAGAAAATCGACAGCTTCGTCGGAGGGCAACCAATATAGAAGCTCAACGATCTCGTCTAATCCCTTGTAATTCTCAATTTCAATTATAGCTTCATCACTAAGTTTAGATATATGTTTAGAGACCTTGATTAAATCCACGTATGGAACGATCTTAGCTCTCAATTCGCTATCCATAGTATTAAGAACCTCTACGAGAACGGAAGGGTCTGTCTCATCAATTATTTTCTTTAAACCAACCAGATCCTCCTTTTCGAATGCCTCCTTAATACTACTGATTACTTCATAGATATTTTCCACAACTTTCACCACGAAATTTCTAGAAATACTTCAGCATTCTAATTCGATAACAAAGTATTTATATATAGGGGGATAGAGTTTAAGGAGTAGTCGAGAATAGTAGTGTTTCGTGAATTAATCTAAATATTTTTCTATTTGGTCTACGAATAATCAAGTATTCGTTTCTACCAGTTACGTGTTGCACGTACTGTACGGCGCTACTAAATAAAACTTAGGTATTGTTTTTGTGAAAACCATGTCTTAGTAGTTTTTAGTTTCTAGGTGTAAGTAATTTGTTTAATTTATGGTCTAGTAATATGAGTTTAGCTTGTAACCTCAATTCTTGATAATTCTTCGTATTCCTACCTAGAACGTTCTTATCCTGTAGTTTTCTAATTTTATCTACTGCTTCCTCGATCGAGCAATTTAGTGATTCAGCTAACTCCTTAATTGTCCCACTCTTAACCATAGCATTTAGCGTTTCCTCATCTTCTGCTTCAAGAGCTCTTTCAATAAACATCATATCGAGAACATTCTCGATTATACGCCAAAACGCTGTTTCAACAATTACTTCTAGTTCTTCAGCATCGATTATGAACTGGTCGCTTAGGAGAAGGGTTTTTACACCTAGATTAGATGCTAGTATTTCAGCAGACTCATCTGCGAATCCCTTAGCAACAATTAGTGGTTTATATCCTAAAAGCTGTGAATTTACATATGCTTGTCTAATACCATTAATATCTATAGTTCCAGCCTTAATCTCCACAGCATATCTCACTCCAGAAGGATCCTCTGCTATAGCATCAACTTCTCCAACTTCAATACCATTAATAACGATCTTTGCGCCTCTATCGATAATTCTAAAACCATTCTTTTCAAGAACTTTTACAGCAATTTCTTCACTACTTCTCCATTTCCTTTTCTGAGAAATACTCATTTCCTCCTCACCCAGGTTGTTTCCAACCCCTTATCCATAATTACAAATCCTTCTCTCTCAAGTTCAGCTCTAATTTTATCCGATAATTCGTACATCTTCCTCTCTCTAAGCTCCTTTCTAATATCAATAATGATCTTGACTAATTTATCAACTAATTCATCGCTACTACCGGCACCATATAAGTATTCATCCAGAACTCCTAGAATCTGATTCATTTCATTCAATAACCTATACGTTGTTGTTACTAAGAGATATTTGGGGTTTGTAACGAGTTCTCTGTTAATTAATGTTATTAATTCATTAACTTCAGCTATAGCTTTAGGTGTATTGAAGTCGTTAGAGAGAGCTTCGTAGAATCCTCTTCTAATACTGAGAATATAATTGTAAATCTCTAGATCTCTATCATCAGATTTATGGAGACTAATAGCTTCTTTCAACAATTTCTTAATCGTTAAAGTCGCATATACTAGTCTATCGTAGAACCTATTTACAGCTTCTATGGATTCCTCGCTGAAATCCTGTGGTTTACGGTAATGTGATGTGAGATACCATAATCTTATTACTGCAGGGTTCCATTTCTTAAAAGCTTCTCTGAGCGAAATGATATTACCGAGACTCTTACTCATTTTCTGATTCTCAAACGTAAGCATACCTATGTGAACCCAGTATTTAACCCATGGTTTAGTTCCTAATGCTGCTTCGCTCTGAGCTCTCTCGTTCTCATGATGTGGGAATATGAGGTCTGTTCCACCTCCATGTATATCGATTCTTTCTCCGAGATACTTGGTACTCATAACGCTACATTCAATGTGCCAACCCGGTCTACCCGGTCCCCATGGTGAATCCCAATACGGTTCTCCCGGTTTACGGGCTTTCCATAACGCGAAATCGTATGGGTTCTTCTTCTCATAAACATATTCTGTCTCCTGACTCCAAGTTTTCCTATCGATATTACCGCTTAGTTTACCGTAATCACCATATTTATCTACATCGAAGTATACGCTACCACTAGGTGCTACGTATGCGTATCCCTTATCGATTAGGGTTTTTATGAATTCTATTATTTCGACAATATGGTCTGTTACTCTTGGATGCAGATCTATTTTAATATTTAGTTTATTCAATGCATCCATATAGTCTTTCGTATAAGTATCTACAACTTCTCTCCAATCAATACCTGTTTTCGAAGCTTTCAATAGTATTTTATCATCAATATCGGTAATGTTCATAACGTGGAGAACACTATAGCCTAGCATACTTAGGAATCTTTTCAATGCATCGAAGAATACGAATGTTCTAGCATGACCTAGATGTGTGTAGTCGTATGGTGTTATTCCACAAACATATATTTTCACAAATCCAGGTGTTGTTGGTTCGAAAATCTCTATTTCTTTAGTTAAGGTATTATAGATCCTTATTTCACGATACATTCCAAAACATTCAACCCTCACTATAGTGTTTATCGAATACTTCAATTATTGCTTTAGCGGTTTTTAATATCTTGCTTTCAAGCATATCGCTACTATAGTGTTCGCTCCTCTTAACAATATTATTACTAACAATTAGAATCGATAATGCATTAAAACCCCGTAACCAGCTTAAACCATATAGAACAGCTGTTTCCATATCAATACATGTTATTCCGAGACCAATTAGTTTATTTAAAACACTCTCCTCACTATAAAATGAATCGCTACAGTATACAACACCAGTATAGTAATCTAAACTGTTTCTACTCATCTCCTCCATAACTCTAACCGCTAAATAAGGGTCTGGAGCTGTTGGTGCTGAGAAACCATTATAGTATCGTTTCAATCCACATCCTCCTTCATCATATATCGATGAGAGAGCTACAACTACTGTTCCAGGTTCAATATCTTCTCTAATCGAACCACAAGTACCCAGTCTAACTATTCTCTTAACACCATACATTCGCAGTTCTTCAAAAACTATAGCTGCAGATGGTGCTCCAATACCATGTGTAGCAACTGTAATATTGGTTTCACCATACCTACCCGTAACCGTTAATAACCCCCTATTCTCGTTAACAACCCTTACATTACTCAATAATTTAGAAATCAAAACCACTCTACGAGGGTCGCCGACAACTATGGCGTTTGGCGCTATATCTTCTTTCTTAGCCAATATATGTATGGGTTTACGTTCTCCTACCACTTCTCCTCCTCTTCTTTTTATTTTTCCTCCCGCTACTTTTCTTTATTCTCCTTCTCCTTTTCTTCTTTTCAACTAGCTTAATAGGGGGCGTGAACTCTTCGTACTCTCTTCTAGATATTACTTTCCTATATAGGTTAGACTCTATTACCAAGAGATCCCATTCAATGTCCTTTACATTTATGTATCCATCATAAATCCAGTATTCGCTAGTGAAAACAACTTCGTGAACCTTACTATACCCATTCTCGTTTCTCCTATAAATAATGATTTTATTTAGAGGCTGCGGTATTGGATATAGTATTTTAAAAACTTCTTTAACCCCTCCTTCTAATCTAAAAGCTTTCAATCCTATACCTTCAATTTCAACAAGGAGATATCCTTCTCCGAGATCGATCTCCTGAATTTTTTTCATTAAAGTATTGTGTGCTTCCGTATAGATCGATTCTATTGATAATCCATACTTTAGCGTTTCTCTACTCCACTTTAGATCCTCGAATCTATAGATTAGCGCTTCAATAACATTATCCTTATAGAGATAGGGTTTTAAAATACCGATTTTAACTAAAACATTACTCAAATCCAGATCACTTTTATCAATTAAGCATAGATATAGTTATCTTCACTAATTTCTTCATTACGATATAAATTTTCAACTATTCAGTTCGAATATATAGAATAACGTATAGAGAATGAAAGATTATAATGGGGGTTAAGGATAGGGTTTAAAAAAGAATTAATTCGTTATTTTCTCTTCTTAATAATTAAGACTATTAGTAGCATTAGAGATAGTAGTGCTATCGGTAGAATCGCTGGTTCCGGTACGGGTATCATTGCTAAACTGTATGGGAAGATCGTGTCTTTAACTTCTATTAACCATATTTCGCCTGGATAACCATACACTATAATTCTATGTTCAGTTGGGTTGAAATCGTATAATCCTTCATTACCACTAACTACATATTCGAGTACTGCTAATCCTGGTTGTTCAACGATAGCTTCTCCTAGGTAGAATGGGGTTGATTTAAGATAGACTCTTACTCTGGTTCCAACCGGTGCTGGTTCCCACACATCGTTCCACACGCTGAGACCAATGTTTACAATAATCTTATCTCCCATACCAACAGTTGGTCTACCATCGACATCAACTACGTATGCATTCAAGTAGTCTACTCTACCTAGATAGACTGGTGTTACGTAGAAATCAATTGTTTTCGTAGATGCGTAATCGTAGGTAGCGATTGTTCTGAAACTAACTGTGTGGGTCTTACCTCTATGTTCAGGTAACCATTTGAAAGCTAATGTTACGTTACCAACATTATTGTAAACTGCGTCGTAACCAGTTACTCCTCTAGCTACTACTTCTCCATTAACGAGCATTTCAACAGTTAATCCTGGAATACCATAGACTCTATTATCAGCATCATATGCTCTAACAACGTAATAAACTGTTCCAACATATCCAGCAACTTTATCGTCGAACGATATTGTTGGGTATCCCGAGACTGGAATTATTGTTTCTTCAACCCATAATCTAGCTCTACCGAAGAACCTGTCTTTCTCGAAACTCACGTACAACGTCCACGTTGCTGGGTTGAATTCATTATCTCTATTATCTATTATTGCGTAGTTGTTATCAACTAACCATTTGTTTACATTCACTAGTTTATCATAATCAATTCTAGTATATACTACTGCAACGATCCTGCCATATTCGTCGAAAACGTATTTATCGTCAATATCGAGGTATATGTATGTAGCGTTCTTCAGTAACGTGAATAAAGCGTTTGCAGCAGCATCTCCTTCGGGGGTTCCTAGAGGCGGTGCATCTATATCTGCGAATCTAACGTAATACACTCCTCCAACACTTACCTTATTAGCGAATTTACCTGCAATACCGGTAATCTCTACTCTAACGGTATCTCCATCTACAACATAAAGTAGTTTAGCTTTAGCTTCTAATGATGGGAACATTAAGTTTAATCTGAAGAAAGTATCGAGCTCCCACGAACTAAGCGTACCTATTGTAATCTTATCATCAGTAGCGCTCTCCCTAATGCCTATCTCTATGAATCTGGCTGGAGTGGAGTTTGAAGTTACAACGCCGGGTACGTCAACCCAGTTTGAAAATGGTATTCCAGGAACTATTCTGCCATCAGCTGTTCTTATTGGGAATACAGCTGCGAACAATATCCAGGATACGTTACCGTATGGTTTGAAATTCGTACAGTAGTAATCAATAGTATCTAATGGTATGTAGCCATACATCGTGTTTCCATCAATCTTTAAGTAACCAGCACTCATTTCGTAATAATACCATGAAGCGCCATATTTGTATGCAGGTTTGATATATACTGCGTATAGATTACTCGTTGGATCCACGTAGATTTCTGTGCCTGGTGATTTAGGTGTCAGTACTACCGTTAGATCCCAACCTCTACCACCCTTGAGGTAAGTATCGCTGTTACCAGAATTACGGATTAGATGCATACTATTCACATTTCCAGCTTCAGCACCATCCGAGGAAACACCTGGTGTGAAATCAAATACTAGAGATAGAGCTGGAGCTATTGAACCCTCAATACCCGCTGGTCCATCGAATACTGCTTTGACATAGATATAGTTGTTATCGATCGCTAATTGTAGAAGCTTAATATCAACATCGCCGCTCTCGTCTCCGGTGAAGTCCGTGATAGGTCTAAAGACTCTATACTCTGTAGCAACCTCGCCAACTGGGTCCGTTATAATAACTTGTCCATTAACAACAGCGAATCCAGGACCAATAGCTATTTCTTCGGGTACACTAACCCAGTTGATAATCGATGGTTTCGTTCTAACAATTATGTGGTAATAGGGTTCAGTCCACGCTGCTGGACCATAGGGGTCTGCACCAGCATAGTATAGTTCAACACGATAAGTTCCACTCACTAGTCCTTTTAGAGGTATGGTTAATTCTACGCTAAACGTTCCATTGAAACCAGTAATTACTGTTTTCTCAATAAATGTATTCCTAAAATCCGTTCTACGTGTTCTACTATCGTACCAAATCACATTGATTAAACTAACAGTAACTTTTTGATTCTCAAGTCCAGTTCCAAGAACTTGATCTATTAATTTACCGGACACTACTACACGATCACCAGCCTCCACGAAACCATCTCCACCATCATCATATGTAATGGAGACTTCTATAAACTCCGTAGGGATTAGTTTTGGCTCAGGAATCTCCGTGTATTTGAGGAAAGCTAATGAACCCGCATCTCCCTTACTGAATAGCACAGTAATTGTGTCGCCAATAATTAATGGATAGTTACTGTTCTCCGATACAGCGCTATCGTTGCTCAATACGAAAACGGATTCGCTTCTCTTCAATATATTATCGTAGCGTACGGCGAATAGATCGTCTTGAGTACCTTTTCTACCAGCGAATATCACGACATAATCAATACCGTTATAAACGCTAGTTATATAACCAGGCGTTGTGTAACCAGGCGGTTTTGGAATAATAGTTCTTCTAAACGAACCATCTGGTTTAACTACAGCTAGGTAATTCGTACCTTCAATCCACCATGTTACAAGCCATTCACTACTACTAGCCGATATCCATGGATAGAAATTAGTTTGCCCGCCTGTTTCAAGTAGTGTTATTCTAGTAACGGTTTCGTCAACTAAGTTCACTATAGCGAAAGAAACATTATTTGATCCGCTTTGATAACCATAAATTATTCCTAAATACTTCTCATCTCCAAGCATTTTAGCATAGAATCTCCGATATAGTCTACCATAAAATGCATATGTTTCAAGGTTCATGCTACCATCATTGGTTACGTCTACTATGTAGTGACTTGGAGTCTTAGGATCTACAACGAGTAATCTAAGGTCACCTACTGTTCTATCGTAGAAAACCAGGTAGAATTTACCCGTAACACTACTATAGTGTGCTCTCTCTCTATAATCGAGACCTGCATCACCATCTCCTAGGTTAGTATAGCCTATGCTGAATCTCTGCGTATATAGTAAATTGAAGTATATATCGTAAATTCTGAAAACTAGAGAACCAGGTGTTGTTGCGTAATCCACATATGCTATAAACCAGTAGCCTCCACCATACTTTATTACAGGTAAGCCTTGATGTCCGGCAGCGCTGTCTACCACAACTTCTCTAATCCTATTGCCATCGTAATCGAATAACGCTACATATATATCGCTATTTGTACCAGTTATATACGCTCTATACGCTACCGCTACATGTGTTTCATTACCATCAACAGCTGTTTCTCTAAATGAAACTGTTCTGCTGAAATACGGTGATCCATACCTAACAATGTAGCTTCCATCGGGTTTAGCAATAACTAGATAAGCATTGAATGGGCTAGTACCTTGTGCAGATGTGTATAGATACGCTGCGCCTGTAGCTCTATATGCTGGATATCTCCACTCGATATTGCTTGGCAACACGTTGTCAATTATGGTTAGTGATTCGACGTTGTGGATAGTGTATGGGACTATAGATACTAGGATTAGAATAGTCAATAGTAGGAGGGTTTTATTCATACATACACCCACCTGTAATTATAGATAATGCTTGATTCGAGGTTAAAAAATTATTTTAATGGTTTTAACACGTGGATTTTTCGTTTCCAAGCATTGGGGGGAATTTATCAATAATGCTATTAACTAATTACAAATGGTGTTTTAATACTACATTTTAAACCATTAATTTCATAAATTACTTCAACACTATGTTGCGTACCTCTCTCCCAGAATTGAAGTATTGGATCGGGTAATCGGATAGTATGAGAAACAATTTCGTATTCTCCTGATTTTATAACTATTGGTTTATCTTCATAATTCATTATTAATCCATATAAGTCTTCATCATAATCGTATATATCGTATTGCCATAACCGTTGAAGCAACATATTTATGAATGTTTTATTATCAATAACGATACTCCTAATCTTTATTGTTTCATTTAAATCATTGATTATTATGATACTAATCGTTAACGTATATGAGTAACCCTGTTCTCCTCTAATTTCGTTAAGCTCGGTATACGCATTTGCACGAACACCATTAACTGGACAAACTCTGACGGGTGTGGTATGTGTAGTTTCGGAAATAGTTGTTTCCGTTGTTTCAACACCGGGTTGTGTTTCCGTAGTGAAGGATTGCCCCTCTCCCCCCATTCCGTGTTTAGGAATGAAGAGTAGGTAAATACTGGCTACAACGATCACTATGATTACTGCAATAGCAATTATAATCAATTTATTCAATCATCAACCCTCAATCATGACTTAATCATACGGATTAGATATCTCAACTACGTATTAATAAGTTTGCTTCGGATGAAGCACCGAACACATTATTTAAAAACACACAACATATTTAAACCAACAATTCTTCTACGGTTAGATACCTATATGTTTAACAAATATATAATAAC
>JAWBBY010000002.1:0-265278 GCA_038823915.1 Desulfurococcaceae archaeon
CGAGCTTTGGATCGATGTCTTCAACAATATTTACCGCTTCAATTGTTGTTGAGGTAATTTCTGTAAAGTATACGTCGAGAACTCTTAATGAATAATTGCCTTGTGGTATAGATGGAATTATTATTAAACCATTATATGCTCCGTTCTCGTCGCTAACCTGTATAGTGATTATGTTTTCATTAAGATACAGTAGGAATATCTCTCTCGATTGTAATCCAGTTATATTAACTCTAACTACTCCTGGAACAGTGATTCTAGATGGGTAGACCTCAATTTTCGGCAATACGTAGAATTCGGCGTATCCCTGATAAGATAAGTCTGGTGTAGCTACGTCTACTACATGTCTCCCTCCAGGTATTAATGGCACTACCGTTACATAGGTCGCACTACCATTCTCGTCAGCAGATATTCGGTCTAGAAACTCGCCGTCTAGGAATATCTGTAACGTAGCGTATCGTGGTGCCCCGCTTATTTCTATTACAAGCTGGTCACCAACATGTAAGTATGGTTCTCGGATGGTGACGTTCAATGGCTGTGTCGTACTCCACAAAATAGCGTTGTAGAATAATGTATATGCATCATCAGTCCAGTAACTAATGGGAGTCCATGGTGTTGGCGCGAAACCAGACATTAATACCCATTTAGCTCCAGCATCACTTATTTTCCAACCAATAGAACCTCCCCATTCAACGAATCCAGCGTACTGCGTAGCCACCGTTTCTCCTGAGAAACCGTAGAACCATGAGAAATCAGATAGAGGATCCGTTGTTATAAGCACAATTTCTCCAACTCCGTATCCTCTCGTTAATGGATGTTCCATATCTATCCTTACATACATGGGTGTGCCAAAACTATACCCGTATCCACTCGGGTCTCCCGTATACATACTCAAAACTTTAATTCCATACCCATAGAAGCCCCAGTTGTCTAACCAAATTACTGGTAATTTAAGGTTCTCAACGGTATTTAGAAACTCGTAGAACGTATAGCTGTCCGGGAACGGTGTGCCGTAGGTTCCAGCATAAATTACTAAATCATAATATCCTGTTGCTACATCGTTCGTTAATTGAACTAGATCCGTATATCTTCTACTAAGGAATCCTAGGATCTCAATGAATCTCGCTAACTCACCGTTATTATCGTAATATACAGCAACCCTCTTCTTCCTAATCAACGTTATTGTTCCAAGATCTGTAGTTACTCCTTCATTAATCTCGAATTCAACTAATTCATCGTAGTAGCCGGGATAAGTTATTAATGCCTGATAGGTCCCGGTGGGTAACCATGTTGTGAACCTTCCCTCACTATCGGTTACGACAACGACTGGAGTGTTGAGAACTATGATTTTAGCACCAGCTAGAATAGCTCCATCGCTACCCACAACTTTTCCGGTTACGAATCCATGTGGCAATCTATCGAGATAAATCTCGACATAAGTATAGATTTGTTGTTCTACATCTCTTGATAATGAGTTGATATTACGCTTTCTTAACTCTCCATAATACGCTATTTTAACGGAGTTTAAGAGCACAATCATAGTGTTATCGCTATAGACGCCATCCCAACCCGGCTCTAAATACTGCATCCAAACGCTCTCACCCCAGCTACTCAAGTAGAACCATGGTTTACCGGATGGTGAAATCCATACGCCTACTCCAACGCCCTCTATTCCGAATATATCGTCGACAACATGGGCGAGCTCTTGGAAACCGAAATCGCTATCATCTTCGAACCATACAATTAGATAATCAACATAATCACTCATATCAACATTACCCAAGTAGAACCAGTTCGTATCGTCGGGGACAACTCCGTCGAAAACAGGGTGGTTGGGATCCAGCATTTTGACACGAATGTATATTGGGCTCCAGTAATCACCATAGTAATAATCAGGTGCTGGAATACCCATTTCTTCGATGTTTCTTTCATAGAGGTATAGTACGTGAATACCGGTGTAGCCGCTATAGCTTGTTCCTAGGAAGACGAGGGAGACGGCGTTATCTAACGCTAGTTGTAGGAATAACTGTAGGTCGCTCCACGATGGATAGTTATATGGGTTTTCATACCAGTGGTCGATAACTATGACAGCGGGATTTATATTGCCGTTTAACCAATCGTTTAGCAACGTATTGAAGTTTCTGTATTCAACTATGGGTAAACCAAGTTGAGACAATACTTCTGCAATATGTGGTCTTGTAGCGTAATGGGTGTTTCCTAACACGACTATACTCTTTGGAATTGGGCTTAGGGAGAAGTTTAGCCACACTTCAGTAGCTGGTGGTACATAAACGTCCGTATATATTGATTCAGCATAACCGGGTGCTCCGGCTGAAACAATATATACTCCAGCTAGAACATTTAATTCGTAATACCCGTTTTGATCACTGTATGTTTCATAACACTCTAAGCTGCAAGCTCTTATAGATGCGTCGGCTATTGGTGAACCGTTAGATGCGTCGAATACGTATCCCTTAATATAACTGTATGCGTATGGGTATAGCGTGAACACTACATACACTACTTCATCCTCATCGACGTTGACAGTTATTGTTTGAGACTGGTAATTCGGTGCTGATGCTGTTAAAGTATATCTACCGGGAGTCACCGATACGTTGAAGAAACCGTTCTCGTCAGTAATAATAGTGTAATCAATTTCATGGATATATACGGATGCTCCCGGAATAGGTTGACCTGTGAAGTAGTCGAGAACTTGACCGGCAATAGTGCCATTATGTAGAACTACCTCTACCGTTATATTCTTACTATAGTATCCCCACGCAGTTATTAATAAAGTATATGTACCGGGATCCAGCGGTATCTTGAAATACCCTTCTTTATTGACACTAACTGTTTTATTAATCTCGACTACGGTAACGGTGGCCCATGGTATAGCACTCCCACTGATGGAGTCATAGACGTATCCTTCAACACCAGTCTTCTTAGCATACTCTTCAGCTAGTTTAACCGCTTTATAAGCATCTACTCTACCCCAACCATACCTAGTATCTTGTCCTTGAGAACCCAGATCTATTGATGTAACGTTTATGATCGTGTAAACAGTTTCTGGAAGGACATCGTGGTTGAGCCAGCCAGCCGCTTGTAGGATCAACGCTACCAATCCAGCTACATGTGGAGTAGCCATTGACGTACCGCTCCACGCTTCATAACCACCTCCGGGAACAGCGCTAACGATACCAACACCTGGTGCTGAGAAATCCGGTTTTATATAGCTACTCGGATAAGTATCGAAGAATGGCCAATCACTAGGCGATGAAGACCAATAAACCGTTTCACCACTACTCCAATACGGAACGTAATCATTAATATCCGTAGCTCCTATGCCGAAAGAGCCCCAAATATTTCCAGGAGAAGCCGAAGTACCCGGACCTCCGTTTCCAATAGCTGCGACTGGAATTATATTGGCTAAAAGCATATTCTTTATAGGCTCCAGCAGAATATCGTAATAACCATATGCTCCAAAACTCATTGATACTACGTGTGGCGGTAGATTAGTGTATACTCTCTCATATGTATTGGGATCTATGTAGTATGGTTCAACAGCCCACTCCATTCCAGCAACAACTTGTGCAAACGTGCCGGAGCCGTATGGTAGGATTAAGGCATGCATTAGTGTAGCGCCGGGGGCTACACCTATGAGTATGTCCCGAGTATCGCCTCCCAATGCTGTACCGCTACAGTGAGTTCCATGTCCATCGGTGTCCCGCGGTGTGCTCAATACTGGGTTTCCATAGTAATCGAATTCTATCCATCCTCCAGGATAGTATGGGCTCGACGGGTCTAGTGTAAGCATTTTACCGGCTAAAGCTGGGTGTGAAATATCTACGCCAGTATCTAGAACGGCTATTCTAACGCCTTCACCTGTGTATCCAGCACTCCAAACCTCTGGTGCTCTAATCTTGAATATACCCCAGCTCTCTGTGCTTAATGCTCTCTTTTTACTAATTACGTCGAGTACTCTTACTTCGAAGTTATCGAATACCTTCTCTACTAGAGGGTGATTAACGACTTTGTAAATACCTGATTTCGGTATTCTCACTAGAATTAAATTATCGATCCAGAACCTGTTTATAACAACTCCTCCAGCATCAAGTATTTCTTTTACTAAAGCAGTCTGAGTATATGAAGCCCATGTTTTAAGAGCTAGAACCGCGTTTCCATAATCTCCCTTCACTCTAAATCTAACGCTTTCAGGTAAAGGCTTAAGCTTAATGAATACTTCAACAAGATCATCCCTACCCATACTCCTAAGCTTCTCGTCCAGCGATGGATGTATCTTCTCTCTAGCATTAATGGATTCTGTTGGAACAATAACAATAGATATGATTAAGAATAGGAATAACAAAATAGATATTGGTTTACTCAAACTCCACTCACCATGGGCTATAATTAATGGAATGGTTAAATAAAAACATTTTATTGACTCTTTTTCGAGTCATTTCTTTCAAGCAGATATTCATAAAATAGTGATCGATAACTGGGTTATCTATAGGTTAATTACAGTAATTACACGTTGTTAATTTATGGTGATTATTTGATCAGAGCGTTGATTTTGAGAGCGGGATATGGTAGAGGGAGATGTGTACTTTGGAATACGGATTTAAAAGTTGATACTGGTGAAGCTGTTTTAATTACTGGTGGAGTTGGTTCTGGAAAAACAACGTTATTACTAGCCATAACGGGTGTTCTAAATAATCTCTTGGAGGGTTTCGTTGAAGGTTCGGTGGAGATTAATGGTTTTAACCCTATAGAACCGTCGGGTTTCTCTAAAATACCTTTAGAAGTTGGTTTTGTTCTACAGGATCCTGATAAACAGATCGCTATGCCAACACCAATAGATGAACTATATTTTACTCTGGAAAACATGGGTTATTCGTATAGTGATGCGTTTAAGCTTGCTATGGATGGATTGAAGAAAACTGGTTTAGTAAGTAAAGCTTTCCAACATGTTGAAACATTATCGCAGGGTGAGAAGAGGAAATTAACTTTTATAGCATCAGTCATCCATAATCCTCGGGTTCTCGTGTTAGATGAACCTACTGCATCAATGGATCCTTATGGTATAGCTACTACTAGGGAATTTATTAGAGAGTCTCGTAGAGAAGGGTTATCAATCATTATTGTTGAACACAAGAAAGATTACTTCATAGATCTTGTTGATAGGGTTTTCGTGATGAGGGAAGGTAAGTTGTATGAAACCGGGATTAATGGAGATTTTGGTAAAAATGCTCTTTACGAAAAGTTTCAACGCATGCTTGATTCGAAACCTAGAGATGAACATAAATTTGGAGAAGTTGTTCTCAAAATGGAGAATGTATCTATTGGTTATAATGAAACTCTAGTCTCCGGTATCGATATGGTGGTTAGAGAGGGTATGACTATAGGAGTTGTTGGTCGGAATGGTTGTGGAAAAACTACTTTATTGAAAACAATTGCTGGATTTATCAAACCTATCGATGGAGTCATTAATAGATTTGCAAAAACCTTCTATGTTCCACAACAACCAGATTATATCTTCCTATCAAATAGTGTTTCCGGAGAACTTGATTTATTGAGGAGGAAAACGGGTTTTAAATTAGAAGATTCTATAATTAGAATCGAGTCGCTTAAGAAAGATTTCGCAAAATCGCCATATAAGCTTAGTCATGGGCAGAGGAGGTTATTATCATTAGTTATTGCTCTAGCATATAAGCCGAAAATAATTCTACTCGATGAACCAACAACTGGTTTGGATGATGAATCGGTGAATCAGCTTATAGAGAGTATTGCTACTCTTAAAAACAGGGGTTTCTCATTCATTATAGCTACTCATGATCCAAGGATATCTCCTGTGATCGATGAGTATATCTTCATCGATGATGGGAAAGTTAGAAGTGTTAGCCATACAGATGTTTTTAGGTGGTTTATAGATGTATCAATGGGTTAGAGATTGGCGTTTAAGACCTACAACTCTATTCATATATGCATTATCGATCACTATATTAGCATTTACACACACCGGTGTTTCTCTCTACTTAATCGCTTTACTCAACGCTATCCTAGGTTTTACGTTCAGCATTAAAAAACCATATTTATTGAAGTTATTCTCAATATTCATATTGTTAACAGTATGGAGCGTTTTCTTCAGCAGTCTCATATCCGCTAATTATGGAGAAATTGTTTTAACCATAGGGTCATTAGGTATACGTAGTGGTGTTATTAATGCAGTAATTAATGTAACCGCTAGGTTAGCCGCTATTATGGGTTCAACATTACTGTTCTTGTCATTGACTGATCCATATATTGTTATTAAATGTTTAGAAAACGATCTTAAATTACCGAAAACTATTGTATTTCCATTAGCTTATGGTTTGAGAATACTTCCACTTATGAAGAGGGATTTAGATGAGATAAATTTATGTAGAATTCAGAGAGGTTATGGAAGATATCCATTATTTCCGCGGAGCTTATCATCTATTCTTAAACCATTAATAGCAATATCTTTGGAGAGAGCGGTATGGACAGGTATTTCGATAGAATTAAGAGGATTTAGGTATAGGAAACCTTGGAGATTCCAATTTAAACTTAAATTTCTAGACTATACACTCTACTCTCTACTAGTTATTCAGGCTCTCCTTCCATTCATTATTCATTGATTATGTGATAACCTGGTTATCTATATGTTTATAACCTAGTTTAAAATGAATTTATAAATAGAAAACTCTCGATGAGACGAACGTTATGCAGAAATATAGAGCTGTTGATTTAGCTTTACTTGGTGTTGCATCTATAATTAGTGGATTAATATTCGCAGCAACATGGTTCGTATACGAAGTATCTCTAGCTATTGGTGGGATATATTTATCTAGATTGATTAGTTATGGATTATGGTTTATAGGAGCGCCTCTAACTGCATCTCTAATAAGAAAACCCTTATCCGGATTTCTAGGAGAATTTCTAGGAGCTCTTGTAGAAACATTGATACCAACAATTGGTGGTTTCACAAACCTAATATATGGTTTCGCTCAAGGACTTGCTTCGGAAGCAGCATACGCTATATTTAAGTACAAGAAATACGGTGCATTACAAGCAGCTCTCGCCGGCGTCTTCGCTGCACCACCATGTGTAGCGCTTGATGCTATCCTGTTCAGAGAGATCTATCCGTATCCAGTCATGCTCATACTATTAATAGCTGCAGCTACTAGTGGTGCAATATATGGTTTAGTATCATACTATGCAGTTAAGAGTATTAAGGGAGAATAGACGTATTTCTTAAACTCTAGTATTAATGTATTATCCAACACTATAGAGTACTTCGTGGTACGGGGATTTTGGTTAAATGTAGTAAATGTAGTAGGGATTCAGTATATATTAATAGATTGAGTGGGAAAGCGTTTTGTAGAATACATTTTATAGAGTATTTCGAGAGGAAAGTAAAGAAGAATATTAGGAAATATAATTTGTTAAAACCAGGTGATAAAGTTGTTGTAGCGGTATCTGGAGGTAAAGATTCGCTCTCTCTACTACACATACTTAATAAAATCAATAGTAGAGCGGGTTTGTGGAAACTCTCTGCATTACTTATTGATGAGGGGATAGCTGGGTATAGGGAATACACTATTAATGATTTCCTCAATTATGTAACAACTTATGGAATACAATATAGGATCATTAGATTTAAAGAAGTATTCGGATACACGCTAGACGAGATGGTCGAGATTTCCCGTAGGAAAGGTCTTGATTACCAACCATGTAGTTTATGTGGTGTTTTCAGAAGGTATCTTCTAAATAAAGTATCTAGAGAAATGGGAGCATCTGTTTTAGCAACAGCTCATAATCTAGACGATACTATTCAAACATTCTTAATTAACGTTATTAAGAATAGTTGGGAAAAAATAGCTAGACAGGGCCCTATATCTGGAATTATTGATCACCCATTATTTGTTAAACGTGTTAAACCATTGATTAATATTATGGATAGAGAAACAACTATCTATGCATTGATCAATGGATTAATTAAACCAGTTTTCCACCAGTGTCCATATATTATACATAATGTTAGGTTCTACGTGAGGAGATACATTAATGAAATTGAAGAGAAGTATCCCGGAACTAAATATATGATGCTTAAATCAATGTTGAAGATCCATAATATACTATCCAAACACCCCGAGGAAGTACGTGAAGGTGATTTAAAGAAATGTATTGTTTGTGGTGAACCGTCTGCTCACGATATTTGTAAAGCTTGTGAATATAGATTTGAACTGGGTATTATGAGTGAAGATGAGAATAGAATAGTTTCCGAATATATCGGTGTATCTAGGAAATCAAATTATAATTCTTAGGATTACATATGTGATTAATCCTGTTAAATAAGCTACTAGTATCGTTAATGCTGTAGTTGCTAATGTTAATTTGATACTTCTCGATTCGTTATAAATTGTAGCTACAGTTGCTAAACATGGTGTGTAGAGTGTTACAATAACTGTTAAAGCATATATTTCTGGAAGTCCTATGCCAATTGTTTGGAAAGCGCTGGATAAATCAGTGGTTCCCGTTGATGTCAATAGTGTAACTAAATAGATTTCTTTAGCAATAAAACCTGTTATTAAAGCTAATGCAGGTATCCAACTATTATCTCCATGTATACCTATTGGTTTAAGAATGGGAGATAAGTATCTAGCTATTGAAGCTCCAATACTAGCACCTGGATCATCTATTAGGTTTAGAGATGGGGAGTAATTTAGTATAAACCAATTAATTACACTAACGGTAAATATTATGAATCCGGCTTTTATGAGGAAATGTTTAGTGTTGCTCCAAGCATTCCACCAAACAACCTTAGCTAATGGTTTATGCACGGGAGGTATTTCTAACAGTATGTCTGGTATGTAGACTTCGCCTTTCAATACACTTATTCTGAACAATACCCAATTAATAATTATGAATATCGTTAAGGCTATAGCGTATGATAAGATTACTAGAATTAAACCATAGGGAGACCCCAGAGCTGAAGCTGTAGCTAGCAAAACTATGAGTCTTGCTTGACAAGGTATGAAACTAAGAGTGATTAATAATCTGAGTCTTTCATAACTATTGACAAGGGTTCTTGTAGATAAAATGCTTGGAACATTACATCCGAAACCCAGTATTAATGGTAGTGTAGCGTGACCCGATAACCCGAATCTAGATAGTATAGTGTGTAAACCTATAGCTAATCTTGGAGCTAAACCGGAATCCTCCAGTATTGCTGAAGCTATTGAAACAAGCAGTATTAATGGTGTAAAGAGTAGTATTGTCCCCAGACCCACTATTACAGCTTCCGTTACGAATTTAGTTATTAATTTATTACCTATCAGGTTCACTAATAATGTAGAGGAGGCTTCTACGAATCTATCTATTAATCCCACAATAGTTAGGTTCTCGATAATTGATGCTAAATGTTCAGCACCAAATATTTGTAGAAGAGTTGTTAGTGGGAAACCGGTATTGATAGTGAAAATAAGCGTTAGTATGGATAAGTAAATAGTTAAACCTAGAAAACTTCCAATAATAGGGTTGTAGAAGAATCTGAGTAAACCGGTGTCTTTATCAACACTTACTTTAGTTCTCACTACGTATTTCTTAGCTAAATCTAGTGAAAACCCTCTTCTATAGAAACGCATAGTGCTTAGAAGATCTTCATCAACAAGTTTTTCAGCCCTCCTCCTAAATTCAAGTAACTTACTCCAATCCTCCGGCTTAACTCTATTCTTCAACAGTTCTTCAACGCAATCCTCGCCTTCAAATAACTTGATCACTATACCTCTAAAACTAAGCCTACCTAATGAATCGGAACCATAGTTCTCCAATATTTTCGTAGCTTCATTAATTAAATCGTTAAGTTCAATATAATCTACATTCAATGTTTTCTTCGGCGAATGACTCGTATTAAATACATCGATTATCTTATCGAAAAGTTCTCTAATACCAAATTCGGTTTTAACAGAAACAGGTATTACGGGAACTCCGAGCTCTCTACTTAAACCTTCGTAGTTTATATGAATACCTAGTCTATGTGATTCATCGATCTTAGTGAAAACAACTACAACTTTCCTGGTCAGTTCTAGTAGCTCTAAGGCTAAGTTAAGAGTTCTCTCAGGTGCTGTTGAATCAACTAGAACGACATAAACATCATATCCATGTAAAAACACGTTTCTACACGTAATTCGTTCTTCAAGTGTAACGCTTCTGAGACCATATACACCTGGCGTATCGGTAATTTCTAACACATAATTCCTGTAATTAACAGTTCCTCGATGCAACTCAACCGTTGTTCCAGGCCAGTTAGATACATGAACATGTCCTCTAACGAGAACGTTGAATAGCGATGATTTACCAACATTTGGTTGACCAATAAGTGCTACTCTAATCTTCATCTAAACCCTCCTCTTTTCTCAACGAATATCTTCTACAAGTATAGAACTAGCTATTTTACGTCCAATAGCTATTTTAGAACCATCAATAGAAACGATTAATGGACCTTTTCTATCGTTATGGATAACTTCGAGTATCGTGTTTTTTGTTAAACCCATTAATGCTAATCTCCACGTTAACTCCCCCTTTTCCTCTACTCTAACAATTCTTACTCTACTTCCAGCCTCAGCTTGATCCAGTGTTTTCAAGAATTACACACTCTCCGTTAGGTTAACCTAACATATAGGTATTCTTTAACTCTTTAGAAGCATTATAAACATTAGATATTGAGCATTGTGTTAGATGAGGATATAATAAATTGTCATTGTTTAATCAAAACTTCGGTGAATATTGGGGAGAACAGATCCTTAAATATGGTTATTTAGGTGTATTTCTGTTCTCAATGATCAGTAATTCTATTCCATACGCTGTAGTTCCATACTTATTACTCCTAATAATTATTGCTAAGAACATTACGAGTTATACTGGTAGAGTTCTACTCATATTGTTATCTACATTGGGCGCTGTATTAGGTAAACTCATAGTGTACTTCATGGGATACGGTTTATCACCGATAATAACGTCGTGGAAATATAGATCAATTTTAGATATTTTGAGGAGATCTAGGTCCATTTTCATAGCAGTAACATTATTTGCATCTTTACCTCTACCCGACGATGTTCTCTTCATACCATTAGGTGCTATAAGATATGATGTTAAAAGATACATACTGGCATTATTCATTGGCAAGTTTATAATCACTTATCTTACAGTAAATCTAGGTATTCAAGCATATTGGTTACTTGAAGAAGCAGCTGGGTTTCCCATATGGATCTCCATACCAATAATGATTATTCTCACAATATATGTTATGTACATTATAACTAACGTTAATTGGAACTTAATTATCGAAACGGGTGCTAAAAAATCCGTTCTACACGCGTTTCTCTACTTAATTTACGAAGTACTTGTAAAAACAGCTTTAATACCTATATACGTTTACAGAAGGATTAGAGGTAGAAGCAGGTAACTATAGAGAATTCGGTTTTAATGCCTCTTTGAAAATATATTTATTGTGGGATGAGGAGGAACCCGGGAAAGTAGCTCATAAGCGATGACTTAATAATAAAAAGCGGGCACTGACCAGTTAATAATGAAGTTTTATTTTGAGAATGGATCAGGATTTAAAGGATTCTTCACTGCTCCGCGAGTACAGCCTTCTTCATCTCCAATTCAATTCTCATATTCTCGGTTTCTAATAAATTTCACTAATAAGTTTCTCGGTATAGAACAACATGCTTCAAAAATAATGGGGTATTCTCCAATAGGGTTAACTATCCTATCAACTAGTTTCTCCTCAATAACTATCTTATCAATAGTTTTCTTCAACCAATATGGTCTCATACAACCTAATGAAATTTCTCTTGAGAAATTTTCTCTAGCAAAGCCCAATACGTTTAGAACAAGATTCTGTAATTGAGGGTTTTTTGAATCAACGTTAACGACGAACACGATATTATCGACATTACGTTTAGATAAGTAATTTATTGCTTTCAATACAGCATCATAGTTATTTGTGAATCCCATCGGTACGTGCGGCACTACTTTTAATTTATTCTGAAGCATGTAATCCATTACTTCAATGTAATCATCTATGTTTCTTCCCAAACCTCTCATTTCACTTACATACTCTTGATCTAGTGTGAATTCGTAATCAATAACATCAACTTCAACAAAACTTATTTCATCAATAATTTTAGCATTTGGTAAACCGGTATGTATACATACTACGAGATCGTATTTCTTCTTCACGTGTTTAATAACTGGTAGATACGGTTCAATAGGTAAATACCCATCTCTATTAAAACCACCACTGATGAGAACTCCTCTAACCCCCTTTTTAACAAGTTTATCTAGGAGTTTAGATAACGTATTAGGATTATCTGCGCTAAGCATATTTTTAATAAATCTCCTTTTACAGAAAATACAATTTAAACTACATGTATCCCCCGTTATACTTATAGCTGGAAACATCATGCCCGGTTTAAAAACAATAGTCAATATCTAACCACACTACATGTTTCTCAATATTAGAGTCTAGACATTATTATTGAACACTATTGTCTAATCCATAATTCATCATTAGTTTTATAAAAACATCTACGAGAACCCGGGTTTTCAATAATTATTCACTTATTTTGCAATGAACATAATATATTATTCAAACTATACTACTATTCTCATCAATATAGAGCAAGTAGATTCTAGAGTTCATCTAATTTCTTTAAATAATTAATGTTATCTACCTCACTCTCATCAATCTTCTCTGTTGAGATCCATGCTTCAATAATTTCTCTCGCTTTATACTCAGTCGTTAATCTAGCACTAATCGCTAAAACGTTTGCATCGTTCCATAATCGAGCTCCACGAGCCGATTCAGCATCTGTACATAAAGCAGCTCTAACACCCTTAACCTTATTAGCAGCAATAGAAACTCCTGTTCCAGTAAAGCAGATCACAATACCCCATTCAACCTCCCCTCTAGATACAGCAGATCCGACTTCAAAACCAACCTTAGCCCAGGAATATGGTTCTCCCGTTTTCAAAGAACCGAATCTAACTACTTCATATCCTTTCTCTTCAAGCAACTTAACTATATACTCTGCAACATGATAATTGTCGTCACTACCTACAGCAACCCGTTTTCTATTCATAGCGATAAACCCCTCAGTACGAGTTTTCAATACATTACATTCCTTATACAATCAGATAAATTTTCTTTTACTCAACAATTAGTGTTTTAAAGTAACAGTTTTAAATAAATGTTAGAGACTAATTCTTATATTTTATTTCAGGAAGAGGTGTTGTATAGAAAACTATGTTTAAAAACTATGTTAGTATCGCTAAAATCTCGTTAAACGAGGTTTCAAGTAGTTTAAAACAATTGTTCTCGTTGTTAAAGGGTAATGTTGGAATCATGGTTCTTTCATGGTTTCTATACGGTGTAGCTGGTGGTTTATCTGGTAATTACTTTAGTTTATATTTCAAGGATCTGGGTGGAACCGATTTAATGTTGGCTAGTGCTAGGTCTACTGCTTTACTAGTAGGTTCGATCATGATATTTATAGGTGGATTTTTAACCGATATTATTGGTAGAGTTAAAACCATATTGATAGGTACTGCTTTAGTTACAATAAATACATTTATATACGCTATTGCCAGAAACGCTAATGAATTAGCTGTATTAATGATACTAGATAACGCGTTTCATTTCTATCAACCAGCTCTAACAGCTATAATTATGGATTCCCTACCTCGAGACCGGGCTTTAATGGGTTTCTTTGCTACACAAATATTCCCATCAATACCAGGCTTATTTGCTCCATTAATTGGCGGTATTCTATACGATAAGGTTGGCGTTAATGGTATTAGAATAGGCTACGTAATTGCTGGAATAATATCGAGTTATGTTCTATACTTGAGAATAAGGTTTTTAAGAGAAACTTTATTGAAGAATACGAATCGGGATCTAGAACATATCTTTATCGAAGTATTCCACTATAGATATCATTTTATTAATGCAATGAAAATATACGTCTACACCGGTTTTCTCGGCCCATTAATAACTGCTGTTAGCTCTGTTTATGGAATGATATATGCTTATGAAATACTAGGTGTTTCAAAAACATTTCTTGGTTTATTGAGTACATTAGGTACTAGTATATCAATAATATCTTCATTAGCACTAGCGGGTAGGATACGTAATGTGAGGAAAGTTCTACCAATTAGTTTATCCATGGTCTCGTTATCTCAAGTATTATATGCATTACCATATTACGTTGGTTATAGAAACATATTCTTAATCGCATCCACTATCGTCGGCTCAGCAGCGGGGGTAGCGATTGGTCCTGTTATACAAACTATAATTATGAACACGCTCCCAAGGGAGGTGCGTGGACGAGGAATTGGTTTTCAAAGAGTTTTCGAGAATGCTTCGGCATCCATAGTTACCATGGTTGCCGGTTTACTATATATTAAATTAGGAGGACCTAGAAGTCTCCTATTATCGCCACTATTCGCTACTGTAGCCATAAGTTACTTACTATTTATCACTCAAGTTTCAAGCAGTGTAGAAGATTTAAATAGTAAACACTAAAGTAGTTCAACGAAGTAAAATATACTATATAAATGTATTCATTATCGCTACAATGTATATTCAACCAAATAAATACTTCTCAAGTTCATCTCTGAATTTCTTAGTAAAACTTTCAATCCAATCTTTATGTTTAACTAAAATATTGTAAACCTCCTGATCCTTCTCCCTAACTCTTTCGTAAACTTCAACCGGATTTTCAAGTAATGCTTTAATATCTTTCCATTTACTCTTCATAATCATTTTAACCATGAAACCAGCGTTTCTCAACTCTACCATAGTGTTCTCCACAGCTTTCTCAGGCGATATTTCGAAAACTTTTTCTCCATGTTTCCTGATGCTACTTATTAAATTATCTACTATTTGGTCTCTGAATATACTGGACATAAAGGTTCACCAAACTCATATGTATGAATGACTCTTGTAAATATTCTTTACTCAATCGATCTCAATGATTTTTAATATGTTTTTAGAACTGAGAGAAGCGACGGCGAAGTATTTGAATGAAGCGTTTTTAAGACTCTTGTTATCACCCATAATCATAACGGTTATTAATCTAGCATTAGATTTCTTCAGATGGGTTTTAATCAGGTTTTCGTTAATCTTATCCACACCATCGGTTATTAACACTATATCGCTAACTTCCCTAACTTTACCCATCCTAATATCGTTACAAGCTGTTAATATAGCTCTAGATATATCTGTTCCACCACTACCTTTCATTTTAGCAATATAATTTATGAATAATGAAACATCTGTAACTTTAGGTTGTTTCCCGATAATTCTCAACTCATATGGAATACTATCGAAAAATCTGAAACAGAATTTTCTCTTCTCCTTCAAAGCTTTCATATATAGACTCAACGCCACTGCTTTAGCCCAAGTCATTTTCAAACCATCCATAGACCCACTTTTATCTACAAGAACGTATAGAGCACCTTTAGATTCGCTAATCATTTTCTGATAAAGTAGAAGCTTCTTTTCGAGAAACCTTAGATAGAAGAGTTCGCTGGGTAGAGCTAAATTAGATGGAACAATTCTCTCCAATTCATTACCAAGTTCATATCCGTGGATTTCTCCATGTTTAAACCTATATCTCTTCTCCGAAACCCTAATCTCCCATGGCTTTATACTAGATATGAGGTCGAGGATTTTCTTAACATCAAGATCTCTGGCTAGCTTAAGCAGCTCCGGTCCATATTCTTCGAGTTGAACCATACTAACTGTTCCGGGCTCATCGCTCTCAATAATTCTTCGCAATTTCCTAACATTTTCAATATCTCTAGCAACATTATTCATAGCTTTCTCCACCATATTTCTTAACTCGTCTTCGCTCAACTCCCCTTTATCGAAACTAATTTCCTGCTCCTCGATTTCAGAAATAATCCTTACTGTTGCTAAACTACTCATAAAGCTATCTAGTAATGTTTTACTCTTAATTTCGTAAATGAAGCTTGACGACAAAAGCGTTTTTATAAACATGTATTGAGCTTTCTTCTCGAAAGGTATTTCTTCAATTGGTTTCAATATAGGGAATGGTAGGTACAGACTGTAATACGTATCTAAAATATATGAAATAGGTTTCTTTGGTTCAAATTCATTAATTAATTTAGCTAAACGTTTAATCTTATTCCCTCTATAAATTACTAGAGGATCGTTGTAATCAATCCCCTTAAGAACACCCACGACCTTATCCTTAATTAAAACTCTTGTATCCATTCAAATAGCATCCTCGTATTGCGTTGAAGAGCACTGTTTGAATCAACTAATTGTTGATAAAATAGTTTATTATTCTTTTAAAATCTATGGATGAAACGTTTATTTCCAAATAGTGGGAAATTCTATGTTAGAAACCGAGTTTTCTTTTAATTAAATCTCTGACTTCATTAACTTCATTCAGAACATCGAGTGCTTTAGCTCTAACACTCTCATTACTCGTTTCTTCAGCCATCTTCTTCAACTTATCCTTAATCATATCCATGCTTCTCAAATACTCTATTAATCTAGGCATATGCTCATCCACGCGTGATAAATTATTAACAAACGTTTTGAGTTCTCTAAGATTATTCTGGACCTCTATGAGCTCTCTAATTCTCTTTTCAACAGATTTAATTTCGTCGAGGAGAATAGAATATATTTGTTCATATTCCTCGATTGTGCGGGGAACAATATCTCTAAGAACCATTAAGTCCTCTTCCGTCGATTTTAGTCTACCATTAACTAGCGAGTGAGCAGCAATTGCTTTCAATGCTTTACCTTTACGTCTATCTGTAACGTGTAAACCATGATCTTCAAAAATCGCATATAATTTGAGTAATTTTTCTTTTACACCACTCAAATCTACTTCGAATATAGCTTTATTTAACTCCATCACATCCTTAATACTCATAATTCTCTCAACATTCTCTAAAGCACCGGCTTCCATTCTCCAACAAGCTTCAATTAAACTATTCCATTTATCTTCACTAACTGGTTTAACAAAGTGTCTAAATAGAAACCTATCGTATAGGGCTTGAAGCTCCGGATCGTCTGGAACGCTATTCGATGCCGCTATCATCGTCCATAACGGTACTTTAATCTCGTTATAACCATCATAAACTATTCTTTCATTCATTATGGTTAATAACATGTTAAGAATAGCTGAGTTAGCATTAAAGATCTCATCTATAAACGCTATCTCTGCTTCAGGCAATTTATTTCTAGTTATTCTAACATACCTACCTTCACGTAAAGCGTTAATATCGATCGGTCCGAAAAGCTCATCAGGCTCCGTAAATTTAGTTAGAAGGTATTTAAAGAATCTAGCATTTATTAAATCAGCAGCTCTCCTAGCAATAGCTGATTTAGCTGTTCCAGGCTCGCCGATCAATATGATATGTTCACCTGTAATGACTGCTAAAGTTATTATTAATGCCTCCTCATCCCTACCAACAAATGGTTTTGACAATTCTTTCCAAAATCTATTCGCTAAATTCATTAACCTCGTAATATCGCTATTCTGACTTAACATTTTTCTCAACCATAAATCAATGTATAGTTAATCAAACACATCTAGTTTGTTCAGATGATAATAAATTATTAAATCTAGAGATTAATTGTTTTAAACTCGACTCGAGAATTATACTCGAATATACTTCTTCATAGCTACATCTAGTTTAACTTCATTTATAAAGGGTTCTATGAATAGGAGGAAGTATATGTAGAGAATAAGGGATTCGAGAAGTACAGCTGGAATAATTAATAATGAACCATGTATTCCTATACCTCCCATACCGAATACTCTAGTAATGGTCATGAAAACTGGGTTAACTATGATTATTGTGAGAAAAGCGTATACGATGTACCCTATAACGATGTATATAACAATGTATTCCAGATATTTTATTGAGTAATGAATTGTTTTACCAATTGTTCTCCAATTCATACGATACGCGTACTTAATTATAGCGTAGCTAATGTACAGGAATATTACTGTGAGTGAATACACGGTATTTATTGTTCTAACGTAGAGGGGGATTGATAATTGATTCTTAGTGGTGAGTACAACGATTTGGTTTATGAAAAACAGGGGTATGAATGGAATGAGAGGTATTATGAAATTAATTGCAAAGTTTATCTTCATATTTTTATCTATGAAAAGCTCTCTATGGAATAAATACATGTAAATGTTGAAAGCATAGCATACGGAAATACTTGATAATAGTAATTCGAAGAATCTGAACTCAACTATTGTTAAATAAATAGATGTTGGTTCCTTATACCTATTAGTAGCCCATAATACGAGAATATCATTAGTCTGTTTAAAAGTATTTAGTATTATTACAGCTATGAATATGAAGAAAAGTATGGATATTATCTTATGCATTATACTCACACGCGCGTCAAATAATAAATACAATGTTCCAACTACTCTTCATCACTCATACTATAGTTGATTTAAAGATATATCTTTCACAACTATATTTGAATTGTGAATAACTATGCAATACCTGGGTGTTGAGTAACGATTCAATTAAAATGTGTTAAATGCGGATATTTATCGATAGAAAACAGACACCCCTTATGTCCAGTATGTGGCTCTTTTATGCATCCAATACATAATTTAGAACAACCTATTGCATCAAAGAGTTATGGAGTATGGAGGTATAGCGGGAACCTCCCCTACTTTGAAAAGAACTTATCACTTGGTGAAGGCGCAACACCGTTAATAAAATCTTCGAAAATATTCAGTAATGAGGTTTATTTCAAAGATGAAGGTAGAAATCCAACAGGTAGTTTTAGAGATCGTGCTGCTTCTCTAATTGTTAGCGATGCTGTCGAATGTAAAGCTAAGAGAATCGTTGTTGCAAGCGATGGGAATATGAGTTCCAGTGTTGTCGCTTATGCTGCAAGAGCAGGCATTGAAGTAACTGTTTATGTACCTTCATGGATAGATGTAGAGAAAATTGCTTTAATGAAAGCTTATGGTGCTAACGTTATTGTTAAAGATTCTCCTCTAGACGAACTTCTAGAATATGTTAATAAAAGATCACGTAAAGAGGGCTTCTATAACGCTTCATCAACGTACAATGCTTTATCTATTGAGGGTTTAAAAACAATTAGTTTCGAATTATGGGAGCAACTCGGTAGCGTAAGCGAAGTATACGTACCATTGGGGAGCGGTTTAACAGTTTTCAGTATTTATCATGGATTTCAAGAATTGAAGCAATTGGGTTTAATAGATCGTATTCCTAGAATAATTGGTGTTGAAACTTGTAGTAACCCCATATATTCAGAGACGCTAAAATCTAATGTTTCGAAATGTAGTGAAGAACCCTTACCTGGTTTATCTTATAGAAAACCCATTATTATGGAATTCGTATTAGAAATTCTGGATGAATATGGAGAGGTCGTTGTTGTATCGAGAAAAGAAATTATTGAAGCAGCTAAAAAAGCTGTTAGAGTTGAAGGTTTATTCATTGAATTATCATCAGCTGTTTCTCTAGCTGGAGCTGAGAAGAAGGGTGCTTTAGATAATAGTGTAATTATATTGACTGGTCATGGTTTGAAAGGTTATTCAGCTTATAGTAAGCCAAGTAAAGCTAAAATGATAAACTTATTTCCAGGTTCGACTAAGAATTTAATAATTTCGCTACTTAAGGAGAAGCCGGGTTTAACTGGTTATGATATTTGGAAGAACATTGGGTTAAGTATTTCCGTTCAGGCAATATATCAGCATCTGCATGATTTAGAGAAGAGAGGATATATCCGTTCTATTTACGAAAATGGAGTTAGGAAATACTACCCTATAATGTAATTATATGAACGTTACTTTATACTCCAATTAATTGGAATTTGTTCTTAAAGAGTAATCTTTATAAGGGAATAGCATAGATACTTCCAATTGGGTGTTGTTTAAATGGGAGGAGTAGTTCGCAGAGGCCATGGTGGTAGAGCTAGATTAGCAATAGATATAGCTGTATTTACAGCAGCCGTTTATGCAGCTACAGTAGCGATCCAGATTTATCAACCAGCAACTGGAGGATATTTTAATCTAGGTGAATCGGTAATCTACGTTGCTGCTTTACTAAAATCCCCTTTAGTAGCGGCTTTTGCTGGTGGAGTAGGCGCGGCTTTAGCCGATATATCTACAGGTTATGGAATATTCGCTCCTGGAACATTAATAATTAAGTTTATTGAGGGATTTGTAGCGGGTACATTAATTCGTAAATTAAGTGGAAAGAATACTCCATTCATCCACAACCTTCTCACTATTATAGCATGCATACTCTACCCTGCACTTATCGTTGTCTTTGCAACCATATATTGGGCGGGAGAGGCGTATTATGGGCCTAGCGAATTCTTAATGAAAACGTTAGAACCACCATTGATCAATATACCGTTATTTTTATGGATAATCATTGCATTCTCATTAGCTGTTGCAACAATATACGTTCTCCTTAAACGTTTAGTTAAGGGTATTGAGCCCCCTATTCTATTAATAGCTGGATTCATCATGGTTCTAGGCTATTTCCTATATGAATTCTTCTATAGCAATCCAGCTACAGGAAGAGACCCTTGGGCTGCTACCGCGGAAATCCCCATTAATATTGGTCAAGCAGTTATTGGTGCGTCAATAGCTATCCCAGTATCTGGTTGGCTCAGGAGAGCAGGATATGGAAAACAAACTTGAAGCTTCAATAGTAGAAGCTGGTTTTAAAAACTCGTTTACAATAAAAAACTTTTTCTTTAAATTATCATCTGGAGATATACTTCTCATATACGGTAAATCCGGTTCTGGTAAAACAACTCTACTGAAAACTCTAGCTGGTTTAATCGATAAGATTGGTGGTTTTATCAACGGTAGAATACGTGTTAATGATTTGAATATCTACGAATCTGATCCAGAAGAAGTTTTAAATCTAGTAACGTATATTCCGCAAGAACCATGGTATGGAATTATCGGTCATACAATTAGATCCGAGTTTTGCCACGCTCTCTCCATTAGAAACATAGAATGCGATCTCAATGTACTTTCAAAATATGGTTTAAGAGAATATGATACTGTTACTTACGGGTTGAGCGTAGGGCAGATCCAGAGATTATTATTAGCCGAAGCTTTAGAGTCCAGAACACCTGTGCTTCTCCTAGATGAGCCTTTAACTTACATTGATCAAGATACTAGGAACTACATTATAAAGAGGGTGGAGAAATTTTCTGGAGAAGGAGGTATTGTCGTTGTCGTCGACCATATACCTCAGAATTGGGCTCGCTTCGACCCCAAAACATTACATATCGATAATGGTACTCCTGTTAACCAACCATCAGTTTTAAATAAAAGCCTTGAAACTTATAATTTAAGAGTAGGTAAGCATAGTTCTATCGGTAAAGAAACTGTAATAAAAGCTGAAAACATATGGTTTAAGTATTCTTCATCAAACTATATTTTGAAAGGGGTTACTATTGAAATTACTAAAAACAGTATTATTGGATTTAAAGGTTCAAACGGTTCTGGCAAATCAACGCTTTTGAAGATATTAGCAGGAATTTATAAACCAAATAAGGGGAGAGTTGTTAGATTCGGTAGAACAGTATATATACCTGAAAATCCCCTTCTCTACTTAACTCATCCAACTCCACGCGAAGAACTATATTCTGGTAGTATAGATGAGAACATTGTTCTTGAAGCAATCGAGATCTTTGATCTCAAGAATGTTCTTGATAGACCTATTCTTAAGCTCAGTAGTGGTGAGAGAAGGAGAGTTGCGTTAGCTTCATCTTATGTTAGAGGATACTCGATATATTTACTTGATGAACCGACCGGCGGTTTAGATCTATTTTCATTGAAGAGTTTTATAGATATGGTTATGTATTTGTATGAAAAGAACTGTAGTATTCTAATAGCTCATCATGATCCTAGATTAAGTGATCTATTTGATCAGGAGTATTTATTGACTAATGGTGTTGTTATTGGAAATCATAAGTAGACTAATTTACTTAATATATAAAGCATTGTTTTTGAAAGGGGACTATGGTCTTAAGAAAACCCATATTCTTATAAGAATATCGATATCGATATCGATACTCATACTATACTGGCTCAACGGGTATTTCATATTATTGGCTCTTCTTCTAGTATATCTAATCGGCTTATTAGGTTTTGGTAGAGAATGGGTTATACCTGTTTCAATTCTAACGTCAATACCTAGTATTTGGTTTTCAATATCTACATACGTTTTATCAGTAATAGGCTATATTCAACCCGTTAATTATACGAATTTACTATGGATATTCATAAAGTCTTTAACATTAGGTTCGATCATAACTTTATTTTTCAACATGGTAAACGTTACTGAACTATACAACATACTTCTATCGATTAAATTGAATAATTTCTCAATTATACCGTTATTAATATGGAGAATAACACCATTAAGCTTAATGAGTACATACGAATCACTACTAATTTCGAGAATTAAAGGAGAGAAGATTGGTAAAAGAATAGCTCCAGCATTAGCGGTAATTCTCGAAACAGGAGATTTAATATATGAATCATCGTACTATAAATTAGCAGGTAAACCTAAAAAGAAAATCCCAATAAATAGTGTTTGGCTATCAATACATTTAGATAGAAATCGGAAATGCTGTTTTAGAAGGTGATATTGATCGTTGAAAACAATTTATATTATAGGTACGTGTAAATGAACTGTGAAGATATGTAAAAATATTATTGTACTAAGCTATGTTTCTTGTCTATAAAATTTATTCACTTTTACTTTTCCTGGATTCACCAATCAACTCTCTAACTTCGTTCTCCCCTTTTTCCAACTCTTCTAGTTGTTGAGGATCATATTCTTTAAGTAATGCTAAAAATTCCCCTACATGAGTCTTCTCTTCTCTAGCTATATCTTCAAATACTTTCTTAATTCTCTCATCTTCAATAGAGTTAGCTAACTGTAAATACAAATTTATAGCATCTAATTCAGCGATAATTGATAATCTAAGAGCTTGTGCTACTTCATCTTTACTCAATTTCCTCTGAACAGGGATATCTAGTGGATTTTTAGATAGCATTCTTAACCACCATATAATCATTAAGCATATTGTTTGGCATATAAATGGTAGTGTACTGTTATTCTCAATCAATAATATTCAAAACCCTGGTATTGAGGGGTTTAATTGAACGTTTACGATATACTCATTATACTAATGCTTTCAATAACGCCAGGTATAGAATCCCGCGGTGCTTTCCTATATTACGCTAAATTAAAACTATTTAGTAGTGGTGTAAACGAACCAATAGTATTCATAGCTATTCTCTTAGCAAGTTACATTCCATCAATACTAATATTGAATCTAAATAGAATCGAGAACATAATTATTAGTAAGTCTAGTTTATTGAAGAAAATATATATGAAAACACTATCAAGAATTAGATTGAAAGCAACCGGCGTTACTAAATATAGATCTACATATATGGGTCTAACATTATTCGTTGCAATTCCTATTCCAGGAACAGGAGTTTGGACAGGATCACTTATAGCTTATATTCTAGGTTTAGATAAAACTAAATCTTTAATATCCATATTCATTGGAAATACCATAGCTTGTTCAATACTGTATATTATGATCTTCTCGTTATCTATCCTTATTTAGCAAGAGAATTAAGCCATCTCACTTGTTTTAAACTAAGTCTATACGAGTATCTATTCGGTGTTTAACGTGGAGACAATGGTTCAGAATAACGTTGGCATAAACATAGATGAAATAATTGAATTGAGTATTGATGAACAAATTGATGTTTTGAAAACGCTATTCACTATTTTCTACGTGAAATACCATATTGATGGCTGTGAGGAGGATAAATTAATGGTTTGGAATATCATAAATAAATGGGTGAATATTATTGGACCAGTGAAATATGAGCCAGAGGTCTTCAACATTGTTTCTCAAAAAGTTAAGTTCAGAATATGGGATAAACCCGTTCCAGTAGATATTATTGAAGAAATTATGGAGAAATCCATTAGAGTGAAAATGGGGCATGATGGGTTTGAAGATTTAGTAAATAATTTGTCAGAACTATTACTATATCTCAGTAATGATAACTCTATGGAAACGAATATAGTTAGAGAAATTTGTGAAGTAAACAGCGATTGCGCATTATCTATAGCTGTTCAAACATTAGTTATTGCTTCAAACATATAAGTAACCCGTACTATTTATAATCGGTAGCTTCAATATTGTGGCGTTTATGTAATGGCTAGAACCAATAATGTTTTATTTAAAGGTTTCACATATATTGTTATCTCCTCGATTATTCTTCTTAATTACATAATTATAACTAACGAATCGTATTTAGGGGCTTTTCAGAACGGATGTATTATTCGTTTATCTCCACCATATAGATTTAGCAGTAAAATATATAGTTATGATATTGAGGAAAACACCTTATCATTATCAGTAATCAATGGATTTGCATTAACGTACTGTAATTTGAATGAAGAAACAGACCTATATATTATTAAATCTAGTGGTATAGATATCTACATTGTTTTATCCTCTTTATTCATATTATTCATATTGTTTTTCACATATAGGAGATTAGAGCATATTAGTAAAACTGTTCTCTACATAATTATATCCCTAGTTATACTAGTTGTCGTTCTGAACTATATGTATTTCTACGAGTCTAGTAAACCAATAAAGTCTTTCGAATTAATTGAGAGGAATAAACCATTAGTATGCGATAGATATGGTAACTACAATATTTGTGTATTAGATAAATTAGTGGGGAGATCCAAATTATTTATTAATCCAGGTGTTAGAGGGAATCTAACCATATCAATTGGAGGTAGTGTTGAGTTAATAGAATTGAACAATACTTATTCCAAATTCATTGATGCTGAGGATAAGGATGTGATTGTGGCTTTCATCACTACTGATCATTTAAGCAACATAACTTATAGACGCTTAACTTATGAATCCCTTGGTACTAATCGGATTAGTGATTCAATTCTAGATATTCTAACAATAGCTGCATCAAGCGTAAAAATAACTATTCTAATAATAATGAATAAGTTTATTAGAATTCCGGGAAAGAAAAGAGTTGAAAATACGGCTAACGTGTAGATGAATGTTTTATTACATCATAATTGAGACCGAATAAATTCGAATCATAATAACTGAAATACTCAAGATATGTTTCGTATAGAAGGATATACTACTGATTCTATTGATTTCAAATCGATTACGTAATTATTCGAAATGAGAGAGGCGATTATTAAGCACTTCCCCGTTTTAATGGGTTTTAACAATACTTCTCGTGAATAGATTGATTTTGGTTTCATATGTATATGTATATTAGAACCTCCTATAGCTTCGAATGAACCATTTATATTTAGAATAACCGATACATCTTTATCTAAACCATTTTCAATCTCAACAAGTATTTTTGATTCACTATCTTCAATCAAATCCCCAAGAATAGATATTTTCCTTAACCTAACGAGTTGTAGTCTGTTTTGAAGCTTATCGTTCGCTAACGTGAGCCAATTCAAAATTACTTTCGGTAACCAGAACTCAGCCCACCAGTAATCGCTATCGAGAGCATGCCATAGAGCCCACCTAGCTTCTTCAGAATACTCATCCCTACCGTTAATCATTTTCTCGTATGCTCTGAGAAGCCTAATTGTCTCAGCAACTCTAATCCACATTGCTTTATGTTCAGGTACTTCTCCAAACCATTTATTGAAACCTCCAAGCCACGAATTCGTCTTTATATTTGTTAAAACGTGTCTAGCTGGAATACTACGATAAATTTCTCTCAATGTAGATAATTTAATAAACCCTACGTGGTCGATAGCTACAAGGTACTGAACTAGTTTCTCCATGAAATACGCTGTTAATGGAGGGGTTTTCGAGAAAACCATCCAGTTCTCGCCGTCGAGAGCTATAATATGTGTTTCAACACCAGGGTCTAGCCATTTCTTAGCGAGGAGGAAGGCGAATTCATATGCGTTTCTCCAAGCATGTATTTCACTTACAAAATTGTTTCTAAAACTCAATGTATTGCTTAACTCGGAATCTCTAAAGAATACTGTTATGTGTTTACCAGTTGCTCTATCTATGAGAATGTAGGGTTTGAATGGTGTGCTTTTATCCCCCGTGGAGTTAGTATAATGATGCTTCTCATCTAGAACGGTGTATTTCAAACCGAGATCGCTGTAGATCTGTACGAGTCTCATAGAGAATGCCATTTCAGGAGTCCAAATACCTTCTGGTTCATAGTAGTCTCCAATAGCTTCTTTAGTAATTTTCAAACCATAAGCGATCTCGTCTCTCACTATATCATCGAGGTCTAGAGCATCCGTTAGGAAACCGCCTATAGTGTGTGCGTATATGCTCGTTAATACATCTATTTGTTTTCTCCTAACACTCTCTCTATACATCCTAAGAGTTTCCTCAACTAATTTAGCTTCAGGAGAGTTTCTATCTATAACTTTGCCATCGCTCATTTCTACTCCATTGTTTATAAGCATAAGCCATTGTTTCAATAAACTGGGGCTTAAATTATACGTTGTTTTAAAACTAGTGTGTTTAGATAATGTAGTGGCGTGGAAATGATACGGTCCTTTACCATATGGTTTTAAATGATCCCCCCATACGTATATGTAAGCCCATGGCGAATGTATTCGAGAATTGCTATCGTAGTTTGGAGCTTGATGATGGTGCCAAACAATTGTTGAGTAAATTGGTGAGCGGGTTGAAGGGTCTCCAACGATATAGTAAATCTTGTCTCGAATTTTTCCATTAATAACGAGAGCAATATCGTTAATACCGCTATTCTCTCCAACACAATATTCATAGTCTAGAGCTACAGATGATCCGGGTTCTATCTTAACGTTTTTCTCGTAAATCTTATTTACACCATGTTCATATAAAATTATGTTAGCTTCTCTAAGTGAATCACTATAATTCCTTAACAATACATATATTTTAGCTTCACTACCGAACCTGTAGATCGGTTTATCAAGTACAATATATGATTCTAGTGAATCTACAATATTATGTGGAATTATAGCACTCATTTCTGTAACCGCTAACTAATAGTTTCATCACGAAGCTTCAATGTTTCAAAACAATATGTAGGTGAATCATTCATTATTTTCTTCCAATCAAGAATATTCTCCAAAATACTTCTTAAATGGGTCTCTAGTAGTTTCATAGCGTTATCTCTACCTAACCTTGTAGCATTCCAAGTAACGTATGGAGGGTAGAATGAGGCAACCTCTATTTTTACTTTTGAAGAATTCCTATCAATTTTGAATTTTATATAACCAAGTTCTTTGAGAAAACAAGCTGGGTTTGAACATAATATATCTATTTCACACTGATCCTTCTTAACGAAAACAATATCGTACTCGTTGGGTATGGAGTACTCCTTACCACATGGGCATTGAAGTTTCAGCTCAGAACCCATATTTCAACAGCCTATTCAATTGTTTTAGTTATTAAACTTATTCAGAATTTAAAACACATTACGTATATATGTGAGAGTGGGGTATAAATCAATATATACTTTATTGATTCATATAATTAAACAAGTAGTTGTGGTGTTTGTAATATTGAGTAATGAAACTACTAAATTACCATTAATTGATCTATTTAGATTGGTTTTTAGAAGCATTAAATTGAGATTCTTTCGCATAACTTTGGTAATCATAGCTATAACTACAAGTATTGCTTACATGGTTAGCTTAGAATTATTAGCTCCAATAATAGCTGTCAGCGATTCTCCCAGCTCAACTCAGTTATACACTACTGCATTGAGTATAACGGCTTCATTAGTCGCCTTAACTGGAACAACGAATTCTCTCCTCATCTTAATTAGTGAGAGATACCAGGAAATAGGTACTATGAAGAGCTTTGGAGCTAGAGATATTCATATTTTCCAACTCTTAGTTTTAGAATCTATAATGTTGTCATTTATCGGTGCATTGATAGGATATGCTATAGGTTTTGGTATTGGATCCGCTTTAGGGGGTAGAGGTAATCCACTATATTTATTCCTAAAATCTTTACTAATAGCTGTAACGATCGGTTTATTAGCAACACTATATCCTTCATATAAAGCTTCGAGAATACCGCCTGTTGAAGCATTGAGAACAGAGGTGTGAATAGTGAGTGTTACTGGGAGAAAACTCGATCTTGTTGTTGAAGCATATGATGTTAAGAAATACTACTATATTGGTAAAACAGTTGTTAAAGCATTGAATGGTATAAGTATAGTTGTTAAAAAAAGGGAGTACGTTAGTATCATGGGTCCTAGTGGTAGTGGTAAAACAACATTATTCAATATGATTGGTGGTTTGGATAAACCAAATGAGGGTAAGGTATTTATTGATGGCGTGGATCTTGCAATGCTTGATGCATATGAATTGGCTTGGCTTAGAGCTAAGAAGATTGGTTATATTTTCCAAACATTTAATTTAATTCCGGTGCTCACAGCTCTCGAGAACACAATGTTGCCAATGATTTTCGTTGGGGCACCTTATGATCAGGCGATTCTTAAGGCTCGTAAGCTTCTTGAGAGTGTTGGTTTGGGTGATAGGGTTTTTCATAAGCCTTTTGAACTTAGTGGTGGTCAGCAGCAGAGAGTTGCTATTGCTAGAGCTTTAGCTAATGATCCATCAATAATACTTGCTGATGAACCTACTGGAAACCTAGATCTAACAACTGGTAAGCAAATAATCAATCTACTAAAAGAAATATCTATGAATAGGGGGGTTACTGTTATTACGAATACTCATGATCTTAAGATGATTGATGTAAGTGATCGGGTTGTTTATCTAAGAGATGGTATTATTGAGAGGATTGAAGAGAGACAAGTTGTTGAAATAAGGGATTTGATTATTGATATAAAGACTTAACGAGAACTTCACTTAATAAAATGTTGGTATTTAGAATTTTCATAAAGAGAGTTTTAGGTTTGAAAAATACTATTGGTTTCGTATAACCTGTTACTATGATTGCTCTTGGATAATTAATTCCTAGCAATTCATGTTTGAAACTAGATATCATTATATTCATCTTCTCGTATGGGGACTTTATGATAGTTTCATTAATTCCGGAATTATTGTTGGATACTATATTAGCAATTCTGCTTGATCCCCGATAAATAAGAGAAATTCTCTTTTTAAAAAAGCCTTTTATTACGAATGTGATCGATTCTTCAGGTATATTCAGATCTATTGGAGTTATCGATACCGTTACGTAATATGATTCACCACTAGGTTTAACGAAGTTTTTACCAATAAAAAACAATTTTAGTGGTTTATTCCATTTAAATCTCCAAATACATGTATCCATACCGCAATAAATCTGTTCTACCATTGGACTCGTTAATTCATTAATTACTTTAGCTTCAAACTCCATGTTAAATCCTACGTTTAATTAGTAGAATTGCTGCGATAACAATTACTACAATGATTACTGCTACTGGTGTTAATGCTTGGATTCGTATTCCCTGCTCATACTTTGTTACTTCTATAAATCCAGTAATATTGTTGTTATCTGGAATTAGATCTACTAATGGTTCAATAAATACACTATACTCGTATTTACCGTAATCTTTGAGTTCTACGCTGTGTTCAATTAATGCATATCTATTTCCACTAGTTACTACCGTATCCCCAACATATGATTCTCGCCCGATCTTTATAACATATCTTATTGGAACATCATATTCTGGAGGTTCAGATGCAGATATTCTAATTAAGAATATGAAAGTTCCCGGTTTATGGTATTTATCAAATACTATAACGTCTTCTAAAGTCATTATCACTAGAGTGACATTAAAGTCTACGGGATTGTAAGCTTTAAATATTTTGTTATATACTGTGAAATATGTCTCTCTATCATAAACTTTTGATGCTGGATTCGTTAGCATTACTGTTATGGAGACGTTATCTATATTCATTCCTGGTTTTACCGTTAAACTTGTTGTTACATATTCTCCTTCTCTTAGATTTACAGTTAGTATTGTTTGATTAAGCTTCTCAATATTGATCAGGATTTTAGTGCTTCTAAGAGTGTATGGATTAATGTTTTTAATAGTTATTTTGACTTCATTATCAATGCCTTTAACCAATACACCTCTACTAAACGCTACACTAACATCTACTTTGACGAGTTTATTGGCATAACTATGGAATACGCTTAACCAATTAATGATATAGCTCATGCTGAAGAACTCTGTCCACCAATAATCACTATCCATAGCATGTATCAATGCAATAACTGTTTCGTTAAAATCAAGCGTTGTTCTTAACAGAGTCTTATACTTAGAGTAATCGGTCGTTTCGTAGTAGAATTCAAGAGATTTGTATTTACCCATAGCTTCATCCATGAGTTCCCACGCTTTAATTTGATCACTAATTTCAGCAGTCCACTTACCCCAACCACCCAACCAACTTGTTGATGGTATACTGTTTAATACTCTTCTAGGAGGCGATACTTTTAATGCATCCGCGAAAGTCCCCGTCTCCATTATACCGAGTAATGTTAATTTATCAATATATTGATATATCCTATCTAGAAACAGAGCACCGTTAGCTACTGATGGTGCAAATAACATCCAGTTCTCTCCATCAGCAGCTATAACATGTATAGGTCTTCTATCGTAGTTCTTAAATGAATGAATGTTATATATATTGTAGTAGAGGGTTCTCGCATCGCGATCGGCATTCCTGGGGTCGTGCCAATCAGTATTGGTGAATCCAATATCACGGTCACTTACAACCTGGTCTCTGAAGAAAACTATGAGTTCTCTATCTAGAGGACCCTTGATTACGTAGGGTTCCCATATGGTATCCTTATCGCCAGATGCGCCGGGGAAATGGTGAGTACCGTCTAGAACTGTAATACTGAGTCCGAGGTCTAGATAAATAGGTATTAATTTATCGCTCCACGCCATTTCAGGAGTCCATATAGCATTAGTCTTTACAAGTAACTTTTCCGTCCACTCCATACCCAACTCTATATCATACTTTATTAGATTTGAAACATCATATCTATCAATATAGTATCCAAGAATAGTATGTGCAAAGCACGATGTCATTAAATATACTCTTCCTTGATCAGCCAGTTCTTTAAGACCGTTGAAGAAATCCATTATAACTTTTGCGAAAGGCGAGTCTGGAGATACGTTTATGCGTTCTCCTTCCGGCGTCCTTAGAGTAAATCCTAGTTTTGATGCAACATATAATTGATATATTAAACTTGGACTATAATGGAGGTTTACTTTAACTCTCTCGTATTTTTTAAGCAAATAATAGTGTAGATAATATGTTCCCATATCGTTCCATTCAATATCATCATAATCGTCTGATAACTTGTAGTAAATGCCTAGACCATCACTATAGAAGTGACTAATATGCCAATGTGCGAAGAAATTCAAACCATAGTAGTAGTTTGGTCCTTGATGATTATGCCAAACGAAGAGAATCATTGGCATAATGCCTGAGGGGGGTCCTCCTCTAATCCAGAATTCAACAGTATCTCTAGCTATTATTCTGTTGTCAACCCATATCTCCATGTTTAAGAAGTATGTACCGTCTCCTAGGTTGCTCGGTAATCTAACTGGTGATGAGTTAATTTTTAGGAATCTTGTTTTACTGATTGGTGGGATCTCTATAGTTATATCGGGTATCGATAAACCTTGAATATTCGTTGTGAACCTAATAGTTGCTGTAAAGCCGAAATTAACTTGTGGATATATGAAAACTTCAGCAATTAATTCTGAACCTGGAGTATATATTGGTGAATCTGTTGATACAAATGCATATACTCGGGGTTCCTGAGCCTCTAATTGTGGTATTTGCGATATGATCAATGCTATTAAAACAAGAATTACTGATGTAGTTGTTTTAAACCTATAATGCATCAATATTCACCACATTCGTGCTTTTCGAGACCGTAATATAAATTATATTTATGATTAAGTGTGGTTTTAAATAATGCGTTATAATTCTTTTAAAATCTAATAAGCATATAGCCAAATACTCTTCCTTATCAAAGCAATGCTTAGAGATAGAGCAACTAGGAGACCTTCGCCTAATCCTAAACCAGCCGATATTACTGCAACATATTCTCTAAACCACTCTGATCCTTTCTTCTTCTCGAGAATTCTAGCTATAATACCACCTATAAACATCGTTACCGTATATGCTACCGGTTGGCTTAAACCAATAGTGAAACCAACTAATTCAAACGGTATATGCAGAACCTTAGTGAAAATCACAATTATTGAACCGATAGCTAATGGAAGCAACACTCTTGAAGGCCAATTACCGAGGTTCTCCATCAACGCTCTACTTCTCTCGTCAAGTTCCTCCATTTTGATCCTACCGCTAGACCAAGCCGGCCACAGTAATGTCCACATTGCCGACACTCTCCAGAAAATAGCTGTTGCCGGGTAGTAAGCACTTGGTATTGGAGCTATTCTCCAGAAAATATCTGCATAGATAATACTCATGATGTATGTTAGTGGGAAGGCTATGAGATACGCTTTAATATAATCGCTCTTCCTAGTACCGGTCCAGTCGCATGCAGCGTAAACAGCTGTCCAACCACTAGCACCGCCATACACGTATAGTGGTGTGAACCAAGCAGCTACTCCTCTATAACCACTACCTAGTAATGAAGCTTCCCTAACATAAGGTATGTTTATACCTAATGATGATTCACCTATAGCTCTAGTATTTGCAAACTGGAATAATGCGGAGAAACCGGTGATAAGTATTGCGAAAAGTATGAGGAACTTTATCGACGCCACTTCCGGTTCAACAATATATACGATGATATATGCAAATATCGATAATGAAATGGAGAACGCGATATAGAGGATTAGAGATAGCTTAGTTAATGGTAAACCCATGAAACGCTCCTCATTATTAATTGCTCCAGTAGTTTTAGGGGGTTTAAACAATCTGACAATACTTCTCCAGTTAATTATCATTGGAGCTACTCCAGAAGCTATACTTAAACCTATCAATGGACCTACGAAGAGCTGTATTAAACTAAGCTGATATATATCGTCTAAACCATAACCCGGTCTCCACAACGTGAATATTCTTAATCTAGTAGCAATTGGTAGAAATATGATATACGCTAATCCTCCGATGAATATCGATACATTTACTCTCCACGGCATAATTAATCCAACAGCTATTAGAAGTAGGTCGAATGATATGCCGAGAGAAGCTCCCTTTAACCCAATCCTCTCCAATGCGGGAGTAAAGTCAGCCCAAGGTATTGGTATCAACTCCTTATCTAATGCGAATCTGAGACCATACAATGGTATTGAGTAGAGGAAGGAAAATATAGCTACAATAGACATTAACTTAGCTTTATCTCTCCAAACGTGTTTCTCAGCTAACACAATACTCGATTCAGCCCATACTCTAGCTCCAGGGAAAGGTAGTTTCTCCTCGACAACATATAGTCTGTACAGGACGTAAGCTAAGCTTAAATCCATACCCTTAGTTAGTAATGCTGAAGCTATAGAAACCAGTAGCGGGGGGATGAATACGGATTGAAAAATAGTTCTAGGTATGTAGGGATCTGATGGAGCATACCAAAACGGGATTCTACCTATTAATCCATATGATTTAGCGTATTCGCTAATGGCTATAAACCAAGCATTTATTAATCCTACTGCGAATAAACTTTCAGAAACTGTTGTGCCCACATTACTGAAAAGTATGAATGCTTCTTGTCTAGATAGTTTTGAACCCATGAAAACAGCTATTGTTACGAAGAACAATAATGTTGTATACTCTGCTGCATTAATGATCATCCACGGACTTAAACCAGTAACTAGGTTCAACCATATAGCAGCTGGTTGGAAAACTAGAATTCCATATATTATAGCTAGAACCACTCTCCAAGTCAACGCGCTACTCTCGCTACTCACGTTAAGCACCGATTTACCAATAGTTTATTGTATAGCTCTATGTTTAACCAATAATTCGAGGCGCTACAAATGAAAACCACATTGTTACGAAACTAGTAATTATTAGTCCAGCAACTAATGGAACCACGTATTTTTCATATCCTTCAACGCCCAATATCTTAATAACTATTGTTTTGACAACAATAGCTATTATGTTCGGTATAAACATTAATACTCCAGTTATAGGCATATCTCCAATTAGTATACCGAGTGGATTGAGAGGTATACCGGGTATTACTATTCTTAAGAATATGAGCACAATCCCTAGGACTACTCCAATTATGAATTGTGGTAGCCACATCATATGGTCGTTACTCATATGGTCTATTTTATTGTAGTGAACCATGTATCTAACCCAATTAGGCATTAAACCCCTGTCTGGCGCGCCAACCCATGTTCCACCAGGAGTTTCTGATAAACCATATCTATACATACCCCAAAGTGTTGATAACGAACCCAGTATTAAACCCGCTAGAATAGCGTATACGATTAATGGAATAAATATCTTCATTCTTATACCACTTAATCTAGCTAGTTTCAAGCCTTCGAGAACGGATGGACCAGGAGCTGTAGCCAGAGTTCTATCTGTTACTAACGGGTAGAAGGATGATGCAGCTGCAAACGCTTCTTTTGAATTATAATTTCCGGTTAATCTATATGGTAACCACGGTAATACTAGGAATTCGTGCCACCATGGACCATACGTATATAGAGCGGTTATCCATGTTGATTCAGCTCTAATCCTCATCCACGTAGTGTATAATAGTATCGTTAACACTACTACGAGTAAACTAATATGTGCTTCTACACCACTAATAGCTAGTAGTGACGTTGGAACTATAATTCCAATAGCGAGAAGCGCGATGGCTATATAGCCGCTCTTAATAGTTACTATTTCTCTATAGCGTTTTAGAGTTAATGCTAGCCAAGCTAATGCAAAACCTATTGCTAAACCTCTCGTTATCATGTGTGGCATTAAACCATACCAATGTCCAATCCAGTAGTAATTGCTATGAGCTGATTGCGTAGGGTTAAGGGGGATTATACCCAATTGTAGCTCGATTGGGGGCAGTATTATATACATTATGAGGAACCACGCTACAGCAGTTATTAGGATATCGAGAGGCATTAATAGTGCTAATCCAAGGAATAATGGTGATAGGGTGATCATTAATGCAACGTTGTTTCCAACTGTTTGCGATAGATCGTAACCTCCATATTGGGATACGAGGAGTTGACCATAGAGTTGTGGAACATCTGCTGGACTCATTATTCTAAGCGAAACCAATAGATTAGGTAGTTGTATTAGGAAACCGATGAGTGCTCCTATCCCCAGCATTATTTTAGATATTTTTCTATATTCCCAAGCCCCTCTAAATCCAGTTGTTCTCATTACTTCGACAGCAACTTGTGCGAAGGGGAATGGAAGCATTTCCTCCTCTATCCATTGTTTTCTAAGTAATATCGCTATACCGATCTGGGCTAACGCTAATGAGAAGAAAATGGAAATCCAGAAGATTAAACTAGGGCTCCAAGTCCGTAGAACTAGACTAAACCAATTATTTTCTTTAAGCAGGATCTCTCTGCTTTCAGAGCTATAGATAGGTGCTAATACATCTACACTGCCGGAGCTCAAAGTTATATTTCCCTTCGGAACCCATAAGTCGGGCACTAATCTACCATAATTACTGATAGATGGGTCACCATAAACCATGTAAGTATATTGGCCGATGAGGAAGCTAAACGGATATGCAAAACCAGCTCCACAAGCAATTACTGTATATATTAGAATAGCGTCTGCTAGTGTAAGAGCTATTCCTTTCTTAAGTAGTATTGTAGTAACAATTCTAACAACTATATTTAGTAAACCTATAATAGAGATTAATATTAGAGCAGGCCATATCCAGACCCATTCGGAGAACGTTGATGGCCATACGAGACCATACATTAATGATATGAGCAGTGGTGCGAGGATTCCAGAAACTATTGCTATTATTAATCCAGCTTTAGTTATGTTTGTTTGAGAAACCCCCCATACGTGTTTCTCAGACATCAATTTCAATTACCTTCGTGAGGATTTTTGAATACAAGTAAATGATAAATTATGGCTGAATTTAAAAATATATTGACAATTGTAATTGGATCGATCAATAAAAGCTAAGCCAGGATTGATTTCTGAATATAAATATCTTTATCTTCCTGAGACAGCGTTCTCCACAATAGTAATTGCTTTCTCAAATCATCAATGAAGTACTTATTTGATTTAAACCATATAGTTGGATTACCGCTAATTCTCTTAATATATATAGAGAGATCCCATTCCTCCGGCTTAATCATGATAGCTTTAATTTCGAATAACTGTTTAATACCTGCTTGCCACGGTTTAAGCCTAACCTCGCCTCTCAAAACATAGTTTACTCCATTACTCTCTACTCTCTTATCAATATCGATTTTTTCAATAACGAAATTACCTACATCTATACTCGTAAAACTACTTAATCTCTCGAATATGTAGGTGAAAGCGCCGGATAAATCTCTGAAACTTGTGAATTTGAACGGTAATGGTATTATCCATTCGTCGCCAACGGGTTTAGTTGGGTATTCCCATTTCCTCTTCAAACTAGGCAAAGCCATTCTACCAGCTTTATAAATTGGGTATAGAGTTGCTAGCACTACTGCTACCATTGTGAAACCAAGTGAAAGAACTACGTAACCACTACTATAGTTTGGTTTAAATGCTTCTGGATACATGTTTGCTAATATGTTTGTAGCTGCTAAACTTGTAGCGTATCCTACTACTACCGAGATCAACCCATAAGCTATTGTTTCAGCTAAGAACATTAAACCGATCTGTAGTGGCGATAAACCTATTGATGCATATATGTATATCTCTCTTCTACGCTCATATAGAGAACCTAGTAGAACGCTTGATACGCTTATTGATGCTATTATTAATGGAGGTACTATGTAGTAGAAACCCGAACCTCTAATTGCAATTAATTTCGAGTACTTGTAGACACCTTCATTAATTGAGTATAAGTAGAAATCAACAGTTGGGAATACCTTGATTAACTCCGATGCTTTCGCTTCAGCAATTGATCCCTCCATGTAGATCGCGATTTGAGCCAGGAAAAGAGAAACACCTTTACTCAACCATGGGTTCTCATAAATAATACATGTTGGGATTATGATAACTCTATACGCTCTACTTCTCGGGAAACCTTTAACCGGAGTTAATGGTGCATCACGTTCTAATTCTCTAATATTCATAAAAACTTCGTCATCATAGATACCAATTATTCTGAATGGAACACCCATAACGAGAACGGTATCATTAACGCTTATCGTAACATTATATTTGATTCTAAGGTCGTCGACACTTGTTTTCGGTATTAGTACTTCTCTACACATACACTCGGTGAATAATGTGCCCGCTATAATTATTCCCGTTAAGTTTAGTTTAGTGAACTCAGATGGATCTATAGCGATTATTCCTTCAAAATCCATTCTCTTACTAGGGTCCTTCTCTAGCATTACATAAACAGTACCTGCATACCAGAATCTCCCATAGGAATCCCTACTCACAACACTTCTCGTTAATTCAAGGAATAATGAGCCTAGAGGGAAGTTCCTATCTATACCCTCGAGTTGTATTAGATATCCTTCTGGTCTCGTAGGTGTCGACTTGACAGCTATGGGTTTTGGTTCAACGTAACTCGTTAAACTCGTGAATAGAACTAAACCAATAACTATCACTATTAAAGTGGTTAACGTAAGCGCTGTTCTAAGCTTTCTCCTCCTCATATGTTCAACTCCATAACTTAGAGCAACATAACTAGTTGCGAATTTGCTTACTTCAACTTTATGAATACCTTTGACAGCTCTCCTAATCACAGCTAGTGCTTCATTGAAATCGCTTATCAGTACTAGAAGTATCGGTATTGTTAATATGAATGCTACGAAACCTATTATAGCCATGATTGCATTAGTTGTTAACTTAAATGCTGGGTGGAGGAGACCGAATATCGAGCCCAGCGCGATTAATACTAATAGTGTTTTAATGAATACCGATACTGGTTTTTGACCGTGCTTACGGAATAGTAGTCCAAATATGAAACCCGATAATACTAGTAGTACTGAGTATAAAATCCCTGTATTCGTAATGTCTAGATAGGTTGATTTAACCGATGCGTATAATTGATTCGCTGTTGATAAACCTGCATACAGGTTTGTTAAGTAATCAGTGTATCTACGGTTTTCTAAATTAGATAAGGCGTTGCTATATAACGATTTACTTATATTTAAATAACTCTCAACAACTGGATTCGCAATACCGTAGTTCTTCAGAAGAAGATATCTCTCTTCACAAATTCTAATAGTGTCTTCAAGACCTTTAAGAGTGCTCAATTTACTGCCTGGTTTAACGTTTGTATAAACGTACATAACGGGATTTGGTCCAATTATGATATCGTAATCCATGTATTTATCAACATAGATAACAGTATACCCGGTTTCATCAACATAGATCCTATAGAATTGTGGTGGCGCCTGTGTTTCGGATTCAATAATACCAACATCGATTTCTGCACCTTCAAATGGAGTTTGAAGATCGCTTGGATTTACTAACATGTTTATAGTAATCGAACCATTATATGGATACACGTATACTTCCCAAGGAGCTTCTCTACTGCCAATTTCAGCTTCGCCAATTCCAATATTGGATCCTGTAGAGATCCTGCCCCCGATGCTTAACGCGAATACTTTACCTTCACTATCCAACAAGAGAGCTGTTATCTCTAAACTTGTTGCTACATAATGATGTAAACCTGTTAATTCGAAGAACCCATCACCGTCTGTAAAAACGGCTAGTCTGACGTTCCACGTATTAGAAGATCTCGTTCTAGAACCGGCTCTAACGATCACTAATGCGTTTCTAAATCCATACTTACTGATCTCTTCTTTAATATCTCGAAACGGATCCCATATATAAACCCTACCGGTTAATTTAGTGAACATTTCATTCCTAGCTGTTCTCGGAGTTCTCGTAGGAGCTCTTGGAGACAACCCTGTCGATATTGCTGAACTAAGTGATTTTTGGTCTTTACTGAATATCGCGCTCAGGACTCTATCGATAAGCTTAAGTTGGATCCTTACATTATCGATGTCTTCCAACAACCTCTCTATGAAATCTACTGGCGTTGATCTAAATCTATTCTCGGAAAAAGCCGTTTTTAAAGTAAATGCTGGTAAACCAGAGCTCCAAAACGGTTCCGTATCAAGCCAATAGGGTCCTGGAACTAATTGCCACCACGTTGCCGAGGATGTCGAGTACTCTACTATTCTTCTAAAAATAGGGTCGCCAATAATTCTATACTCCTGCTCACTAAAAACTGTGTTTATGAATCCTGAGTAGTAATTTAATGGTCCAGCCGTTATGCCGATATCTTGAGCCGAATAGAAGTAACCTATGCTTACAGGAGTAACGTATTTCGAACCATATGTAATGTCTAAACCAATTATTAGGGTTCTCTGGGGGTCAATAGCTAACTCTTCAACAATGGGTTTACGTTGATGAATATATTCTTCTACGAAAAGTCTATGTCCAACTAATCCCTGGTAAAAGCCTGAGAAAAACACTACAATAGTATCATATGGTGGCGTATTATTAACCATGTATTCAACAAGTCGAGTTAAATATAGAGGAGCTATAGTATCGGATGCACCAGGCGCTAAGCCGACAACCGGAGTCCACGAATCATAATGTGTTACTAATAGAATAGTGTAATCATTACTAACTCCTTTAACGTAAACTATAATATTATATGCTTCTCTAACATCCCATTTAGAGCTCAATCGAACCCTAATATCCGATCCATTGACCGTATTCAATAATTCATCATAACTCATAGAAACATAACCAAGAGGTAAATTCACAGGCACATCAAAGTACTTATCGTAAACTCTACTTCTAACTATAGATTCGCTACGATAGAAAATTACTGCTTTAACACCAATAGATGGATCTAAAAGATTGATCCAATCCCAATTAACACCCATATCAATGAAAACAATAGAGTTTTCTAGAATCTTATGATTCATATCATCTAGAGACTTTAGTACAATTGCCTTACCTTCAATAAAGGTATTAACAGGAACGCCTCCACTAGGATACATCGGATACGCTTTAATGGATCCACCACTATACTCTATGAAACTACCGTTATCGACTGGTATTGGAATCGTGTAGTTCTGAAGAATAACTTTAACACCAGGTAGTCCCCTAAGCTTATTATAAATATACCATGTGAAATAATTGAAACCGGGGCTTCCAGTTGTTTTATCGGTTAAATTAGACAAGTTATATAGATCATTAAGTATACTATCCCAATAAAATTCTGTAATATTAATCGAATACGCCGTTGAAGAACTATATTGAAACATGTGTGCAGTTTTCTGATATACTATTGAGTGCGGCACTATGGAATATAAGAGACTTATAATTAAAGCTGTTGGTATAATTACTAATAGTATATGTTTTGAAAAAATTGATTTCAAAGAAATACTCCTCAAGAACTAAGTTTATCTTCTGGTTTTCTTAATGATTACAGCAATAATCATTACTATCACTAGAGCTATTGTGAATGCAACCCAATAATACATCATGCTTGCTATAAAACCTGCTTGTCCATAGATAACTTCGATATCGAATCGCGTTGCTTTGCTTGAATCAATCACGATCCAAGCTTGACCATTATGAATAGTGAATTCTTTCTCAATATCATTAATCAAAACTTTATTTATAACATAACCCCCGGCTTCGGCTGGTATAACAACGACGTATTTGTCTCCAGGTACTAATCCTACAAATGTTATTACTCTACTATCCGTCTTCGATATCTTTCGATCAATTACCTCGCCGAATAACGTTTTCAAATATATATCAAGATTTCCTGCTTGTTGAGGTAGGTCTACTCTATTGATTGTTAATAGTTTTAAATCAATTTTGAGCAATGGTTTTATATCAAATACTAATACTATACTCCAATTATGTTCTAAATACACAGACACTGTTTTTCCTTCAATAAAAGTGCCATTCGGCAGTCTTACTCCAATGAAGCTATATATGTATTGCTCGTCTATAGTGAACCCCCTAGATGGTTCAATACTTATTAAGTAATATGAAGCATTACTCCATATGCGTAGATCTAGAATAGAAGAGTTTATCTCGTAGAACACTTGATTAATTTTACCGAGGTCTTGGATAACTATGGTTGCTAACGGCAAACTAGTTACATTACCGAGTTCTAGAGTAGCTCTAACACTGTATGGAAGCTCTAGTTTAACTTCTTTACCTGGTGGTTTAGTTGAGAATCTAGCGTCATAGAATATTGATTGATATTGATCTTCAGGTATACCTAATTCGTCGACAACATATATCTTGTGTAGGGGACCAGCGTAGAACATTAATCTATAATCAACGCGCTCTCCAGGATTCAAAGTTACCGCTTTAAATTCGATTCTATTAAGAATGTTATCGGCTCCTCCAGCACTTTTCTCGAGCCATATACCATAAGTTTTACTAATAGTAGCATCGTCTAAACAGAAAACGCCTAGCATAAACCCCCATGGAGAGGAGTCCGTAGATTTATCAAATATACCTATTCCAGCAACTCTACTTTCATACCTGTAGTTTACAAAAGTTTCGTCTGGTGTGAATATATCAAAGGTTTTATCATCAAACATTACGAATCTCAATTCATCTGCAGCGCTCACACCCATTTTAGTAACGATTTCTATCATGTAACCAACAGGTCTACCCCATGGACCCGAGAGATCTAGAGTTATTTGTGAAGAACCAGTATTCTCTAGAGTTACGTTAACGTAGAATATAAATGAATTAATAGGTATTTTCACGGTCTTAACTACTTTTAAACCTGGAAATGGCGAGCCTAGAGTGTAGCTGAACTCTAATACAGTATAATTAGGTGTTTGTTTTACAATTCTATAACTAGATCTTGCTCCTAGAGCTACGCCATACCATGGGTTATTATCAGATATTATGTCGAAGGCAACGATATCTATATTCGGTCCTCCACCTCTAAAAGCTGCTATACCATTTCTATAAACTGGAGTGTTTTCGAAATCCTTATGAATAGCTTTAATGTTTCTTATCGCTGCCCCCCTCGAGAGATCAAATGTTAACTCTATGAAACCATTATTAACGAATATGAGGTCTCCAGCAGGAATTACAGTTACATCGCTCAATACATTCGTAAAAGCATGGATCTGTATTGCAAACACCATTATTACTATGTATAAAGACAACAAACTCCTACGCATCTATAATCACCGATTTCAAATCCTTATTTTTTAATAGCGGATATAAGCGTATAAATGTTTTACATTTCCCCTCTAATTAAGCGAATGAAGGGATTACAATAAGTTCTTCAACCTACTGATTAAAAAGAGTAATCCACTGAATCTAACTTTATTTCCAACTACAACCTCTTCTCGAGAAGGAGTTAATAAATATCCTTTATATAGACCCGACGGGTTAGCAAGATACAGTGCTTGTATAGTGAATAAAGTTAAAGCAGCTAGTTTCCAAGGCAGGTTATTAATGGTTTCAATAACATCCCTACTTTTAACTTCTATTCTCTCTAGTAGCTCACCATAAACATCAATATTTTCACTATACATAGCTAGGAATAAGTCTTCGAAAGTAATACCATATTCAATTAATAAATCCTTCAATGCGGATTCAACAGATAGCTTATTCATCACAATAAACTACCATTCCGTACAATAAATGTTTTCTGCAATATCTATAGCTTCATTAATTCTCTCCTTCTTCAACACCCTAATTAACGTTAATTGAATATAGTTTGGTTTAAAACATTCATTGATTTTTTCAACAATATATCCATATTTAATGAATTTAAACCATACGTTACTTACTGAGTAGAGGAAATAATTATTTTTCTCCACTAGATCGAGTTTAGTAAATCGTGGAATAAGCATTTTATAAGCTCTAGTTTTAGCTTCATTTAGAATGTTTTCATGAGTATCAATTACGTATTTAGGAATAGCATATTGAATAACATGTATTTTCTTATCGTTAGAAAGGAAGTAAGCCATACTATAACTAATCTTGAATTCCCTAATATAAACATAGTAATCACTATAGAGCTTCAAACCTAAACCCATCATCCCCCACGGTACAGTTGTTTCGCTACATAAATGGCAATTGAGTGTATTCAATATGTTTAGAGATTTCGATAAACTAGCTTTCAAACCATCGAGTTGAGTAATAAAGAATCTCTTGGATTCGCTACAGAACCATGTTGTAACAATAACTTTATAACCGTTCTTCTCTAAAACTTCCAGAATACATTCATGATTCTTGATCTTGGCTTTAGATTTACTGATTTTTTTAAAACCTTTCTTCACGAACTTTTTAACATATTTATCGTGAAGCTTAGAACCCCCATCTCCAGTTCTCCAATAAATCTCTAGTTTATAACCTTCTGGTGGAGCAATTGTTATGAATCCATTATATCTAGAACCTCCTTCAGCAGTAACTTCCCAATCTTTAGGTAAACTTATGGATATGCAATTCCAAGATATGGTTTTCAACTCATTTATCCTCTGGAGGAATTAGAGCAATAAGACCTTTTGATACAAGCATATTAATGTAGTTGTAAACAGCTAATTCAATATTTCTGCGTGACATACCGGATTCTCTCATTAAAGCTTTGATTATATCATCGATCGATTTACTGCCATCACACATTAACCAAATTTTCCCACCGGTTTTATCAAGAATAAATCTCTTATAACTGGGGGGCGGTACTATAGATAAGAACCTTAAAACTCTACTTAGTAAACCTTTCGGTTCGACAGGTGCAACTATTATAATACTACCATCACTAATAATTTCGAAATCCTCAACTAATCTAATCGGCTTAAGCTTTAACCATACTTCACGAGTAACTCTAATTTTCTTCATCAACCACCACTATATATTGAGAGTAGCTTATTTACAGAACTACTCCAATTGAAAACCAATGCTCTATTCAAACAACTTTTCCTAACAAGTTCCGGAGCATTTGGATTTGATAATAGGATCTTTCTAAGTTCGGAGCTATGCAGTCTATCAATATAATCCTTCCAAACACTACTCCATGGTTCTAAATATTGTGTTTCCATGAATACAGCTAAATCAACTGTATTGATAGCTAAATCCCTCCAATTACCAGGTTTAACGTGTAAACCTGTTCCTAAAACTCCCTTCTCTCTAATATCCAGAACGGTTTCAGCTAAACCACCGGTTTTCGAAGCTACAACTGGAGTGCCCGAAACCATTGCTTCCAACGCCATTAAACCGAATGGTTCATGAATACTTGGTGCTAACAAGCCGTTAGCTGATAAATGCATTAACGCATATATAGATGGTGCTTTACCAAAAACTACTCTAACGTTGTCTCTAAACATAATGCTGAACTCTACAAGAGTCTCTATTTCCCCCCTCTCACTCCATACTGGTAGTGGAGTTAACAATATCTTCAATTCGGGTAATTCACTAACGATTAGGTCTGTTGCATTAATTAGAATATCTATACCTTTCTGTTTAGCAATCCTACCGGTCATTATCATTAGTGGTCCATCGTTTTCAAAAGAATCTACTATTCCGCAGCCCTCGAATGGATATATCGTTAGGGAGTGTACGTATTTTTTAGATTCTTCATCATCGATCTCCGTGCAATAACCAATCCTTTCACGTAGCTTAGTTAAGAGTTCTCCTCTTAAAATCCTTCTCTCTATGCTAAAGACTTTCTCAATACTCAAGAAACTTGATAAATCGGGATTAAACATTCTCGCTTCATTAATTAACTTCTCTAAACTCCAAGTTATCGCATTATAGACATAATCGACTTTGCTCTCAAGATCTAAGCCTATTTTCCTAACTACATTGATAACGTAATTACGGCTCACAGTAATAACTTTATCAACAGTTAATGCAGCTAATCTCTCGATATATCCTCCACGAGATTCGTCATAGTATTCTCTCAAACTCTTAGAACCAAAAATACCGTTTATTTTAGTAGAAGGATCTATGCCCGTATATTCATAGAATAAATCCAAATCAAGAGTACTATTTGAGACGAGGTGTATGTGGTAGAAGTACTTAGTTTTAACTCCTCTATTATCAAGAATAGCTTTAGCAGCTAATAATGGAGGATAACTATGCCAATCGTTACCATGTATGATGTCTGGAATATCGTTTGATCCCAGAGATTTCTCAATTAATTCCTTCATAACCATACTCCACTCCATAACTTTTGCCGGTAGGATTTTTGGAGAATATACTTCCTTCTCGTCTAGAGACCCACCGGTAAACACAATGTGTTTAACAATTGGTTTATCATATAGATACGCCTTGTATTCAACCCCCTTCTTTACCGTTTTAAAAATCTGTTTGAAATCTCCGTTACCAACTATAAAACCATTGTTAATGGTTATCAGGTATACTTCATGACCGCGTTTAACAAGTTCTTCACCTATTCTTGGAGGTACTTCTGCTAAACCACCAATTTTCCTTGTATCTTTAGATTCAATGCTTAGTAACCAAATTTTCAATTTCCGATAACACCATTCATATCGATACATATTGGTTTATTTCGAAATCTAATGGTTCTCTAGGTTTCAAAATAGTGTTTTCAACAAACATTACGCCTAAGTGTTGGAATAATTGTTTCAAACCTTTCTCTGTTCTAGCTAAACTATATATTGGCGCAACCCAAACCATTGTTCTCTTATTGATTTCAATAACGATATCGGGGTAATCGGTGTGTTTAATGGCAACTCTATTGACGAACCCTTCAAATAATTCATTAATATCGTGTAAGCCTTCGGCTTCATAGCTAATTTTAGCATTAGGATCTACACGATTGAGTTTAGGAGCTATATTAAACTCTAAACCAAGCAGAACATGCTCTTCTACTTCTCCAATATTCTCAATTCTGAATTTCATTCTATAACCATTATCGGTAATAGCGATCTCTTTCTCAACTAAAACCTTGGTTTTAAGAATATCGCCACTATAGATTCCCCCAATAGTTTTTAAAACAACGCTATTACCCTTCTGAACAGCTTTGTGTTTAGATAACGCTAGATCACTCCTATCTTTGAAAGGCGTATTGTGAATCCAATCTCTAATATTGGTTGATAAGTCCCATAAATGAATTCTACCGCTAACTCTTCTATACCAATCTGGGTTAAACCCCGTGTTTACTAAATATGGTTCCATGTATCGGGTCATAGTATCTTGAATATTATGTTCGTAACCCTTCCTCTTATAGTCGAATTCAAAAATTGTTCCTCCATCAGCTAGTGAAACATATATATTCACATTTGGTGATTCTAGAATTACCTCATCATAGCCATCATAATCTATATCGAATCTAGTGTTCTTAACGTATCTATCGTAGTAACCGATAACTTCTTCCGCTATTCTCTCCGCAATAATTAGGTTTTCATAAATTGCTTGTCTAAGGTGTGATAAGTATATTCCACCGAACAATCCGTGCCAGTAAGCATCGTTACACTGTGCATTCAAATATGTTCTCCAAGCTTCATCGTGATAATAAGGTATTTTAACAAGTTTATTTCTAACCCAAAGCATTTTCTTATGCATATTATTGCTCTCGGCATACTTCACTAGAAAGTTCCTAAAAAACCCTCTACTCCACTCCAACATTTTATCATAACTACCATTCGGTAAATACATTAAACCCCTAACACCGTATTTCTCGAAATACTCAGAGGGATGAACCATAGATACACTACTTGTTCTCCTCAACTTGCTAAGGAAATCGTTAAGCCACTGCCTAGCCCAACCAGGGTCTTGCCACTCCCCGAATTTCTCCGCATCACTACCCCAAACGATTACTTTAGAACCCGATTCGTCACCTCTACTAATCATGTAATCAATAACTTCACTACTACTTCTCCATGGTAAAACGTATCTCAAACCAGTATCTATGAATAGAACCTTAACTCTATAACCACTCTCCTCCATTAGGAAAGCATAGTAACCGCTTTGATCGCTATATCCTGCTCTAAGCATTGTTGAATCATCAATGAGTACGTAATCTATACCAGCTTTACCCAGGATCTCTGTAATCGAGGGTTCCCAAACTCTCTCAGGTAGCCAGAACCCCCGTGGTTTAAAACCAAATATTTTTTCGAATAATTTGAAGTATTCTTTGATTTGAAGTAATCTATCATCATAGTGTAGGATCGGTAATATTGCTTCACTATAGCTACCTCCAATTAATTCAAGAGTACCATAATCTTTCAATTTAGCAATTTCATACAACCAATCTGGATAATAATCTTTCATATACTGGAGCAAGGGTCCGCTAATGTGGATTGTGAATTTTAGATCAGAGAATTGTTTGAAAACATCTAGGAGTAATTTATAGGAGTTTTCATAAATCCTCTCGTTAATCCATTTGAGCTGACCATGAGGTTGATGGAAGTGAATTGCAAATACGAAATTGATCCTAGGCATGTTATGGTCAAACCCTATTGACTACTATAGCAGAGGAGATATAGTGTTGTGGTTATATAAGCATAAGGATCAGCGGCACACTGGTTTTACAACTTACGACTACTTAAAACAACGAGTTACGCCATGGACTAATATTTAGTAAAAGAATTGGATTCTCAACTCATATCATAGCTGTAGCTTATCAAGTATTATTTTCTTAACTCTATTTCTTAATTCGTCACCATATATTTTTTCTTCAACCAGCTTATCGAGTTCAACAGCAACATCGTCGAGACCAAAAATATGTGTAAGCCATTTCTGAATATCCCTCCTATTAAGGTGATTAATTATTGAATCCAGCGGTAACTTATCAATTGCTTCTACGAATTCCCGTAAGCTATGGGCGGAAACACCCGTATATGCACCATCTATTGTAGTGAAATGGAATGCTTTATCGCTGGGAAGCCTAATTTTCTTCAAAACTTCGCTTCTCCTCTTCCCTATTTCGTCGTAAATAAATGATGATAGAATCGATAGTGCTTGTAGTAGAACTCCATATGCTAAATAAGTGTTCTTGTATGGAGAGAAATAGCTGTGGACTGCTTCTAAAGAACCGTGTTTAGTTGCTATATAGTAGAAGTGGTCGCTAATCGTTAGTAGTTTCCACAATCTAGTTATAACTGGGTTATCCAGAGCTTTAACATAAGTTCTCAGATCTACTAGTATTTTAAAAGCTGTTCTTTGCATTTCATTACCAAGCCATGCACTCAAATCCCTTTCATCAGCCCAGCTAATAGTGCTCCAAGGAGGTACATCATAAACATCTCTAGCAGGATATTTATCGACAACCTCTCTAGGTGTTGAGAAAGATAAGTGTTTATACTTAAGTACTTCGCCGGGTAACCATTTGAAGAACTCGTATATACCTGTTTCCGGCCAGTGATGCTCACCTATTGTTTCATAATCAATAGCTATTAATACAACATCTCCCGGTGTAGCGGATAACCATGCTGAATATTTATCGGCAGTTAATGGATACTGATCCCAGTTTCTATCACTAAATCTATAACCTATATCATCGCTCAAACGATAATTTCTAGTTAGAACTTTCATGTCACAACCATAAGCTCTATATACGTAATTAGGGCTTCTCCAACCCAGTAGCCAATCTACACCCTCGGTCAAAACTACTTTATAACCCATACTATGGAATAAACACGCAATATCATTATTGTAGCTGAACTCCGTGTTCTCAATCGATACTGGTTTATAACCGAACTCCTCTTCCATGAGCTTTCTATGCTCATAGATCTGTTCTCTAAGTTCAGCCCAATCTACTAATGGCATAAAAGCTGCTAAACTATGATAATATGTTTGCTCAACGAATTCCACTAAACCTGTATCTAGGATTTTTCTAAAAAGATCCATTACTTCTGGTTTCCATCTCTTAATCTGCTCTATGAAAACACCACTTATAGAGTAACTTACTTTAAACGGCCTATCCCAATCCATATACCTAACGATATTCTCATACATTATTCTCGTTGCTGGAATATAGCATTTTTCAGATGCTCTCTCAATAACTAACTTGTTTAAATCATTATCGAAGAGAACTTCTTCAAGAGATTCTAGCCCGATCTCTCGTTTTAAACCCCTCTCGAGAAGCTCTAGAGCTATTTCTCTCCTCAACCTATATGGTTGGTGAACTTCGAAGAGGAGAACAATGTCCATAAACATCAACTACCCGAGTATTTAATGTACGGTAATGGGGGGTAATGTAGAGTCAGTAATGGAACAATAGCTTGATATGGTCTATAGCTTAATTCATACCACATCTCATAAAGCGCTCTTTCAAAAATCCATGGACTCAAATATACTGCATAGTTCTTAACAAAAGGTTCTTGTTTAAAACCATGTAGATCTACTTCCTTTTTATAATACTGTATCCTATAACCATAACTTAGAGATAAAAGAACAGCTTTTCCAATAACCCAATCGTAGAGAGGGGGCATTCTATTCCTCTCAATTAATTTCCATCCCAATTTAAGCATCAAATACTCCTCCCCCCTATCACCATATTTACTCATTATTCTTTCACATCTATGAAATCTGCAATAAGCATCTTTGTATTGGAAGAACCATATGTAGACTAAGCTATTGCACAGTGTAGCTATATCCCTCACTAAAGGTTCTTTATCAGTAATCCTGCCGGCTCTATGAGGTTCTCCTTCGAAATCAACAATGTAAACTTTATCCCTACTTCTAACCATTTGTAGGAAATGGAGATCTCCATGAATCCTGCCTTTATAGGATTCTTTGAAATAAACTAAATTGTTGAAAATAAGTTCTTTTAAACTATCGTATAGTTTATTGAATCTGGATTTAATATCTTCATAATATTTCCTGAAATCCCCATCTTCTCGATTTATAATGTTGTCTAAAGCTTTAGAAATGTTTTCAGCATATGTTTCAATTCTATTATTAATCCAATTCTCAATATCCTTATCATCAATAGGAACTAAACCAAACAATTCATCTTTAATATTAACGTTAAGAGCATAATGCATATCTGCAACTATTCTGCCAATCTTTACAGCAAATTTCTCAAGCTGTTCATCGTGTTGAGAACTAATTTGTTTCTCGCGACTCATGCGCGATACAAGCCTACTATAGATATCATCCGCAAAAGGTTTTCCAGCATCTCTCTCCCCCTCAATATACTGAACAATAATTGATGATACGTAAGATTCTTTATCGTTCTCACTTATGACTCCCGGTTTAACTCTATAGATCGCTATTAATTTTGGAGAATATTCGAATTTTCTCTCATCTAATCTACTTATCATTAAGGGTTCGATATTATCCTTGGATAGAGTTGTATATGATTTAACAATTGACTCAACAGTATCTGAACCAATTTTTAAGGAATGTTTACCTATAGCGTTCGTAGAACCTAGCGATAGAGGCTCCGCTTTTTCCGATTCGAGTTTTCCCTCAACATTAAGTTTTACTTCTAATAAACCTTCCTCGACAAGATTATTCATCAATACAAAATAATCCATTTTGTAAGGAGCTTCAATTAAAAACCCATCATCTACACTAATACTTCTATTAATTAGTTCACCAGATAATTCATTTCTAGTGAAAACATATGGGAATTGAATATATCTCGTTTCTCCATTGTCTAAATTAACTCTTATAACTACGTATCCCATATCTCCGAATTTTTTATGTAGAGATATTTCAAACGATACATTCTTATCTTTGAAAGGCCACCATCTAGTATAACGTATCTTCTCCTTAATAGCTTTCTCAACATCCTTCTTACTAATAGTCAATCTATAAACTCCTGCCCCACTTGGTTCTTTCCTCTTTACTTATAAATTCGACTTCCTTAACCAAACTTATAGTATCTTCCAAGTATTTCTTGAGTTCGCTAGAACTAGTTATTTTTCCAGTTGTTAATAACTCGTATAAAAACTGATCTCCAATACCATCTTTAACCCATATAGCTAAGAAACCTCTTCTAATATGCTCATCAATAACCTCCCGTGGAACTAACTCATACTCTATTATTGCATATAGTTGTTCATAACTACTAATTTTCAGTTGAAGAGGGTCTCCACGAACAGGGTCTGTAACGACGTAGGGCGGTGCTTCTTTCTTTATAGATAGTTTCTTAATGAATTCAATATAGTTTAAACCACGTGGTGTTAAACGGTAAGTATTAGTTTCAATTTTTTCAACCAACCCCTCCTTCTCGAGTAATTTAAGATACTTTCTCACAGTACTCGAGTTGACACCAAGCTTTGAAGCAATGTCATTGACGTCTACTAAACCGTTTTTTGAATAAATTAGAACTCTGTAACGAGCGATCCTAGCCAAATTAAAACACCATTTCTAAACATATTTGCTATGAAATAAGATGTTAAGGTAAATAAAAACTTACTATCAACAATTCATTATACAAACAAAAACTGTTTTTCTAATCACTCGATTTAAAATTAGATTTTAAACCCAACCACCTCCACCGGGAGTTTCGATTAAAACTTCATCTCCAGCTTCAATCTGTATAACAAACTTACTCGGCATAACTAGTTCTCTCCCTCCCATCCTAATCACAACTCTAGCCGGCGCACCGGGTTCTCCACCTAACAAACCGTAAGGTTTATGTCTGAATCTATCGGCTAGTATTGATAGAACAGCTTTTTCCCTAACAATAAATCCTCTCATCAAACCTTCTCCCCCGCGGTACAGACCATCGCCACCACTACCTTCTCTAATTCTATATACTGTGTACATTATAGGGTAGTTTCTCTCAGCAACCTCTATAGGGGTGTTTAAAGTATTAGTCATATTAACGTGAACACCACTAACTCCATGTTTACCGTATCTACCTCCAGAACCACCACCTACTGTTTCGTAGAAAGCCCAATAACCGGTTTTCTCGGAGAAACCACCTAGCATAATATTCATCATCGTGCCCGAACCTGCAGCGGGTGTTTTCAAAGGATCTATTTTTGAGAATGCTTTTAGAACAGTATCAACTATTCTCTGACTAGTCTCTATATTGCCGCCTGATACTGGAGCGGGTTTTCTTGTGTTTAATATTGATTCCTCCGGTGCTGAAACCTCGATTAAACTATAGAATCCTTCATTTACAGGTATATCTCCTCCCAAGAAAAGCATTATTGAGAAAACAGATACTGCATACGTTACTCCGAAAACAGCATTAAGTGGTGATGATACTTGATTAGATGAACCAGTATAGTCTATTCTAACCCCCTTACTTGAAATTTCTACACGAGCTCTGATAACTAAATCATTATCGTTTAACTCTATGTAATCCTCAGCTTCGGATGAGCTGAAACTATATGTTTCCAGAGCTTTCAATGTCTTAGTTCGACTGTACTCTACCGCTCTACGCCAAGCTTCATTAACGTTTTTAAATCCATATCTATTGAACAGCTCCTGAACTCTATGAATACCTATTTTTACGGCAGCGTATTGAGCTAGCAAGTCACCGATAGTTATCTCGGGGGTTTTCACATTAGATACTATGAAATTAACTACATCCCTCCAAATACTCCATTTCTCAGCAAGTTTAACTGGTGGAATAACTAATCCCTCTTCATATAGTGTTTTAGCTTCAGGATTAATACTTCCAGGAACAGGTCCTCCAACATCAACGTGATGTGCTTTATTAGCTACGTAAGCAACGACTTCTCCATTCCAATAAACTGGAGCGAGAACCATTATATCGTTCAAATGTGTTCCAGCAATATATGGGTCGTTGAGAACAATGATATCGCTATCATTCATAACTATATCGTTGTTCTTCAAGTAATTGAGAATTTGGTATAATCCAATTCTAAATGAACCAAGATGAACTGGAATGTGTTCAGCTTGAGCAACAATATCTCCATGACTATCTGCAACAACACAACTAAGATCTGTTCTCTCCCTAATATTAGGCGAAAGAGCAGATCTTTTGAGAGCAACCCCCATTTCTTCAGCAATAAATATTGATGCTTTATGAATAACCTCCCATGAAACCATAATTACAACCTTTTCAGAACCAATTCGCCAATACTGCCGACTTCTATAACCCATCCAGGAGGTATTACTGTACATGAACTATATTCTTCGATAATCGTTGGACCTTCAATAGTGAAGCCTACAAATAGGTCATCTCTATTATAAACAGGCATTTCAATTCATTCGTCAAAAAATACTTTTCTAGTTTCAAGACGCTCTACTCTACGAGGTTCTTTATTCACAGCTCCTAGTTTTTGGTTTAGATTTATTTATTTTCACAGCAAATACTCTGATAAGCGTGATCTCGATATCTCTATCTAACTTAAAACCAAATGTTGAATAATGTTTTTCTTCAAAAACTCTCTTAACTTCGAACGTGTCTGTAGGAGTTCCATCAGGAACTGTAAGTTCCCATCCCTGCCCAACGTATCTAACATCTGCGTATCTAATAAAGTAATCTATATCACCAACCTTATTCATTAAATGTTCTTCAAGTTCTCTAAAAGAATCTTCTAGATTAGCCGGGTAAGCTTTACGCGCTTTAAATTTCCAATCAGCAAGTAGTAGACCCATGGCTGAGAATAGACCGGGATGTGGGGGTATAATGACCGTCTTTATCCCGATCTCTTCAGCAATAAAAACAGCGTGTTGAGGACCTGCACCACCATATGCAATTAAAACGAATTCTTCGGGATTTAAACCTCTCTCAATAGTTACAAGTCTCACAGCTCTAGCCATTTCTAGATTAACGAGTTGTAGAGCCTCATAAGCAACTTCAACGAGGTTTCCAAGTTTAGATAAGGATTTTTCCGCCAAATCGTAGTTAAGAATAATTAAACCATTAGCTAGTTTCAAACCTATTCTCCCCAATTACGAGGTTAGCATCAGTTATAGTTGGATTAACGCCTCCTAAACCATAACATGCGGGTCCAGGTTCTGAACCAGCACTCATTGGACCAACATGTAGTGCTCCTTCATAATCTCTCCAAATAATTGTTCCACCGCCTGCAGATACTTCAGCTAAATCGATGAAGGGGAATCTTATAGGGTAGCCTGAACCCTTAATAACACGACCGTGATGGACCTCACTTCCTACTTCATACTCAGACACTATCGTTGGGTTGAAATCAATAACGGATCTAGCTTTTGCAGTTGTACCGCCCATATCAAATCCTACAACCCTAGTTAAACCAAGTTCTCTTGCAAATACAGCTGTTGCCACAATCCCTGCGGCAGAGCTGCTCTCTATTATTCGAACAGGTCTTTCAACAGCTTCCTCAATATCGATTAAACCCCCTACGCTAGACATGATATATATTTCCTCTACCCCTAGTGGAGAAACCTCTTTTTTCAGAGAAGATAAGTATCTTGATACAACTGGTTTTAATAAAGCATTAATAACGGTTGTTGATGTTCTCTCATACTCTCTCGGTTCTGAGGAAACTTTGCTTGATAACGATACGTATTTAACGTATTTTTTAATAATATCTCCAACCATTTCCTCATGTATAGAGTTAATGATGGAATGTAGAAAAACTATAGCTACAGATTCGATTCCATTATCCTTAAGTTTTACCCCTATATCCTCGACTTCACGTAAATTTAGTGGTTCAACTATTCGACCAGTATAATCGATTCTCTCAGTAACTTCGAATCTATATTCTCGAGGAACTAGAGGTTTTGGTTTCTCAAAGAACGGATCGTATAATTTGGGTCTATTCTGCCTACCGATCTCAATAATATCTCTAAAACCTCTAGTTGTTATCAACGCTATTTTAGGAATCTCTAATCCAACTTGACCCCTAATCAAATTAGTTGCTAAAGTCGATGCGTGTATTAAAACTCTTGGTTTTAAACCACACATCTCTAAACCTTTATAAATAGCTAATTCAGGTTTTCGGGGATTTGTTAATATTTTTAAACAACCAATTGAACCATCTTCTTTAACATAAACTACATCTGTAAATGTACCTCCAACATCAACAGCTACAACGTTTAAACCCAATTACTCATCCTCTCGTCAAAAGAATAATCATTTTCGGAAAATGTTGATATAGGTTCATTAATATTGCATGAGAAACTTCCTATCTAGAGTATTTAGGTTTATGTATATCCCATATGGATCAGAAATTAGTTTTCATTCGAAGATGATTCGATTTAAATAGTCCATTATTCAGGCGCTACTAGTATTTTTTCGGAATCGACTGTTTTAGTAGTTATTATCAGCAGTATTATCGATGATATGCCGAGTAGAGCTAAATGCATTGTAGTCTTCACGTATTCACCAAGTAGGAATAGTTGTATTGCTAACACGCTGTGAACGAACGGTATTAGGTATAATGGGTATTGAATAGTTATTGGTAATCTACTATAATCGATAAAGAAACTGGATAGAAAAATTATTGTTCCTATAGAAGTAACTATTGAAGCTATATTTGAAGCGCTACGAATACCCCTTGTTCTCGTAATAAAGGGGAGCGCTATTGATACGGATGCTAATATGGTGAAGAATGCTGTAATACTATGTATTGCAAGTAGCGCTATATCTATGAATAACCATACGTTACCAACTATAACTGTTGCAGCGACAACGAAATAAATCATTACTGAAAAAGCATCTACAACTGCGACTATTAATCCAAGTAGTGTTGCAACGATCATTTTTGAATATATGATTGAATTCAGCGAAGCTGGGGATACCAGTAAGAACTCAATGGTTTTCCTCTCTCTTTCACCAATAATACCATCAATAACAAAGCTTGATGCTGGTACAACAACGAAGCTTAAAACCATTATTAAAAGCCTCGTCATAACCCCCTTAAACTCGAGTTCAGAAGGGGCAGCTTCACCGGTTAACGTAACGACCTCTGTTTTCCCACTTATGGGGTTCTTAATAGCTTGTTCAGAAACCGTAACGTTAGCTAATCTAGATAATGCTTTGATTTTTTGATTGGATAATCTATCGGAATAAGACCTGATAATATCATTTACAGCAGCTTCAGCTATTTGTGCTGATTGAAAAACTGCTCTGCGATAAATGATTACTCTAGCAGATTTATTTAAACTAGAAGCGTTAATGGAGAAATTCTCCGGTATGAGAACAACGACGTCGTAAATAGGGTTTTTAATAGCTTCTATAGAATTAACCTTCTCCACTTCGAACTTCATCTTCTCTAATCTACTCGTAATGTTATTAACTAGCCACTCCGATGAAACAGTAATGTTTGTTAAAGGATCCGTGTATATCGATTTATCAGCGTCAACAATTGCTACTCTAACGGGTTGTTGAGAATATATTATACCAACTATGAATCCAAGTAATGGGAAAGTAATTACTGGTAATAGGATTGTTGTTATTATCGTTTTACGATCTCTAAGGAGATCTATGAGTTCTTTATGTATAAGTGCTTTCATGATCGAACCCATTCTCAACCCCCGAATTCTCAATGATCTTCACGAAAGCTTCTTCTAGATTAGATGAATTAGTTTTCTTCAATACATCTGCTGGAGCGCCTTCGAAGACTAATTTACCCTTATATATCAAACCAATCCTATCAGCTAAATACTCTATTTCCAACATATTATGACTACTTATAACAACAGACGACGAAGATTCCCTAACAAATTGTTTAATAATATCTCTTACTTTCAAACTAGCTTGAACATCTAAACCACTCGTGGGTTCATCAAGAATAGCTAACATTGGTTTACGCATAAGAGTTATGGCTAGTAGTAGACGCCTCTTCATCCCCTTACTATACGTTCCAGCTTCATCGTAAAGCCTATCTCCTAAACCACTAAGTTTAACTCCATACTCAACAGCTTCCGAATCTAAACCATATAGTTTAGCATAAAATTCTATATGTTCTAAACCAGTTAAACGATAATAAACATCTGCTTCTTCAGGTAAGTAACCGATATATTGTTTAGTAATCTCAGGTTTCTTAACAATATCAAAACCCGCAATTCGAATCAAACCCTTGGTAGGTTTAACTAAACCAGCTATTATTCTCAATGTCGTTGTTTTACCAGACCCGTTTGGACCTATTAAACCATAAATCTCCCCTTTCTTAACTACAAAACTCAAGCCTCGTAATGCGTATACGCCATTGCTATAAACCTTATGTAGATCTAAAACCTCCAATACATGGGGCTCCATTTGTAAAAACCCGTGTACCGCGTGAAAATCAAATATATAGTTCAAAATAGATAAATACTGTTGAGACTATATTATCTACATTGACCAGCATAAATTACTAACTCTGAGGGTAATCAAAGCTATCTTTACTCACACTTACAAAACTACTTCAATTCAACCTGTTTTTAATGCTTCGAGATATAGATGTTCATTGACCCATATTCAACAGTATTACAAATATCTGTATTTGTGTATTACTTGGATTTTATAGGAGGCAGTAATTAAGTGAAAATATTCTATTTAAAAACCCCTATTAAAGTTTAACTGAATTAATGGTGTTTTAGAATTTGAGCATTCGTGAAAAAGTCCTTGATTTTCTAAATAGATATGGTGAAAAGGGATTTTTCGTTCTCAAATCTGCTGTTGAGATAGCTGAGGATCCCAATATTGATCATAAGCTTGGAGATTTTGATTATAAAAAACTATACTTTAAACTTCAGAGAAACGGTTTAAACTACGCTCCCCAGAATCTCTTGAGAATTCTCGAGAAAGAATATGGTTTAATCGAGAGGTCGTATACATCTAGTAATCAAAAATGGTGGAGATTCGTAGATTTAGAAGAAGTTAGGAACGCTATATACGAGTTCATGGGTCACTTCGATATAGATGACCCTAAAATTACCGTTATTAGAGTTAAATATAGGAGTTTAGATCCTCAGAATATTCTCAGTACACTCAAGAAATTCTCTTTGAAAGAGAAGTTGAGTAATGTTGATAGAGAAGTTTTTAGAAAATTTGTTTTCGAAAATCTCGATATTATTGCTAAACTCTTGAGAGAAATGATGGAGTATGAAGATGTGTTCATTAATGAAATAGAGGTTTTGAAAGAAATCCTACGATACGCAGATATCGTTTCTCAAAAGATTATTCCACTACATGGTTCTAGATTGGAGAAAACATATAGAGCTAATTTAGAAATTATTAAGGATACGTATGAAGAACGGGAAAAGGATATTTGATGATAATTCACGAAATCGCGTCTAAGAAGATCGTTCCAATAGTTAAAGGGATTTTAGCACATCAATTGAGTGAAAATGGTTTTACACAGAGAAAAATAGCTTATATTCTAGGAGTTACACAACCTCAAGTAAACAAGTATTTATCTAAAAGTATAGATTACTACAGATATAAAATTGAGAAGATCGGAATTAATCCCGACCGTTTCATAACACTCGTTAGATCCATTGCTGAAACCGCTATTAGAGGGGATAAAGGTAAGTTTTTATTAATGCTTAACTCAGTTATCGATCACCTAGTTAGAGACTACATATGCAGATTTTTCTATGATGATTTCAAAACATACTGTGATACAGGCAGGTTTTCCGATCCATATATAGAGGAATATAGAAGTTTCATTAAGAGACTCATTAGTCTAGAATCACTATTTAAATTAATTCCAGAAGTGGGTTCCAATATAGTTTATGCTCCTGGAGAAGCATCCCATCCTATTGATGTAATTGGACTCTCAGGCAGACTTGTCAAGACCGGTTTAGCAATTGGAGTTATTGGTGAACCAATGTATGGCGGAAGTACTCATTTATCTAGAGTTCTATTGATAGCTAGGAAATACGATGTTTCGAAAAAAGTTGCTATGAACATCGCATACATCCCTCTACCAGAACCTCTTGAAAAAACGTATAGAGTAGCTTATACCGGTCCACATAGTAGTATTGAGGATTTCTGGAACTCGATAGAGAAGGCTTTAGCATCTAAACCCTCAATACTCTTAGATAAAGGTGGTGTTGGGTTAGAACCAATAACTTACGTTTTTACTAGAGATTTCTCGGAACTAGAGGAGATTCTGCGATATATTATTCGTAGAATATAGGGTAACTCAATAACATTCAATAGTGGTGCTTGTATTTTGAGAACCGATATATGTATTGTTGGTGGTGGTGCGATTGGCTCTATAATGGCACTATACGCTTACAGAGGTGGTTTAGATAACATCGTAGTTCTCTATAGGAGTAGAAGTTCCGTTGAAAACGTTAATTCTGCGGGTGGTTTAATGGTTACGTATAGAGGTAGGGATTTCTTCATCCCCATTCATGCAATGGTTTCCCATGAAGCTTATGTAAAATGTGATTACCTCATTAACTCCGTTAAAGCAATTGATGTTCCGGACACTATAGGTGTTATGTCCAGACTTACGGAACCCGGAACACCTGTATTGATGGTTCAAAACGGTTTCGGTTCTCTCGAACTAGTTGAATCTTATTTAAAAGATCGTGAAGTTTCATGTGGTGTTGTTTTTATTGGTGCAACTAGGATTAGCGCTTGTAGAGTTATTCATAATGGAGGTGAAACCGTTTTCGCAGGAGTTAGGCATACGTATCCTCGCGGATTGTTTGATTTAGCTTTTTACATGTTGAGAGGCGGTTGTGATTTCAGAATCGTTAGTGATATTGATCTCTATCGTTGGATTAAACTAGCTTTAAACGCCGTTGTTAACCCTATAACAGCTATTGTTAGAGGTAAGAATAGAGTTGTTTTATCTAAATGGGGTTTAGAACTTGCTAGAATAATTATTGATGAAGTTGTTCAAGCAGCATCTAAACATGGCTATACTCTAGACCCTGATAAGCTTTTTAAAATGATTGTTAGGAATGTTGAAGCTGTTGCTGAAAACTACTCTAGTATGTATCAAGACGTGATTAATGGAAGGAGAACCGAGATCGATTTTATAAATGGTTATGTAGCTAGAGAACTAGGATTTAGAGGTGTTAATCACATATTAACACTACTTGTTAAGCTTATTGAGGAGACTTATGTTGATCGATTCGGGTAAAGTTACTGTTAGAGATATTGTTAAAGCTAAATCTGTTAGGAAAATAGTTATGGTTACTGCTTATGATTATGCATTCGCTAGATTAGTTGATAGATCGGGTGTAGACATTATTCTTGTTGGAGATAGTGTTGGAATGGTTGTTCACGGCTATCCATCAACACATTATGTAGATATGAATATGATGCTACTACACGTTTCAAGCGTTGCTAGAGCTAAACCTAGAGCACTAATAGTTGCTGATATGCCTTTTCTAAGTTATGAAATAAGTATTGATGAAGCTGTGGAGAACGCTGGTTTAATGATTAGAGCTGGTGCTGATGCCGTCAAAATCGAGGGTGGCTCCGAATATGTTGATACTGTTAAAGCAATGGTTAGAGCCGGTATACCGGTTATGGGTCATATCGGTTTAAATCCACAGAGATCCCTCGTAATAGGGGGGTATAGGAAAAGGGGTTTGAAGGATTCCGAAGCTAACAATATTTTGAGAGATGCTGTTGAACTCGAAAAAGCCGGTGTTTTCTCAATAGTAATTGAATATACTGCTGCTGATGTTGCTAAGGAGATTACTGAGAAAGTTAGTGTTCCAACAATTTGTATCGGTAGTGGACCATATTGCGATGGACAAGTCCTAGTTCTACACGATATTCTCGGTTTCTACGATGAAATACCTCCATTTGCTAAGAAATACGCTAACATTGCTGAAATAGTTGTAAAAGCCGTTGAAACCTTCGCTCGCGAAGTCCGGGAAGGCTTGTTTCCTGAACAAAAGCATTACTTCACTAGAAAAACCTAATTTTAAGTCTAATAAAATACCCCTAAGGATCAGTCTTATTTATTAACCCCGACTTGTATAGGATACTCCATAACCGATGTATCGAGTCGAACCCGTAGTGAGTAAGTCGTTCCGTATCGTAGATCTAAAACCAAATCTCGAAAACATAACCGTTAGAGTGAGGGTTTTAGAAACACACCCTCCTAGAACGATACAGACGAAGAAGGGTATGAGAACGATCAGTAGTGCTATTGTAGGGGATAGTACTGGTAGAGTTGATGTAACGGTATGGGGGGAGAAAGCTGGTACACTCAAAAACGGTGATGCTATAGAGATCTCCGGCGCTTGGACAACAGTATTTAGAGGAAACGTAGTTCTGAATATTGGTAGAACAACTATTGTTAATAAGATTGATGATAACGCGGTTCCTGGAGTAAACGATATTCCTAACACTAAACCCGTAGCTCGTGGGAGAAGAGGTTTTGAAGAAAGAAGTGGTGAGGAATATGAGTAAGGAGTATATGGGTACATATGAGGAAATTAAAAATAAGAAGCCTATGAGACTCGGGGAGTTTGTCGGTGGCGAGGAGAATTCATTTTATGTTGCTAAAAGCGAGAACGAGGTTTACGAATTATCTCCATTAGCTTACTATGTGTGGATGGTTTGTGATGGAGACCATACTGTTGAGGAATTAATTAAAGCTGCTAGCGAAGAGATTGATGTCGACGAAAACGATATTATTGAGCCATTCATTATTGCATTAACGAGTCTAGTTAAAGCAGAGTTAGTTAAGTACGTTGATTAGCAGAATAACTCACACAGTATTTCTTTCCCCAATCTTTTTTCTTCTCATGTTTCATTAGAACTCTGCATTAGGTATAATTAGATACAAATATATTCTGCATGATTACTATAATTGTAGTATAGTAATTTAGTAGGATGCGTTAATGTGTATTCATTATTAAAAATTGCGGTAATCAGTCTTCTACTCATTTATTCCACAATGAGCGATTTATCTCTATATTCAAATCTATATTCAAATACTAATTTATATCGAGACAAGATGGGGATTTATCGTCTAAGTATTGTTCTAGAATATTTTGTTTCAAATAAAGGTAATAATGAGATTTTTATAAGGATTAATGAATTTCTCGGCAATTATTGTTTCGAATCAATACATAATGATCAATTTATTGAGGAATCATATCTAGTCATTAATGATACCGTTTTCCCCCTACAAGTCATCAATGATTGTTTAAAAGTATTGAACGACACGTTAATCGAAATTCCAGTTTCGAATTCATTAAACATATCTGTAAAACTCGTTGGGTTAGTGAATCAAAGGTTGAGAATTATGGAGTTGAATAGAACTCTAACTATTCTTGATAAAGCTACTATTGAGGCAAACATTAGTGAATACGGTTCTACAAGTTTATGGAACTATACTCACCCAATACTAAGTCTTGTTCTCAAGTATATTCGGAAAAACGCTTTACACGGAATCAACCCTATTATAAAGATATTAGAATATGTGAATAGAAATATTGTATACACAATTACTTTCCCATCTAGATATCCGTGGGAAACAATAGTTATTGGTTCGGGGGATTGCGATGATCAGAGCAATCTCATAGTAACCTTACTTCGTGGATTGGGGTTTAAAGCTTATTTAGAATCCGGTATCGTTTTTCTCGATCATAGATACTTATTGAGTTTCTCGTCGAGCAATACAAGATTCAACTATACCTATATTGGGGGATTCATGCATAGTTGGGTTATACTAGAACTCGGGGAAAACCTATTTATCCGTATAGATCCTGTTGTTGCTAAACCATATTCAGACCCTACAACACTAATAAGTAATGCATACTACTACGCTAGACCAGTTTTTGTTTTGAAAACAGATCTTTTGGGTGAGGACTATATTCTTAAAACATATGTTTCAATGCTTGAATTCTCAAATAGAAATCTCTACTTAAACGTTACTCTTAGAATCTATGCTGAAGAACTACTTGTCTCTTGATCAACCTCTCTATATTTCTTATCTAGCATTTCAATAATATCAGCTTTATGAATTCTCAGTAGGTGGAGGAATAAGCCGCGTTTAGTGAATGGTCCTTTACCGCATAACCCGCATCTCAAGTGATTATTCTTCTCAGACACTAGTTTCTCACTAATACTATTTACAACATACTTCATTACTACATACCTTGTTGTTCCAACAATACTTCTTAATTCAAAATCGTCTGTTGATAGAGATAACGCTTTTCTAACAACATATTTTATCAATTCTTCTTTTAGGAAAATGTTCATTTCTCGCAGAACCTGTATCGTTCTATTCATAGGATTTATCTTTACTGAGCTGAAGTTATAAATAGAAGGGCCCATATTAATTCATAGCTAGACGATAGGGGTGTTTTAGATATATGGATAGAGTATTCGTTGTTGGCGTTGGTTTAACCAAGATAGATAGGTTTTACGAGAGGAGTGCTAAAGACCTATTTAATGAAGCTCTATTCAAAGCAATTGAGGATTCAGGAGGCGTTAAACCCGAAGCCCTCGTTGTAGGTAACATGACGTCTAGCGTTCTGATGGAGCAGGATAGTCTAGCGGCTTTACTAGCCGATCACGCTGGTTTAAAAGGTATTCCAGCGTTTAAAGTAGAGGCTGCTTGTGGTAGTGGCGGTGCCGCTATTTATGCAGGTTATTCTCTCGTTAAATCCGGGTTAGTTGAGACGGTAGCTGTAGCGGGGGTTGAGAAGCTCAGTGAAGGGGGGACTAGTGAAGTTACTAGAGCATTAGCACAAGCTGCTGATGCGGAGTATGAAGTCTACTATGGAGTAACATTTACTGGTTTAAACGCGTTGCTAGCTAGGTTATATATGTCTAAATTTGGATATACTAGAAGAGATCTCGCTCACTGGAGTGTTAGAATGCATGAATATGCCTCTTACAACCCATACGCTCAGCTTCCACGTAAAGTTACTTTAGAAGCCGTTCTTGATAGTCCAATTATAGCTGAACCTATAAGCTTATACGACTCCGCACCAATAGGCGATGGAGCTGCTGTTGCAATACTTGTGCGCGGTGAAGATAGGGCTAGAGAAATAGCTAGTAGAATGGGTAGAGACGTGCTGGTTGAATTAGCTGGTCTGGGTTTTTCAACCGATACTGTAGATATCGGTTCTCGAGAAGACCTCTTATCATTACCGTCGACGAGGAAAGCTACTATTGAAGCCTGTAGAATGGCTGGTGTAGAGATAAAGGATATTGATTATGTTGAGGTACACGATGCTTTCACAATAACTGGTTTTGTTTCTCTAGAAAGTATGGGTTTCGCGGAAAAAGGTAAATCGGTTAAGGAATGGATTGATGGTAGATTTGGTAAAGGCGATAAACCTGAAGTAAACTTTAGTGGTGGTTTAAAAGCTAGAGGACACCCAGTTGGTGCTACAGGTATTTATCAATTTGTTGAAGCAACAATGCAGTTAAGAGGAGACTTCCCGGGATTTAAAGCTAGCGATCCAGTTATTGCTGCAACACATAATATTGGTGGTGTTGGGACATTCTCAATAGTTACTGTTCTAAAGAGATACAAATAATTGTTTCTTCCACAATATACGTTTTAATATCACATCTAAATTAATTCAATTTATTTAATCCTATAAGAACTATTTTACGAATGTGTTCATAATGGAGACCAGAGATCTGGATAGTCTATTAAACGAAATTAAATTGTATAGAGAGAAATCCATTATCGGTGGCGGTAAAGACAAAATTGATGCTCAGAGAAGTAAGGGCAAGCTTTGGGTTAGAGATAGAATTGAGAAACTATTGGATCCAGGTTCTTTCGAAGAAATACAGTGGATGAGAACTCACGAATCAACTTTCTTTGGTTTAGATAAAATAAAGTATTATGGAGATGGAGTAATAATCGGTTATGGTAAGATCGATGGTAGAATAGTTTACATATATGCTCAAGACTTCACAGTAATGGGGGGCAGTATTGGAAAATCTCATGGTGAGAAAATCGCTTATATTATAGAACAAGCTATTATTAATGGCTCACCCGTTATAGGTATATACGATTCCGGCGGTGCAAGGATTCAGGAAGGTGTGGATTCGCTCCATGGTTGTGGAAGAATTTTTGCAGCTAATGTCAAGGCGAGCGGCGTTATACCGCAAATCAGTTTAATAATGGGTCCATGTGCAGGAGCGGCTAGTTATAGTCCAGCATTAACTGATTTCATAATTATGGTTAAGAACGCTTACATGTTCATTACCGGTCCTGAAGTAGTTAAAGCAGCAACTGGTGTTGACGTTACATTCGAAGAACTCGGTGGTGCTGAAATACATGTTTCTAAAAGTGGTGTTGCCCATTTCTTAGCGGATGATGAGGAAACAGCATTTCTTATTACAAGGAAACTATTATCGTACTTGCCGAATAACTCGGATGAACCATGTCCATATGTACCGACAGACGACCCTATTGATAGGAGATTGGATGAACTATACGAAATTATACCTACAGATCCTGTGAAACCCTTTGATGTCAGAGAAGTTATTGTATCGTTACTTGATAATAGAGATTTCTTAGAAGTCCATAGCGATTACGCAACATCCTCAATAACTGGTTTCGGTAGAATCGGTGGTTTCACGGTATGTGTAGTTGCTAATCAACCAGTTGTTAACGCTGGAGTTATAGATATCGATGCTTCTAATAAAATCGCTAGATTCGTGAGGTTCTGTGATGCTTTCAACATACCAATAATTACCCTAGTTGATACACCTGGTTTCATGCCTGGCATCGATCAGGAGCATGGAGGAATCATTAGACATGGTGCGAAAATCCTGCATGCATACGCTGAAGCAACAGTTCCTAAAATAACCGTTATTATGAGGAAAGCTTATGGGGGAGCATATATAGCTATGGGTAGTAAGTCTTTGGGTGCCGACGTATGCTACGCATGGCCTACTGCTGAGATAGCCGTTATGGGTCCTGAAGGCGCTGTTAGAATTCTATATAGGAAGGAAGCAGAGAAAACACCGAATCCAGAGGAGTTCCTTAAAGAGAAACTTATTGAGTATCGGAAAATGTTTGCAAACCCGTATATAGCTGCTGAACATGGATATATTGATGAAGTCATTGACCCGGCTGAGACCCGTTTCAAGATCGCTAGAGCTTTAGAAGCATATGTGAGGAAAAGATTCGATACTATGATGATACATCCACGTAAACATACCAATATACCATTATGATTATTGAATAAGCATCTAGTGTTTTAACCTAAATACAACTTATTATGTTCAGATTACTTTAAGTTAAGTTAACTCTATTTAAATAGTGGTTTGTTGAGTATGAGTTTCAAACTCCTAGTTCCAGTAGATATAGTTATGGATTCAAGAGAGTTTTCTAAAAATCCTGATGTTAAGAATATGCTTGAGAAAAATGGTATTAAAGTTGCAGTAACTAAACTAGAAATCGGAGACTACCTCTTACTAGCTTCTGGTAAAGCTAAGCCAATACTGATTGAGCGCAAATCGATTATGGATCTCGCTCAAAGCATTAGAGATAGGAGATTATGGGATCAAGCAAAATTACTAATTAACCACTGTGATGAAAACGGGTATCAACCTCTAATTATAGTTGAGGGCGATATTTCTCTATTGAGAAAATATAGTAATTGGAGTATTCAGAGCATTTTAAGAGCTATCGATACAGTCATACTTGATTTTAAAATACCAGTGCTTAATACGCCGGATAAGGAGTCTACAGTACAATGGTTAATAGTTAAGGCTAGAAGTTTAGGTGAAACTAGTGAGAAGAGGATATATAGGCTTAGGGTTGAAAAGAAACCTTTGAGTATACATGATAGAATCCTATATGTTGCTGAAAGCTTATCGGGACCTATACTTGCGCGGAGATTGCTTAAGAAATTCAAAACTTTGAGAAACATAGCTAATGCATCCATATTGGAATTAACGAGTGTCGAAGGGGTTGGTGAAGCCAGAGCTAGAGAGATATATGAGATATTCAATACGGAATGGTGTGGAGATTGATTAATGGATTTGTCTTCATAGTACCCATTATCGTTTCATTCATTACAACATTAACTACAACGAAATTGTGGATAATTAGAGCTAGAGAGATAGGTTTTGTAGGTAAAGATATGAATAAATATGGTGATAATAAGGTTGCTGAAGCTGGTGGAGTATGGGTAATGATTGGTGCATCTTTTGGATTACTAACACTTGTAGCTATGGAAACATATCTCGAGAAGGGATACGAGCATCTCAATGAGCTTTTCGCATTAACAACTCTCCTACTACTTTCAGGTTTCATAGGATTTCTGGACGATACATTAGGTTGGAAGAAAGGTATTAAACCACAATATAGAGTTTTAGCAACAATACCTATAAGCATTCCTCTAGTTGTTATAAAAGCAGGTTATTCTAAAATGAATCTTCCATTAATAGGTACAGTTGATTTCGGAATACTCTATCCGCTTATATTAATACCGATCGGCGTTATGGGTGCATCAAATGCTTTCAATATGATAGCTGGCTACAATGGTCTTGAAACTCTACAATCTATTCTTCTATCTATGTTTACAGCTATATACGCTATCAGTAAGAATCAAGAATTCATCTTTGATTCTGCAATGATAATGCTTTCGGCGGCGTTAGCTTTCCTAATATATAATAAGTATCCCGCAAAAGTATTCCCAGGAAACTCGTTCACATACGGGTTTGGAGCATTCTATGCTGCTATCGTAATAATAGGCGATTTCCAGAAATTTGGGTTAATGCTTTTCACACTATACTTTATCGAATTAATACTCTTTATTAGAGGCTTACTAAACGGTGTTTATAAAGAGAATTTTGGATTGCCCCAACCAGATGGTTCTCTAAAACCGCCATACAGTAAATGCTACAGTATTACACATATCGCTATTAAGTTTCTAATGAAAATTAAAGGTAGAGCTACTGAAAAAGAAGTTGTTCTACTTATCGCGGCTCTCCAGGTAATTATTGGTTTAACTACTTTCATAATAATAGACTGGATTTAAGGTGTTTCAATGAATTGTAGAGAAAGAATTGTTTTAGCATTAATTATCTCTCTACTACTCCAATCCATTGATTTCAATGCAATGTATTCGACTAGTAGTAATGTAGACTATATGGATATTATTAAAATAGAGCCTTTAATAAACGAGACATTCGTTAGTGGCGTAGTTAAGTTAAAAGTATTTTCTCAGAAACCCAATGTTGATGTATATGTTAACAACACTATTCAATACAGATTAAGCAACGGTAGTGAATGGTTAGTAGAATTCAATACATCAGCTTGGAGAGATGATCTATATGTCATAAGTTTCGTAGCTTACGATGAATATGGGAATTACTCTATAAAACTCTTATGGTTTGTCGATAACAATCCACCTATTGCTGAACTGAAACTACCGGTATTAACACCCGATAATAAACCGTGGATTAACGGTTCTATAGCTCCAGTCATGGATCCATTTCTTCTCAATGAAAGCGATTATGTTAAATACTTCAATAATAGTGTTTACTATAAAATATACGTTAAAGGAATTGATCGATGGATCAACTACTCAACTCTATATATAAATGATAGTGTAGCTGAAATCTATTACAGGGATTCATTTAGAAAAGGTGTTTTCTTCGGTAACGCTACATTATTAGCATATATTAGAGTCCCATCCAGCGGTTTATACTATATTAAACTAGAAGTAAGAGATCTTTCGGGAAAAGCGTCATATAGTATTCTCAAAGTAATATTCGATATCGATAAACCCATGCTCAGAATTGATAAGCCAATTAATGGAACGATCACTAATAACACAACAGTAGGATTCAAATTAACGCCAATTGATGAAACAAGTAGAGTGTGTGCAATAGGTTTCTACATAACAACAAGTGTAGATGTAAAACCGAGTTTGAGAAACTACATGCCATTACCAGGTAGATACATGGTAGCTACTAATGAATCGATATATTTCAATCTAACTTTTAACAAAAGTTCTAAGTACATAGTTTGGTTTATAGTTATAGATGAGGCATTGAATTACCGTGAAGAATATGTTACTATAACGATCGATAATGAATCTCCAGAATTGTATTTTGAAATAAAACCCTACGATACTAAACTACATATTAAGATCAAAGCGTTAGATAACATCTCAGGTATTGAAGAAATAAGAGTTTATATAAACAGTTCTTTAATCATAACTAGCAGGAATTCAACACTAGAGGCACTAATTAATGCATCAATCGGTTACAATATCGTTGAAATACTAGCGATCGATAGAGCCCAAAACATTGCTTATAAATCAACAACAATATATATTAACGCCTCCACTACAGGAACACAAAATCTGGATAGAATTTTGCAAATACCTTCTAGATCACATGAATATTTACACAAATATCTATTGCCCATTTTTCTAGTCATAGCCATACTTTTAATAATATACGCAACGCATCGGATTAGAATGAGGAAAACCTAATAATACATGATTTTGATTCATACGTTTAGCTAATCTAGAAATTGGTTTAGTGCAAGTGAATTGGTTTCAAACTCTATACCGCATGATAAAGGTGTGTATCTACTGGTCATTAATGTCGATGAGGATATTGTCGTAAAGACTCGTAGAAGAGTATTCGATATAAATAGGGGTACATACATATACGTAGGTTCGGCTCGTGGAAATGGGGGTTTGAGAAGTAGATTAACGAGATATTTGTACAAATCTGGAAAATTGTTTTGGCATATCGATTACCTTTTATCATCGAATTCTACTAAATTGGTAGAATTCTGTTTCTACGTTACTGATGAAGATCTGGAGTCATTCTTAGCATCCATATTAATCAAAATGTGTTATCCAATAACTGGATTCGGCTCTTCGGATAAAAAGAGGGATTTCTCACATCTTTTCCGTTGTAACCATTTAGATTCGGTTTTTAACAAATTATATAGATTTTTACCAGGACTGAAATGTATTACTATATGATTAGCTTTTTCTAGGTAATATAGCTGATATAACCGCTAGAGTTAACAGGAATATCGATAGAACGTAAATTATAATACTGAAATCTAGCTGTAACCTTATGGTATATTCGTTAAATTCTACGCTGTGACTGAATAATCCATTATTCGTAACATAGAATACAATGAGTATAGAAGTAATCGATATTAACACGTTGAAAACTATTTTAAGAGGTTTAACAACGTATTTCGAAGCTATGCTTAAACCTATCGATATAGATGCTAAAGCAATATATGTTGATGATACGAATATCTCCTCTTCATAACCGAGTATTCTTGAGAAAACAAGTGGAACGATGTACATAAATAATATTGTGTAAACAATAAGTGTTAATGCGCTGAAAAAGATATCCTTTAATAACCTGTTTATTTTAACCAATTGACAACTACCATGTTAACTCTATATATCCCTTCAATTTTGAAATCAATAGAAAGATCTATTGTATCAAATCCACACATACTAGTATTTATAATTAGTATTAGAGTGTAGTTACCTGGTTTTAATTCATTAAATACAACGTTTGAACCACAAATCGTTATTTTGAAATCTTTTAGAGTAACCGGTACATCATAAATTAATGTTGCGTTAATCATAACTAGTTCTTGATTATCTAGCGATTTTCTTATTTCATTTACCACAATGTTGAAAGAACCGGAGGGGTCTTGTACTATATATTGTGTAAACGTTATCAATGGGTATACCATGTGAATAAATAAAATGATAAAGGATAGCACTATCGATGATTTAACAAGTCCTATAAACAATTCTTTATAACACCGCTTTAATCCGATGTACGTTTCCTGCTTCTCACATATACCTTAACTATTTTCGGAGGCTTATTGAAATCTATATACGACTTAGTTCCATATTTTATCAATATTGAACCAGACCAAATAGCTGCAGCTATGAACGCGATTCTTACAGCTAGATTAACAATAGTGTTTACCGTAATCGATATAGATTGTTCTATAGAACTCGATGAAGAATCTATTGTTCTATAACTAATGAATTCTTTTAAAGCTAAATAAGCACTAATAATAACTATCGTTATACCAGTAGCTACTAGAACTAGAGGTAAAATAAGTCTCTTATCGAAATCCATTTTTTACACCAGAGTTGTAACAATAAATATGAAGAGATTCGTAAATATAGTTATGCTTTCTATATTTCAACTACGCTTTTCAATAGGAGTAATCTTCATTATTGGTTGATTAGCTTTAACTGCTTGTCCAGGTTTAACGTAGATTTCCGAAACATATCCTGAAATATTGCTTTTAATCTCAACAATCATTTTCATCGAGAACAGTAGAGCAACAACATCGTTCTCCTTAACATAATCCCCTATATTGACTTTTATCTCTGTAATAACTCCTGAGATAGGGGCAGTAATCTCTCCTTTAACGACTAATCTCTTCTCCTCAATCTTGGGCATTCGTAATTTAGTGGAAGAAATTGTTTCAGAAATTCTCTGAATCAGACTCTGCTCGCTATCTATAAGGATAGTGCCATCTTTAACTCTAACTCTATGATCAAAACCATCGATATTTACAACGTATTCTTCATCACTAATTTTAGTAACCCTAACCCTGAATTCCCTATTTATGTTTGTATACTTAACTATTACAAAATCCTTATCCTCATAAGTTTCTACTTCCAGCGACTCGCCACTATAAGTAACTATTTTGAATCTCCTAACCAATCAATACACCATAGATCAATGCAAAATATGATAAGTGTGGTCATTGATAAGCGCTGATCATTAAACATATTTTAATTACATAAAATATACTAATTTAAAGCCACTTGTTTACTACATGGTAGAGAATGTGAAGAGGTTAGACGAATCCTCTTCAGGTAGTTTAATTAAAGAGATGTTCAAATGCTTGGGTTTAATACCTTATAGTTTCAGTATAATTGAGTCGAAATGTTTGGAGAAGTTTCTTAGTATATACTCAAAAACATTGAATGAAGTTGTAGTTTATGGTATTGTATGGCTTGAAGTGGATTATGAAGGCATTAAGTATGGTTTAGCTTCTAGTTTTAAAATTAGTAAGTTTAGGTCTGAATTAATGAATACCTTGAATAATGGTTTTCGTTACTTAGATTTAATGAATAAAGCTACGCTAATTAAAAATAGTGATTTGGGTAAATATATTAGAGATTTGAATGAACCGCGTTTCAGAAAGTTTACTGAACATGTAGTTCGTTCGGAAACAGCTTGTTATAAAGTAAGTGGAGAGACTACTAGCTATATTTGTTTTATACCAACTAATCTTGGCACATATAGTTTCACAAATTTATCATTGAATATTAGATGTTTAGAGGATTACCGCATAGAATTTAACTCTCTAAGCTTTTTCAGCAACTTAGTTTATAAATCTGGCGAAACTCTTCTCAATGCTTTAAGGAAGATTGTTAGGAGTAGAGCTAGTGAAAATCTTATTAATAAATTCCTCAATTATTTTCATGAATCACTACTAAACGAATTACACAAGGGTTATTTGAGAATTAAAGATTCAGATACTAGTATTGTGGATGCCATCATTGCCCAGTTTCGTAGGTAAATGAAGTATGAATATATTCCGCTGTATCAAAACTTGTGGTTCTAAATGTTGTAGTTTTAAAACAGAGGAGGAATCTCCGCTTGTTTATCCTTGGGAGAAGAGATATATTGAGAGTCTAGCGAATAATCAGGTTTTCAAACAATATTTCTGTTATGCTTTAAATGATACTCTAGTGGTTTTGTTATATAAATGGGTTATGTATGGAAAATGCGTTTTTCTGAAAGGGAATTATTGCTCAATACATAGTAATAAACCATTATCATGTAGAATGTATCCGCTATTAATTGGTTTTGATGATAATACTCTTAGAGTTAGTAGCTTATGTCCCCACGTATCTCTAGACGATGCTGTGTCGAATCCACAAAATTACTTCGAAGAAGAATATAGAATTGCTATGAAGAACTATATTTTACTCAAATTAATTGATGATTACATGATTAGTGGTAAGTGGATGAGAGTTTTGAATCCAGATATCCGGAAATACAGCGTTGTTAAAGATATAGATGAAATTATTGAACCACCCGAAATCGATATATAAGAGCTTTATTGGAAAGCCTGATCTATAGATTAGATTAATATTCATTATTTCATTATTCTAATGAATAAGCCTAAATCATATATATTTTTATACACGTCATGATAGGGTTCAGCAACACCGATTACTCTATTATCCGAATTATCGATAACAGCAACGGGATTATTTAGAGGTGGGTGAGCTGAAACAATACTTTCCTTCAGAATATCCCTACCGTAGAGGAATGCTTTACACCCCATATCTGAAACTACAATAGATGCTCTAAATACACCGCTTCTATAAACGTCTTCATAAATATTTATCGAAATATACGGTTTATTTCTAATTAAAACCCCTATCCATCTACCCCCATATACTAGTGCATTAGTGTGAATGTAATGTGCTTCGGAAGAGCAGTATATTATGCATAATTCGTTGAAACACGAATATTCAGGTTCTTTGCACAAATATTTATCCGGATCTACATCAAGAACGTTCCGCAAATATAGCCGAATTTCTTCAATGTAAGTTGTTGGTAGATGACCTTTCTTGAAAGATATTCTTGAACTACGCGTCTTAAATTGAAGTCACCTCTTAGTTTTTGTAATTAAACATAGTGTTAAACCAATCATTTCGTGTTTAAATGGAGTTATTCTAATGCATTTCGATACTCTGTCATCAAAATTTAATCTATGGAATTTACGGATACCGTGGTCCCAATCGATTAGTTTAATAAATGGTTCAATAATATCAACATCATTTCTAAACTCGAGGATTTTAGATACAACGTACTCGTTCTCCTCCGGAGCAATGCTACAAGTAGTATATATTAGTATTCCATCATTGTTGAGAACATCTAGTAGAGAATTAAGTAATTTAATTTGTTTAACAACTAGTCTCGCTAAATCCCTCTGCTTAGTTTTCCTTTTTCTAGAAGGATCTAGCATAATAACACCTTCACCAGAACATGGTGCATCAACGATAACTCTATCAAACTTTCTCCTAAACACGTCTTTAATTTTAGTAGCATCGAGCCATGTTACTACAACATTATTTAATTTCATTCTCAAAATATGGCTAACCAGAGATCTTAATCTATATAGGACGAGATCATTAGCATACACAATTCCACTATTATTTAAAAGTTCCGCAATAAATGTAGTTTTACCTCCAGGAGCCGCACAAGCATCTAGAACGTCTCCTGAATAGTCATATAGTAATAATATAACTGGTATTAGAGGCGCAGCATCTCTATGTACATAATAGAATCCCTTCAAATACTCATGTGTTGCACCTATTGAAGGCTTCTCAGGCTTTTCCAATATTCTGAAAGCATATGGATACCAATCTATATCTCTAAGTTCAAAACCGTGATCAATTAATTTCGAATAAGCATAATCGAGTTCAACAAATCTAGTATTGATCCTGACAACCGGTTTAAGCTTCTTCTCCATGGATTCGAGTAAACGAAGAGTATCTTGATAACCATACAGTTTTAAGTATCTCTCAATCATGTATTTGAAATACCCATATTTAGAAGCTAGTTCTTCAGCTCTAGAACTAGGTGTTACGAATATTTCTCTAAAAACAGTGTTTTCATCAATAAGGTCTTGTTCCATAATTAATCAGCAATTCTACTCATCAATATGTTTTTCAAAACTCTAGCATTATCGAGCATCCAGTGATTATTATTGAAAAATACGTAAATCCTATCAGCTCCAGATTCAAATAATTTATTAGCTATTTCTTCTAATTCATTGAAACTATATTCATATCCATACCAGTATTCTCTACCATGTAATCTTAAGTAAATATTCCTATTACTGCGTACAATCCAATTAGCTATTGGTGCATCTATTGATACAATAGTCAATCCAAGTGTTGAAAACCAATCGACAACATCTTTATTGAAACAAGATTGGTGTCTAAATTCAAGTGCAAATCTTTCTCCAAGACTAGTTTCTTCATAGAAAGACTTTATTTTCCTGAGATTTTCTTCACGACAAGTATAGTTAGGCGGTAATTGGAACAAGTAGAAATCTATGAGGCTATCCATCGGTTTGAAAAGCTCTCTAAAATTAAACCACGTATTTATGGCATCGCTACTTAATTTCCTTAAATGAGTTATACTACGGTGAACCTTAATAGCCCATCTTAAACTGGAACCTCTACGACTCCACGAAATAACTTGGTTTTTATATGGGAATCTATAGAAACTAGCGTTAAGTTCAATAGCATTTAAACCACTATTTTCTACGAACCAATCTAAAGTACCATCCCCATTCCAGTCATATAGCCAACCCGACGTTCCAACGTAGATCTCCATAAGGATCACAGAACTCCAAATCTACACTAACTATCTAATACAATTCACAACGCTTTTTAATCGAGAATCAACTTTTCCACTACGCTGATCTATATCAACCTCCCTCACCGCATTACCAAGAACTCCTCAATAGATTTAACGATCTTAAATCCAGCATCCCCTTTCCCTAAAATTCCTTCAACATATTTGTTTGGTTTATGCATGAGTATTTCTTCTACATCTATAGGTTTACGTGGATCGATTAATTTAACCCAACCATTTTCAAGAAGCTCAACCCATTCAGTATATTCTCTTAAAACAACCGCCGGTATTTTAACGAGATACGCTTCTCTCTGCACACCTCCAGAATCCGTGACGATTAGTTTAGCATACATAAGTAGTTTTAGAAAATCCAGGTAACCTAGAGGTTTAATTAACAATATATTGTTTTCACTCAGTTTCTCTTCAAAACCATATTCTCTAATCATACTATAGGTTCTAGGATGTATTGGAAACACAACATTATTGTCTCGAGATAAATCGATTAATGCGTTAAGAATATTGATTAACCTAACTTGATCATCCGTATTCTCAGCTCTATGTATAGTAACCAACACATAATTACCTTTTTCAACACCTAATTTTTCCAAAATCTGGGATTTTTCATCAGCGACTCTAAACCACTTCATTAATACATCGACGTGAATATCTCCAGTTAATACTATTCTACCTGGAACATTCTCTCTAAGCAAGTTGTTAACAGCTGTTTTCGTAGGTGCGAATAGGAGGCTAGATAGGGTGTCAACAACTCTTCTATTAACTTCTTCTGGTACTCTACAATCGAATACTCTAAGGCCTGCTTCAACGTGGGCGACATTAAATCCGGATTTTACAGCTGCTAACGTTCCAGCTAATGTTGAATTAGTATCTCCATAAACAACTACAATATCCGGTTTAATTTCTAGAAGAACCTCTTTAACTCTCTTAATACATTCTCCGACCTGATAACCGTGAGATCCACTTCCAACACCTAAGTAGTACTGTGGTTGAGGTATCTCTAATTGATCGAAGAAAATTTTACTCAATTCATAATCATAATGTTGACCCGTATGTATAATTATATGCTCAAATTTTTCTCTCAAAAGATGATCTATCCCCGCTAATTTAACGAAATTCGGTCTCGCCCCCACAACAGAAACTACTTTTTCCAATACTAAATCCCTGTAGGAAATCTTTTTCTAATGATGATTAAAACGAGTTCAAGATTAAAAACGTGAGTTTAGTTGAGATTACTTAAATAAACAGCTCTCTATTTATAAACCCAATATGTGCACTACTGAGGGATTGTCATGGACCGATTAATCGAATTCATCAGAGAAGTAGATGAGAAATCCTTCGCGGAAATGATAGATCATACGTTGTTAAAACCAGATGCAAACTATAGCTTAGTTGAGAAATACGTTAAGGATACGATAACCTATGGTTTCAAAACACTCGTTTTACCACTTAGTTTAATACCTATTGCTAAGAGTATTCAACCATCTATAAAGCTGTGTAGTGTTATAGGCTTCCCCTTGGGAAACGTTAGTACTAGAGTTAAAGTATATGAAACGCTTGTTGCAGCTGAAGAAGAAGTTGAGGAAATAGATGTTGTAATGAATATATCCTATCTGAAATCGGGGGATTACGATAGAGTTTTGAGAGATTTAGTTGAAGTAGTCGGTACTGCTAAGAGGAATGGTATTGAGGTAGTTAAGGTCATTATAGAGACAGCTTTATTGAGTGATGATGAGAAGAAAATAGCTTCGGAAATCGTTGTGAAAGCCGGAGCCGATTTCGTTAAAACGAATACTGGGTTCCTCGGTGGTGGCGCTACTGTTCACGATGTTACGTTAATTAAGAATACTGTTGGTGATAGAGCTAAAATTAAAGCTTCGGGTGGAATTAGGCATGCATTAGATGCGATTAGTTTAATTCTGGCTGGAGCGTCGAGAATAGGTACTAGTAGTGGAGATACTATTATGAAAGAGTACTTGGAGTTTAGAAAAACATTGGTGGGGAAGTATTGAGTGAAACCGGATTCATAGTTGTAATCGAACCAACCACTCCTTTCTTCAAATGCTTATTTAATGTTAAGAAAGTCTATGCTGTAGAGAGAAGCGAGTTTCAAGAAGTAGCTTTACTAGAACTTGAAGGTTTCGGTAAAGCGTTGGTTATTGACAAACTCGTCCAGAGCACTGAGGCTGACGAGTATTTATATCATGAATCTCTAGTTCACCCAGCAATGATCCTACATCCAGAACCTAAAAGAGTTTTAATTATTGGTGGAGGAGAAGGTGCCGCTTTAAGAGAAGTTCTTAAACACAATACCGTTGAGAAAGCCGTTATGGTAGATATAGACAAAGTTGTTGTCGAGTTCTCCAAGAAATATCTTGATTTTATACATAAAGGTAGTTTTAACGATCCACGAGCAGAGATCGTTATAATGGATGGATTCAAATACATTAAGAACGTGGAGAATTCTAGTTTCGATGTCGTAATAATGGATCTCACGGATCCATACGCTAGTGAAATCGCTAAACCAGTATATTCTCTTGAATCTATGAAAGAGATTTATCGAATATTGAGTAGTGAAGGTGTTCTAGCTACACAAGCTGGTAATAGTTTCTTCTACAATAAATCCTATAATTACGTATTGAGAAATGTAAAAGAGGTATTCAAATACACAGCTGAATACTGGGTTTGGATACCTAGTTTTGGATATGCATGTAACTTCATAATAGGTTCTAAAGTATACAATCCTTTAGATATCGAACCCGAAGTTTTCAACACTAGATTGAGAACTAGAGGTGTTGAAACGAGATTTATTAATGGTGAGAGATACTTCGGATTAATTAAATTGAGAATAGTTATGGGAGATTTAGAAAATAGAGATAAGAATTAATAACCCACTTATCATTTATAATTAATTTCTGCATCTATTTCTCTAACTAATTATCTCCATCTCTTCATCTCCGCTCTTTAGCGAATTAATAGAATTAGGTGTTATTATGTACGATCTCGCACTTATCGGTTTAGGTCGAGTAGGTTTTAGAACATTAGATTTCTTGTTGAAGTGGAAGCCGGATTTAAGAGTATTGGGTATCGATTGTTTAGATCGTTCGAAAACTATTGTTGAGAGAGGTTTCAATATAGATTTCACTAGAATATGTGAATCAATTGATATTGTAAAGCATTTAGAAGATGTTAAATTAGTAGCAACAGCTTTACCATCAAGTATTGTTTACGATTATGTTAATACACTTATCAATAATGGATTCAACGTAATTGATGTTTCATACATTGGTTTTGACCCATATATTTTCAATAATACATGTTTAAACAATAATGTAACGTATGTTCCAGACGCGGGATTCGCTCCTGGATTTTCAAACCTTGTTGTCAGTCATTTATCTAGAGAATTAAATGAGCTGGAGAGTGTTGAGATATATGTTGGTGGAATCCCTGTTGAACCCAAGCCTCCGTTTTACTATGAGATTACATGGAGTCCTGAAGATTTAATCGAAGAATATACTCGTAGAGCTCACGTAGTTTTCGATAACGAGATCCGAGAAATAGATCCTCTTGAGAAAATAATTAAAATCGATATACCCGGGCACGGTGTTTTCGAAGGTTTCTATAGCGATGGTTTACATACTCTGCTTAAAAACATTAAAGCAAGGAATATGTTTGAAGTAACATTAAGACATCCAGGTCATCTCAATAGAGTTAGAGTTCTTCGTGAACTCGGTTTCTTTGATGATATTAAGATTAATATTGATGGTATAGAAATCACTCCTAAGAGATTTACAGCCAAACTACTATCGAATAAATTTTCACAATCATCTCCGGATAAAGCAATATTATACGTTAAAATTAGAGGTGGAGGTTTAACACGTACAGTATTATCGGTTCTAGAGAGAACAGTTGGCTCTGCTACAGTTGATTTCACCTCAGCTGTTTTTGCAGAAACAATCATTATTGCATTAGAGAAAGGTTTAGAACCAGGTGTACACCCGTTAGAGGATTTACATATGTATTATGAAGAATACGTGAGGAGGCTTAGAGAGATCGGTGTTACTATCCTAGAAACATAGTTCACATAACAATACCTATTCGCTCAGTAATTTCTCAATACTATGGTGATCTCTATGAGAAACGTTAAGCCAATATACGCTTCTGCTACAACAATTTACTCCGCTGCTTGGGGAGTTTTATTCTCATTTATAACTAGGTATATAGCTGTAGAACTAAGTGGTGGAGTAAGAGCAATCATATTGTTTACTGCACTAAACTGGGGTTTCACGCTTTTCGGTTTATTAGCAGGTAGAATAGCTCATATAATTGGCGAGAAAAGAGTAATTTTACTAGGTTCAACGTGTTCATTACCAGTTATTGTAGCGATATTTGTCAGAAATCCATTCATATTGTCTATAATTATTTCAACAACTACTATACCATGGGTTTTCATGTGGTCGGTTCTCGTTAAATTATTCTTTGCAATGGTTAGCGAAAATTATGGTCAAGAATATAGTGAGTACACTATAGGTATGGGTATCGGCTTCTTCATAGGCTCTACATTAACTGGATTCATCTACGCATTGGGCGGTTCATCAACTGTTTTCATAGCAAGTTCAATATTACTCGCAATTCCACCAATTATGTACTATAAGTTCTATCCCTTTAATGTCGAATTTGATGAAGAAATCGACCCCAGTATAAAACCAGTAGTTAAGAAACTATGTGGTCCACTATTATCTTTAGCAATCGTAGTATTTAGCCGTGAATTACTTTACTCAATAGCGCCCAGTAAACTCGATGTTAGTATAGATTCAGTACTACCTGGTTTGGATAATTGGTTGAAATACACCATCTATGGAATTATCTACTCCGGGGGAGCTCTAATATCTCCATTCATAAGAGTATTAGTGGGCAAAACTGTGGATTACTTCGGTTCAATTAAAATCTACGTATTTACAGTTATTGGATATACAACAATATATTGGTTATTCGTAGAAACACGTGGTTTAATACCAATACTGGTATGGCAAATACCGCTATATCCATTCCTAGATATATCGTTCAACGTATATGTTGCTCAAAATCTAGATTCTAGGAATCTAGTCTCCGGATTTGGAGCAACACATGCATTTACAGCAATTGGTGGTTTAATGCTCACGCCTATACTGATAGCACAAGATATTAATCTACGTGTAGCTGGATTCATGATTACACTACTGAACACGATATCGATCATACTAATATCCATTACTAAAACGGAAAAGAATTCAATATAGATCTCTAGTATCTAACGTAAATTAAATTTAGAACCCATCTGTTTATACTATTGAGTTATAATAGATCATTAATTATAGCGTAAATGTATAGCGGATATGTTAAATTAACAACCTAACTATATTAATAGTACTTAGGATTTCTGTATTGGTGACTCAGTATTTATGACTCTTTTAAAACTCATAATAGGTTTCATAATAGCACTCATTATATTGATTATAATACCATTAATAATTATTGGTGCGATAATAGCAACTCTACTAATATTTCTCTTTTCAACACCCATATTATTAATACTCCTACTACTCCTCTTATTCGGGTTTTTATCAATAGGTAGAGGTATCATTAAGATCCTTGTAGGTGCAGCTGCATTTGCATTAATACTTCTCGGCGCTATTCTATTACTGATGATTCTACTCTAAACTACTCGGATTCCTCTACTTTACTTAAAGGCTCTAATTTTACTTTCTCTCTCAAAGCATTAATTATTCTAATAGCTTCATCATAACTAGTATGAATACCTTTCTGAATAACTTTACCCAACTCTTCTTTAAGAGCATCCTCTAGAGATTTACCGGCGTAGTCGATAACTGTTTTTTCGAAATGAACAGGTGTTGGCTCCAATATTGATGCTTTCTTCAATACAGCTTTGTTACCATTTAAAACATAGATAGATACAGCACCTATTTCTTTATCACCAATTTTTATAGCGTATATTAGGTCTCCATCAATAGTTTCACCAATTTTCTCAATACTATATGATACTATGCCTGTTGACAATTCCTCAGCTATTGGAATGAATTTTTCGAGATAAACCTTAATTTGGTCTTCAGGCATTTTCTTATAAACTACTATTTGTAAAGTATCCCATTTCCACGTAATGCTCTTATTAACTTCGTCGAACTCGTAGTCTATCATTATTTTAATACCATCGTCTTTCGATAATTTAATATCCTCGATTAGTAGTGTGAATAAAGCTCTATTTAGTCTAGCAACATAGTAATTAATTTTTTTAGCAACCTCCTTATCTCTAGCAAACTCCTTTAACTGAGCAAAAACTGTTTTCCTAATTTTATCGGCATAAATAGCTGCATATATTAAACCGGTATTTAAGCGAGGCATAATCTCAACCTACTTAATAATATGTAAGTTTTGAATACGTAATTAATTTATTTATGAGGAAAACAATAATTGTATTATGCCAATAATGTAAATATTAACGTATTGAATACTCAGAACGTGATGGAGGTTGGGATTAAGAGAAATTAATGATGAAATACTTAGAATAGTTGAAGAAACCAAACAAGGAGTAGTTACCGTTATAACCGAAACTCCACATATTTCTCTATTCTACGGATACACGCCTATTAGAAATGTTGGTTCTGGATTCGCTGTTGATAAGAACTTCGTTGTAACAAATGCACATGTTGTTAGAAACGCAACTAGAGTTAATGTAGTGGCTTGGAATGGAGATGTTGATACAGCTGAAGTAGTTGCTTCAGATCCTTCGAGAGATTTAGCATTACTCTCTACAACCATGAGTTTAAAACCTCTTAAACTAGGCGATTCCGATAAAATCAGAGCTGGAGAAATCGTATTAGCCCTTGGCTCACCACTTGGTTTACCGGGTTTATCAGTAACGTTGGGGGTTATTAGTGCTACGGGAAGAACTTTCGTAGGGCAAGATATCATTCTCGAAGACTTGATCCAAACAGATGCAGCTATTAATCCAGGTAATAGCGGTGGACCAATTATTAATCTAGAAGGCGAAGCTATTGGCGTTGCAACAGCCGTAATACCTTATGCTCAAGGTATTGGATTCGCTATACCTATCTCAACCGTTAAGAGATTTCTACATGTTTTATCAAAATACGGTAGAGTTGTTAGAGCATGGATTGGTGTTTACGTAGCCGAAGTTGATAAGAGGGTAGCATCAATATATAGGCTACCCGTTAGTGAAGGATTACTCATTGTTAAAGTAGTTCCAGGTAGCCCAGCTTACTACGCTGAACTATATGAGGGGGACGTTATAGTTAGAGTTAATGGAAAACCAGTGAGGAAGACTAAAGAATTAAGAGAAGCTATTGAAGATAACATAGACAGGGGATTTGTTGAACTCGAAATCGCTAGGAGAGGTAAGAAATTCAGTATTAATGTTCCAATAGCTGTTGAGGAACTGGGTTAAACGTAGTTAAACAACTATTATAGCCGTTAAAGAATATCGTTGAGTGATTTGGGTTCTCCAGGTCTTAAAGAACCGTATTTTTCGATAATTTTCCTTCTCAAATTCTCGCTTAAATTGTAACAACCAGTTGCTCTCTCTAAATAACCCTTCTCAACTAATCTAGCAATAGCTTTATTAATTTCCATTTCTATCACGGGGTCGTCGAATTCCGAAACTAAATCTGGATCTCTTAATCTCTTAACTTCTTCTCTCAAATCAATAACAGCAATTATTTCTCCAACACTAATATGACGTACAAAATACTCTAATATAAGTTTCTCTAATTTCGATAATTCACGTATCAAGATGTATAGCACCATTATACAATAGTTTAATCGATTCCTAGTAGAATGTAAAACATTAATGAAGCATTATTAATATCAATAATTCGAGATACTCCCTTAACAGCATGTAAAGGTATAGTTATCATTTATTGGCGTCGTCTATGAAGATACTACATATTTGGAATACGGCTGGTGTTGCCAGTACTTTAGCTAAATTTATGGATAGGATATACGGATCTAGAAGTACAGTTATTTATAGAAGGGTTTTCGATAAATTCGGCCATACAATTTATGGGGAATTAAAGGATTGCGGAGCTAAGGAATTCGTTCTTAGAGCTGTTCTGAGGTCTTTGAAGTACGATATCATACATATACATAGTTTAGATAAACTTGTACCTATCATTAGAATACTGAATCCACGTAAACCAATAGTTTTACACTATCACGGTAGTGAGATTAGAGGTAAGTGGATGATTAGGAAGAAGTTCTGGAATATTCCAAATGTTGTTGTTCTGGTTTCTACTAAAGATCTTTTGAATGGTGCTCCGGAACATGTGATCTATTTGCCTAACCCCGTAGATACAGATATTTTCCGCCCGAACCCAGCTATCGTTCGAAAAACGCGATCTGCACTAGCTTTCCGATACTATATTGATGAAGTTAAAGTTAGGAAATATGCTGAGAAGTATGGTTTAGAATTAACTATACTTGAACGTGAATATCCCTATCTCGAGATGCCTAGGCTTCTGAGTAGTTACGAGTTCTTTATTGATAGAACGGAGATTCCATCATTGAGTAAAACTGCTTTAGAAGCATTAGCTTGTGGAACTAAAGTTATTCGTTGGGATGGTGAAATAATAGATCATTTGCCTGAAGAGCATAAACCAGAAAATGTTGTTAGAAAATTATATGACATATATAGGATAATGATTGAAAAGTAGTATTAAACCTATTATGGTTCTCGAAATTCGCTATAGAACACTACTATATATGACATAATCCGTATATCAATATATGTTCTCCACAGAATGGACATCTATATTTACCACAACTATATGTTAATCTAAATTCTAGAACTCTATAACGGCTCCTATATATCAATATTTTACCGCATTTTGGACATTTCGTTGATTCATATATTTCATTAAAAATATTACCTATATAGACGTATTTCAACCCCATTTCTCTAGCATAACGATGTATTTCAATGAGTTTCTCTACCGGTGTTGGAGGCTCTCTCCATCTATGTGCAGGGTAATACCTGTTTATGTGTAGTGGTGTATCGTATCCTAAGTAATCAATATGTTTATTAATTATCCATTCATAGCATTCCCGGTAATCATTAGTATTTGTAACAACTAAATAAACTATTTCAACGTGTCCTCCACGATCCAGAACATATTTGGCATTTCTAAAGACAACCTCATGATCGATCCCTACAAGTGCTTTACTCATGCTTGGACAACCCTTGATATCTGCTGAGAAACCATCAATTCCAGATTCAATAGCTTTCTTCAAACTACTCGTTGTAAAATACATGTTCGTTACAACCATGCTGTAAAGCCCGTATTTCTTAGCTTCGATAGTCGCGTCTATAACGTATTGGAACTGAGTTAAGGGTTCATTGAAACTCGCAGATAATCCATGGACATTCCTAGCTAGCGCTAATCTAACTAAGTCTTGTGGCGATAAATATGGTGATTGAACGGGTATTTTCGAGAAACTAATATGGTCGTTTTGACACCAAGGACAGTAGAAGTTGCATCCATAATTACTATATGTTAACGCTAAACTACCCGGGTAGTAGTGATACAATGGTTTTATTTCAATTGGTCTAACTTCAACATGCGATAATTTACCATAACCAATATGGTGTAGACGACCATTAATGTTCTCATAATTACCGCATACGCTTCTAACATTAGTTTTAAGTATACATTTTCTTTCACAAATAAGGCATTTAACATAATTATCTGTTCTCTCGTAAAGTTCATTATCAACAGGTTTTCCAATTGAATTATAAATATTATAAATATTATCCATATTCAAACCCGTAACCCATTAATAAGTGTGGATTTAAGTGGTTAAACAGGGTTTAACAGTTAGAAAACCTCCAATGGTCTCGATGAATTTAACTTCTATGAAACCAGCTTTTCTAAGCCTATCGCTTATTCCTCTCAATAACCTACCCGATAACGGTTCTCCAGTATAGTGAAACATTTTACCACATGGTTTTAGAACTCTAAATAACTCTGTATAGAATTCAAAACTATATAGAGAACCAGTTGAACTGGTGAATCGCGGAGGATCATGTATAATCTTATCAAAAACTTCATCATCGATACTCCTGATTAATTCAGTAATATCGCCTTTAACTATATGGATTTCTCTACGTGATAAACTTCTACTCCAGGGATTTCTCTCGGCAACCCATATAACATTAGGGTCTATTTCAAAAGTATATACTTCAGCAGCACCTCTGAGAATAGAGTTTATAGCTGTATACCCCAAACCCATACATGTATCTAGAACAATATCGTTCTTCCTAACACCCACTACTTTGACTTTACTTGCCGCATCCCTCCACGGGTCTAAACCAGTTATTCTATGCATGTGAATACCGTTTATCTCTAGTGTTGGAGAGAGATCTATACCGATAGCTTTAAGTTTATAGTAACCACCATTTCTTACTTCAATAACGTAACAATCATTGTTCTCGCAGAACGTGATCTTATCTTCAGACCCAGGATCTATATCGTTTAACTCAAACATCTTTCCATTTACAACGATGTAATTTTCATAAACATATACTTCTCTATAAGTTAAACCAAGGTCAAGAGTAGTATTTACAATACCCCTGTTTTTTCTTAAATAATTGATTAAATATCCTGAAAACCATAATCCTGTTCTAGGTTTAAAATCTACTTCTTTAATTCCATTAATCAAAAAATCACACTCTTATTCATAAATAGATCCTTATAGGTAGGTAATCTTGATATTCATAAGAACGATTCTCTAAGCTGAAATATATATGTTACTTAATAAAATTGTCTAAAGAGATATTTTGATTTAAAAATATCGATGATTAAAACTGCTGTGAACCAAGTTTTGGTCTATAGGCAATACCATAATTTATTATTCCATAATCACCAGCTTCACTAACTCTTCTAAGAACAGGCTCCATAACCATGTTTTCGCTAAGCTCTTCTGGTAATACATCGGTTAATCTAGATATTAGTTTAACCTTACTGTTAATCGTCTCTAGTAAACCTATTAGTAAAGGTTTTTGATGCGATAAGCCGCTTGGAGGACTATATATCGCTGTCCATGAGAGTAGCCTAGCGTCTTCATCAACGAGATTTACACTCGTTATATTCCTAGAACCACATGCTCTACACACGTTTGAAGCAGGAAATAGTGTTTTACCACAATCTAGGCATTTCGTTGCTTTCAATAAGTAATGACCATTCCTCTCTCTCCAAGCTCTCGGTAAGGAGTAGAACATTATTCATCACTCCTGTATTCTCGATATTAATCCTCTAAATTTAGAGTAGGTTGCGTAATCAATATATGTTTTCCTAGCTAAGTAATCATCTACTTTTGGAGCGAGATCCTTCTTTTCCAATACTTTATCCGTAACTAATATGCTGAACGCATCGCTACCTGCACCGCTACCGAATGGTGCTAATAATACTCTATCTCCAGGTTGAGCTATTTCAAGTACTCTTGCAAAACCTATTAATGCCGAGGAATTATAGCTATTACCTATTATTGGTGTCAATAAACCCGGTTTAACTTGCTCAGTTGTGAATCCCAATATTCTAGCTACACTCAGAGGGAACTTACCATTGGGCTGGTGAAACACAGCATATTTGAAATCACTCGGTTTTAAACCTGTTTCTTCGAACAATTTCTTAACAGCGTTAATGATGTGATTGAAATACGCTGGTTCACCAGTAAATGCTTCTCCATGTAGTGGATATGGAGAACCATCTCTACGCCAGAAATCAGTAGTATCGCTAGTATAGCTAACACTAGCTTCAAAAACAGCTACGGATTCGTTTGAAGGACCTATCACTAGCGCTGTTGCAGCTGATGAGGCTGAGAACTCCAATACATTACCTGGATTAGCTTGAGCAGTATCTGAACCTATAACCAATGTGTAATTAACTAAACCTGATTCTACAACACCTATACTGATCCTGATGGCTTCACTAGCTGCTCTACAAGCAAACTCTAAGTCGGAACTAAGCTTAGTTCTAGGAAGTCCAAGTGCCTCGGCAATTATAACGGCTGATGGTTTAACAGCATATGGTTTAGATTCAGTACCAACCCAAACAGCACCTATCTTATTCTTATCAATACCTGCTCTCTTCAGAGCATTCCTAGCTGCTTCCCAACCCATCGTAACAACATCTTCATCAATACCTGCAACAGCTTTCTCCTCCAAACCGATCTCTTGAGGAGATTTTGGATGAAAACCCCAGATTCTAGCTATTTCGGATGCTTTAACTCTCCATCTAGGTATATAAACGCCCCAGCCGATTACTCCAGCCAAATCAAGCACCACGATAATGTTTCTTTAACGTGAAGTAGAATAAGCAATTGAATTTAAAAACTACCTGGTTCTTAATCTTGGCTCCACTATTCTCTCAATAGCTTGACCAACGAAAATGAAGGTTAGAGATGTGAATACTAATGCTAAACCAGGAGATATAACCCACCAGAAAGCACCGGTTCTCCACAGACCTGTTATGCCTAGGAAGGCTCCTTCAGTTGCTTGTTCAAGCACCAACCCCCAAGTTACAGTAGTGGGGTCTCCAATACCAAGTATTCTTAAACCAGCCTCGGTCAGTACTGGGCCTGGTATACCGAATGCTAGTGATACAAACATTATGTGAACAACTTGGGGGAACACGTATCTCAAAACTATTCTAGCATGGCTCGCTCCCAACGCTCTAGCCGCCTCAATATATGTTTGCTCTCTTATCTGTAGAGCCATAGATCTAATGCCAAACTGTCCTCCCATCCATCCGAAGAGTATTAATAGCGATATGAGCATCCATATGCTAGTATTCCTTAAACTATACATAATTAAAATCATTAATGGTAAAGCCGGTAGATTAGTGTATATTCTCGCTATTTGCTGCATTATTACATCAACCTTTCCGCCGAAGTAAGCTGATGTTACTCCGTAGAGAGTTGCTGTGAAAGTCGTTACTGATGATATAATAACGCCCATTAATAGAGCCCACCTTAAACCATATACAATTGCGCTCCAAAGATCCCTACCGTTGTTATCCGTTCCTAGTAATCCAAACCCTCCATTCACTCTAGCTCGCACAACTTCAACATTTGTTCTCTCATTTATAGCTTCTTCTTTGAGATTAAGTAGAAATCTTATTTCAAATTCATAGTTACCAGTGAGAGGCACGAATTTACCTTGAAGAGCTTCGGGTGTAGCTTGGCTGAACAATAGATTAAACAATTTCATATTAGTGGATAATTCAGTTGTATTAGCTTTATCCATCAATGGCTTTAGAATTAGTTTTAATTCTATTTCCTTAAGCCTTAGGTTAGTAAAGGATATGTATCTTAGTAGAGATAATCTCCAAGTTTGATTAGGTGTAAATCCACCCGCACCCCTATAAAATCCTAATTTATCCATTAATTCTACATTAGATAAATCAGCATATTGGTTAATATCGAAATCCGCGGTCGGATACTTAGTTCCTGGAACAATCGATATTACTATGCCATCAGGCCTTCTAACGTAAACACCGAATCCCTGTGGGATTCTATAACCCAATGGAGATGTTTGATTAAATACTCTACTACCAATATCTATTTTCAAATGAAACTGGACATCTAGTGGAGGCGCTTTCTTATTGAAATTATAGACTGAAATAATTTTTATTAAAACCCATTTCTCATTTACAGGTGTTTTACAGTAGAGTTGAGATATAGCATTTATAACATCGCTCTCCAGTATTGTCCTATTAGGATATTGTGTCTGCAACGTCTCTCTAATAGAACTACCTCTGGTAATATAGTAGAACTTGATGCATTGCTGTTTATCTCTTAAATCATATTCTTCTCTATGAATAACGTAATCTAAATCTTTGGTTGGAGGCGGAGCGTACGGGTCAATATAACTAATCCATATTGGTGGAGCTAGTTCTGGATTACCCTTAGTTGCTATGTAACCAATGTTAAACCAATTATCAACAGTTTCTTTATCAGCAACAACAGGGTATAGGATAAGTAATAATATCTGTATAGCTAGGAATGTGAATCCAACTATACCGATCTTGTTTCTCTTAAGCTCTCTCAAGATATCTCTAATAAATCTCGCGATTTTAACTCTGAAGAAACTAGTAGTTTTAGCCACTACTCCTCCACCCCCTTACCAACTCTTACACGAGGGTCTAGAAGCATATATATGAAATCTAACGCGAATATTGCTATTAAGTAGAGTAAAGTAATAACCCACGTATTAACAATTAAAACACCTGCATCCTCCTGTGCTAGAGCTAAATAGAATACGTAGCCTGCGCCTGGCCAATGGAATATTCTCTCACTAATAAGTGCACCACCTAACGAACCTATTATTGAGAAGAGAGAACTTGTAACTATTGGTGGAGAAGCAGCTCTCAAAATATGTTTATATAGAATCATTCTTTCGGGTAAACCTTTGGCTCTCGCTACCGTGACAAAATCCTCTCTACTAATAATTAATACTAGCGTCCTCATACCATAAACACCGATGAGTAGGGAGACCATGAATATCGTAATTAATGGAAGAGACATGTATTTGATCCATGCTGCAAGATATCTTACAATATATTCATGGAAAGGCAAATTAAGCTCTTTTAATCTCCTTATTTCAACTTCAACTCCGACGGCTTTCGATGGGAATATTGGAATTACATATGCGAATAGCATTATCATTATTAAAGCAGTCCACCATAGTGGTAGAGAGTTTTGAAACATAGCTATTGTTGCAACGATCTTATCCAATAACCCCCCAGCTCTCTGAGCAAGCTTGATTCCAAATAAGAGATTAATTACTATAGCAATAATGGTTGCAGTAGTAAATAGTATAGCAGATCTAGCCATACCATTAAGAGTAACTTCTAAAGCATTATTACCTGGAACCGGGTATAATGCATTGGCTCCTATTGGTATGCCTGTCAAATTAAAGGTAATTAAACACTTAGTGTAATAGAATATTCTGAAAGAAACTGGGAGATTTAAACCATATTTCTCATAAACCTGCTCTTTATATGTCTCAAGTAATATCTCGATTGCTTGAGGACTAAGACCCCTCTGCTGCAGTAGAGATTGCCTATAAGCTCTAATTTCTTCTTCAGCAAGTACTTTTAACCTATCATATGTGTATATGGAGAATATGACGGAATATATTATGGCGATCGATATGAACACTATAATGAAGTTAATTACGGTTAATACAACCACTCTCCCTAATCCACGCATATTTTGCACCATAAGTTTCAATAAGATACCGATTATATCTACAGCTAATATTTTATTCTAAAAAGGTGTTTAAAACTATTGTTTACAAACGCATTATAACAGTAGGCAATCAGTATTTGAATCAAATAACCAAGTGTATAGAAAAATTTTGCCTTGGAAATGCCTGTTTTAGAACTAGATGTTGCTAAGTGATAACTTAGTAGTAAGATGGCTAAGAAGAAGCCTATTATTGAAAATACTGTTGCAGGTATACTTAAGTAAATCAATGGTTTACGTTCTTTCAAAACAATGTAGGTATAGTTGAATGAACCATTAACGTACTGGATATAGTATGAATTAATACCTATCGCGACGAACTTCTTCGTCATGATTTCGTTGAAGTCTAGTACTTGTGTTTCATTATGTAGATTATCAAGTATTACGATATTGCAACAACCCTGTATTAACAACTCTGTTGTATATACTGAGTAACTAGTAGTGTATTCTAAACCATTTGGAATAATTACTTCATTTGCAATACTCCCAGTCTCTCTATATACTTCTTCTCTAACTACGTAATTATCAATAATGAATAGAAGAGTTAAATTGAATAACATAAATAATAACAGTATGATAAGTAATGAACGTGATTTCAATAAACCTTCTTTTATCAAACAGCCATCCCTAAAACATAACTGTTGTTTTACCAATAATAAACCTATCTACCTCTTAGCATAGAGCCAACAAGCTACGTAATGACCAGGTTCAACCTCAACCATAGGGGGCTCCATTTCCCTACAGAACCTTCTAATCTCGGGATGAGTATCGTAAGCTACACATCTCGGGTGAAACCTACAGCCTGGAGGTATATTTACTGCACTAGGTACTTCACCTTTAATGGGTATTTCACGCATCCTCCTCCTATTTTCAGGGTCTGGTTCAGGTATTGCAGCTCTTAATGCTACTGTATATGGATGTAGAGGATTATCTATAACTTTCAACGTTTCACCCATCTCGACGATTTTACCTAAATACATTATAGCGATCTTATTAGTAATATACCTTGCTACAGCTAAATCGTGGGTAATGAATATATACGTTAAATTATATCTAGCTTTAACTTCGAGCATTAACTCGAGAATTTCCGCTCTAATAGACGCGTCAAGCATTGAAACCGGCTCGTCGGCAACGATCAATCTGGGTCTAAGAATCAATGCTCTAGCAATACCAACTCTCTGTCTCTGACCTCCACTTATCATATGAGGATATCTATCCATAAACTCCTCTACTGGAACTAGTTTAACATCTTCAAGAGCCTTAGCAACAATTTCCATCCTCTCCTCTCTGGTTTCGCCAATACCATGAATAATGAGTGGTTCTTCCAAGATCCTCGATAAAGTATGTCTAGGATTGAGAGATCCGTAAGGGTCTTGAAAAACGATCTGTATTTCCCTTCTCAACGGTCTGAGATACCTACCAGGTATTTTAACCAGGTCAATCCTCCCATCATTATCAACAATTGGTGGTTGATAACCAATTTCTCGCCAAGCCTCAAGAAGCTCTTTTCTCGGCGAATACGCTAATATACCACCAGTCGGTTTGTAAAGCCTCATAATAACTTTACCTAAAGTAGTTTTACCACAACCGCTTTCACCAGCAATGCCGAATATATCGCCTTCCTGGATCTTGAAAGATACACCATCAACCGCGTGAACGTATCTTCTAGGAGACCTCTTGAAGAACTCGGTTAAAGTCCTCCTTAATGGAAACAACATTCTAACATCAATACCGTATAAAATAGTGTTCTTATCTACAACGAATGGAAGTTTAGAAACAACATCACTCAATCGAAATCACCTCTTAGCGTAGAGCCAGCAGGCTACGTAATGACCGGGTTCAACCTCAACCATAGGGGGTTCGGTCTCCTTACATGGTTTGAAAACATAGCTACATCTAGGGTGGAATCTACAACCTGGAGGAGGCATTATTAAATCAGGCGGCACGCCTGGTATGTAGTGTAGCTTCCTTATCTCCCCCTTTAACCTAGGTACACTATTGATCAAACCTATAGTGTAGGGGTGTTTAGGTGTTAAATAGATGTGTTCTGAAGTACCGAGTTCGACTGCTTTGCCAGCATACATAACCATTACTTTATCGGCTATTTCAGCTATTAAACTAAGATCGTGGGTAATGAGTATAATAGACATACCTCTTTCTCGCTGAAGCTTCTTCAACAAATTCATAACCTGAGCTTGGACAACGACATCTAGAGCAGTAGTTGGTTCGTCAGCTATAACTAGAGGAGGGTCTAATGCTAAAGCCATAGCAATCATAGCTCTCTGCTTCATACCTCCAGATAACTCGTGTGGATAACTCCTCAACCTAATGGGATCAATACCGACCATTTTCAATAAATTCGCTGCTTCAGCATAAGCCTCTTTCTTAGTTAATCCTTTATGAACAACCAGAACCTCAGCGAGCTGCTCACCTATTGTGAAAACAGGATTGAATGCATTCATAGCTCCTTGAAAAACCATACTGATCTTTTTCCACCTAATTCTCTTCCTAAACTCTTCGGGAGAGAGCTTTAAAATATTCTCTCCTTCAAAAATTACCTCACCACCAACAATCCTGCCCGGTGGTGGTACGAGTCTAATAATTCCATAAGCAGTAGTGCTCTTACCACAACCGCTTTCACCAGCAATTCCTAAAACCTCGCCTCTCTCTAAAGTAAATGATACATCATCAACAGCCTTAACGGGTCCAGCCATTGTATAGAAATAGATCTTCAGATTCCTCACTTCTAGTAGAGGCATATCTGTACAACTCCATGTTTTCCAGCTCTTTAGTTTTAATCAAAAATTAGAAGTATTTTAATTTTCTACTTTAAAACCTGGTTTAAGGTACCGAATTTGTATTGTTTTAAGAAAATTGGAATTGTTTATGGTAGGAGACCATTATACTTAATTAAAATACCCTTGATCTACACATATATTGGTTTCGGCGTAATCGATAGGGGAACCAATGTTCTTCAAATTAGACCCACTACGCTCTGTCCACTCAACTGTATATTCTGCAGTGTTGATGCCGGTCCCTTCAGTAGGAATAGAGTTGCCGAATTCATTATTGATAAAAACTCAATATTAGAGACCGTTAGGGAAATTGCTTCTTATAAAAACACGAGTATTGAAGCATTAATTGATACTATAGGCGAGGGATTAACCTATCCATATATTTTCGAATTAATCCAGGAACTTAAGAAAATACCATATGTAAAAACCGTTGCTTTAGAAACACATGGTTTACAACTAACTAGGGAGACAATTATTAAATTATGGGAGAATGGTTTGGATCGTGTTAATTTAAGTATAGAAACATTCAATGTTGAGAAAGCTAAACTATTACAGGGTGTTCCATGGTACAATCCTTTAAGAGTTAAAGATTCTGCTGAATTCCTTGTGAAGGAGACGGATATCGATCTACATGTAACGCCTGTTTGGTTACCTGGGCTTAACGACGATGACCTTGTGGAAATCGTTGAATGGGCTTACAGAATAGGTGCTGGTAAGAAATGGCCTCCTGTAACGATACAGAAATTCATACTACATAGATTCGGCAGAGCTCCAAATTCGATTAAACGAATAAATTGGAAGGATTTTTGGAAATGGTTGGAGAATTTCGAGGCAAAAACTGGATATAGAGTTTCGTGGAGTATGGAGGAATGGGGTATGTATAGAGCTCCACGTATAAAATGCCCATACAGTCCTGGAGACATAGTCGGTTTAGAAATTGTTTCAACAGGTGTTTTTAAATGGGAGTTTCTCGGAGTTACGTTAGATAAGAATATAGTTGTTTGTGTACGTGATAGGGTTAAAATTGGTGGGAAATATTTCGTTAAGATAACGGATACGAGAGATTGTTTAATTAAAGCAAGAGTTGTTGGAGAAGTTTAATCAAAACAATATTGTTTGTTCTCAATGTTACATTAGATTATTCTTTTTGAAAACAGTTTAATCTACAATCCACAAGCATTTATAGCTAAATCTATGTTGCCGAATTCCAATACTGCTACAGTATCTCCACATACTTCAAAAAATGAAATCTCGAATCCTTCGCCGAAATCGTTTTTCTTATCCATAAGAACCTCCTTATCCAAACCTCCAGAGCCTCCAATAGTTATCCACGATACTACTCTTGCTTCTTCAATAATTCCATGTTTCTTAATAATTGGGGATAGATACGTTTCTCTACTTAAAGTTACAGCTGTACCTGGATGATATGCTCCACTAGCTGGAAGAACGAGTATTTCATTACCAAATTCAGATGGAATAATTAGTATCGATGGTAACTTATATATTCCGAAACATCTCAATCTAGGATGTTCGTGACCCATAATGATTAAATCGTAATCTTCAATAACGGTATCTAGATGCCCATGCGTAAACAATATTTTGCTACCACCAGATTCTATAACGTATTCTCTAGTTAGCTTCAAACCATAATTTTTAAGAACAGGGATTAAGAAGTTATCGTGATTACCTCTAACCAACACTATGTCTTCAACACCACGTGAGAATAGGAATTCGATTAATCTAGAAACCTCCACTCTCTCTTGTCTTAGTAATCTATCAAAAGCATGTTTAACATCACCATTTATGAGAATACGTTTAGTTTTAACAATATTCAGTAATTTATCAAGCATTGAAATAACATTTCTAAACTGTATTTTAGGAATAAACATCCCCACTGTACTTGAAGTGCTTTTAGAATCGTAGTATAAGCCTCTAGCAACTGCTTCTTCAAAACCTAAATGTAAATCCGATAATACGATTAGATCCTCGTGTGGTAGATAAACTACTGGATAACCAGGAATCGCGACAACGTTCTCCCTTAACTTACCTAAACTAATTTTCTTAAACATATTGATAACCATGTAGAAGCGGGCCCGCCGGGATTTGAACCCGGGACCTACGGGTTAAGAGCATCGGCTAACCGACCGACCCCCTGAATCTATTAGGTTAATTCATGTTCGCTTAATAAATCTTGATTTCTAGAAACAACGTGTTTAACATCTGATAATTCTACGCCAGACTTCATACTCCGCTAAAAGTATTTTTTCTAAATTCTCATTCAGAGCTATATTGCTCCAAGGAAGTTTCTCTCCAAATCTATAACCTTCAAAAACATATTTAGTTGAAAACCCCGTTTTTTTCAAAACTCTCCTCCAAGAACCTAAACCACCTCCTTCTAAACCCCACTGTATCAATACATCGCTTATACTCTGGTCGCTCAACGATATTGCTGATTGAACCCAAGCATAATTGATCTCATATAATTTTGTATCAACATAACCAGGTAATTCTCTCTTAATATATCTCAATATTTCTCTCGCACGAACCAAATTGATCATACCTATCCATTGGAAAACAGTGTGTGGTTTAGGAATTAAGAGATTTAAACTAATCTTAACTTTTACTCCCTTCTCCCTAGCTCTAGACGCTATCTTCCTTATTGAATCTAACATTACTCTAATATCATCTAAACTCTCGTTTTTGAACCCATACATTAAATACATTTTCACATCAAAACCATGGTTTATTATTCTATAGATAGAGTTTAGAACGAGGTCTAAATCCATATACTTAGCTATCAATCTCTGAATAGTGGGACACAGATATTCTGGAGCAATAGTTAAAGATCTCTGACCAGCCTTTTTAATTAAATCGAGAAAATCGTCTTCAACGTATTCTAATCTAAGAGACGGTATGGATACCGAGTATCCATGTTCCGCGATGAACTGTATAATCAGTTTTTCAACATTACTTGAAGGGAAAGATAGTGAGTATATGATTACTTTATTTAAATTGTTAGTTAGTAATCCCTGTTCAATGATTTCTCTTAGTTTACCGAAGCTTCTAGAACGATAAGGTTTGAATAATCTAGATTCCATACAAAACCTACACCAATATCTACAACCCCTGCTAGTCTCAATCATAAATCCCTCTCCAAACGGGTGCTCTACATTAACACTACGGAATTGTTTAATAGGATAGAAAGCTGAATCTAGGTCCTCAACGTATCTTCTATATATTTTCTCATCGGGTTCATCTATTGACGGAACATAAACGTATTCTAAACTAGAGACTTCCTCTAGAAACCTCTTCTTATCGAATCTATTCTCAACCCATTTCTCAACAATAGCTGGTAAGGTGACCTCGGCTTCTCCAATAACAGCTACGTCTATTATTTTACTATATGGATGAGGATTACTCATAACAGCTGGACCTCCCGCTATTATTGGTTGAGATCTGAATCTATTCCTAGGATCTATGCCGCTACTGTGAAGCATCCATACCAAGTTAGCTATGTCGAGCTCATAGTGTAGACTTGTTACTATGAATTCAAAATTTCTTAACGTTGTTTTTGTTTCTAAACTATAGTATGGTCCCTGCTTACTCGACAAATATGTTCTTTCAAGATAAACGTCTTCGAATTCTTCATTAATCATGTAGTATATGATATGTGAAGATAAGCTAGCAACCATAGCTTCATATAAACTTGGATATAAATAAACCATTCTAATTGTATTCCGCGAAACTCTCTTCTTAACCGTATTATACTCTATCATTGGCTGTAACCAATCAAATTTATATTTTGCACATACCTCATTATACAAACATTGGTGTTCAGTAATATGGATCCCAGTTATGATAAATACTTAAGTAATGTCACTAAAGAAATTAAAGCATCCGATATTAGAGAACTTCTCGCTGTAATTAGGAAAAAACCTGGAGTAATAAGTTTTGCAGGAGGATTACCTGATCCAGCGACATTCCCCAAGAAAGAAATTAGTGAATTAGCTAAATACGTTATCGAAGAGAAAGGGGATTTAGCGCTCCAGTATTCCGAAACGAAAGGTATTTTAGAGGTTAGAGAAGCGTTATCGAAGTTTCTACAAGATACTAAGAACATTAGAGTAGATCCTGAAGATATCATTATAACTACGGGTAGTCAGCAAGCAATAGATCTCGTTACGAAAACTTTCATCAACCCTGGAGATATCGTTGTAACAGAAAATCCCACATACTTAGCTTCCCTAGGTACGTTTAGAATATATGGCGCTAAAGTTCATGGAATCACCATAGATGAGCATGGTATAAAAACGGATCTTTTAGAGAAGGAGATTAGAAGGATTAGAAGTGAAGGGGGGAGAATTAAGTTCATATATGTAATACCTGTTGCTCAAAACCCATCAGGAGTTACTATGAGTATTGATAGGAAGAAGCATTTAATGGAGATTGCTTCAACCCATGATCTAATTATTTTTGAAGACGACCCATATAGCTACTTCATCTACGATGAAGGTGTTGACACGACAATTCTTAAGCAACTGGATAAGGAAGGTAGAGTTATATATGTCAGCACTATAAGCAAGATAATGGCTCCAGGAATCAGAATTGGATGGATAGTTTCTCCACCCGAATTAACAAGAAGATTCGAATTAGTTAAGCAATACTTAGATCTACATTCACCAACATTAAATCAATATATATTAGCTGAAGCGATCAATAGAGGTTTATTGAAAAACCATATTTCTAAATTAGCTCCATATTATAGAGTTAAGAGAGACGCTATGATCAAATCTATGGACGAGTACTTCTCCCGCGAAGAAACATGGTATATTAAACCTGTTGGTGGTCTGTTCCTAATGGTTTATGTTTATAAGAAGGGGTTTGACGCTTCAAATTCGTTACCTATAGCTATCGAGAAGTACGGTGTAGCTTACGTTCCTGGAGCCAGTTTCCATACTGATGGAACAGGTAGGAATAGTATGAGACTTAACTTCAGCTACCCTAGTGTTGAGAAAATAGTTGAAGGTGTTAAAAGATTAAATATGCTTATTAGAGAAACCGCTGGATGAATCTTCTCTAACTCTTTTTACATTCACGATTACACCTAGATCACGGGGGGGTAGAAGAAGAATAGATTCGCTTATATCATTAATTTCAACATAACCTAAAGCTTTCATTAAAGTAGTAGAGATAGAGCTTACTAAACTGTAATTAAATGATTTATCATCGAATGTGGATATAATTTTAGCCTCGAACTCCCTCTTCAGAGGCAAGTATTTAAGCATTACATATGAAGATATAATAACATTCCTATAATTTAGCTCGTGAAGCGAATCGTGTATGAATGGGAAATCACCATCTGCTACGTAAACTGTTGAGTAAGACTTCGATGTAGCACTAATTGATTCATAAATTTCTAAACCAAGTCTTTTAACGCTTCTCGGCGGATTTTCACAAACTATAACTGGTTCTTCTCTTCCAGTTTTCTTAAGTACCAACGCTACCGCTATACCAATAATGTTGCATCCCAACACTATAGAAGGATCTTCTCCCAACTCCACTAAATTTATAGCATGCGAAACGTATGGAATGATCGCGTGAAACGGCTTAGGTTGATTAATGAATCCCCATATATTCTCTGGAGGTATTGATGCAAAATGAGTTAACAAACCATTCCTCTCTAAACCGATTAAACCATGTCTACTGAATGGTTTTACTATAACAAGTTTCCCGGATAGATCCCCTCTTCTTCCAGAAGGATCTTCAATAACCTTAGCTACACCTGATGAACCAGGAATAACTGGTTTCTTGGGAAAATACGTATTGCTAAAGAGTTTCTTTTCGAGAAAACCTAAATATATGAATAGTGGTTTACAGATCATTGAATTAGGTTCGGCTAACGTAAATTCTTCTTCAATAACGTTGATATTCTCCGATACTAGAACATACTTATTCCTCAAAATAACCACCCACCATAAACGAATACGTTGTTTTATCTAAAGTTCTAAGCATTAAGTTAATTATGAAATAGTGAAACCAATAATTATTCGTTAGAGGTGCTTTAATTTTTGATAAAAAATAGAATTCCTGTTCACTGGTTAAGTAAGGAAGCTAGATATAGAATAATAGAGCGTTTACTATCCACTAGAAGCGTTAAGGAGCTTGCAGAAGAGCTCGGTTTATCTAGAAATGCTATTAGGAAATATATTAATAGAGAAACTCATCCTAGTGATGAAGTAATGGAGAGAGTCTTCACTATTTTGAGAGATTACGAGATTGAAGCAATAGTATCGATCGTTGTCGACGATCTATTGAAAGCGTTTGAAATGCTATTATCTGCTTTGAATGAAAGTAGTGACAAATATAGAAAAATAATTGTTGATAAGTTTAGAGAGGCGTATGGAAAAATTGGAGAATAAATTACCTCCGTTTGCTAACGGAAGTATTGTTGGCGATTACAAACCACTCTTAAAATACATGGATATTGCTAGAAAAACGTCAACTGGATTAAATAGATTGATTGTACGTGAAGACCTGGATTTCTTATCAAATCTTATTAGAACTAATGAACGCTTAAACCTATTGGAACTATTGGATTTACTCAAAAATAGGGTTAAAAATAGGATCGATTGTAGTCTAGCTTCTATAGCTTTTAAAGAAGCTTATGGTGTAGATCTAGGTGATGATGTAGCGTGTTTAAAAATGGCTGAGATCCTTGCAGGCTGGATCATAGAGATTGCTAAAACACTAGGTATCATCAATATTAGAGAGAGTTGGAGAAATAGTTGAGCTGAATATTGAATTCGAGGTTTTAATTATGGGTAGGAATATTTACGTATTGAAACTAAAAATAGCATCAGAAATACTCAATAAATCCGTTAAGAGAAAAGATCTAAGTAGAGCGAAACTAGTTAAAATCCTTAAAGCATTATATAGGAAATACAGGGTTAAACCATTCAAAGGTAAAGCTAATCCACAAGACCTCTATGACAAGGAATTAACAACTCTATACGTTATCGGTAAATATGGTTTAAATCTAGACCAGGAGTATCCAGATTTTTTCGAAAACGTTTTCTACATAGAAAGAGTTCTAGATACTTGCATAGATATGATAATGCGTGGTGAATATGAGAAAGCCAGAGAACTTTTAAGAACAATTTCTCCATCTAATGTCGTCGACAGCAATACTATTGCTAAACTATTGAGAGTACCTTTTACAAAACATATTTTTGGATTCATAGATGAAGAAACATTTGCTGAAATACTTGTTAAAACTAAAGAAGCGTTTCCGGAAGAGGATGTTAGCGTAAGAAACTACGTTAGATTCTATATTGCGTTCAGAGTTGCTGAAGCTATTTCTAAAGGTTTAGTTAAAGACCCTGGTTTTAAAGAAGCTTTGAAGAAATCAATTGGTTTAAGAATAGGTTTTCCAAAAACTATTCCGAGTGACGAATACATTAGAGTTATTGCGAAAGAAGTTTTTGGCGTTAAAGACGATTTTCTAGATAAAGTATTGGTAAAAATTAGTGGTAAGACAGAATCTATCGAGAAGAAGGATTCTCCAAAATCTATCGAGAAAAAATGAAGCTAATGTTCTGCAGCGATCTGTACATACTTATCCGGATACTTGTGTTTAAGGTATTCAATTACCTGGTCATACAATGTTTTAATCATTCTCCTAATATCCTCCATTAGAACAATATCGGTATATCCATGAACAACTATGTTATGTGCAAATGGACTTGGTATTTTCGTTGGTCCAAATACTCTTAAATCTATCTCACCTCTATGTATCTTATTCAGAACTTCTTTAGCAGCATCTATATGCATATAATCTTCAATTATCTCTCTATAAGTCTCTTCGAGAACGGGGAAATTACCCAATTCTTCAATAGCTTTTAAAAGTTCTTCAGCATTAATCTGTAGTTTATGAACACTCTTCTCCGAATCTCTATATTTTCTTAATAACATGAATGACCTAACAGCACAATGTCTAAATCTTCTTTTAAACATTTCGGTTCTACGTATGATCTTTCTCAACATATTTTCAATATTGTTTGAATCGATCTTTTTGAATAAACCTATCCAATCAAGATCTTTTTTAACTGGTAATGTGAGCATGAAACCATTATCGGTTACAGTTATTGCTACGTTAACTCCCAGTTCTTGACCTATAATGTAGCCATAACATCTCGATAAAGCTTCATTAACTCTCCTACCTACTAGGCTGTGAACAATTATATTTCTCCTATTTAGCTCATCGAATATTTCAATGAGGAATAATTTATCGCTAGGAACTAGACCACCCGTGAATAAGTATTGTTCATATATGTATTCATAAATGGAATTTGCTGTTTTCTCATCAATACTGTAGTTATCCATAAGCCACTTAACAACATCGTTCTTGTTTTCAGAAGATACTTTTTCTGCAACAAGTCTTCTGAAACGACCAACTTCTATTGCTGAATCGTAAGCTAGCGGTAACATTTCGCTAAACCATATTGGAACGGTTGGTCTAGAACCATCGGCTGGTTTAACGTATACTTTCAATCCCTTACTAGTTATGTATTCGAAAACCCTACCACTAAGTACGAATTTATCTCCAGGAGAGAGATGTTCAACGAATTCTTCCTCGAGATCACCAATATATCTACCTTCGATTGTGAAAACATGAGCTTTACTCTCATCAGGTATAACTCCTACATTCTGGTAGTATATCATTCTCGAATTCTTTTTCCTACCGAAAACCCCTTCTTCATCGTCAAACCATATTTTAGAATATACTCTGGCGTGTTCGAAGTAATCGCCATACATTCCTGCTAAATAACGTATCGTGTTAAGAAAAGATTCGAAATCTAGATTGTGGAAACTATAGCTTCTCTTAACAACTCTATAAGCATCATATATGTTCCATTTCTTCTCTAAACTCATGCCAACAATGTGTTGAGCGAGAACGTCAAGAGGATTTCTCGGTATATGAATATTATCTATTTTTCTCTCCAAAGCAAGTTTAGCTAATGTAACGCATTCGATCAAATCATCTCTATCAACAACAATTATTACGCCTCTACTAGTTTCTCTAATGTGGTGACCAGACCTACCTATTCTTTGAAGTAATCTTGATACGCTCTTAGGAGAACTAAGTAAAACCACTAAATCTATGTATCCAATATCTATACCAAGCTCTAAACTAGTAGAACTAACAATAACTCTTAACAAACCTTTCTTCAACTTATCCTCTATCTCTAACCTAACATCTCTACTTAAACTACTATGATGAGCCTCTATCTCATCCATATCGACAACTCTCTCTTTCTCCATACTCTTACGTAGTTTAAACACAACTCTCTCTGTAGCACTACGAGTATTTGTAAAAACCAACATTGTTCTACTATTCATAACGAGTTCTTTCAACTCACTATAAATTCCTTCATTGATTTCTTCAGCCGAAGCTGTAACTAGATTATTTACTGGTGTAACAACGCTTATCTCAATTGGTTTAGCGAATCTAGCATCAACAATGTAGCAATCCCTTGTCTCACCATTATCTCTATATCCAACTAGGAATTTAGCAACCTCCTCTAGAGGAGATACGGTTGCACTCAAACCAATTCTTTGCAACTCTGTACCAGCGAGATACTCTAATCTCTCTATACTCAATGATAAATGACTCCCTCTCTTACTACTAGCTAATTCGTGTATCTCGTCTACAACAACAACTCTGGTATTCGCGAGTTTCTCTCTAAATCTCGGAGCATTGAGAGCTATTGCAAGACTCTCCGGTGTTGTAATTAGAATGTGAGGAGGGTCTCTAAGCATTTTCTGCTTCTCGTATGGAGATGTATCGCTAGTTCTAACGGCGACTTTTATCTCGGGTACTTCGTAACCCATATCTCGAGCTATACTGCTGATCTCGTTCAACGGTTTGATCAGATTTTTAAACATATCATTATTCAGCGCTCTCAATGGACTAACATATATGACGTGAACACCCTGTGGAAGCCTACGCGTCTTTTCGTACTCCTCGTAGAGATTATCTATTAACCCCAAAAATACAGCTAGAGTTTTACCAGTACCCGTAGGGCTGGATACTAATACGTTCATACCGGTTTTAACGAGCGGTATCGACAACCTTTGTGGAGGAGTGAATGAATTGTAGGTTCTAATAAACCATTCTCTAACATATGGTCTAAGCATACTCAGTATTTCACTATCACTATACTCAACGTTCCAAACCCTAATCACGATTTAAACCTCTATAACCACTTCTCTCTCCTAACGTTTAAGTAAACATATGCTAATGCAAACATGAATGTAAATCCAGATACAATAACTAATCTCCGTATTAATAAAGCGATTGTTAAAATTGTGAAGAGCGATGCTAAAATATACTCCGATAACGGTTTAGATACTAGTTTCTTCTCGAACTCTCCTTTAGGTGTTCTTCTAAATTCTAATGGGTATCCCAGTAGCAATCTCATGATAGATTTCAGGATCGTGTGAGATAAGTAATTATGTATAACGCCAGACCTACCTAGTATAACAATTGTTTTCCAAACATTACGTGTGTAACTATGAATTACATGTGCTAAACATAACGAGAATAGTGTGAAACTAATAAACCATGCTGTAGCGAAAGGTAAGTGTTCTAGAACGAAGTCTTTTCCATAAATAACTGATATTATTGATGAAACCAGAACACCTAGGAAAAATAGTACGGATGATAAGTATTGATTTAGGTACAAAGATAGTTCTAGTTTAACTAGTGGATTAATAGGGCTTAAAAACAATCTACGTAAATACTTCTTGAAAGTATATAATGCTCCATAAACCCATCTTTCTTGTTGTATTTTGAGAGAGGATAACCTATTGGTTACTTCAACTAGAACAACATGATCATCTAAGAATGCAGTTCTACGACCACCCATTATGATTCTTAAACCAGCATCTATATCTTCAACAATATTATCCTCACTCCAACCCTTCAATACCTCTCTCACATAATCCCTTCTATATACAGTTCCAGCACCAAGAGTAAATACTGGTAATCCTAGTGAGTATCTGCCTCTATATAGAGTATTTACTTCAAACTCCATAACATACCATAGTGTTTCAGAAACTATGGTTTCTCGATTTAAACCCCTCCACCTAGAAGTAACCGCGACGAATTCTGTGTTCTTCTCTAATAGATCTATAGCTTGAAAAACGAAATCGCTGTTGAAAACGGAATCTATATCGATTACCAAAATGTAATCATAACGCGCAAGCCAAAGCGCTGCATTTATAGCTCCAGCTTTAAAACCCCTTCCACCTTCCCTCCACATTAATATGACGTTATCAACTCCTCCTCTAGTTTTATCTACAACCTCTCTGATCTTGACGTAGTCGTTGTAATCATCATGCGATACGATAATAAGCTCCCCATATTTACTTAGTTCGGAGTTAATGAAGTTCTTGATTAGAGCTTCTATCTTATCCATAGGTTCTCCTTTCATTGAAACAAGTATTGAAACACCTTTTCTTGCCGTAGAGCTTTTCACTACATTTCCATTTCTATTAACTGATCTCAATCCAGCTAAATAATAGATCACGTATAGAACCTGGTATAGAGTAGCGATTACGAAACATATAATTAGCGCGGCTGAACCCAATGCTTCCACGATGTTCATGGTATAAACCATCAATATTTTAATGAATAACAAATGGATAGCATTACAATATGAATACTTTGATAGGAATTAATACCGCTACACATATTTAGATAAATTGTAGGTGTGTAGATGTATGGTTAAGATCAAGTGGTTTGGACATGCATGTATTGCTGTTATTAGAAGCGATAACTACACAATCGTTTTCGACCCCCATGATGGCTATAGTATTGGTTTACGTAAACCAGATGTAGTTGCTGATTTAATTCTTGTTAGCCACGATCACTTCGATCATAACGCTGTAAAGAGTGTTTCGAAGAAGGAGAGTAGGGTTTTGAAAGAATTCTTTGGTGAAGTAACTGTTGATAACGTTGTTGTAAAAGGATTTAAAACTTATCACGATAAAGATGGGGGTAGGAAAAGGGGTTTAAATGCTGTTTATCTTGTTGAAACAGAAGGGTTTAGAATTGCTCATATGGGGGATTTAGGAGATACTCCTGAACCCAAGGTTATCGATAGTATTAGGAATGTAGATATTCTCTTCATACCCGTAGGCGGCGTGTATACGGTTGAACCAATTGAAGCAGCAGAAATTGTTGATAAAGTTAAACCTAAGAACGTTATGCCCATACACTATTGGATTCCTGGTTTAAGACTACCATTAAGAGAAGTAGGGGATTTCCTAAATTACGTTAAAGGTTTTGATATCGTTAAACTCGATACTAACGAGTTCCTACTAGAACAGTATAGTGGTAAATTAATTGTAGCAAAATATGTTTAACCTGTAATCACGAATAAATAAGTTATATAACCGCTGGATTCTAAATACTCGTATTCTACAGTTTCTAGATCAAGATAAATCGTTAAATCCACAATTGTAGGTATAGATAAGCCGCCACGATATCTATAAACATACCTTATATTCACCTGACTTCCAGGATTCAGAATAATAGCGTCTTCTGGGAAACGATCTATTTGTTCAAAGTAATCGTCTATATATTCTTTACTAATATAATTTATGAATGATAGATTTATACGAGCAGGGTTTACAATTACTCCTTTATTCATCCTATTACTAATTACGAGAGTGATTTCGAAAGTAGAGCCCGTAATGATCTTCGTAGTGTTAACTAATATTAATTTATCTATTGGAGCCTGCGTTTTAGATAGTATATCGAATACGTTTCCTCTCATTGTAGTGATCTTTATAGATAGTATTTCGGATAAATCGTATTTTAATGTAAGATTTATTCTACTAATGGACCCTAATGGTACTGTATAGGAAACGTTGTATTTGTATACTGTGAGATTTCTAAGAACCAATATAATGTTATTAACTAAGATATCGACTTCTCCTCTATTGTATATGTAGAGGGTTAAAATCCACGAATCATTATTTTTCCTAACAATATAATCTACATTAATGGATTCCCTCGCCTTATCGATCATCAAGGACATATTGTTTAGAGCGTAACCGCTTAATCTCGATTGCCTAATCATAGTATTCACTAAGAAGAAAATACTCGTAAATATCATTGAAACAGTTATGATCGCAGCAATATAGTTAGAAATAGCTTTCACAACCCACCACCTCTAATGACCTTAAGATTAATTTCAATCATTCTTCTAGATTCAGTAATCAAAATTGTTTTTACAAGGGAACCAGGCGGAAAACCGATCTCGGGTTTAGTAATATATAATTTTAAGTAACTCACTCTACCTGGAGGAATCCTATGATTAAGTTTGAAAACTTCAGTAATTATAGAACCATTTATGAAAACACCGTAAATTCTAACTTCCTTTATAGTTATATCGTAATCACCGTAGTTATACAGAATTATCAAAACCTCTTTATGTGTTAAATTTATTAATCTAATATACCCATCTACAAAACCAATTTTTTCCCCAATTCTTCTCCAAGCTTGTTCTTCGAGCTCCATTAAACCAACTTGTTGTACTCTCGTTTGTTGAATGAATTGTCTATAAACAATATAACCAGCAACTATAGCCACACCTATAAGCATAATTACACTTATTGATTCAGCAATTAATTTTAATCTCTTAGTCAAACACCAACACCGAAACTACAAGTTGAATAAAAATCCTTTTACCTTTTTAAGAGATATAAGTTTTATACCTTATTTAATACATGCATTTAAACTTATTACCAACTATAGGGTTAATATTTAATGAATGGTGATTTTAATCTTGAGTATTTTTAAGAAAATACGTTTCTTCAAGAAAAAAGAGACGAAAGAAGTTGGTGAAACTGAAACTAAACCACAAGTTTCTGAAGAAGCGGGGAAAGAGAAACGATTTAAATTGAGAATAGAATTCCCCAAAATATTTGCGAAGAAGCGGGAGAAACCTGTTGAGGAGAAACCATCTCCGGTTAAAGAAGCTAAACCTCGAATAGCTTTAAAGTTATCGAAACCAGAAACTAAACCGGTTAAAGAGAGAGGTATTCTTACACGTGAAGTATATAAATCAGTAATAATGCTATCAATAGAAGGATTCGTGTTCGGTTCATTAGTAGCTTTCCTACTATACATTGTTTTAACGGGTTTTGCTAAATCAAAACTTATTCTAGACATATCTAATCTATTCATGTTGGATAATTACATAGTTCTACTAATCGTTCTCGTACCGCTGGGAATATCGATTGGAGTGTTGGGAATAGATCTGATATTCAAATCACAGAGAGGTATAGGCTTACTCTCCGTAATGAGTAGAAGAGGTAGAACCGTTAGGACAGAGACCAGATTACCAACTGTTCATCCTGGAAGAATAGTTTTAGCTGGAGTTTCAATGCTTATACCTTTATCTGGATTACTAATACTATATCTGTATCAAGGCTACCCATTCGCGCCTGCAATAGGTTCGGTTGTTCTAGGTATTGGCATGGCTATTTCTCTCTATTTATTCGCAACTTCTCTGAAACCAGCTCCTCCACTACCATGGTATGCTGCTTTGGCGGTTGAATCTAAGAGTATAAGTATTGAAGAATCTCGTAAATTAGCTCAATTAATTAAAGTTGCTGGTATAACTGCATCGCCATCTCTAATCATAGCGAAATACTATGCTTTAACAATAATATCTATCATAATTACAGTAGCCGTATCTATCTTAGTATCGGTATCCATATTTTATGGAACAATAGCACCAGACGTTGGAATTGCAATTATATTCATGTTCTCACTTATAATAATAGCTTCAATGTATTACCCATATTTGAAATTCAATCAAATAAAAAACGATAGGAAAAGAGCTGTTGAGAGAGAACTACCGTTTTTCGCAATGTACTCCAGTATTATGCAAACAGCTGGATTTAACGTAGATAAAGCTTTCGAAAGAATGATCGGTAATAAGCTGTTCCCAGGTATAGATCGGGAAGCCAGAATACTCATTAGAGACATAAGGCTCGGTACAGATCCCTTGGAAGCTCTCACTAAATTAGCACTAGATCATCCGAGTAAGAAGTTCAAAGACTTTATATTCGGCTATACATCTGTTTTGAGAAGCGGTTGGAATACACAATCATATTTATCGATGAGAATTAGAGAATATACGCAGGAAATGAAGTTCAACTGGAGACAATATGTTGAGAGAGCCGGCGGTATTGGAGAGATGCTTGTAACACTATTCCTAATGACTACAACTTTATTCGTTCTCATAGCTGTTGTTTTACCCTATGGTATTGAGAATATGATGAATATATTCAATTTCCTACTACTACCAATAGTTGCTGTAGTAATGATTCAAACTATAGATGCTTTAATACCGCAACCTAAGATTAGGGATTACTATAAGACTAATATATTTATAGTTGCTGGAATACCTTTAGTATCATTAATCGTTATAAGCATGGTTTTGCCACAAGACCCTAATTATCCAATGTATCTTCTAGGTTCATTTATAGTATCGATTCTTCTAGCTTTAGGTATAGATTTTCAAGTTCAGAGAGCTGAGATTAGAGGAATAGAATCTGCATTACCGGAATTCCTGAGAGATATAACTGAGTATAGAAAAATCGGTTTCCCAATGCTTAGAGCAATATTCATGATCAAAGATACTAATAGAAGGTATAACAAGTATTTTGATAGGTTGCTAAACGTTATTGTTGCTCAACTCAGAGCAGGTGTTAGATTAAATAAAGTTAAAGTTCCGACAAGGTCTTGGTTAGGAGTATTCGTATTCTGGCTACTCGGTGAAGTAGAAGATACTGGTGGTGGAACTCCAGCTCTACTCGAGGAGTTCACTAACTTAATAACCGAACTTCTCGATTCCCGTGAAACCGCTAGGAAGCAGTTGAGATTATATGATGTTTTAACATTCATAACGCCTGTTTTCCTCATAATATTCGTAGCTATTGGTGCAGCTATTAGTAAAATGATCGAATTCGTTACCGGAGAACAAGCTGGAGCTATGGAAACTCTACGTAGGGAGCTTGGAGGAGTTGAAATGCCGATAATGTTGAGACCAGCTTATGAAGCTATCAGGTATGCTCAAATGAGTGTTTTAGTCGCTAGTTTAATGTTATCGTTAACTATGACTAAAGCAGTAGATCTCACTCCTAGAAATACCGTTAGACCAGCAATTATATTATCGTTAGCAATAGTTATGGTTGCATTAACCGATATGATTGCTAATATGTTTGTGAAAATGGTTGGTGTATCGTAGAATATTAGAAGTAATCGCTATTATCATCAACATCATTCTCTAAAAACTTTTTTCTTATAGCTCTATAAACATGATAATCTCTAATGTGTTGTATGAGGTCTTCGAAAGAGTAGAAGAATATTAATTTGGGTTCATAACGCTCACTATTCTCTTCATCAAGACAAGTTATTGCTGCATTAACACATATTGGACACGCAATCATTTTAGTAATTCTATCTCTACATGTCCTAACAACTATACCGTGTGATTCAACAATAATTTTCTCCCAACGAGGCTCCCAAGAGAAACTCATACCGGGTCTCTCAATAAATTACCTCTACTTCACGAAACCCATCTTCACTCTCATTCACTACAATAGCCTCATTCTCTATTAATTTACTCGATTTACCTAACCTATCCATAATTGCATTTATAAAATCACTTCTATTAGGAACCCTACCGATGAACATTAATTTACCATTAATGTATACCTGAGGCAAATCTATAGCTTGTAAAGCGTATTCCTGGTTAAACCATACATGTATGGGTTCTACTTCTACGAAAATATTCTTATCCAAAAGCTCTTCAGCAACAGATAGTGCGAGTTCAAGAATTTTCTCGCTCTCCTCGCTGAAATCGAGAAGTAGCGTTACTTGAACAACACTATAGTTTAGCTGAACATCATCTAAATCTTCTTCAACCATATTAAACACCATTAGTATCGTTAGAAAAGATTCTCTTAAAACAAGTTTACCCAAGTTATACAACATTGAACACTAATGGTTTAAATTCTGTTGACTAACATAAAGTTAAATTTCGAAATAAATAATCAATGCTTAATCCAGTACAGACCCCTAAGTTGATGGATATGATGATCGAAATAAGATGGCATGGTAGAGGAGGTCAAGGAGTATGGACTGCTAGCAATTTGCTAGCAGTATCTGCATCTAGTGAAGGGAAATACGTCCAGAGCTTCCCAGCTTTCGGGCCGGAGAGAAGTGGAGCTCCTGTTCTAGCTTTTACTAGGATCAGCGATGAACCGATCGATATTCATTCTATGATATATGAACCAGACGTTGTCGTTGTTCTCGATGAAACTCTTGTTTCACCAAATATTGTGAAGGGATTGAAGAAGGGGGGTGTAGTCATAACTAATTTTACCGGAACTAAGGATGAGCTTCTCGGTAAATTGGGAGGTGGTGATTACACTATGTATGTTTGTCCAGCTTCTAAACTAGCTTTAGAAATCCTCGGTAGAGGAATTACTAATACCGCTATGGTTGGCGCGTTTCTAAAAGCGGTAAACATTGTTAAATTAGAAACAGTTATTGAGAATGTTAGGAAATGGTTTAAACCAGGTGTTGCTGAGAAGAACGTTGAACTTGTTAGAAAAGCGTATGAATTAACATCTAGGGTGGTTTGAATTGAGTGAACCACGAGGTTGGAAAAACCTACCTTTAGGTGCATTACCCTATAAGTTGTCTCTCGAGTATAAAACTGGTGATTGGAGAGCTGAGAGACCCGTTATTGATTATACTAAATGTACCAGATGCTTAATATGCTGGCTCTTCTGCCCGGAGCCCGCAATTGTTTGGGATGGTAGTAATGTTATGATCGATTACGATTACTGTAAAGGCTGCGGTATATGCGCGTATGAATGCCCTGTTAAAGCAATATCTATGGTTCCAGAGTATAGAGGTGGTTCTGGATGATACCGAAAGTTCCTCTAGATAAACAGATCCGATTAAATGTTAATGGAGATGAAGCTGTTGCTTATGCTGCTAAACAATGTTTAATTGATGTTGTAGCCGCGTATCCTATTACTCCACAAACTATTATTGTTGAGAAATTCTCGGAATTCGTAGCTAACGGTGAAGTTCACACAGAGTTTATAGCTGTAGAATCGGAGCATTCGGCTATGAGTGCATGTATTGGTGCTGCAGCTGCTGGTGCTAGAGCATTTACATCAACATCAGCTCAGGGTTTAGCTTTAATGGTTGAGACGCTCTACATAGCTTCTGGTTTGAGATTACCGATAGTTATGGCTCTGGTTAATAGAGCGCTCTCTGCTCCGATAAACATTCATTGCGACCACAGCGATGCTTACTTAATGAGAGATTCCGGTTGGATCCAATTGTTTGTAGAGAACGTTCAGGAAGCATACGATACTACAATACAAGCGTTCAGAATCGGTGAGGATGAAAGAGTACAATTACCTGTAGCCGTTAATCTAGATGGTTTCTTCCTAAGTCATACTATGGAGAACATATATATACTACCAGACGATGTTGTTCACGAATTTATAGGAGGATACCGTAAACCACCCGTTGTTAAAATCGATTATCTAAATAAAGAAGTGTCTTATCAATTGAATCCAGCATATCCGTTGACGATAGGACCTCTAGATCTCTACGACTACTACTTTGAACACAAGATTCCCCAAATCATAGCAATGGAGAATGCTTTAAGTGTTATTAAAGAAGTTAATGAAGAATGGTTTGCCTTAACCGGTAGGAGATATGGTAATGGATTAATTGAAACAACATATGTTGAAGATGCTGATGTAATTATAGTGATTATGGGTAGCTCAGCTGGAACCGTGAAACAGGTTGTGAAAAAGAGGAGAGGTAGAGGCGAGAAAATAGGTGTCGTTAGGATCAGGTCTTTCAGACCATTCCCATACAATGATGTTGCTGAAACATTGAGAAACGCGAAAGTAATTGTTGTTATGGATAGGGGATTAAGCTTCGGTAGCTTTGGTCCACTATATTTAGAGATTAACGCTTCTATTTCAGACCTGAGCGTGAAACCGATGTTGTTAAACTACATTTATGGTTTAGGGGGTAGAGATCTTTCTCCAGAAATGATTGAGAGAGTTATCGATGAAGCTACTGATGTTTTGAAGAGAGGTGTTATTCCGAGAAAAATAAGTTTCGTAGGTGTTAGGGAATGAGTGCTCCACCGGTTTCAACCATAATTGATAAAGAAAAGTATTATAGGATCTGGGTTTTCGAACCAGGAGCCAAATCCGATTCACCATTAATATTCAACCTTAGAGAATTAGCATCTAAGAAAACCCCCGCTATACTACCTGGACATAGGTTATGCGCTGGCTGTGCAGCATCAATTATTGTTAAATTAGCGAGCTTTGCTTTCCGAGGACCAACTATTGTTGTATCACCAACGGGTTGTTTAGAAGTATCAACATCTGTATTCCCATATACAAGCTGGGCAGTCCCCTGGATACATAATGCGTTCGAAAACGCTGCAGCAACAGCTTCGGGAATCGAAGCATCTATAAAAGCTTTGAAGAAAACTGGAAGGATCAAGTATGAGCACGTTGATATAGTTGTTTTCGCAGGTGATGGAGGGACATACGATATCGGTTTACAAGCATTGAGCGGTGCTTTCGAGAGAGGACACGATTTCCTATACATTCTCTATGATAACGAGGCGTATATGAATACGGGTATTCAGAGGAGTGGAGGTACACCAAAATATGCTTGGACAACCACTACGCCCGTAGGTAGGGTTCAACCAGGTAAACTTGAACATAGAAAACCTATTGCTGAAATAATGGTTGCTCATAAAGCTAAGTATGTTGCAACAGCAACTCCAGCGCATTGGGTAGACCTGATGAAGAAGGTTAGAAAAGGTATCGAGGTCGAGGGACCGGCATTCATACATGCTCTATCATCCTGTAATAGAGGGTGGAGACACGATCTAGAAATCGCTCTCGAAGTTTTACGTAGAGCTGTAGATACATGCTACTTCCCACTATGGGAGTGGAGTCCAAGTACTGGATACTTGTTAACCGATAGAAGTTTAGCTATAGCCAGAAACCCTGCACTTAAACAACCTATTGAGAAATACCTAGAGACGCAGGGTAGATTTGCACATTTATTAAAACCTGAGAATAAACACCAACTCAGAGAACTTCAGGAATATGTTGATTCGGTATGGGAGGATCTGTTGAAGAGAGCGAGCAATGTGCCTCGATAGAAAACAAAATACTAGAACTAGAATCTTTTTTAGAAGATGTTTTTTGTAGATCAAATTCAATCATCGCATTCGTAGGCTCTCCTCTAAGGAAAGATGATAGATTTGGTTTAGTACTATATGATGAAATAGGTGTTTCAAACCCGAGAATAGTTAGATGCGAATACGGTTTAGAAAATTGTTTGGATGAAATCACTGTTTTAAAACCAGATGAGCTTATCGTGGTAGATGCAGTTTATTCTAGTAAACATAACGCTGGAGATATTGTTCTACTAGAATTAATGGAATATTCGGATGAGAACACTATACTCTCTACTCATACTATCCCTACTACTGTTATAATCAACATCCTTAGAAATATGGGTATTAAGAAAATCTACTTAATAGGAGTTGCTGTTAAAGATATTAGTTTAGGTTTAGAGATCTCGATGGAGGTTTCAAAAGCTATTAATGAGTTAAAGATAATTCTACAAAACGTTATTAAGAAATGCTTATTTTAACTCAAAACTAGATGTATGAGTGCTAGAGTTAAGTATGGAATTGTTCTGATAAGTAATAGAGCGTGATTATCAAAAACCTCGACAAGATCGAGATCCACTCCTAGAACATTTTCTACAAAATATAGAATGTAGGCTGGAATCCAGTACCCCCTATTTCTCAACGGTAAAGTAACTAAATATTCTAATAGCAACCTCTTCCTAATCCTCTCATATACTCCGAGATATTCAGTGAAATTACCTTTATCTATCGACATCCCCATAATTGGAGCTAATCTAGATATAATACCCAGTCCTCCCCCAGTATATGGTTTAATCATATATGCTGAATCTCCAATGAATAAAACGTTGTTTAGAACGGGTTTTCTAAGCATAACTCCAAATGGTATGAGACCGCCGTAAATCTCTATGCGCTCTAAAAGTTTAACACCGACTTTTTTCTCAACAAGACGCGATATTTTGAATAAGTCAACGTATCCATGTGAACCATAGCCTAGAAAACCATATCCATCACTAGTTGTAGCGTACCATGTGAAAAAACATGGTGTTAAATCAGAGTATATTATGTGAACTTCATCGACAGAGCCTTTCTGCCTAAACAACGCGTTTAATCCATAGAGGAACCTGGTTTTAAAACCTAAATATTTCCTTCTAAAATAACTGCATAAACCATCTGAAGCTATAATCCATTCAAAACTATATTCATAGCCATCAATTACTATAGAACCTGGTTTATTAGCTGGCTTAACTTTAGAACCGAAATTTACCTCTACACCTTTACTCAAAACTCTATCTAGAAGTTTTTCCTCTAATAAAGGTCTATTAACCCTAAATATAAAGGGTTTAGGAAAATCGATTTTGAAAGAACCCCTTGGAGTGTGGAATACTACGCTATCGAACGCTCGGTCGAGAATTTCTTTAGATGATAGAGCGGTAAGGATTTTGTATGTTTCTAATCCAACGAATCCGGCACAATGCTTAGGTATACCAACATGTCTATGTTCTTCGAAAACCTTAATATCGTAGTTATTTATGAATAAAGCTGTTAGTAAACCGGCAGGTCCAGCTCCTACAACAGCTACTTCCTCTCCAAACATTCTCATTCAGATTGTCCCATTACTAGACTACGATCACTAATCTTAATTGTAAACTTCTTTGCTTCCAATTTATCAACAATATATCTGTATGTTTTAAACGGATCTCCCTTATAGCCACACGTATACACATCTAGTGTTACAAAAGAATACTCGGGCCAAGTATGTATAGCTACATGGCTTTCAAGAATAATAGCTACAACACTCACCCCCGGCTCTATCTTCCAACCCTTAATATCCAGTAGAGTGAAACCCCCGATCCTCACAGCCTCTGATGTAATATTCATGAGAAAATCTAGATCACTCAAATACTCTCTCCTACAATCGTAAAGTTCTCCATAAATGTGTTTTCCATAGACTTTATACACGTTTTTATTTCTATGAACCACCCGGGGGGCGATCTCCATCATTTTACATACCCTAGTATCATTATATCTCCCCCGGGGAGTTTTTAAGCATAACCCCCATGGATTCTGGGGGGATTATTCGATGTTTAAACCCCAGGGGTTTGTGTATTAATTCTATACATTTTTACTTAATAAATCATTCGGTTAGTAACGATATGAGAGTTAATCATACATCAACATTATTTTCAAAACATCTCGGGGTTCGATCAGTTTCTTATCAACTAGTTTTTCCAAACCTGTTTTAGCTTTAACCAATATTCTTCTATAGAATTCATATTTATCGATATTTGCGTGAACATAGCGTTTACTTATTAATTTAGGATCAATTGGTATTCTCTTGAATTCACTAAATTCTCTTATAACGAAATCACTGTAGAGAGCGATTGGAGGAATATAGTATATAGGAGGCTGAATTATCAATCTACTCTCTTTGTTTTCAAAATTAACGCATATGTATGTTAAACGATAAATTCCTTCACCACTCTTCAATGGTGGAATACTATAGTTCTCGTCGATATTAAAATCATTATGGAAACTATAACTTAGATCAATTGAATCCGTAAAATATGGTGTTAACGAGCTATATGTTGATAGTATAGCAAGCGAACCTATAATACCATAATCCTTAATTAAAACATTGTTCTCAATATCGAAGAAATAGCATTTGTCATTATAGCATTTCATTAGGAGAGGATAGTTTAAGACATATATTTCAGATATTTTTTCGTATTTACCAAATAAGAATCTTCTTCTACGAAATGTTCTGTATAAATATAGGGAAACAAAACCCCACGCTTCTTCCTCATCAACAATAACTCTATATCCTTTTTTCAAATCCTTCTCAAGAACATACGGTAAATATAGTGTTTTCAAAACAAACACCAAGTCAATAAATAGTTAATAAAATGTATTAATTAACGAAATATATGTTAGTGGTGTTGAAAATCTTGAAATTATTTGGGACGGCAGGTATAAGACTCAAGTATCCAGATGAAATAAACCCATCGTTAGCTTATAAAATAGGTTTAGCAATAGGTTCTCTTAAGTTATCAAATAAATCCATAATAGTTCGAGATTCTAGAAATACTGGTCAAATATTATCTCTCAGCATAGCTTTAGGATTGATAGCTATGGGTATAGATGTATACGACATCGGTCTTGCACCAACTCCAGTAGCGGCTTATCACGCTAGGAAAAAAGGTGGAATTGGTATATCCGTTACGGCGAGTCATAACCCGCCCGAATATAATGGTTTTAAATTCTACGATATAGAAGGATTCGAATTCACTAGAAATTTAGAGAGAATTATTGAGGAGAGAGTTGATAGCGATATTAAACTAAATGATTGGAGAAATATTGGTAGATTCCGCGAAGAACAGGAGTTGCTCGAGGAATATATTGAAAATCTTCTTATCAATATAGGTGAAGTCCGCAGGAATTGGGAACCATACATTATAATAGACATTGGAAACGGTTCTGCCGGTCACGTAACCCCACGTGTTCTTAAAGCCATAGGTTGTAAACCTATAGTTCTAAATGCTAATCCAGACGGTTTCTTCCCAACCAGACCTCCAGAACCTAGAAAGGATGTTCTAGAAACATATGTTAATTTAAGGATACATCGAGATACAGCTGCTGTTCTTGCCCACGATGGCGATGCCGATAGGTTGGCGGCTATTGATTACAAATATGGTTTTATTAAACAGGATAGATTGATCGCATTATTCGCAACCGAAATCCTCGAGCGTAGAAGAGGGGTTATTATAGTTTCTGTTGATACGGGTAGAGTTGTAGATGAAATAGCAGAGAGATATGGTGTTAAAATAGAGAGATACGCTTTAGGTAAAACGCATGAAAGAGTGAAAGAACTAGGTTTGAATAATGTAGCTCTAGCTGCTGAACCGTGGAAACTAATAGACCCGGCGTGGGGTCCATGGGTAGATGGAGTTTGGGAAGCAGCTTTACTAACCAAAATCATTGTTGAATCAGGTAAAACTCTTAGCGAAGTACTCGACGAAAGACGTATTAGAGAATATCCCTGGTTCCGCGTAAGTTACCTCATAGATCCTTATGAGAAGAGAAACGTTATTTACGAAAACATAGTTGAAGAACTTAAAGTTATGCTTGGAGAACCTGATCGTATAATAGATATTGATGGATACAGATTTGAGTATCCTGATGAATCATGGATTCTAATTAGAATGAGTGGAACAGAACCTAAAATAAGAATTTACGGTGAAGCATTATCGATAGATAGATTAAGAGAAATATCCTCTACCGTTGACAAATTATTCCTAGATATTGTAAAGAAGAATAATGCCAGAATAGTGGAGAAAACAATAGGTTAGAATTCAATAAATATGTTTCTATCAACATCACAGAAGATTCTTATCAAAAATCGCTTAGTTCCTAAATTAACTAGCTTATAGTAATCACTAGCGTATTATAATTCTTTTCTTAATAAATTAGGATCCTGATATATATATTGTTAGGATTCCTAACATGTTGGTGAATAGTTTTTAAAGAAGAGTTAAGTTTTTAAACATTATTATTCATTTAATAAAAAATTGGTGGTTACAATGCCCGGCCAAATCCCATTAATTGGTGAGAAATTCCCTGAAATGATTGTTGAAACAACACATGGTGTGAAGAAACTTCCCGATGATTATAGAGGTAAGTGGCTAATATTGTTTAGCCATCCAGCTGATTTCACGCCCGTCTGTACTACGGAGTTTGTAGCATTTAGTAAAAGAATCGATGAATTTAGAAAAATGAATGCGGAGTTACTGGGTCATAGCGTTGATAGCGTGTTCTCCCATATTAAGTGGGTTGAGTGGATTAAAGATAAACTAGGCGTTGAAATACCTTTCCCAATAATAGCTGACCCGAATGGTGAAGTTGCTAAGAAACTAGGGTTCTTACACGCACAGAGCGCTACACACACCGTTAGAGCCGTTATGATAATTGACCCTGAAGGTACTATTAGAGCAATAATATATTATCCACAAGAAGCTGGTAGAAACATAAATGAGATCTTGAGATTACTCAAGATCCTACAGATAAACAGTACGTATAAGAGAGCATTACCAGCTAACTGGCCTAACAACGAATTAGTTGGTGATTCACTAATAGTTCCACCAGCGAGGAACATCGAGGAAGCTTCTGAGAGAACAAAACAATTCAAATGTTTCGATTGGTGGTTCTGCTACGAAGAGAAGAGAATACCGCCAGAAGAAGTAGCTGAAGCGAGGAAATGGATCGGATCTCAGTAAGTACGACTAACGGATAAACCCTTCTCCTCAAAACTTTTTTATCTATACAACCGTTCCTAATTCAATCCCAGGTAATTTTATTTAATATTTATTCAATATTCGTTTTCTAATGAGGTGTTAGTATTGGATATTACTCTCCCTTTACCCATAATTAGGAGAGATATAGCTAGTGTTGAAGAAGCACTACTACGTAGGAGGAGTATTAGGGATTTCGTTAATCAACCTATTTCAATCCACGAGTTATCACAAATACTATGGTCTTGCTATGGTTTATCAAGTAAATCTAGAGGGTTTAAAACAACGCCTAGTGCTGGCGCAACCTATCCTTTAGATATATACGTTGTTATTAGGGAAAACTGTATTAAAATGAATGACGAAGAATTTATCGAAGCTGGTGTCTATAAATACGATCCATCAAGACATGATTTGAAACTAGTTAGAAAAGGGGATTATTCTAGAGAACTGATGAATGCTTGTTTAGGTCAGAAATGGGTTGGTGATGCTTGTTTTAACATTGTGTTGGTTGCTGTATTTGAGAGAACAACTAGATACTACGGTTCTAGAGGCGAGAGATATGTTTGGATAGAAGTAGGACATGCTGCTCAAAACGTTTATTTAGAATCCGTAGCTTTAGGATTGGGTTGTGTAGCTATTGGGGCATACTATGATGATAAAGTTGCTGAAATTATTGATTTATTAGAAGGAGTTCCAGCATATATCTTATCCATCGGTGTTCCACGGAGAAGGATTGAAACTAGATTAGAGGATATTCACGATATTATTAAGAAGAATAGGGGTTTGTAGAAGCTTTACCCAACAGCTCGGTTTCAACAACTCAATATACTTGGGTTCTAAATTGGGGTTTCGCGAAGTAATAGGCGTAATTCATTTACCTAGACTTCCTTCAAGTAAAGCGAGAATCGAAGATTTCGATATAAACGTATTGATAAGTAAAGTTGTTAGGGAAGCTACCTTACTAGATGAGCTTGGATATACTGGTGTAATTGTTGAGAATTATGGTGATAACCCTTATCCTAAGAGAACGAGAGACCCGTTAACTCTATCGGTACTAAGTCTTGTAGTTAGAGAAGTTGTTAAATCGGTTTCAATACCTGTTGGTATTAATGTTCTTAGAAACTCAGGTTTAGAAGCGTATAGTATTGCTGTAGCTACAGGAGCTAAATTCATTAGAGTTAACGCATTAATCGAAACAATAATTACCGATTCAGGATTAATAGAAGCTGAAGCACCTAGACTCAGAATTATTAGGTACAACTACCCTGGAGTAAAGATATATGCAGATATTTTCGTTAAACACGGGGTTAGTTTAAACCTAACTTATAGCTCAATACTAGCTAATTTAACAAACATTATGTACATAAATAAACTAGATTACATAAGGGGTATTGTTAGAGACTATATTGATAGGGGGGGTGCCGATGCTCTAGTAGTTACTGGGTTAGCAACTGGAGAACCTCCTAATAAGGATTACGTTAATTTGATTAAGAAATACTCAACAATACCCGTTATCGTCGGTAGTGGTGTAAATCCTAGTAACGTATCGTCATATTTAGAAGTTGCTGATGGCATCATAATTGGTTCTTGGATTAAAGTTAATGGTGTAGCTGGTAACCCTATTGACCCTGATAGAGCTAAGTTTTTCATAAATAAAGTAAGAGAATGTGGTTATCTAATTGAGAAGTAGTGTTAAAAGAAGAACACTTGATGATATCTATAGGGAAATTCTATACATATTACTACAGTTAATCCCCATGGGTAAAGTAGTATCATACAGTAATTTAGCTAAAATACTATCTATACATCCCAGAAAAATCGCTTACTATTTAAAAACTAATGAGAACCCAATTATAATCCCCTGCCACAGAGTTGTTGCTAGCAATAGGGAATTAGGAGGATACTCTTTAGGAGGATTAGAGATGAAGAAGAAACTACTATTACTTGAAGGTGTTGTTTTAGAGGATAATAGAGTTTCTAGAAAATCATATATTGATCTCTACGGGTTTTTAAATGAAGACCCTTAAAACCCTATGAAGAACTTGTATCTCGTGATAACAATATTTTGAATCCAAATCTTCCCAGTCGGACCATAATGGGTTTCGTAATTTCTAATTCCTCATTACTAATTGGGTCATAGTATTTTCCAGGCGGTAATTCTAATTCCGCCTCAGCGTCCCCTCCAAATAAATTAAGTAAGACATAAACTTCCTCGTCATCCACCCATCTCTTGATCAATAAAGTGTTACTATCCAAAATCTTAATTTCGAAGAAACCATGTCTCAGAGCATTACTAGATTTGTATGTTTTAATAAGTGATTTTATAAAATATAGCATATCCAGATCCCATCTACTTCCATCCCACACCATTGGTCTTCTACAATCGGGATCTTTGCCACCCTCCATACCGATCTCATCGCCATAATAAATAGCTGGAGAGCCGGGCAATGTAAAGATCAAAACATACATTAGTTTAACAAGATCCCTATCGTTATTGACAATGGTTTTCAATCTAGGCGTATCATGTGAACCCAGTAGATTATACAGAGATACTGCTTTAAAGTGGGGTATACTTGTATATAGCTTATTCAGTTCCTCAACGAAGTTTTGAATAGATATTGAATTGAAAATCAGTTTCTCGAACAATAGTCTTCTCAAATAGTAACACATAATTGAATCAAATAGATCATAGTATATGGATGGCTCCTCGGACACTTCAGCTAAGATTAGAAAATCCTCTTTCACATCCTTGACTCTAACATAGTATTCCTTGAGCCAAGTATGGTGAATACCCATAGCAACATCAATTCTAAAACCATCAACACCCCTATCGATCCAGAACTTAGTTATGTTGAGAAAATAATCCAGTGTTTCTGGATTCTCGTGGTTGAATTTAACCATGAACCAGTTCGTAAAGAAAGATTCGTAGAAAGGCTTATTCTCACTAAACCATTTCCATAAATATGGATTATTCGCAGCGTCTCTATAAATTTCACGAATAGAGCAGGATTTAATCAAATGATCTCTTATGAAATTCAAAACTTCATCTGGAGGCTTATAAAATATTGTGAACCAATTCCAATATCTTGAATTATCCCAATTTAAAATAATGTCTTTAAAAAATTCGTGACATGGACTACAGTGATGCGGCGTTACATCTAGAACAACTCTAATTCCCCTCTTCTTCAACTCATTTACTAAATTATCAAAATCTTCTAATGAACCTAAATATGGATCAATACTGTAGTAATCAATAACATCATATCTGTGGTAACTGTTAGATCTGAATATTGGAGTTAAGTAAATTGTTTCAACGCCAAGTCCCTCTATGTAATCGATTTTTTCCAGAATACCTTTTAAATCACCACCATAATAACCGTGTTCTCTAGGTTCATAAACACTTATTTTTATAGGGGGGTCGTTAAATGGATCTCCATTATTGAAGCTATCGACGAAAATTTGGTAATAGATTGTTCCCATAAACCATTGTGGTTTCCTAACTCCAGCAATGTTGCTCACTTTGATTCTAATATAGGATGGGTTTTCAGCTACACCTTCATAACCATAGTATAGCGTCTCTCCACCATATCTGAATACAAACCTATAATGTAGGTACTCGCTTAACGGTTTAATTATGAACTGCTTAATAACTTCGCTACCGATAAGGTACGTTATTGAATCCTCAATAATACCGTTATCGAGCTCTATATGGGTATCCCTGACCTCTATTGGATGTCTTATTCTCACAACCAATTTATTTCCAAAAATGTGTAGGTAGGATTCATCCCCTTCATAATGGTATATAGCGTCAAGAGGGTTCTGTGGTTTTTCGATAACGGCTTTCGATAAACATATTGTTTGATCTGGGTGGAAATTGCTACGTCTACATAATTTAGATTCGTTTTCCGGATCTAGAATATTACCGAAATCGTTGTCTACGATGAAACCATATCCATAAATACCCCACCAAAGCCTTAACTTAGCATATCCTCTATCACCGATTTTTCTCAAAGAATAGAAACCTGGATATACACTTGTGAAATCACCGATCAAATATATTTTACGAGCTCCGGTTCTCCACTCTCTACTAAACTCAACAAGGTATTCGCCCAGCCTCCCTCCATCCAGAACTCTTCTTCCAATAACCCTATACATAATTAACACTCAAGAACAACCTTTTCAACAACTATGCATTTATAACCTATTTACCATTATTCCAAACATATTTGATGATGAAGGTTTACAGATTTTGAAATAATGAATTAGCCGCTGAACGCTGAAAATACTTGTTTAAAATATTTACCCAATAGTTATTGTTTACATAACACACATGTATTTATTGAGAGTGTTGTATCGATGGAGAAGAAAGATTTGGAAATCAAACATACTTCTAGAGTAATCTATACGATTTTAGATAATGGTTCTAAAGCATACGTTAAATATAGTGTTAATAACGGAATCATGGTTCTTGAAGAAACATATGTTCCGGAGCCATTTAGAGGTAGGGGGATAGCTTCATCCCTTCTAGATTACGCTGTAGAAATGGCTGAAAAGAATAATTGGGTTATTAATCCACATTGTAGTTATGCAATAAGTTACTTCATTAAAAATAGAGATAAGAGAAAACTTCTCATACCAGAGTTGAGAAATGCTAGTGATGATGAATTGAATAGACTTATGATGAAGAGGAGAGAGGAAGAGGCTAGAAAACGTTTATAACAAGTATATAATTATATAATTTAGACGACACGATTCCTTAAAATGTACATTATAATATACGTTCATTATGTAATGAACAAAATCTCGAGACCTATTTTATAGAGATATAATATACGTTGAGATGGGAGCATTTGTTTCCGTAATTTGGGCTTTACGGTGATCAAATATAGTAGACCCTAAATTATGCGTAGTTTGTAGAGGTAGGAATTGGTGTGGATTAAGTTATTGTCCATTAATTGCTTCCAAATTAGCTATGTTAAGAATAGGTAACATTACTGAACAGCGCGAGCTATATGGATCTAGTCCTCCATCGGTTTTTGTAGGCAGAGCTGGATATCCATTCATCAATATAGGTCCATCTACGCCATTGACTGTCGGAGATACATCCCTATATGATATGCCGGAGAAATGGATTGATCTGGGTTTAGAGGATATTATTAGTTTTAGGATGAGTATGGTTACTGGAATTAAACGGGTTAGAATTGATAATTTAAAAGATCCATTTATAGATAGAATACATGAATTAGCTCTATCGATCAAACCCGTCGATGTCGAGATTAAATTAGCTAAACCACCCAAACCTTTTCTTAAACTATATGAACACGAACCACCTCAAGGACCAAGATCAGTTCTTGAATCTTTCAAAATAACTAGTAACCCAAGAGTACTCCGTGTTGTTGATAGGGTTTATAATGACCCTAATATTAAAGCTAGAGATGCAATTATTATGCTGTACTTCAACGGTATTCCCATATCATCCATACAGAGAATGCTAAGCGTAGGTGCATTAGGTAGGTTTGTAGATAGAAAAATAGTTCCAACTAGGTGGAGTATTACAGCTGTTGATTATACGGTTTCAAATAAATTAGTTGAAGAAATCCGTGAATACCCCGTTATGAGCGGATATAGAATGTTTGTTAGAAAACACTATGATAATCTCTTCATAGCAATACTGGGTGAAGGTAAGTGGAGTTTCGAATGGATGGAAGCTTGGTACCCTGGTTCAACGTGGAACCCCGGTTCAGATAATGTTATCATCGAAGGGGATTATGAGGGTTTTCACGGTAGGAGAAGCTACCCGAGTATTGGTGGATGCTATTATGCATGTAGATTAGCTGTTGCCGAGTACTTGGTGAGGGAGAGAAGACAATGTAATGCTATAGTTCTGAGAGAGATCTATCCCGGTTTTAACATACCGATTGGAGTTTGGTTTGTTAGAGAGAATATTAGAAAAATGTTTAGAGAACAACCTGTCATTATAACTAATAAGTTTAGTGAAATAATTGAGATTTTCGATCAATATAGTAGAATTGGTTTTAGGAAATGGTTAATGAATAGTAGATTACTTAGAAGAATAGTGTTTAACGAATCTTTAACAAGATTTCTAGAGAAATATAGGGAGTGAGAGGGGTTAACTATTAGAACATATCCTCTAAGATTCGGTTCCTTAAAAATACATTACATTACTATTGATAAAGCATTATCTAAAACCTCTCTTCCAGGTTTAAACTATGCTTTAAACCCATATATTGGGTGTAGTCATGGCTGTATATATTGCTATGCTAAGCTTTACACCAATATTAATGATGTTTACATGAATTGGGGTAGCGTTGTCTATGTTAAGAAAAACTTATTGAACAAACTATTAAATGAGACGAAGAGTTTAGAGAGAGGTAGTGTAGGTATCGGCACAATTACCGATGCTTATCAACCTATTGAAGCATACTTTAAACTAACTAGAAAATCGATTGAAATACTGTTGAGTAGAGGATTCGAGATAAGTATACAAACTAAGAATCCATTAGTTTTAAGAGATGCTCAAATACTTGTTAAGCATAGAGATAGAGTTAATGTTGGATTCACAATAACAACGATATCTACACGTAAATCAACATATATAGAACCAAAAGCTCCTCCTCCATTTTGCAGAATTAATGCTCTAATTAAACTAAACACGATGGGTTTGAATACATGGGTTTTCTATGGACCCGTAATACCTGGGTTTAATGATGATGATGAAACTATGAGTAGAATAATGGAATTATGTTTAGAAACTGGTTCAACACTATATGTTGATCCACTTAGAATAAAACCTTTTATGTTGAACGAAAACCATCCTCTACACAGTTACGTATCACAAGCTTCTTCGAAATACTGGTTAAATAGTCTTCTAGAAAAGATAAGAAAGAAATGTTTAGAAATGGGTATTCATTGTAGAAGTGGATTTGAAGAAACTCCTCTCGATTAAATCTAATTCTTGAATGATTCGAATTACACGTTTTTCATAATTTTCACCTTTATTTACACCAGCATACTATTTAAACTATGAAGTAATTGTTAATTTGGGATGCTGGTCAATATGTATAACTCAAATGAAATGGATTGTGTTGATAAGCTGTATAGGGGAGAGTGTAAAGTAGCTGTATATGGAGCTGGATATGTTGGTTTAGGTATAGCTGCTGTTCTTTTGCGAAAAGATCTTCAATTGATTCTAGTGGACGTTAATGAGGAGAAATTATCTAGAATAGCTAATGGTATTGTACCGCACATTGAGGAAACCGTTGTTAATGAAATACAGAGAGGTTTGATGAAAGGGTTAATAACGGTGACGTCGGATGGCGTGAAAGCATCTGGAGAATCTTGTGTAAAGATCGTTACGGTACCTATATATCTAGATTGGTTGTTGAAAAATATAGATTACTCTGCATTTAGATCGGTATTAATGAGTATAGCTAAAGGCTTGAAGAGAGGGGATCTTGTAATTATAGAATCAAGCGTTCCACCGGGAACTACTATTGAAATCGCTAAACCAATATTGGAGGAGTATAGTGGGCTCAGAGTCGAACACGATTTCTACCTAGCTTATAGTCCTGAGAGAGTATATGTTGGAAGAATTGTGAAGGATATTGAAGAAAACTACCCCAAAGTAGTTGGTGGTATTGGTCCATTAAGTTTAGAGATTGCATCTAAGTTTTACGAAAGAATATGTAGGAGGGGTGTAGTTAGAGCTAGTAATACAACTGTAGCTGAATTTGAAAAGATTGCTGAAGGGATCTATAGAGATGTTAATATAGCATTAGCTAATCAATTAGCATTAGCATGTATGTACCTAGGTATTGATTACTATGAAGTTATGAGTATAGCGAATACACAACCATACTGTAATCTGCATCAACCTGGACCGGGAGTGGGTGGTTTCTGTATACCGATATACCCATATTTCGCTATAAATAAACTACTAGAAAAGAAGTATTACTTAGACTTAGTCGTTAAAGCTAGAAGTATTAATGAAGCAATGCCACATGTAGTTGTAAAATTAATTGAAGCACTATATTTGCGAAATATAAGTAAACCAAACGAGGTCAAAACAGCTATTCTTGGAGTAGCTTTTCGTGGAGATATAGATGACTCCAGACTATCTCCAAGTCACGATATTATAGCTTTACTCAAAGCTAGAGGTATTGAAAACATCGTTGCACACGACCCCTACGTATCTGGAGACGATGTTTTAAAACGGTTAAACGTAGAGTTAACAAATAATATTGAATATGCACTCCGAGATTCAGACCTCGTTATAGTAACGACTAGACACAGTATTTATAGGAAACTAAGAATTAGTAAGATCCTTGAATACTCCGGTAGGAAACCGTTAATAATGGATACAGTGAATGTACTCATCAAAGATACTGATTACGATAAATTTGTTGTTCTAGGGAGAGGACCGGTATTTGGTTTGAGTAATAACATGTAGTTTCATTAGTATTGCTAAACATACGTGAAACGGAATTACCGTAACCCGTAATATAATGATTTTGAAATATCGTCAAGTTGAATCGTAATTATTTATTCACGATTCATAACATTATCATACTTAGGATACGATGTATTTTAAACGAAAAGAATTTTTCGAATCTAGGTGTATGTATTATGATCTCAATAATTGGTGTTGGGAGAGTTGGTTCAATTACTGCTCTATTAACATTGGTTAGAGGAATAGATCATAGAATCGCACTTGTAGATATTGTGCCTGGTTTAGCTGATGGAGAAGCTTTAGATTTGAAGCATATGTGTGCTATCTTAGGAATCGATGCTGAAATACATTCTTCAACATCATATAGCATTATAGAAGGTAGCGATATTGTTCTCGTAACTGCCGGTAAACCTAGAAAACCTGGTATGACTCGAGAAGAGCTGTTTCTGGAGAATGCGAAAACCATAGTGGAAATCGCTGAAGGAATTAAGAAATACGCGCCAGAATCTATCGTTATATTAACAACTAATCCAGTAGATCCATTGACATACGTAATGTATAGGAAAACCGGTTTTTCGCGTGAGAGGGTGCTGGGTTTCAGCGGCATCCTAGATTCTGCTCGTTTCTCATATTATCTTTCCAGAAAATTAGGATTAAGCCCATCATCAATAACATCACTTGTAATAGGTATGCATGGTGAAGCAATGCTACCGCTTCCGAACTATACTTATTTAGCTGGTTTACCCATTACAAATCTACTGCCTTGGAAGGAGATTGAAGAAGCTGTTCGTGAAACAAAGGAAGCTGGAGCATTAATAGCTAAATTAAGAGGATATACGAGTAGTTACGCACCAGCAGCTGGACTCACAGTTATGGTTGAAACTATTAGAAGAGGCTCAAATAGAGTTTATTCTACTAGTGTTGTTCTTAAAGGCGAATACGGTGTATACGATGTGGCTGCTGAAGTCCCTGTAATTCTGGGTAGAGGGGGTATTGTTAAAGTTATTGAAATACCGCTTTATGAATCTGAGAAAGAACAGTTTATGAAAAGCGTTGATGAAGTTAGAAGAATGATTAACAGTATACCTGTAGAGCTCAGGTAATTCCCCCACTATAGTCTCCGAATTACTCGCTTCCCCGAATTCTCCTGGCGATCAACATACCAATAAGGAAACATCCCTGTATAGCCAATATGTTTGCGAATATTGTGAAAACGAAGTATTCCATATTATAAGTTCTAGAACTAAATTGATGAATATTAAAACCATTGTATGACGCGTTCTCTAAAGATTTAATTATAGAGTTAAACGTAACATTAAATACGTAGTCTCCATAAACAATTTCTGATAAATATATTGGAACAGATACGTTACTATATAGTGTAATCCGCGTATTGGAATTAACGAGAGAAACCCCGCTGTCCCCGCTAGTGATAATTAATAAAACCATTAGAGGATCGTACTCTTTTTCTCTAGATACATTAATTGTAATTTCTCTACCATATCCTCTCACCGCTACACTAGTTTCACCTAATGAAATTATGGCGAAAGATGCTGACAAATCGTTTTCAAAAACAATGTTGAAGCTGTAAATCCTATAGTAGTTTTTTCTAGAATTATAATCGATTTCCGAATCTAACTTTATGAAAACCCTGTAACGACCCGATTCCATCTGTGTTGATTCATAATGATACATGTATAGCGGTGCCGACGTCAATACCTCATAAATAAACATAGTATACTTCATACTGTAGTATTCAAAACTACGAGTTTCATATGCTTCGATCTTATGGAAAGCCAAGACATCTCTATCTACAACGACATACCTTGGTTGACCATAGAATTCTGCAAAGCTCTTATAACTCCATTTGACGGAATCATTATTTATATTGAAATAGAACAATATTATTGGATCAACTCTAATACCATTCCCATAAATTATTTTATCAATATTTCCTCTAAACGAACTATTAATCTCTTCTATAAACTCGTTCTTCACATTTTTAGAAAAAACTATGTTAAAACTCCTCAATACATAACTGTATGTGAATAAACCATTATTTAGAATACGTATTTCTAGATCATACGTATATTTTACTTCTATATATGCGTCCCCGCTAGCTGCATCATCTACAAGAATACTTCTAGCATAACTATTAGACGCTTCCAGAGATACTTTAATATTATAACTTATCATTAGTCCAGCAGGATTATTGATTTCTAAACTATTGACTCTAACAGTATGGGTTACTAAACAAATTATTAGTAATAATATAACGATTAATCCCATTGTTTTCGGCATTACTTCGAACCTTTAATGAATCTAACCAATTAAACAACATATTTTTGATAGTAAACTTTGTATTTAATATATTTACCTAATGGATAGGTGTGGTTACGGCTACTCATATCTTAAAGCAACAGCTGGCGGTATTTTCATTGCTCTATAAGCAGGAAATATTGAACCACCAATACCTACTAATCCGGTTAAACCAATAACTTGTAGTATAAATGTAGGTGTAATATCTGGTTTAGCTTCTATCCTAATATGGAGCGAACCCCCGCCTATCACTAATCCTCTCGATGCTAAAATATTTGAACCTATTATACCCATAACAACCCCTATCGACCCCCCAATTAAACTCATTATAAATCCTTCGGCAATAATTAGAGCAAGGATCTGTTTATCTTTGAAACCGAGAGCTTTCATAACACCAATTTCTCTCGTTCTCTCCATAACGCTAGTAAACATTGTTGATGCAACTCCAGCAACGGCTACTGCGAATGCAGATAGACTAGCTGAGAATGAAACGAAATTCACAGCAGAAACTATACTTGAAACTACTTGAGCAATAGCTAGGAAACTCATTACTTCAACACTTCTACCATAAATACTCTTAATTTCGTTAGCAACAGTATCTACATATTCAGGCGATTCTGCTAAAACTAGAATTCCGCTCCACTCTTTAATTCCAAGCATTCTCTCGAACGTAACGATGTTTACAAACACCGATTGATCGGGGTTTAAGAACATGGCACCACCATATTTGTCATATATACCGGCAACCATAACGTTGAGTCTCTTTATTTGTGGTTTACCAGCCTCGATAACGTAGACATTAATAGATACTATATCGTTTAGAGAATATGTTCTAATACCTCTACTATAAGCTATATCATAACCAATAACTGCTTTAGCAACTTCACTAGAGGTTGGAATATAACCCTCTCTTAACTTTAAATTAGTTATAGCTTTACTCAGGAATTCTAGATCAACGGCATATATAAATACAACTTTAACTTCTCCACCAACACGAGCTTCACCTTGAAGAGTATGGAATGGTGAAGCATCCATAACGTATCTAATACTTTTAATTCTCTCAATATCATTATATGTGAGAGTAAAACCTCTTTCAGGAGTAACTACGATTATGTTCTGACCTAAACCGGTTATATTCTTAATAATGTAGTCTCCATAACCTCTCGTAACCCCCCCAATAGTGACTAAAGCGAATGGACCGATCATTATTCCAACTATAGTTAATATAGCTCTAATCTTCCTTTCACTTAGAGCTTTATAACTTAATCTAAATAGATCGGATATTTTCAAATTTTAACCCCAGTTCTCAACCTACTAGTTAGATACTTATGGATCACTATGAATACGCCAACAAGGAAAAGTATTGTAGCCAAAACTGTCAATACATAGAACATAACCATGGAATGTTCAACTCTAGCTTCTTCAATTTTAGGTTCTTCAGCGTAAGTTACGTTTAACCCATACCTCCTCATATACCTAGTGTTGAAGTCGTCTAAGTAAGTTATAATTAAATTGCACGTATCTAACATTCTAGTCGTAGATGTTAATTCCAGTCTAAACGGTAATTGCGATGATGGATCGAGATCTCCAACAATATATGTTGATGAAATATTACCGTACTCAACAGTTACTATAACAGATCTTGCTTTACTCAAACCAGTATTGACCACAATACCATTAACGATCAATTTATTACCCAATAGTTTTGCCGTTGTATCCTGAGAAACAGATACTTCAATAAATGGTTTTGGAACAATAGCTATTGTTTGATTAAGCATTCTCATATAGCCAAGCTGATCTCTATATATAATGCTTACTGTGAAAGCTATTGAACCAGAATATGCTTCGCCGAAACCAGATATTGTTATTGGATTATAAATCAATGTAAATCTAATACTCACAGTTTCTCTCGATGGAACCCTATCTATGAATCTAACGTTACCTTGAGGTATCGCGTTGCCCGTAACAGGTATTAGCATTATGTAAACCTCATAAACATCGCCATCACCGGGATTAGTTAAACCAAGATCTAAGTATGATGTACCATTCACAAAATATACAAGAGGAGATTGAGGCTCTACATATAAGTATGGAGGTTGAGTTACAATTCTAATCTCGATAGTATTGTTAATCGAGTATTCATAACCCCAGTGGTCAATGAATATTATAGAGAGATTCGCATAAACCTTTGTTTCGTTTAGTGGATTAAACCCTATGTTCATAGTGAAAACAGCGTAATCACCTTTACCCATAGATTCCTGATCACTAGCTAATCTTGGCAGTATCTGTTGAAGCTGGGGTATCGGTATTTGAGTCAGCATTGATTCAGATATTTGAATTGATGGTATTAAGGCTATTGGATAGGAGTATATGGTGTTAAAACCTGTTAATGGATCGTAGAATCCTGGAGGTAAATCAAGTTTAACCATAGGATTACTAATTGATGGGAACTCTCTATTTCTTATTATGAGAATATAGTTGTACCCCCTTGTTCCATTAATAGGGGTAGAACCATACCATCCATGTCTCAATACTGCAATTGCTAATGAAGGGTTATTTACACTTATTTTGAATAAATATGACTTCTTAATCGTTCTTACATAACCATATGTTTGGATCATGTATTCAACATTAACAAATGCGTTATAAGAACCTGGTTTTACTGAACCAATATCGATAAGGTAATTAATTGTGAAGATTTGAAAACTAGGTATGGGTCCAGCAACATATGTTAGTGGACCAGAATCTCCACTTACTTTGAACGATTCGGGTAAAGTTATGTTAATCCATATTCCTTGAATACTATATAACTCGTTATTCGCGAAAACCAGGGATAAAACCGCTCCTTTAGAATTGGGGTATGCAGGGTTATTATTAATCCATCCATAGCTATAGAGCTTAACTCCAGTATCCATATCCGGTTCCGGCAACACTATAGTAGTATTATGCATAACGTATAGGGTTCTCTGAGAACCAATACTTGAGGATATATACGAAACATTTATTGTGAAACTTTTCAAACCACTATTAGCTTTAGCTAAGTTTAGATAAAATACTGATTGACAAGAACTAGATGGAGATAACATGTTGGAACACTCTACTACTGGATTGAGAACCTCGATATCTGGGTTAAGCGAAATTAGATTAACGTGGATATTCTGTACACTATAGATACCTGAGTTTCTGAGGAGAACAGTTAAGGGTGCACGAGGATTACCAGGATATATGTGTGTAGGAGTATATTCGCCCCAATAAATTGATTCTACAATAACTTTTGGTATGAAATTCTCGTAATCCTCTAAACTATACACATTTACTCCAATATTGTTGAAAAACATAGTCATAGCTCTTGTTGAACCATCACTATTCGCTAAATAGAATGTTAACACGAGTTCTACACTGTAGAAACCTGGTTCAGCATCGTATCTGACCGAGATCCCCGTATATGTCAATTCAGCTAATGAATAAGGTTCTATTTGTACACCATAGATCATTAGATAATCCGGGTTAAACACATTACTAAGTCTTAACTTAGCAACAACGTCTCTTAAAACAACTGCTTCGTCATTAGCTATAACTACTGTAAGCTGTAAACCTGTAGAACCTGGTAAAGCTTTTGTATTAAACCAATCAATACTCACTATTGTTATATTCAGTCCTCTCAACGAAACCGGTAAGAATAGTTTTGAATCGAATTTCGAGAAATACGTTGTTCCATCTCTATCTATCGTTACCAGTAGCGTTACATATGCTTCAACGAAACTCTCTTCACCTATATTAATACCTCTAATCACTATTTCAACAGCATCACCGTAGTGGAGAACAGCATTGTATGGAATCAAATCTCTAGTGGATCCATTAATGAAGCATGAATTTATGAGAGTAACGTTTATAGCATATAGATTAACAATACCGGGTTCAATTGATTGAACGAATAAACTAATACCGGTATTGTGTAAACCGGGTAGAACAACGTTTGCAGTAAACTTGTAGTTAAGAATCCTTAGATTAACGTCTGGAGGATAATCTATTGTGTAGAATGTGCTGATCTGTATGGAGTAGTTATATAGAACACCATCAGATGTTCTGAATGACCCATCTATATTTAGCAGTAACGAGTAGTTTCCAGGTTGAGAATCGGGGTCTATAGCTAAGTTGTTGATAATAACATTGAATATTTGTCCAGGCTCTACTCTATAAGTAATAGATGACCTAGCTGATTCTGGACGAATATTTTCTTGAAAAACAGCGTGTATATCTAAGCTATCTATAGATACATTACCGTCATTCCTCATTTTAACAACTAAATTAACTGGATATGAACCTGGATAACCATATGGAGTAAAGTATGTTTCTACAACGGATATTAATGGTTGTGGATAGGGATGAATGCTTAAATCAACATTTAGTTCTTCTTTAACTAAACCGTTTTCAGTATAATAAGTTATTATTACTGGTAAACTATAATTTCCAGGTGTAGCGTTCCTATCTATATTTAAAATGAACTCGGCGTTTAGAAGCATACCGGTTTCAACGCTATCAACTGGTTCTCCCGAAGAATTAAGTAATGGCGAACAATATGTTCTAGTATTGAAGGGGTACTCTGGTTTAATACACACATTTGGATATAGAGCTCGAGTACCAGTGAATCTCAAATAGAGTTTAAGCAATGCCCCAGAACTGCCTGGATATACGGGTCCGCCTGTGCTTGAAATGAAAGATACTTCTTCAAGAAACCAATTCGTTTGATTAGGTAGTGCTATGTTTGAATAAATTGAAACTAGAATTATCATCGTTAAAACGTAAATAACCATGTTTCTCAATGAAAAGCACCTTTTCCAAATTAGTATTGAAACGAATAGTTATATAGCAATATTAATTTGTTTGCGTTACGTATTATGATTATTAAACTTATGAGAATCAACACGTTATGGGAAACTCATTTATTACGTGTTAATTAAGCATTTATCGGATTCGGGAACTCTTAATTCACTAATAGCACCATCTCTCAACACGTATATCTTCTCGGCGCAATTAGCGACCTCTATATTATGAGTAACTATAACTATAGTTAATCCTTTTTCATTAAGTTTACGAAAAGTATGTGTAACTATTCTAGCCGAAGCAGTATCTAAATTACCCGTTGGTTCATCAGCAAGTATTAAATCGGGTTCTCCAACAATAGCTCTAGCAATAGCAACTCTCTGCTGCTGACCACCACTTAATTGATTAGGTTTCTTACTTAACCATGATATATCGCCACCAACCATCTTTATAGCTTCAATAACCTTCTCAATCCTCGTTTTCCTAGGAATACCGCGTGCTACTAGAGGTAGCTCAATGTTCTCTAAAACCGTTAATCTATTAATCAAATTGAATTGTTGGAATACGAAACCGATCTTTAAGTTCCTTATTTCAGATATTTTATTACTACTAAGCTTTGTAACATCTAATCCATTAAACAATACTTGACCAGATGTTGGTTTATCAAGTAAACCCATAATATTCAATAGTGTTGATTTACCCGAACCGCTTGGACCCATAATAGCGACTAATTCGTTTCTACCAATGGATAGATTAATTCCTCTCAAAGCAACGGTTTCAACAGAGCCCATCCGATATATTTTCCAAACATTTATTAATTCAATAACGCTGGTCAAACCAAACTCCATTAATTTACGTTACGTGTGTTACTCCACATAACTCTTTTAGAAAAGGAGTATTATAGCGGTATATAAAGCTAGCGAAATAAATGTTAGAATAACCGTTGAGTAAGCTACGAGTTCGTCGAACCATCCGTATCTATGAGCTACCAGTGTATTCAACACCGCCGGTGGCATTGAAGATACTAGAATAATCTGTTTCGCTACTTCATAATCAATTTCGAAAATCAACGCAACAATTAGAGATATTAGAGGCGCGAATAGAAACCTATAAATTCCCGTAATGATGATGAACCTCGTTTTGTTCGGTAAATTTATGGTTTTCAACGGTAATCTACATCCAAGTAAGATGGTTGCTGTATAGCTGAGTAACGTTGGGCTCCAACTCAAAGTATTAACGATCATGAATACATTACTTTTCATTATTAATCTAGTTGAAACCCCTATTATGAAACCCAATAGTGCGGGTAATTTGAGTACTCTTTTCCAATCGATCTTCTTGATAGCTATGAAATCAGGTACCAAAATATTGAGAATAAGCATTACTAATCCATACGTTGAAGCAACATTGATTGAACCGAAGAATATTAAACTGATTGGGAAACCTAGGAATATAGCATTTGGAAAACAACTCGTTATGAATAAACTGTTCCATAGCTTCTCGTCTAATCCTCTAACCGCAATCTTCATAGATAAATATATTGAAAAAACCATTACTAGTACTGACGCTACAATACACAAATCATTTATTGACAACATTCTCTCAGCATAAGTCTTTATAAACGCTAATGGAATGAGAACATAGTAGACGAAATTAAATGCTGAATTAATAACTCTACTAAAAATTCTCTCTATTCTCAACTTCTTCGAAAGAATCTGTAATAAAAAACCAGTTGCAATTAGCATTATGAAAACTATGATGCGGGATTCCAAATTAATTAATCCTCATTCAACACAATGTATATGAAAATAAGAGTTGTTAATGTAGGTAGAGCGAATTGAGTTAATAATGAATACAAATGTTTATTCAAAACATAGAGTAGGAATGATATAGATGAAATCACACCTATAGGTATATATAGCACTATGTATATAGCCATTCTTCTCCAAATATTTATGCCGAACTGAGTCCACGCTACAGGATAGTCTTCTAGAGATGGTGTTTGTAAACCTAATGTGAATAGAGAACCTGTAATCCAGTACGTAATCATGGATATGAATACTGTTAAAACACTAACAGGGTCGATAAATAGACTTATGATAATAGCGTTCATTGCTATTATCGGAGTGAATAGTATTGTTGATGCGAGTGTTTTAGAGAACACGATATCTCTTCTACGAATTGGTAAAGTATAGAGAATGAATGAACGATCTCCTTCTACGAATATTAACGTTGGTGAAGAAAGCGTTGATACTATGTATGATAAGATACCAGTATATCCTAGAAATATTGATCTCTGTAAAATACTCATTGCTCTAATAGAAATTAATATGGATTTGTCCATGATAGAAACTATGAATGGTATGAACATTGGAACCGCTACTCCATAGAATTGTTTTAATCTAGAGGAGTCTCTTACGATTAATAGTAGGTCTTTTAAACCAATTGTTATCAATCTACGATGATTTAGATCGAATGATCTACTCTTACTTTCAATTACAGTTTCTAGTTTTAAATTGAATCGAGACGGTATTAGTGTAGAGAGTATAATGCCTGTTAATGTGTATGTTGATGCTATAATTATGGAGGAGAAACTTGGTCCATTAATGACGATATCCAAGTATGGGAATGGAAACAATAGTTTAAAACTACTGATTAGTTGTTTAGCTTCACTAATTGTCCCGAATGACAACATATTGAAATAGAGTAGTAATACAGTAACTAGAATCAATATATAAATTACTAGAGAAACAATAGATGGTACTCTACCACTCATCTTCGAATATAGGATTAAAGCTATTGGATATACTAATAGCATCGATGATGCAAACAATATAGGTATAACAATAATGCTGTATATAGTGTTTAGATACATACCAATGATTAAACCAGTTGTTAAACCCATGCCAATTAATTGTGCAAAACCACCTCCTATCAAGATACTGTAGGAGGCTGCTTTCTCAATATCCTCTTTGGGAATAGGTAAGTATTCGAGTTTCTTCATTAATTGAAGCTCTCTTAGAGAAGCGACAACAGCGTTTAGAAGCTCCACTATTAGGATTAAAGGTATCATTATGAGCATTGATAAATAAGATATTATGAAGAGCATGAATAAATCTTCTCCAACAACCCGGGATAGGAATGAGAGTAACGGTACCCAAATCGTTATTAATAAACCAGCTCCTAACCCCCCGATAAACCATTTCAAATTATAGGTTAACACAGTATCGTTTATATTTGGTATAAATATATCCGGGAGTCCGCCGAATTCCACGAATCCACCCGTTCTCTTAGTGAAACTTAGATAAATAGCTTCACGTATAAATAGATTAGCAATCGAGTATACTAAACTACCCAAATCCAAACACCATTTAAGAACCTAGAAGTGCTTGAACAAGTTCTCTAACTAGATCCTTACTCATAGTTAGATTTAGAAAAGCATCTTCAAGCCCAGATGCACCGGCTTGCTTAACTACTTCTTCTACACTACCCATAGCTTTAACTTCGCCTTTATATATGAGTATTACGTTATCAGCTAATGCTTCAGCAAGTTCTAGAACATGGGTAGTAACAACAATTGTTTTACCCTCCTTAGCTTTCTCTCTCAAAGCAATTTTCAGTACTTTAGCTATTCTTGGATCGATGCCTATGAATGGCTCATCTAAAAGAATAAATTGAGGGTCATGAACGAATGATGCGGCAAGCATAACTCTACGTTTCAAACCATGACTCAATTCTCCAATCGGACGATTACTATATTCTTTAATCATGAAAGCATCTAATACTCTATTTACAGATTCATTTAATCGATCGCGTGGAACACCATAGACTCGTGCAACGAAACTTAAGTATTCCTTAACTTTCAAACTATAGTAAACAATATCATCTTCCGGTAGATAACCTATGGATCTACGTACTTCAATAGGATTTATAGAAGGATCTAGACCACCAACTAAAACATATCCCTTCATAGGTTTAAGTATGCCCAAAATAGTTTTCAAAAGAGTTGTTTTACCACTACCATTAGGTCCAAGAAGAACATTTATCTTACCGGATTCTACATCTAGATTTAAACCTTTCAATACAGGCTCAGATCCATAGCCTACATATAGATCTCTGATCTTTATCAACAATAATACCCTATATAACTCGATTGAACAGTAATGCACAAAAATTGAGTAATGAAGTTTATAGTGCTTTATATCGAAAACAATGGGGATTTGTGAATACTATTTATTAAGATTTAATACAGCCTTCTTCATAACGCTTCTCATCGATAAACCAACCTTATTGTATAACAATATTGTTAACCATGGAGTTGTGGATGCTAAACTCATTAACCCCCCGACAATAGTCATTTCATTTATCATAACTGGTATATCAGCTGGATTACTCATAGCTGTTAAGAATGGAGGATATGGTACTACTTCTCCTCTCCAAATATGCTCAACAGCCAGAATTGCTGAACCACCAAGTAAGGTTATTTCAAGTATAGTTAGCTTAACTCTCTCAGCCATGTTTTTGAAAAACCTCTTTATCAGAGCGATCGATAAACCCAGAGCGAGTGGCGTTATGAAACAAGCCATAAACACGCACCCGAATGTAGATTTTTAATTATTGAGATTATGATAAAAATTTATGGGATGATGATCTATGTATCTCCTAATACTGCTCTCCGGCTCTATAGGGTCTACACTCATCTACTTCGTATCTAGAGGTAAAAAGGAGATACAAACTCTAGCTCTAATACTGTGGGGTGCTACTATAATGTTTATTGTTGATAAAGCATACGCCTACTTCATTGATGGAGAGCCATTCATAGAACTTTCATTCGATTCAATTCTACTGGGATTCACGCTTCTAACAACAGGTTTTACATTGTGGTTAATCTACATAGCTATACATCGTTTATTGAAGAAAACCTCTAAATAGCAATTAATCGATTCAATCACGTTTAACTATACGTTCCTAATACAGATCAGATAATAACCATTGGTTCCCTAGATAGACGTTTTTTAAACCATTTTTCCTAGCGATCTCTACCGCTCTCTCGGCATGTCTACGACTCGTTCTAGGTAGATCTGTAAGTTCGAATTCCGGGTGAAAAGCTAGGAAAACGTATGGGGTATTAGAATCTAGGTCTGAGACGAACCTAGTCATAGCATCTATTTCATACTCATCTACGTATCCAGGAACAAGTAATGTTGATATAACAAGTAGAGGAGGTTCTCCCCTCTCACCAGCTCTCTCTACAACTCTAGCTATATTCTTCCTAATCTTATCTACGTGTTCGGGTTCAGCACCGGTTAATGCTTCATATACTTCGTAACTCCATGCTTTAAAATCTATTTTCACAATACCCCCAGACTCCAGACTCAAATCTATAGCTTTGAGAAACAGATTCTCATCCCATAAACCATTGGTTTCCCAACAGATTCTAAATATTTTTAAACCGATCTCTTCTGCTCTATAGAGGATTTTCCTAGAAGCTTCTATAAAGAATGTTGAATATGGTGAAGGATCTCCTCCAAAATAACATATACAAGTAGTCCATTCATTAACAGCATTAACTAGTTTGTCCATAGTAAGAACTGGTCTGGATTCTCTAGTCATTAATTTGAACTCCCAATTCTGGCAATAAAGACAGTTTAGATTACAGACGCCTGGAAATACAGCGATATTATAATACCCTTTCTCTCCTGAACGTGATAAAGCGTATTTAGGATAACCTTTCCCGGTTATAGCGGGACATACTGGGAAAGCTACGCAGTTGGTTGGATGTGGATCATAATAATACGTTCCAACAATACTGTTGAACGAAGTAGTGGTTTTCATAACGCCTCTATCAATGCTCCTCACAGAACAGTATCCGTAAACTCCATTTAATAATGAGCATCCTCTACCGCACACTCTACATTTAATACCATTGTTGAAACGAGGTGTTTGGAGAGTTAATCCAAATTTTCTTCTAATACTCCGGTGAGTTTCGCGAATCTTATCTAAACCCAATCCTTTCCTTAAACATTTAACGCACACTCCTATTTTGCTAGAAATAGTTACCGATTCTGAAGAACAATAGAAGCACTTACCCATAAATACTACCTACTAGTACGAAGTTTTTTAAGTTAGTAGTATCTTATTCTTTTTTATCAAGTTGTTAAACACGTGATCATGGTGAATAAACCTGTCTTCCGGAAAAACTGAAGATGAGCTTAAACGAATACTCTACTCTGAATTAATTGGTTATCAACCTGAATTAAAAACATATAACATTACTAGATTAGCTCTCGTATTCAGTATTGCTGCAATGCTCATAGGTATTGTCGGTTTAGCAGCTTTAGCGCCTCGCCTACCGGTTATTGAGATGAAGATAAAGGATATTGGACCACAAGGGGAAAACCCGTTTCTAAACTATGCTACGATAAGAGTAAAGGGAGAGGTTATATCTGTTCCATTGGTCAGCATATCTCAGGGTAGAATAAGCTTATACTTCACGATAAGTGATGAAACAGGTAGTATTGATGTTAGAGCGTATGACCCGGTTGCATCGCAAATGATTAAGGAAGGGAAGGTCCCGTTACCTGGAGATATATTTATAGGCGAGGTTCAAGTACGTGTTCGTGAAACATATAGTTACTTGATTATACAGGGTATTAATCTATTCGAAATCAAAACTAGAAGTGGAGATGTAATTGAAGTAACGAGTTTATCGTTAAACATACCGCAGGGAACATTAGTTAGAGCAACTGGGAGAGCGACGAATTTGAGAAACGTATCTGCAGGCTGGTTATTCAATCTCCAGACATCCGGTGGAACCATTACTGTTTTAGTGCCAACATTCGTTACGATCCTGGATACTAGGAGAGCTTCTTTTGCATACAATAATATCTCTATAGGAGCTGAATTAACGATAACTGGAGTCGTGTATCACTATCGAGGAACTACTCCAGAAATAGTTGTTAGAAAGTTAGAAGATATTGTTATCAAAACACCTGCAGTTCAACCAGGTATTCCACCGGGTCTAAACGTTGTTAAACTCAGGGACCTCGCTAGATACGTTAATTCGATGGTTCTAGTCTCCGTTACACTCAGAGGTTTGGGTTATGAATCTGGAACTCAAATGCCATATATAATATACGTATATGACGATACAGGAAACGGTACTGTTAGAGCAAACACTACATTAGTGCTTAGAATAAACCCCATGGAGACAGCGACTGGTTCTATACTAAACATTACAGGAACCGTTAGGATACTTGGCGGAAACATAGTTATTGAAGCAAACAACATCATTGTAGTTAAGAAAGAGCCGCCTAAGGTTCTAAATATTAGTTACATACTGGAGAATTTCGATGAATACATGGGTATGATCGTTGGTATTCGCGGGTCGCTCACCGACTATAGAACAACAAGTGGTGGAAGTTATATTATTACGTTCTCCGATAATACTGGAGAGATCACTGTATTTATCCCCCGATCAGCTTGGGATAGGATTCAACAAAATATACAACAATCTATACTTAATAGGGAAACAGTGACGTTCTATGGATACTTAACACTATACGGAACTACGCCTGAACTAGTAGTTTATCACGCTAGCGGTGTAGAGGTGTGAAATGATTGATCGAGTTTATCGGTGTTATATCGTATGGTTTACTAGGAGTACTTGTTGGTTCAGCACTATCCTGGCTACCAGGTTTACATATTTTCAATATTCTAGCATTTCTAGTAGCTATTGGTTTAACTAATGCGATACCAGATGTGTACTTCCCATACTTTAGTTTAGGAGCATTGATATCTTATTCATACCTCTACATTATCCCAACAACATACTTCAGTGTTGCCGAAGAATCAACAGTGCTACTACTATTTCCAACTCAGAGATATTTATTGAGTGGTAGAGCGGATGAAGCTGTACTGCTATATATTATTGGAGCTATTATTGGGTCGCTATATTTAACGCTATTCTCACCCCTACTCCTATACTTAGTTCCCATAATCTACAATATCTATAATTCATTCATAAGTTACTTGATAATAGGTATTGTAGTATTCTGGTTCATGGCTGAATGGCCTAGGAAGGGAGATAGAGGGAGTCCTGCTAGGAGATTATGGGACGCTTATCAACAAATAATTGGGGGCGTTCTAGTATTCATAATGGCTGGTTTGCTTGGAATAATAGCTAACTATACATCAATACTACCGCCACAAGCTGGTTATGCTCGATTAACTCCTCTATTCATAGGATGCTTCGGTATGCCATGGGTTCTCCAGAACTTCATTATGAAGAGAAAGGTTCCTAAACAGGAGATTTTCCTCAAAGCTGAAACATCGATTAGTAGGGTAGCTTGGGGTGCAGCTAGTGGATTAATTGGTGGTACTATAGCTGCTGTATTCCCCATCATAACTGGTGGTATGGGTGGTTTAATTGCTGGTCATATGACTAGTACTCGTGGAGACGATGCCTTTGTGATTAGTCAGGGTGTGAATAGGGTAGTCTATTACGTAGGTGCATTCTACCTATTATTCCTGCCATTCTCTAGACTAGTTCGTGGAGCTACAGCTTGGATTACCCAAGCAATCTATATGCCTAAAACTTGGCTTGAATTCTACTATGCTATATTCATAATACTATTAGCATCCGGTATAGCCGCGTTATTTACAATATTCTTGTCGAAATTCATAGCATCAAGTATTCACCGTATTAGTTATAAAGCACTATCTATTGGGTTAGTAACATACTTAACGCTCATAACTTACGTAATAACTGGTTTTAACGGTGTATTATTGATGATAATAGCGACTTTCATTGGATTAGCAACAATATTGTTTAATACTAGAAGATCTTATCCATTAGCAGTACTCATAGTCCCGGTACTCGCTAGCTGGACAGGAACTGTCGAATTTTGGCTTAAACTAATCGGGAGGTGAGGATAATGCGTGGATTAACACATTTCATATCTGGAATGGCTGTTGCAACTTTCTTTCCGGAACTAACCAACGACCTACTACAGGGGAATTTAACTCCCATAATTGCTGGTGTATCCGCCTATCTACCGGATTTCATAGATTTCAAAATAAAGAGAATTGTTGAGAAATGGGATGTTGAAGTAGACCCAGCTCCACCCGATGAGAGAACATTGATATCTCCAAAACTCAGGGATCTCGGTGACATCGATGTAAATAGTGATAGATATAGGTGGTTCTCATATAACGTTAGGATCGAAAGGATCGTTGAAGTAGGTAGAGGAGATATCGAAAACTACGGTAAATTCGATAGAGTAGTTTTAGAAGCAATAGATACGAAAGGAAACCATATTCAAGTCTACGTCATCGGCGACGACATTAATTTATTCAAGAAAATGTATAGTATCGATAGATTCGAAGAAATAGTCGGTAAAGAAATCAAAATATTAGGTTACGTAGATGTAATTAATGGTAGGAAAGCAATAGTTTTCTCAGACGCGCCACACCCAAAATATATTGCTGAAACAGTTGCTAAAGCTATAAACGATGCGTGGGAGAAGGGTGAGGTTATAGTAAAGTTCCACAATATTAGATTGCCTGGAGACGTTTTCAGAAGATACTCGGTAATGATACCTCCAGATTCCAACATCGTCGAGGTATATATAGGTCCTATAATAACTCTAGGAGATAACCCGGTTGTAAAAGACCTACCTCCAAAATTCAGAATGTACGGTAAAGCCGAAATTAAAGCTAAAGTAAAGAAAACATATCCTTTCCCAATAACTGTAGGTGGTTTCTCGGGACCGAGCGTTAAGTATAGGAGAACAGAGGATGGCGTTGAAGAAATCTTTATACCGTGGCATAGAGAATTCCCCCATAGCATCACAGCTGGATTAGTTGTTGGCGGTGTTGTAGCCGGCTTATTCAAACTATTGGGTTATCAACACGCGTTAACTCTTGGTTTAGCGTCAATGCTTGGGCAATGGATGCACGTTATTGAGGATCAATTGGGATACATGGGTAGCAATTTATTCGCACCATTCACTAAGAAGAGGATTAAGGGATTAATGTTGGGTAGAGCGAGTTCCGGTTGGCTAAACCTAGCGATAACATACACTATGTTCGTGTTAATGGCTTGGAATTTCACAAGATTCGTACCAGCTATTGCTAAATCAATTGGTTTAAACGACCCTAATTTCGTATTAATATATGGATTGATTCCAGCAGTATTAGCGTTTGGAATAGGTATTATTAAGGGATTGAAAGAAAAGAAGCTAATGATGGAGTTAATGAAGAAATATAGAGAAATAGGTGTATTTGAAGAAACTATTGAAGAACTAACTGAATTCTAAAACCTCCTTTTTATACATTATTTTTAACATATCCATGTCACACACATATTTTTATGAAAGTCTAATTTAATGATCCAAAAATATTGAGTAAAAGAAATCCATGGATTCTTACTATGAGAATCCGTAATTCGAAAAATAAGAATTACTATTTCCGAAATTATTCGCTTCTGATCAATTAATAATTGAATATTCTTTAAGTATTATAAAGGGTAAATATATGATCCAATATTTGAGGTCGGATTATACTAGCTTTTACCCGCCAATACAGAAGGTTGTTATGATGAAGATCGATGAGAATAGCTATGAACTAATTGTTTCAATTACTAGAAACTGTAGATTAAATATTAGGAATATATCGCGTGAACTAGGCGTTAATTATGTCACTATTAAGAAGAAAATCTCGAGATTATTGAGTAATGGATTATTCTCCATTAAACCCATGATCCCAGCTAAACTCGCTGGATTAACAGCCGGTTTAGTAAGGGTCAAGAACCCTCCATACTGGCTTTTCAGATTCCTATCCAACTGTAATAGGGTTTTAGCATATATCAATATGGAGGGTGAAACCGTGTTTCTAATATATGGACGTGATAAACAAGAAGTTGTTGATTTAATTAATCGTATTATGGAGTGTAACGATGAATTACTAGAATTTACAATCGAATTCGGTAAACTACCCTTGACACAATTAATCCCCATTAAAAACATTGAACAAGACAACGGTATTTGTAACAGTTACTGTAATTGTGGATTCTGCATCATAGGTAACGGATACATCAAAGGAAAGAAATAGTTATTAAAATTCTCTAAACAACCTTCTCAACCATTCATAAAATCTAGATATATCCTCATAGCAAGGCTTCTTTCTAAGCTTAGCTATTCTCTTCTTCAATAACGGTTCATTATTTAGAAGATAAAGGAAAACTTTCTCTATAACTTTGCGTCCCTCGCTATTCAAGCAATCGTTTGAGAAATAATCTTCTCTAAACTCTAGAAGCCTCTCTAATAAATTCATCGCTTCTCTAGCTTCACGCGAAATCATATTACCTAACCGTTCTTAAACAATCCTTATTCATTACATCAGGGAATTTCAGAATAAAATATTCGTTGGAAGAAACGTTGCTTAATAACAGATATCCATATCCATAATCGTAGATCTCGAGTTTCTTATCAATCAATTCGTATAAATCAACATTTTTAGCTCTTTGGAAAACCTCTAAATTAGATGCGGGTTCCACTCTAACAATACTGGTATCAGTCTCGTTTAAACCGAGGATTCTCAAAGTTCTTTCTCTTAATTTAATGAATTTATTCAAAACAGCTTTTATGGGCGTAGATAGCGTTCTACGTATATCTCTGTGCGGAACCTCTGTTAACCAATCTAACGATCCAGCTTTAGCCTCGATTCTCCTAGCTTCAGAAGCACTACTCGATACATACAGCGTTGATGCAACGATATGGGGTTGTTCAGCTAAACGTCTAATTAACCTCCACTTCCTAGTAGAACCGACTTTGAATCCATCACTACTATATGCTAGCATATAAACTAGGAATTCAACACTACCTTTAAGGAGCCTATCAAGCTGTTCACAACCGGTTAAACCATCCAAACTCCGGGATTCGAAACAGTAGCTATATAGGGCTCTAATGGAATCACTATGGAGACGACAATATCCTAAAGCTGTATATTTTTTCTCAATACAGTACTCTCTCTTCAACGGATCGTCTTCGATATTTAGAGAGCCTGAATGCCATCTGCAGAACTCCACCCTAGGCTTCTTAAAAACTATGTATTCCGAAGGAGACAAGAGGTAAACATTAGGAAATCCCTCTTCCTGAACAAGTAATCCGTAGAAAATAATCCTGTAGTTCTCGACCATGCTAGATGTTGTTAAACCCGTATATATCTCTAAACCATGAGATTCGATACGTTCTCTCGATGAAAAAACAGTTTCAATGTAAACAGCTCTAGGTATCAAAAACTCAACAACCCTAAAGTGTGTAATTAATAAAGAGTTTATACCTATAATTGATTAATACTACATTTGAAGGAAGTAATAATATCTTTTCTCTACATAATTCGATCATGAAACGGATTTTATAGAATTTAGAAAACATAAATCAGTTCTCGTTAGAGCTGTATAAAAATCAATATCGGTAAACTATCTCTATACATATTAACGGTTCAGAGCAATTCTGATATTTTCAACGAAGTAAGCGTGATAGAGGTATGCGGACGAAAATTATTGCAACTTTAGGTCCATCATCGGAAGATGAAGAGATAGTTGAGAAAATGATTATTGAAGGAGTTTCTTGTTTAAGAGTTAATTGTGCTCACGGCGACCCCGATGTATGGATGAATCGTGTAAAAATAGTTAATAGAGCATCTTCATCCATAGGCAAAGTAGTTTCAGTAATGTTCGATATACCTGGTCCCCAGGTTAGAACAGGTTCTTTTGAAGAAAAAATTGTTGAAGCTGGTGAGAAAATTAGATTTGTTCTCGGAGAATCGAGTGATAAGGGAGAGATACCTTTACCAAATAGATTTTTCTTCAATAGTGTTAGTCTAGGTGATATCATTCTATACGGTGATGGTGAAGCTACACTAAGAGTCGTATCCGTAGAGCCAGGTATTGTTGAATGCATCGCTGTAGTAGATAGTGTTCTGAGACCTGGTAAGAAAGTCGTAATTCAAGGTAAGGAACTGGATCTCCCCTACTTGTCTGAAAGAGATCGTTTAGCTCTCGACTCTGCAATTGAGAACAACGTCTGTTTCATTGCTTTAAGCTATGTTAGGAGCTCGGTAGATATTAGTATAGTTAGAAACTATTTGTCGAGAAGAGGTTGCGAATCAAATCTTTTAGTTAAGATTGAAACAAAATCAAGTGTTGAGAAGTTGAGAGAAATTATTGCTGAATCCGATGGTGTTATTATAGCTAGAGGTGATCTAGGACTATTCCTACCTTTAGAGGAAATCCCCGTTATCCAGAAAAGAATAGTGGAGGAAGCATTAATTATGAATAAACCATCTATAGTTGCAACAGAAGTTTTAGAATCAATGATTAGGAATCCAAGACCATCTAGAAGCGATGTAGTAGATCTCTATAATTTAATCTACAGTATGGTAGACGCTATCTTATTAACGAATGAAACAGCTGTAGGTAAATACCCTGTTGAAACAGTTAAATGGGCTAGAAAAATAATAGAAGCTGCGGAGAGAAGTATTCCTAAAACAATAGTTAGTGAAGCGAGAAGCAGAATAATTGAGAAAACCCTATTAGAAAAATATGTTAAAGGATTAGTTCTACTAGCCGAGAGCTTGAATGGAGTTATTGTAGATTATAGTTTAACGGGTAAAGTTCCATCATATATGTTCCGTTACAGACCCCAAATACCAGTCTATATTGGGTCGCGATCCAGACGAGTCTTAGAGAAATACACTATCACTTACGGTGTTGAACCGGTATTAATAGAAGAAGTAGTTGGAGAAAATGAGTATGAGAAGGGTGTGGAACTACTATATGAAACTCTCAAGATAAAAGGATTTTTGAAACCTGGTGATATAGTGATTAAAGCGTATGCAAAAACTCGTGAAGGTATTCATGAAATAAAAATTGAAGAAGTGTATTAAATTAAAGAATTGTTTAATGAACAGTTTATTGTAAAAATATCTGTGTAGAATGCGTTATAGAGAGCTTATTAAATAGGCTCTAGTATTTGGACTTCGTATTCACAATAATCCTTTCCTTCACATAAACATTTAGTCTCTTCAACATTAACTCTACGATTGAACATTTCTCTAAAGAAACCAGATAACAATCCTTCATAGAAGAATCCGCATTTCTTAGCACCGAATACTATATCTTTTAGCGATTCACATATTATTGAATTATATAGTTCCACTCTATACTTCAACGTCCCAATTTGCGATATTTCTAAAGTACCATGACCTAAGGAGTGGAAGAGTTCTGAGAAAGACTCCAAGTACTTCTTTTTCAGTTCATTGCTCAACTCCTCGCGTTCTACTATGTAGGATACCCATCCCCTATAGATTTGGCTACCAATTGCTTCCCCCATCTTTTTCAGAATAGTTTTACTTATAGATGCTATAGTAGGATCACGAATTATATCTTTCCAAAATTCCCTAAGCATACCCTGGGTAAATATACAAGCTCTCCTATCTATGAAAACGAGTTGATTAAATGGTATAAATAACCAACTATCTTCGGCTACAACACTATATATACTTAAAACAACGTCTTTTAGTTTCGAAAGCCTCTCTTCGAGTATTGATCTATCATTCTCACTACAATTCTCAATAATAATTAGTAAATGAGCCTGTTGACCATATGCTCTTTCAAGAGTATTTATACTGACTATATTTAATCCTAAACCAGCGATAACATCCGTTATCTTCTCCAGCGCACCCGGAATGTTCACGACCCTCATTAGTATGGCACAATGTGGATTCACACCTATTGGTTGAACATGAAATAAATTAATGTTTGGTAGCTCTCCTATAGGAATCTTCGATTTCCTCTTAGTAATCAATTTTCTAATTAAAATCTTTATTTGAGATACAGCACATCACCGTAGGGTTGTATATATACCTAAAATAGGTTAAAAAATATTCCTATATTCATTTACGTATAGAAACCTCTACTCGTATGGGAAAAGCAAGATCGTGCATGTTTAAGAGTAATTCAAGATCTTTCATAATATTCTTCCTTAGATCGTCGGCTTTACACTTAGATAATAATTTTTTCTTAACGCTTATTTCGATAATTATTACGCCTTTGGAAAGCATTAGTTTAAAATCTATTAATTGACAACCATATGTATTGGATAGTTCTTCAACAAGTGCACGAGCTTTCTTTTGAAACTCAGATAGTTTCTCCGCAAACAATACAGATACGGGTTTATCGAAATCACGTTTGACAAGAACAGGAACTGATTCGACTTTCTGAACAGACTTTTTCACAATTTTATGTGGAACTTCACGAGTTTTATCATCATATTCCTTCATTAATTCGAACATTTTGAAACTAATAGGTTTTAACTTAAGGAGTTGTAGTAGCAATGCGAGAGCTCTTACACCAGCGTATCTATACCCGCTTTTAGGCTCACTATAAGCTACCGAGGATATCTTATCTCCTTCAATGTATACGACAAATCTTTTACCTTCAACTTCGGTAATTAAAAGTATCTCCCCATACTTATTATACTCTTTAATATTGAGGAATTTGGAGAGATCAAGCTCTATTTTAGTAACAAAACGGCTCCTCAAAAGTAATTGAGCTTCAAAAACAGAGTCGTTCAATAAACTTATTTTCTTAAAATCTAATGGGAGAGACGCTATGATATCATATATCTCTTTCTCGTTTTCATTATTCTTTATCACACAATACCCCTCAAAATATAAAACATCAAGTGGTTACGCATAATATAAGAGTTTATACGGAACTTAATAGTAATTAAATATCTTGAATAACGGTTATTAAGAGATGCTCCTAATTGTCATGGAGACTGGATTATCATAGAATAGCAATACCAGCACTATGCATACTACTGATAGGTTTCGTACTAGTATATTCTCTAACCATACACTACTACAATAGCCAGATTAGAGATAGGAATGAAAAGATCGAGGGATATAAAAGAACAATCGAATCCTTAATGATGGAGAATCTATCTCTGAGAAACGAAATATCTAGACTTAAGGAAGAGTCCGCGAATCTAAATTTAACGATTGAGTGGCTAATGGATAATAATACGCGATTACTAAATGAATTAAATAGGTTAAACGAGAAACTAATTTTAATGGAGAATGAGAAAAACATATTGATGAATAGAGTATCGTATCTAGAGAAGATAGTTAGGTTAGAGCTTAAAACGACATTATTTAATCAAACTATTGAATTAAGAGAAATAGAATCATATAATTATCGTTTTAAACTAGAATATCCGGGATACACAATTATTCTGATCAAATACTTATCGTCAGAAAGCCCCGATATCCCGAGAATAAGGATTAACGTTACAAGCGTATTCCACGAACAAGGAGAAGGATACGTTAAAATATATGAGACTGTATTTGAAATCAGTGGTTTTGGTTTTGAGAGAAAAGTGCTTATACCAGTTCTCCCAGGCTATCTTGCATTAAGTATTGAATTGATTAGTGGAAGTGTTTCAATACATTTATCGATAACATATACTTATTAATCAATCATCTAGTTATTGGGAATATATTTTGAGTAATTAGATTAATATGTGGTGATCTTGAAGCAAGCTATCATTACACATACGGATATAGATGGAGTAGCTGGTGGTGCACTCTACGTTTACTTAACTAAATTGAAGAACTATGATGTATACTTTACTGAACCGTATCTTCTACATGGAACTCTATTTAATGTTTTAAATAGAGGATACGATGATGTAGTTATAATTGATCTCGGTTTAAACGAAAATACTGTAGAATCTATAGTTAACGCTATACGTAGCTTCAAAACTAGGATCCTATGGTTTGATCATCATGTTTGGAATAGAGAATGGATAGATATGGTAAGTGGTTTGGCGAAACTATATGTAGATACATCTACGTGTGGAGCAGGAGTTGTTGCTAAATATGCTGATAGAGTGGGTGATGTTGATGAAAACTTTATTAATGAATTAACCGATGCTGTCTGTAATGCTGATCTATTTAGATTCAACCATAAGTTATCACCATGGTTTATGAGATTAGTTAGGAGAAGCGATAACAATGATTGGAGAATGTATGTTTTTAAAACACTAGCTAATGGGGTTTTATGGCACGATAGTTTTACCGAGAAAGTTATTGAGAGATTTAGAAACGAGATAGAGAGTTATAAAGAATTAGATTCTGAACTAGTAGTTAGGAGTAAAGGTAATGTTAAGGTAGCAGCTATTTGTAAAAATGATGTTGAAAATAGTTTCTCAGCTGCATATATACTTGGTAGATATGGTGTAGATATTGTTGCTATAGTCAGTAATGATGGTAAAGTTAGTTTGAGAAGTGTAGGTTTTAATGTACGTGATTTAGCGGTTAAACTCGGTGGAGGAGGGCATCCCAGAGCGGCGGGTTTCAAAATACGTGTTCCTTGGAAAATAAGGATTAAGAAAATTATAGATAGGGAAGCGGTATCTAAGTATGTTTTAGACGTAATAATCGAAAACCTGAATGTTTAGATAAGATAAGTAATACCGATATAGATAATGAAATAGCAACAATTAACACTATCAAAACAATATTTAACTTAAATAACTCCCTTGTTCCGAACCCAATTGTTTCTTCAATAACGACTTTATCCACATCTAGATCCGGGTATACATATGTTAAAGGGGTATTATTAACCATTATTTTAAAACCAATTGTTTCAAGTTTGAAACAACCATAGATTTTAGAAATATAAACAGTATTGTCGAGAACGTTTCTAACAATAATTTCCCTCCTACTACCTAAACCTTGAGCATTCATTTTGAAAGAAATATTTAATACTCCATTCTCTAAAGATATTGCTGAAACGTTAACGTTATTGATTTTCACATATGATGCTTTAGATAAATTAATTAAGAGATTCGGCGAAACTTCTAGAGTGTAAATATCGTTACGAACTTGGATATCAATCATTGAACCATGAAGTTCAATTAATACCCTTCTATATCCAGTATCTACCGTGTAGTTATATAGGAGTTTCTCCAAAACTCCTCTGATCAATATATTTGAATAATAGGGGTCTCGTAATAATGGACTGAATGGAAATAGGATATCCAAATCCCTATTCGAAAATAGTTCATCATAACTTAATACTATGTTGTTTAAACTTAGATTTATATACCACTTACCACGAGCGCCTCCTGTTTTGAAGTAATTTACTGTAGCGTTCGACTTCATTATAGCTATTTGTATAGTTAAGTTCTTCGTTAAGTAATCACTGTATTGTTTGGTTTCGTAAACATATGAGTAGTTGTAGAAAACAACCTTGGTTGAATTTAAGTTCATGTATCCCTCGATAACGATAGAACTATTGATATATGAGGTACTTATTCTAAATTGATAGTAGCTATTCGAGTATTTTGAAATAAACATAGAAAATATGGATTCGTAGTGAGAATTGTTTTTTAATGGATATTCTTCTAATTTGGATAAATATTTACCTGGTTCTACATATATTTGTACTCTATATCCTTCAACAACGTTCGTGTTAATTACTTGAAAATTGTATACGTATATTTCGAATTCGTCAATTCCCATTACAAGTTTATTTGAACAAACTCCGTCATCTGAATTCGTAAATACCGTAGAAGCTAGTAATACTAGATTGATTAATATAACCGGAATTATGTGTAGCTTCAAGAAGATCAACTTTAAAAACATATTTTTGGTAACAAATATATTGTTCCATCACTAGCCTCTACTTTTATAGCTTTATTCCTAACGTAGAATAAAGCAACTAATGCACAAATGAGAGCATCAAGTTCATCTCTACTCCTACCTAGATAATCCAACCAATTAAGTTCAGAGAAGAGTTTTTCATAAGTATAGCAATTACTCGATTTTAAACAACTGTTTGGGTGGGTTTCAATTGTTGTAATACCTATCTCCTCCAATGCTCTCCTAATTGATAAACATCTATTAACGAGTAGCTTCATACCTCTCCAACCCGGAGGCAATACTCTAAATCCCATTTTTTTCAACACAAGATCGATTTCCCTATACCCCTCAGCATGTGAAAATGGAGAATCAATAGCTATAACCATTGGTCTATAGCTTTTAACAACCCTAATAATATCTTCGTCACTAATCAATAAATCTAGATAAAGAATTTCGAATTCCTCAACAACTGCTAACCCACTTGGTTTATTTATTGTTCCCGATAGATCGAGACCAGCTACTCTTATCAAAAGATCACTCAATACGGATAAGAAATTTTTTCTTTAAAATCTAATATAACGTTATCTACATCGATGATCCATCGAATCAGATCGTTTGGAGATGCTGGATACTTCGTTGTATATAGTTCCATTAAAGTATCCATATATTTCTTAACATGAATAAGCTTATCGAGGAATGATGGTTTAGATAATGTTTTTATAAATAATGAGAATCTCTTTACGATTTTATCTGATAAACCACCTTTATAGCTTAAATCATATACTTCACTACTCGATACTAATTGTTTCTCAATAATCCACAGTAGATCATTGTTATCGAGAACTTGTAGGAAAAGCCTAACGACATCTAGTGATGCTTGTTTAGCGCCATACCTATCCATATACTCTATATTAGCGCTCCACATCGTATACTCATTTACAGAATTGGTGGAGAAGGTTTCGACTAGATGCTTAGCTAATATATGTGAAGCTAACATAGATGAACCAATACCTCCTCCATGCAGTGGATTCACAGTATAAGCTGCATCCCCAGTAACTAATACGTTTCTCCAAACGAGAGTTGGTAGAGGCCTTCGCGTTGGAACTAGACCTCCGCCTGCGTGAACAACTCTACCCTTGAATCTGGGTTTGATGTATTTGTAGAATAGAATTCTAGGATTGACGTTAAGGCTCCAAATAATTCCTAAACCTACGTTAATAACGGTTCCATCCCTGTTTTTAGGGAAAACCCACCAGTAACCGCCAGTAGCTATATCCTTATTTAGATATATATTAGCATAATCATTATCTATATCGAGAGGTTTATCTAACTCTATTACTTCACGATAAGTTAGGTTGAAATCGCTCTTCACGATTTTATCATTAATTATCCAATCTGTTGGTAGTTTCCTCCTCAAAACAGATTGTACACCACTAGCATCTACATAAACAGCTGACTTTATTGTTTTAGAAACTATAGAGTTCTTCTCTCTAACATATATTTCCTGAACATATCCTTTATCGATGCTTAAACCGACAAATATATGATTGTCTAGTAATTCAACATTAGAATCCAAAACTAGTTTTAGAAGCCACTGTCCAAATCTTAACCTATTTATACTAATACCCTCTCCAATAGCATCTAAATAGTGTTTCTCGTCTGGAGCATATATTCTAACTCCTCTATACTTATGATCAATTACGTCTTGTGGAGGGTTCAAACCAAGTTCTTGAAAATGATGTACACCTATAGCGTCTCCACATGTTTTCTCACCAATACTACTTCTTTCCTTACTCTCAACTAGAGCTACGTTAAAGCCTCTTTTACCCAACTCGTATGCTAAATATAAGCCAGCGACGCCAGCACCAATAATTACAGCATCGTACTTCTCCAACTACGGATCATCTACAATATTTGCTAAAAATACGTTATTAGGGATAGGTTTTAATAAGCATACCTTCAACAACAATAGGTGGATTCATTGTTAATAGATTTAGAGCGGATTCTAACCTAACACTACTGCTACTGTAGATCGTTAATAAAGGATCTCCTTTACTAACTCTATAACCAATCTTAGCGTGTAGAACTATGCCAGCGCCTTTATCGAATGGAGCACCGGCAGCTCTAGCTGCTGCTAACAATACTCCATTATCTATATGCGTAACAGCCCCTTCAGCGGGGGAGTATAGAACAGCTTTATGTTCACCAATAGGTATATCATCCGGTTTAACATTAGGGTTACCGCCTTGAGCTTCAATTATTTCTCTAAATTTATCATAAGCTCTACCTTTCATGAACAAATCTTTAGCTACTTCAAAACCAGCACCATGTGGAACCTTACCGCTTAATTCCAGAATAAGACCAGCTAGATAGAGCGCTTTATCAACCAAACTCTTTCTACCAGATTTATTCATGAGAGTTTCGAGAGCTTCTCTAGCCTCCAAAGCTGGACCTATGGTTACTCCAATTGGTTGTCCACCATATGTTATAGCAACCTTAATATTCATATTCAGCTTAGCAGCTTGATTAACGAATAAACCAGCAAGTCTCTCCGCATGCCTAATATCCTCAACTTTAGCTTTCCTACCAACGGGGATATCAACTACTAGATTCGAGACATCCATAGCAACTTTCTTAGCAAGTATACTTGCAACCATTTGGTGCCAAGGATCTATGTTGAGCTTCCTCTCTATAGCAACGAATATATCATCAGCAGGAGCAAGATTTAAACTACCTCCCCAAACTAGAGTACCTCTAGTTTTTAAAGCTATTTCTTTAAGCTCCGATGGAGTAAATTCTACTCTAGCGAGAACCTCAACTATATCTGCAGTACCAGCTGCGGACGTGATAGCTCTACTACTCGTCTTCGGAATGAGCAAACCCGTTGAAGCAACTATAGGAACAGTTAATAAAGCAACTTTACCGTTACCGGGGACTCCTCCAATACTATGAACATCATAAACTGGTTCTTCAAAGACAATCTTACTACCGGTTTCAACCATTGCTCTAATCAAGTTATGCAACTCATCTTCACTAAGCTCAACAAATAGCTGAGATACCAGGAACGTAGCTATCTCTGCTTCACTAAAACTCCCTGTAGCTACATCTCTAACTATAGCTAGCATTTCATCATAATCCAGCCTCTCACCTCTAAGTCTCTTCTGTAGAGCCATATAGCCTGCAGTAATAGAAATAGGTTTAACCTGAACTCTATCCTCTCTACTCAACTTTAAATCACTCGATAGATCTGGTGTCACGAGTATTGAGCCTCTTCTAACCATCGTTCTACTAGTAATAACCGATGCAGTAGCACTACGGTCTCCTTTAACAACTCTAACTCTACTGCCAAAAGTTACTCCAAGAGCTTTAGCATCATCTTCGTGTAAAACTACAGTTGGAAAACCAGTATTTAAATCAATAAGATCAGTGATGAATGAAGATTCTGAGCCACTCAAAACAACCCGCCCTGAAACATTTATTAAATTTGGAAAGAGGGAAGTATTTAGAATTATAATAAGGGGGTATATATGTTTTACACTACACTTCCGGTTTCTTAAGTTCTCTCCTTAACTCGAGAAACCTATATATAAATCCAATTGGTTTGCGGATCAAACAACCTTTAAAGAACAATTCCTCGAATAATGCGTATATAATATCCTTCCTAGGAACGTGAACGAAAACTCTACCCTCATATATAGGTACATAGTATTCTCTACGAGGATCCCCAACTCTACTGACAGAGAAAACGATCCAAGTTCTTGGAATAATCCCGTGTCTAATACACGTTTCTCTCGGCATATAAATACGTTTAAAACTTAATCTAGCTGTTAATCTAAGATTAACCGTTCTAACCTTCTCCCTCCCAAGCCAACCCTCATAAACCTCTAGAACCTGTCCTTCAACGTAACTCAAATTCTCATGCAAGTATTTCCTCAGTAAACCACCATGATCTATTCCGAAATCTTCGCGGAGGTAATCAATTAGTATTAGAGGCATTCACTAATCACTCTATTTAGCTTTTCAATAACTCAACCAAAACATCCTCAATACGTTCATCCGGTAATCTAAACACTGATTTAACACTTTTAATTCCAAGAGATTTCACATAAAGCTTCTTACTAGAAGTAACAAGGATGACGTTACCCTTTAACGAAACTGTTTTCAGGAATCTAATGAAATCCTCTTCTGAATCCGCATCATAGATACTTACATTAATCCTACTACGAGTTTCTTCATCAACTATTTTAGAATTAACGTAAAATTCAATATTCTCAAAAGAATCTATAAGATTAAGAAACTCTCCTGGAGCCGTTTCTGGGTCTAGAACAACTATTTTCTTAACAGCTCTCACTCTTCCAATAGGTGCTTCAACAGGTTCGATCTCTGCTGTTAATAAATCTTTAACTGAACTAGCTTCCTCCTCCTTCATACTCATAACAAGTTCTATTCTATATAGCTCACTACCAGGAGTTTCAACTACTCTTTTAAACGCTTCGATAAAATCATCATATATTCCAACTACTTTATCGTTTCTCACAACCATGTATCTATATTTTACCAATAATACCACCAATAGAAGTTTAGAGATATATACTGTGGTATTAATAATCTATTCTGTAGTTTTATAGTGAAGGTATTGGTGTTGCATACTCCTATTGGAGTTTCTAGTAGTAAAGGAATAATTTTAAGCTATAAGCCACTTGTGGAAGCGAAATCGCTACTCATTATCGACGATGTAGTCGCTTCATATTCTGATAGTAATAAGCTCTGTAGATTAGCTGAAGAACTAGGTGGTGTCTGTATAGAGACAAGTGATTATATTGTCCCAGCATTCATAGATCCACATGTTCATCCGGAATCGCTGGGTTTTGAAACTGAAATATCCATAACTATGGAGATTAAAAATAGATACGAATTATACGAAGCACTACGTAAAAACCCTATATACGTTGGAGAATGGATATTAGCTAGATTCGATCACTTGTTATATTCTGACTGTAAACCACCAACAAGAAGAGAACTAGACGATATTTTTCCGGATAAACCAGTTCTTCTAATACATAGATCGGGTCATTTCGGCGTCCTTAACACTATAGGTTTGAGAATAGCGTCTTCGCATTCAGGTATAGGAGGTGGAATTGATTATGAAAATGGCTTCGTATTCGAGAAAGACCTGATGTTAATACGAGAATACGTTCTTAACAGAGCAGGCGATGAATTTATGATTAAATTATTGGATAAAGCTATTGAACAATTCGTATTGAACGGTGTTTTAACCATAGGTGTTGCTGGTTGTGATACCAAACTTCTAAACATTTTGAAAACAATGGATGTCAAGGGTAATCTACTGCTTAGAACATATGTATACATGATTCTCGATAAAATCGATATTAAAGAGATTGTCAGAGAGTATGTTTTATCCAGATTAATGTATAGGAAGCTCAGAGTTAATGGCGTTAAGGTAATCTTAGATGGAGCTTTAGGTCCGAGAACCGCTTATTTAAGTAAACCATATAGTGATGAACCTACGAATAATGGGGTTTTATTGATCAATCGCGATGACTTATATAGAATAGCTATGTCAGTGAACGAATATGGTCTACAAATAGCTATACATGCTATAGGAGACGCAGCTTTAGACATTGTTCTCGACGTATTCGAACATTTGGGAACGGATGTTGAGAAGCTCCAACATAGAATTGAACACGCATCTATAGTTCGAGACGATCAGCTTGAGAAAATCAATAAGCTTAAACCAATACTAGTTGTTCAACCACACTTCATCCTAAGCGATATCTGGATTCACGAAAGAGTTGGTGAAGATAGATTAAAGTACGTCTATAGATTCAAAACTCTCTCCAATATAACGACATTAGCTTTCTCAACAGACGCGCCTGTTGAACCGGTTAATCCATGGAGAACAATCTACGCAGCTGCGTGCAGGGGAGCTTATGAATCATTACCTATATATAAACACACTATGAGCGAGAAAATGAATATAATTGAAGCACTACACTCATACACTAAATTAGCTGGTTTAGCTTTGAGAGATAATCGTCTAGGCACACTACTACCCGGGTGCTATGCTGACTTCATAATTGTTGATAAAAACCCTATCGAGATACGTGAACCCAGGGATCTTCTGGATATAAGAGTGCTTGGAAATAGTATTAAGATTATCAAGGAATTAACAAAGAATTAGAGATATTGGTGAGAAACTTGTCTATTTTTAAACCAGTTAAGAAACCTACTCGGAAAGAACTTATTGAAAATGCTTTAAAAGACCTTGATCCAAGCGTTAGAGAGAAAGCTAGAGAAATACTGGAAACCCTCGATGAGAATTCATTGAAGAATATGGATAAAGTTAAGGAATTGTTAAGAAAGAGAGGATTACTATACATCTAAATTAACGCGTTAATACCCGTTTCTCCCTCGATTAACGAAACGCTTAACTCTACTTTTAATTTTAATGATATTTATGAACCATTTAATGATCTCCAATAATCCTAATTTGCTCCTGCCCTTCTCCCTATTTATAAAAACAATCGGTACTTCGACCACTTTAAAACCAAGGGTTTTCGCTAAAACCATTGATTCAACAACCCAATCGTAACTATCGTCTAATTCATACCCAATAAGTTTACCAACTAGTTCTCGAGAATATATTCTGAAATTAGACGTGTAATCTCTAATATCACTGCCGAAGAAAACTCTTGCAATAAGATTTGCAAATCTACTTATCAACCTCCTATGAAACCCCCAACCAATAATTGAACCTCCAGTTACATACCTACTTCCCTGAACAAGATCCGCTTCATTAACTTTCATCAACATTTTAACCAAATCTTCTGGTCTATGAGAACCATCTGCATCCATTGTAGCTAAATGAGTTACTCTAGTATCCTCAATCATAATTCTAAAACCATCCATAATTGCTGAACCCAACCCCCTCTTACCTTCTCTAACAAGTAGTGAAACTCTACCTCCCGCCTTTACGTATTTCTTAACAACTTCAGCTGTTCCATCAGGACTATTATCATCGACTACAAGAATCCTGTAATCAATATTAGAATTAGAGAGAGTGTTCTGGAGATTTTCGAGGAGATTAACGATATTGTCTCTCTCCATGTATGTAGGTATGATTACGCCTAAGAATACATTGTTCAAAAATAATCACCTTATTTTACCAAGAATCGACATAACCCTCTCTCTACCCATAAGAGCTAATAGAGGTGCAGCTCTAGGACCATAGGATTTACCTGTAATTATCATATAGAAATACTCGTAAAGCTTCCTCCTCTCCTGATCACTTAATCCATCAGTAGCTTTTATTAATGCATTCTTAACGTTTTCTTCATTCCAAACATCTATTTCAGACAATTCCCTCCTTATTCTAATCAAATACGATACATAATTGGATGGAATAGAACTTAGAAGTTTTTCATCAATATCAGATTTAATCTCGACTCTCATCTGATCAGGTGCGTATTTTAAAACCCAATTATAGGATTTCTCCATTGTTTCAAACAATCTCTTCATACTATACTCGTCAAGCTCCTCTCTAATCATTCCAGTCGATCTAAGTCTCTTAACCCCCTCGGTAAACCACAGATCCCTTGGTATAACTTGTGTGAGTATTGCTAAATGACTATATGGTATTTGAAGAGGTTGTTTGGGGGGAGGCTCTCCACGCGGATAACTTAATTCGTAGCTTCTCTTCATCAATACTTCTTCCTGAGGATCAGCGATCTTTTCCAATCCGTAATATACTCTCTCAGCTCTATAGTAATCATCATAGTATTTCGGTATTTCTACGAGATCTATAACGATCTTCTTCATTAATGGAGTTTTCAATAATATGTATCTCAATACATGTGGATGGGCAACTTCAATCCAATCTTTTGGAGTTATACCGATAAAACCACTACTAGTCATGTCCTTCTCGACGCCCCTCTCTTTGAAAGAAACCCATTCATAAGCAACACCTATAGGGGGCTCTATGTTAAAGACAGTTCTAGCTAATTCGTTACACCTATCTCTACTACCACCTGGAGTAGCGTGGTCCTTGCCGTAAGGTTCGAAATCAACATTTAAAACCCACCAAACACCCACCCATTCAACAGCCCACCCGAGTTTACCCTCATTGAAACCAGCTTCACCTCGATAACCACAGTAACCACAACTATACCTAACTTTACCGTTCTCAACCCCTATAGCTATAGTTGAATTTATTCTACCACATCCTTTACATATGGGGTTAAACGGTATCCAATTCTCTTCAATCTTCTTCTCCCCCCTATACTTGTTCAAAACTAATCTAATCTCATTCCTCCTCTCGATCGATAAACGAACAAATTCCTTCAAACCCCCCTCATATAGTTCAGATGTAGTGATGAACTCTATATCCCCATCAGTAAAGTATTCCTTAACGAAAGGTCCGAAATCGCTCCAGAAATGCTCAACCCAATTCCTGTGACAAGATAATGGGTCTGGAACATGGGCTAGAGGCCAACCAATATATTTCAAACCCTCTACCTCGCTACTAAATATTTTCAACTGAGTTTCCTTACCGCTCCACTCGTCTTGAGTATAGATCGTTAAATACTGCTTAACTCTTAAACCCCTCTTCCTAAGGATTTTCTTGAGAACATCGTTTAAAACAACCTCTCCTCTTAACCTACCTATGTGTTGAATACCTCTTACACTCAAACCTCCATTCAGAACATACACATCCTTCCTTTTCTTAACAAACTCCTCATACAGTTTATCCGCCAAATCATCAATCCAGTGTTTAAACAAAATAAAACACCATTACTCATTAACAACTAAATACCAGACATGGAATATAGTTATCAACGTTAAAGCATAGATTTAACTTTTTAATAATTATGTTAATCCACATATCAATACTGTAAGTATTTTTGAGGATGTATTGATTTGAAACAAGAAGAATTCCTTAAATGGCTCAGAAGTATTGAATTGAAGTGGCAGAAGCTATGGAAAGAACATAGAGTTTTCGAAGCCGAACCAAGCGATAAACCTAAATTCTTCATCACCGTACCATACCCGTATACTAATGGTCCCCTACATATAGGTCACGGTAGAACATACACCATTGGAGACATCATAGCTAGATATATGAGAATGAAAGGTTTCAACGTTCTATACCCAATGGCTTTCCACATAACTGGTACACCGATAATAGCTATTTCTGAAAAGATCAGTAGGGGGGATCCAATAGAACTATCTAGATATCGTGAATACATATCAATGTATACGAAAGGAGATCACGAAACAGTATCTAATATATTGAAATCATTCACAAATCCATTAAATCTAGCGGTATTTTTCGCTGAAAGAATAGCTGCTGATTTCGAAGCATTAGGGTATAGTATTGATTGGAGAAGGAAGTTCCATACTGGAGAACCAATATATAATGCTTTCGTAACATGGCATTTCCTGAAATTAAATGAAAAAGAACTTATTAAGAGAGGAGAGCACGTTGTAACATTTTGTTTACTCCACCAACAACCTGAAGGTGAGGATGATATTGAAGATGCCGATATTAATCCAGTTGATATAATCGAGTATGTTTCAATTAAATTTAGATTGAAGGATAGTGATGAGTATTTATTAGCATCAACTCTTAGACCAGAAACACTATTTGGAGCAACAAATATCTGGGTTAACCCGGATGCCACTTACGTAACGATTAGTTGGAGGAACGAGAGACTCATCTTGTCGAGAGAAGCGCTAGTTAAGTTCAAATACCAGTATCCTAACGATAACATTACTGTTATTAATGAAATACGTGGTTACGAATTAGTTGGTAGGAAAGCTTACTCTCCACTCGGTACAGAACTATTGATTCTTCCAGCAGAATTTGTGGATCCAGGTAATGCTACGGGTACTGTATATTCAGAGCCAAGCGATGCACCATACGATTACGTTGCTCTAATGGATATTAAGAATAATCCGGTTAAGCTAGAGAAATATGGTATTAGTATCGATGAAGTTAAAGCAATCGAACCAATTAAAATTATTGATGTACCAGGCGTTAATGGTCATCATGCTGAAATCATCGTTAAGCAAATGGGTATTATTGATCAGAGAGACCCTAGATTAGAGGATGCTACAAGAATTGTTTATAAAGAACAGTTCTATAAGGGCAGAATGATTGTTGAAGACCCGGTTTTCAAAGGATTAAGTGTTCAGGAAGCTAAGGAGAGGATGAGGAATAGATTATACTCTATGAACCAAGCTATTCCATTTTATGAAGTAAGTAGGAAAGCTAAATGTAGATCTGGAGGAGAAATTATTGTTGCCAAAATTAGTGATCAGTGGTTTATAGACTATTCTCTGGATTGGTTGAAAAACAGTGGTAAGAAGTTTGTTGAAGAAAAACTAATTGTAATTCCCGATAAGTATAAGAAGAGTATTTTAAACACTATTGATTGGTTAGATAAGAGACCGTGTGCTAGAAAAAGAGGGTTGGGAACAAAACTACCGTTTGATAAGGATTGGATTATCGAAAGCTTGAGTGATTCAACGATATATATGGCTTTCTACACAATAGTACATCACATCCGCAACGCTGGTTTGAAACCTGAACAGCTTAAACCATCTCTATTTGACTACGTATTTCTAGGATTAGGAGACCCTGTTAAAGTATCTGAAGAAACGGGAATTAATGTGGATCTCGTGGAGAAAATGAGAAGAGAGTTCCTATACTGGTATCCAGTTGACCTTAGACATACCGGTGTAGCTCACTTATCTAACCACTTAACATTCTACATACTGAATCATATCGCTATATTTGGTGAAGAGCATTGGCCGAGAATGATAACTTTAAATGAACTCGTTATTAGAGAGGGTGATAAGATGAGTAAGAGTAAAGGTAATGTAATATTATTGAGAGAAATTGCCGAGAAATACTCTGCTGATGTATTTAGATTATATGTAGCTTCAGCTGCTAATCTAGATACTGTTCTGGATTGGAGAGAGAAAGATGTATTATCTGTTCTAGATTCTCTAAAGAAATTCATCGATATAGCTAGTGAATCCATAAAAGCTAATTGTAGGAAACCAATGAATAGATTAATCGATAAATGGTTCTTTTCACGTTTCAATAAATTGCTAAGAGAAGCTAGTGAATCTTTAGATAAGATGGAGATTAGAGATTATATTCAGAAAATATTCTTCCAATTCCTAAAACTATTCGATAAGTATAGAGAAGCTACTTGTGATGAAGACTCCTACTGTATAACAAGAACAGTTCTAGATAAGCTTCTAAAAGCTTTGAATCCAGTTATACCACACGTTACCGAAGAAATATGGGAATGGATTGGTGGAGAAAAATTCCTATCTCTGCAGAACTGGCCAACACCGGACGACCTCCTTATAAATGATGAATTGGAAATTCTATTCGATAATCTCGATAGAATTGTAGATGATCTTAAGAACGTATTAGCTGTTTATAAACCAGTTAAAAACACTGCTTACATAATAGTGGCTTCTCCATGGAAGAGAGAAGCAATCTCATTATACGTTAAATGGAGAGATACTAGAAAAGTTATTGAAGAGATAAGGGATAAGTATGGATTGAAGGGTAGAGAACAAGAGATCGTAAGCGTTGTAAATCAATTCATTAAGGAATATGATGAAAACATCATCAAAACTAGTACTGATCTAGAATACGCAGTTTATAGTGAAGCTAAGAATTATATTGAGAAGAAAACCTCACTAAATATACGGGTTGTTTGGGAAGAAGAAGCTCGTTCATTGAATATACCGAGAGCTAATAGAGCATATCCACTAAAACCAGCTTTCTACATTGAGTAAACGGTAAGTAAAACCTATATAGAACTAATTGTAATGTAGATTTGTAATGAGATGATGATTGACTCCAATACGGAAAGGTGAAGAACTCAACCCTTACTGAACAATAATAATTAATAATTCAAACAATCGTTATTATCATACAATATGGTGTTATTTTTGTTCGAATTTCAAGGTATAACCAAATTTTTCGGCACACATAAGGCTCTCGATAACGTTACATTTCGAGTAAATAAAGGAGAAATAGTTGGTTACGTTGGATTAAACGGTGCTGGTAAAACAACAACGATAAGAATAGGTGTAGGAGTCTTACCTCCAACATCAGGGGATGTCATTATAGATGGTTTTTCGATAATTAAGGATAAGAGAGAAGCATCTAGAAGAATAGGTTGGGTTCCTGAAAAACCGATTTTCGAACATGATTTTAAAGCTATCGACTATTTCGTATACCTTGCTGGTTTCTACGGTTTATCCATGAGTGAAGCTAGGAGTCTAGGTAGGAGATTACTAGATGAAGTTGGTTTAGGTGATGCTACGGATAAGAAACTTAAAGAATATAGTTATGGGATGAATAAGAGATTTGCATTAGCAGTATCCATGATTAATAATCCAGAAAATTACATGTTCGATGAAGTACTAAATGGTTTGGACCCGAGCGGTATTGCTTTTTTCAGAAACCTTACTTTGAAATTGAAACATGAAGGTTGTTCAATACTGTTTTCGAGCCATATTTTAAGCGAAGTTGAGAGCATCGCCGATCGAGTTGTATTTATACATGAAGGTAGAGTAATAGCTGATATGAAAATAGACGAGATTAGGTCTAGAGCTAAACCATCGTTAAAAATAACTATTCACCCTCTTGATAATAGAGTAATAGAATTAGTTAAAGAATTCGGTGAAGTATCTATTGAGAAAAACCAGTTGATCATTAGAAACGTAACCGAATCCTCCGAAATAGTTGAGAAACTGGTTCTAAATGGTTATAAAGTTCTAGAAGTCTCAAAGATGGAGAGGGATTTAGAACAAGTGTTTTTCAGATTAATCAAAGGTGAGCTTCAATGAAGAAATCAATAATACCTATTCTATACGATCTCAAGAGGTCAATAATTAGGTTATCAACAATAACGTTGTTAGTTATATTCATTCTTCTAGGAATCGGTGTCTCATATACAACAGCTAATTTTTTCAAACAAATGTATCCAACACTAGGAGTATACATTTATGGTTCATATAACTCAACATATTGCTACTTAAATGGAGTAGTTATCGATGCTATTGGAAAACCCGTTGATAAATTCGAGCTTGTTGTTGAAGAATTAGTATTTGATAGAACTATTAGATCTGCAACTAGAGAAATAATCGATAAGTTTGAACTTGATGGAATACTAGCTCTTGAAGGTAGTGTAGCTTGCCGTATACTAGAAGTTCTCCAAGAGAGTGTTAGAGATAGTAATTTGAGTCTACCAGGTCAAAGTTTGGAAAAAACCTCTCATGCTTATCGAGAAGTTTATGTTAGAAAAGGCGATAAAAATTCTAGACAACTAGCTGTATATAGGTTTGCAGAAGCGTCCAGCGCAACAGTGTGGTTAATAGGAGGTCTTATAACACCCCATCAACTCTATTCCCCATCAATATCATTGATAACAAATGGAAACCCGAGCATTCAGTTTGTAAAAGAATCTCTCTTCATCGGTAGCTATTCTATTAGGAAGGGAGAGGTCGTGCTATTAGTACATCATCCAATCGATCTAGCTCTAGAGAACTCGTTTTTGAGAATAGAGTATAGTCTTCTCAAAGAGTATAGCGGAGATTTAGTATTTGAAAACACGTTGAGACTTAATTACACGTATTTGGGGGAAGTAGTTAGAGGTCAAACAAATCTATTTACTATCAACACTGGTGATTCTAAAGCAATCGTTGTAAAAATAACTGATTCATTTTCATTAAAGTACATTGGTTTGATTCAAATATCTCCGCCTATAGAATCGTCCTTCATCGTATATATAGCAGGTACTAGCGGTATCGGTTTATATTACGTTTTCTTCCCGATACTGTTTCTATACATTGCTTATATTTTCATAGCCAAACCGAGAACTACTGGTTCTCTCGAGTTCCTATTAGCTAGACCTATTACACGCAAAGATATCTATATCAATAGATTTATAGCTGGAGTTATGCTAGCTTTTACAACAACAGGTCTATTCCTACTATCTCTGAATATAGCATCTCGTATTCTAATTGGGTATAGTTTAGACACATATGGTTTCACAATAGTTTATCTCGGTTTAACAGCATCTTTAGTATCGATGTACTCGCTATTCTACTTCATATCGACAAGTTTAAGAGGCGGTATGTACTTAGGAGTATCGATATTTATATATTTAATTCTATACATGTTTTGGAGTTTAATAATAATGATCATTGTATTTACTACAGGATTATTTAGTAGAGATGTAAATGAAGCATTTAGATTAATGTATCTAGCATCATACTTTAATCCCGCTGGAATATATGATTTTGCAAATGTTTACCTGTTGAAACACTATAATATAAGTTATATACGGGCTAATATGGGTATGAATATCAATATAGACGATATAGAACCCATAATTAATCCAGTAGCTGTATTTATACAACCAATATTATTCACAACAACGTTCCTACTAGCAGGATACGCTGTATTCAGAAGAGCGAATCTATCACAATAATTTCATAAAGCAACCTGTACTAATAGTTACTTCTCGAAAATAACGATGTGTTGAAAACAACGTTATAATATGAATTCTTAAATCCAACACCTAATCTAAGACCATTCTAGTTAAAATGGGGATGTTTAGGATTATGTTGAGAAAATCTTCAAGATCATTCGTAGCGTACTTAATTGCATCACTACTTGGCGGTATTGCGGGGTCAATATAATATACTTATAGAACACCATATGTATATAGAACAGTTGGAGAAACACGTGGTGCTGAACTCATAGCAGTTATTGTAGCTTCAGAGCAGTTGCCGGTTTTCATGGCTCTACTTAAGGGTCCATTGGCTGATACAATAGGTAGGAGGAAAATACTCGTATTATCCTTAGCAACACCGATTCTTTACTTACTGATTGGATTAGTAGATCCGAGTAATATTCCCCTCATAACGTTTACATTAAGTTTCATTAACGTTTTCACATCACCTGCTTTATCTGGAGTCGTAATGGTTTTAACAAATCGTAGAGGCAGAAGTTACTCTATATTAATGAGTTTAAGCTCTATTGGTTGAGCTATTGGAGGATTATTTCCATACTTTCTAGTTACATATTTTGGTTCAATAAGTGTTTTCTTTGTCATATGTATTTTACATCTAGTAACTTCAACTTTACTATTGATATTTTACCCTAAAGAAATCGCTGAAAAGACGAATATTCCATTTAATTCAAACATGCTGATTATTGTTAAACACGTTGTTAGAAAAACGTATTTATTGTGTTTATCAGCCGTATTCGCAAATGCTGGGTTATCGCTGTTTTATAGCGTTATGGGTTTGAGAATATATGGTGAAGTAGGGAATCTACTAGTATATGGTGCTCTTTTATCAACACTAACTGCTCTCGCTGGAGCTATAGCTAGACCTTTCAGTGGATTATTAGTAGATATCTACAACCCTACTATGGTCGCTATGTTCAGTATATTATCCTACTATGTTTTAGATTCATTAATATATTACACTAGAGGATATTTATCGATGGTTCTTTGGATACTACCAATATATCCATTCCGCGATACAGCGACGACGCTGGCTCTAGCCCGTAGTGTTGAATTAGAGTATCAATCATCATTAGCAGGGGTATTTTCAGCTCTAAATACATTATCTGGATTATTAATTCTTTTCTTATCTAGAATATCTAATGGAAACATGTTTTTTGTATATACGGTTCACTTAACACTACTAACAATATCTTTAATTACACTAATTTTTAAAGAAATAAGAGATAGGGAGAACTTAGGTTTAAAAGAGAATTAGAATAAAGAATTTCTTGATGATTAAGTGTAACCTGCTCTGAATATGTGATGAAGCCCTCGATCAATGATTAGTTCTTTCGTAAATTAAGACTAGAGGTATAACTATATAATGATTACCTATTATTGATATACCTCCTGGAAATACAGGAATTCATCATATGAGCGTGAACGCTTATTGCCAAGCGATTTAAGAATAATTGAACACCCTATTCTTGATTTTAAAAGAACAAGGAAAATTAGTTTTTTCTTCGAAAACCAGGTTATAGAAGCTTATGAAGGAGAGAGTATATTAGCTGCACTATATGCTGCTGGAGTCAGAATATTCAGTTTCTCGGATAATGGAGTTGGAAGGGGATTGTTCTGCTCTATAGGTAGGTGTAGTAGTTGTTTAGCTTATGTAAATAAAGTTCCCAATGTTAGGATCTGTATTGAACCCGTGAGGAATGGCATTAGAGTCGAGAGACAGAGAGGTTTCCCCAACCTACCTTTATATACAAATGTTAATTATGTAAGAACAGAAAGAGTTAAAACAGATGTTCTCATTATAGGTGCTGGTCCCGCTGGTTTAAAAGCTACTCTTACTCTCGCTGAGCTTGGTTTTGATGTTACTCTAGTTAATGACCACTATAAACTTGGTGGTCAACTAGTTAAACAAACTCATAAGTTCTTCGGAGATAAGATGTATTATGGCGGTATTAGAGGATTCAAGATCGCCGAGAAACTTGTTGGAGAGATAAGTAAGTTTAGTAATGTTCATGTATATACGAATGCACAAGCATATGGTTTCTTCGATGAGAACATAATAGGTGTTGCTGTTAGAGGTTGTGATGAGAAAAACCTACTTGTTAAACCACGTGCTGTAGTTGTAGCTACTGGAGCCGTTGAGAAGAGTTTGCTTTTCGAAAACAACGATCTTCCTGGAGTAATGGGTGCTGGTGCTGCTCAAACATTAATGAACGAATACGGTGTTAAACCGGGTGATAAAGCAGTTGTTATAGGTTCTGGTAATGTTGGTTTAATAATATCTTATCAATTAATCCAAGCGGGTGTTAATGTTGAAGCTGTTGCCGAGATCATGCCTAGTATTGGAGGATGGTTTGTACATGCAGCTAAAGTTAGGAGACTAGGCGTACCTATTCTTACTAAACACACTATTTTGAGAGCTGAAGGAACCGATCGTGTGGAAAGAGCTGTTCTCTCAGCTGTTGATAATAATTTCCAACCAATAACCGGTTCTGAAAAAGTTTTTAACGTTGACCTCATACTCATAGCTGTTGGTTTACAGCCAAATTACTCCCTACTATACCAAGCTGGAGCCGTTTGTAAATACGTAGCTGAACTCGGAGGCTTCACACCTATTAGAACGTGGGGTATGGAAACTAGTGTTCCAAACGTGTTCGTTGCCGGAGACGCTAGCGGTATTGAGGAAGCAACAACAGCATTTATTGAGGGGGAAATAGCTGCCTTAACTATAGCTATGAAACTAGGGTTCGATTCTAACAGTATTTCGAGAAGGAGAAGTGAATTAATTGATTTCTTATGGAACGAATATAGGTTAGCACCTGTTGTTGAGAGGTCTAGAATAGGTAAATTAAAAGTTACCGTTTCGGAGGAGGATATGGAGAAGATTAGAAAAGGTGTTCTGTATTGAGTTATAGAGAAACAGGTGTTCTCACTATAGAAGAGTTGGCTAGGAAAGAGCTTTTACCTAGCAATGAGAGGTTAAGAAGAGGGCCCGTGGTTATCTTAGAATGTCCTGAAGAAATACCGTGTAATCTATGCATATATGCGTGTCCCTTTAAAGCTATATCTAAGGATAGGATATATAGTGTTCCAAGAGTAGATTTCGATAAATGTATTGGTTGTGGAGCATGTATACCCCAGTGTCCTGGTTTAGCGATTTTCGTAGTCGATTTGTCGAGGGAAAACTATGCTTTAATAAGTCTACCATACGAAATGCTTCCTAAACCCGAAAAGGATTCTATTGCGGTACTTCTAGATAGAGAGGGGAGAGAAGTAGGTGTTGGGAGGATCGTTAAAGTTTGGCAATATGATAAAACATGGGTTGTTACAGTTGAAGTTCCAAGAGATAAGTGGTGGGAGGTGAGGAATATACGGATCCGGAGAAAATAATTGTATGTAAATGCGAGAGAGTAAATTTGAAACAAATTAGAGAGGCTATAGCTTCAGGATTACTAGATATAGAGTTGCTTAAGAGAGCTTTAAGGATAGGTATGGGTCCTTGCCAGGGAACCTATTGTTTAATACACGTTATGAGAGAGATCGCTAGAGTTAAAGGGTGTAAATTAGATGAACTTAGATTGCCATCTTCTAGACCCCCCATAGCTCCTATACCCATGAGGTTTTTCGCTTCACAATGTGAGTAGGGTTGTTTGGATTTGATTAAGACGGATATTCTGATTATAGGTGCGGGCGTGAATGGTTTATTGACTGCATACAACTTAGTTGAACACGGTGTTAAAGATATCGTTATTGTTGAGAAAAACTATCCGGGTTCTGGCGGTACGTTTAGATGTGCTACAGGAATTAGAGCTAGTTTCACGAGTTTAGAACATATAACGGTTATGAAGAGAGCTATTGAACTCTGGAGAGAACTTTCGGAGAAGCTTGGATTTGAGTATAGACGTGATGGTTATCTCTGGCTTATAAGTAATGAGAAAGATTATGAATTCTTTAGAAAGGCTGTTGAGTTCCAGAATTTAAATGGCGTTAATACAAGATTCGTAGATATATATGAAATAAAAGAGATCGTTCCATACATGAATCTAGACAAAGTAATTGCAGGTGTTTACGACCCCTTAGCAGGTAAGGCGGATAATTTCGCAATCGTCACTAATACTTTGAAATACTTAGCTAGTAGGGGGGTGAGAGTAATGGATTATACAGAAACTTTAAGAATTATGGTTAAGAACGGTAGAGCATGCGGTGTTGAGACGAATAGGGGTTTAATAGAGGCGAATACCATTGTAGTAGCTTGTGGCTGGGATTCACCCCAATTGCTATCGACAATCGGTTTAGAAGTACCTATAACCAATATACCTAAACACGCTTTGATAACTGAAGCATACAAATACTCAATAAAGCCTTTACTAATAGATTGGTCTTCATCATCATATCTCGTTCAGGTATTCCACGGTGGAATATTAATTGGTGCTGAAATGGAGACCAAGTATGGAGGTAGAATAGTGAATAAGATTGAATACCTGTATAGAGCAACCTCTATATGGTTAAAACATTTCCCATGGCTAGCTAATCTAAACATTTTGAGATACTGGACAGGCTATTACGATACAACACCAGACCATCATCCTATTATTGGACCTGTAGATGATTATGAAAATCTCTATCTAGCAATAGGATTCAGTGGACATGGTTTTATGATGGCTCCAGCAGTTGGTGAAGCGTTAACACAATACATAGTTTATGGTAAACCATTAAACGATATTTTCGAGAAATTTAGATTAGAGAGATTTAGAAAAGGGGAATTAATCAAAGAAATAGCAGTATTTGGTTAAATATCTAAATTCAGAGTATATAACTGAACCGTGCGAAATTCTCATTTATAAACACTAAATATTACCTGTTCAATCCTATAGATTTGAAATCTCATTATTGTGTTCACCTAGTAATGGTGGATGAATAGTTGATACTAATCTCTCACCATTTATAGTACCCGGTTGTGGAATCTGCTTAATTGTACCTAACAATGGATGCTTAAGCTCAACAATTAATTCCCTGACTACATACTCGTCTCTGAAAACCTCGTCAAAATCATAAACTGGAGCTACTGGAACTCCATGTTTTCTAAGTATTCTAATCCACTCATCCCTACTCTTCTCTCTAAAGATGTTTTGAAGTATGTTAATTAAAGCATCTCTATTAGCTACCCTACTGGGATTAGTATTAAATCTCGGGTCGGAGGCTAGCTCTGGTTTACCAATTGCTTCGCATAGTTTAGTGAAGAACCTATCGTTAGCTGCAGCAACTATAAACCATTTACCATCCTTATCTTGAAAAGCTTGGTATGGAACTATTGAGGGGTGTTGATGACCCATTCTTCTAGGTTTAACACCCGTTAATAAATACATTACTGGTAAATAACACATCGAGAATACTGCCGTATCGAATAAATACACTTCAGCATAAAAAGGTTTTCTACTCAATAATCCAGTTAAAGCATATATTACCGCTACCATACCGGTATACACATCGAATAAAGCAAATGGTATCCTAATGGGAGGCTCGTTTTCATAACCTGTAGAAACCATGATACCGCTTAAACCCTGAATTATGATATCATATGCTGGTAAATCCTCATAGATTGATGAAGGCCTGAATCCTTTAATACTAATGTAAACCAAGTTCTTATTAATCTCGAATAATTTATTAGGATCGACGCCGAGCTTCTCTCTCACACCAGGCCTATAGTTTTCGAATACAACGTGACTTTCCTTAACCAATCTATACACAACATCCCTATCCTCACTCTTTGTTAAATCCAGAACAACACTCTTCTTACCTCTATTAATGGATAAATAATATGCACTAACTCCATTTACAAATGGAGCCCACTGCCTAGTTTCATCACCAGAAGGAGGTTCTATTTTTATGATTTCAGCACCTAAATCCGCTAATACCATTGTAGCGAATGGACCAGCTAAAGTATGTGTAAAATCAATTACTCTAATCCCTTCAAGAGGCTTCAAAACAATCACCTACATACTGTTTTATACCCAGATAAGCTAAATTAGTATGAATAGGTGATTATTTGAGTACAATTAGTAGGATCGAATTTGATGTAGATATATTCAAATACATATTACCAGCAGGTATTCTGAGAAACAGTTTTATAATAATTGCTGGTAGAGGAGGGACTGGTAAATCGCTTTTAGTAAATTCTATTGTTAAATCCTTCATAGAGAAGGGGGAGCCAGTCGTATATGTTGATTACGATGATGATCCTGGAAGCATATTATCGTATTTCGAAGCATTAGGTTTGAATCTAGATGAAGCCTGGAGTAAAGGACTATTCTACCTAATTGATGGATTTAGCTTTATGATTAAAGGGTTTAAACCACAAAAACCATCTTTCGTTGTAGACGAGGATGACCCGAGAGAACTTGATTCAACGATATCAAAAATCATTAAAGTTCTAGATGAGAAGAATATCAGAAATAGGGGTTTACTAGTTATTGATTCATTCAATATTTATCTGAATTATCATGAAGCTTCACGAGTACTCGAGCTAGTCTGGATACTTAGAGCGAATACTTCTAAAGCCCGTGGAGTATTAACAATAACTACTCTACATACCGATACTGACTACTATAAAGATTTCCTAGATGGTATTGAACACGTTGTCGATGGAATAATATTGACTGAAAACATAGAGCAGCACCCGTTTCTACAAGAGTATTCTATACCATTGAGACAAATCATGGTTAAGAAAATGAAAGGAGTACCACATAGAACCGGTTGGACACTATATACAATATATGATAGTAAACCTCTTCCAGTAAGAATTAAGAAGGAGGAAAGTTCGTAGAATTTAACTAGATAAACAACATTGTATTGAAATCAAGGACCCTAATGTACCTTACACGTGACTAGAATATATTATTAAAGAACGGTTAATACCCCATATCACTATGGTGAGGAATTTGAATCACAAACATGTTTTACTCATATTAACAAGTATTTTACTTATACTAGTTTCAATATTCTTAATTATAACGTATCGCTACCCCCCGGAACAATGGATTGAGAAAGAAACTCCAACCACGGAATACACTCATTTATCCAACACAACATGGGATACAGGTATTCATAGCGGTATAAGAATATTTAGGGATGAGAATGAATTACTATCTTTTCTCAATAATATCATCGATTACTTTGAAAAACCTTATCAAGAGGGATACGGTTTACCAGCGTTATTTCCTCGAGAATTAAAAGAGGGGTTGAATAGGTATTCGCAAACCAATATTCAGGTTAGAGGAGTTGATGAACCAGATATTGTTAAAACCAATGGTTGGGTAATAGCATACGCTTATGGAAAGAACATATACATTATAGATACATCAACAGATACTTTGAAAAGTATCATTAAACTAGACAATTCCACCTTAGTGGATGGATTATTCCTTTATAGGAATAACTTGATAGTGATAGCAACTAGTGGTCCACAATTTGTTAGAATATACCGTCCAGCACCCATATATTATGATGTGTCGACAATTATAGTGATTTATAACATAAGTGATGCGGCTAATCCAATAGAAATATATAGATTAACAGTTTCGGGCTGGTATTTCGGGTCAAGATTAGTTGATAAGTATCTATATGTTCTCACAAATACTGAGATTTACACACCATTTATACCATTAATTAATGGTAGAGAAATGGATGTTGAAAAAATATCATTAATTTCTCTTAAACCAACGAATTATTTGACAATCATAGCTGTAGATCTAGAAGAACTAATCTACAATTATGCTTCATTCCTCATCGATCGATCTTCATTACTATACGTTTCACATAATAGAATCTATGTTGGTAGATTGATTTGGGGTTCGATTTGGGAACCGGAAATACTAATAGAGCTGTCGAGAATGATTAATGTAGAGGTTTATAGAGAGATAGTGGAATTATTGGATCAGGGTAGGATATATGATGCTTACATATTATTAGCATCTAAATTTGAGAATTCCTTGCCTAACAATACTTTGATGAGAAACGGAAGATTCTATTGGAACATTAGTTTAAGCGATAAAACGATCTTCTATGTGTTCGAATACATGGGTTTAGATATAAACTTTAGCTTAGCATTTCAGGTAAATGGTATTGTTCTAGATCAGTTCGCTATGGAGGAACTCAATAATAACTTTGTAGTAGCAACAACGTGTAGAAGATTGAGACTTGTATCTTACAGGAGTGTTGTTCAAGAATATACTGTTTCAACAACTCCACTAATCATGAGAGGGTCTAGCGAGGAGAAACTCTCAACCCCGATAATACTTATATGGTTGGAGCCTGAAGCGGAGACGAGTAATAATGTGTATATCATTAATATGTCTGTAGGCGGATTAGCCGGTAAATTAGAGAATTTAGCTCCAGGAGAGAGAATTTATTCAGCTAGATTAGTGAAGAACATACTGTTCCTGGTTACATATAGAAATGTAGATCCATTGTTTGCAATAGATTTAACGAATGTTTCGAATCCAGTTATTCTGGGCTTTTTGAAAATACCTGGTTTTAGCGAATATCTACACCCAATAGGTAATGAATTACTGTTAGGATTGGGAGTCGGATCTAGAGATGAAACGGGGCAAGCCGAGTTCGGTTTACTAAAGTTCTCTCTATTTAACGTAACTGAACCCTCTAATATGAGTGAAATAAGCTATATTGTATTGAATGGTTGGAGCACAGCTCTATATGATCATCATGCTGTAACTATAGATTATGAATACGGTAGAGTCTACATACCTATGAATAACGCGACTCACTGGGGTGTGATTGTTCTAAAAATAGTCTACAGTGAACGTATAGGACTAGTAATAGAAGGTTTTCTACAACACGATGGAGCTACTAGAACAGTATATGTGGATAATAAGATATACACAATTGGAGGCTATATTATCAGAATCTATGAAAATGAATCGTTAAAACAGATCAATGAGATCGCTTTACCTCAATTATAAAAATATCGACGCATCAAGATCATTATTACCGAAATACATTACTGGTAGCTCAATGTATTCTACTTTTCAAACGATAAATACTGACGCGAGCATCTCTCAAACTAGTTAGTCTCTCAACAACTCCTTTTTCAACAAGTATTTTTAAAGCGTATCTCACAGTTCTAGGCGGTAGATTAGTTAATTCTACAAGTTCTCTCATCGTTAAACTTCCATAAGTCTCCAGCATCTTATATATGAATTTAACACTCGGAGGAGAATCTTCTATTTCTAAAGCTATTCTTCTCTTCCTAGCCATACTATCCAATAGTTTTGCCTCAAATCTAACTAAACGAATACGTTTATCGGATTTTCTAACAACAAGATTTTCTTTAACCTTCTCTCTGAGAACACCATCAATTATTGCTACAGTAGCGACTCTACATGAAATGTCACTAATAGATATGGTTGAGGAATCCGATACAATTAGAGGTCTTCTCATAGGATTCAATGAATTAACCGGAACTATTACCATAACGTTAGCGTTACGCGCAACAATTGGGCCACCAGCTGATAAAGCATATCCTGTTGAACCAACCGGAGTAGATACTATTAATCCATCTCCAGAATCCCTCCACACAGTTTCATCATCTACTCGTAGAGTATAATCCAGAATTACGCCACTTTTATCTGCAAATAGAGCAACTTCATTTAAACAATAATGTTTCTTAGAACCATCAATCTCGATTTGTAGAGTTGAGAAATCCTCTATTGTAAAATCTCTTTCACTAATTTTTTCAATTCCTTCCCATAAACCATCCCAACTAGTAGTAGAGAAGAATGAGGAATAACCAGGGGGACTTATTAAAACAATAGGTACACCTATGAATCCCACTCTATGAATGATTTCTAGGAAATCCCTGTCTGTACCAACTATAAGCATTATATCGTATGTTTGAAGTACTTCGGGTTCCAGATTATATGGGTCCTGAATTTTATAATCAAAACTTAGCTTTTCCAACCGTTCAACTAGGTTTTCTAAAATCTTGCCTCTACATTTCAGAGGAAATACTGCTAGTCTAGGCATGTTTTACACCGATCTTGTTTAATTCATCAAAATTTTGCCTCTATGGTTTCCATTAAATTCCAATAGATATATTTAGAATATTCCAAATAATAGCGTAGAGGTTGAATATGGGTCTAGTTAATGAAATTCTAAAAATGAAGAGGGAAAACAAGGCTTTAATATTAGCTCATAATTATCAACTCCCGGAAATCCAGGATATTGCCGACTACGTTGGCGATAGTTTAGAATTATCGATTAAAGCCATGGAGCACGATGCTGATAAAATAATTTTCTGTGGAGTAGATTTCATGGCTGAACAAGCATTGGTATTAGCAATGAATAAAGTAGTGCTACATCCCGAGCCGGAGGCGAAGTGCCCTATGGCATCTATGATAACACCGGAAGATGTGAGGAAATTTAGGTCAAATTATCCTAAAGCACCAGTTGTTATCTACGTGAACTCCCCGGCTGTCGTTAAAGCTGAAGCTGATTATATCGTTACTAGTGCGAGTGCTTTAAAACTCGTTTCTCAAATAGATAGTGATACAATATTATTCGGACCCGATAGGAATCTAGCTGATTACTTGTCTAAAACAACTGGAAAAACAGTTATCCCCGTTCCACCTAACAGCTACTGCCCCGTTCATGAAGCTATCAAAGCTAACAACATTATTGATGCTAAAACCAGGGATCGAGAAGCCAAAGTTCTCGTCCACCCTGAATGTATACGTGAAGTTAGGGATTTAGCTGATTTTATCGGTAGTACTAGCCAAATGATAAAGTACGTTAGAGAAACTAACTATAAATCGTACATTATAGCTACAGAAATCGGTATACTTCATAGAATGCGTAAGGAAAATCCAGACAAGAAACTTATCCCAGCTAATCCGGAAGCTGTATGTATAGATATGAAAAAGATCGATTTAAATAAACTCTATAGGTCTTTGAAAGAAGGGAAATATGTTGTTGAAGTACCTGATAAAATAAGGAGAAGAGTTCTAAGAGTTTTAGAAAATTCATTTGAAATAATTGGTGTTGAAATACCTTGGAGGAAAAAATAGTTTCTAAATTCATCGAATGGCTACACGAGGATGATCCGTACTGGGATATAACTACTGAAGCTTTAATTCCGAATAATATAGTTGTGAAATCAGCTATTATTGCTAAACGGAAAGGAATTGTTGCATGCATAGATGAAGCTAGATTAATTCTGGAGAAGCTTGGTTTTAGAATAGAGTTCTCGGTTAATGAAGGTTCAAATGTTGAACCAGGAGATCATATTCTCGTATTCGTAGGTAATGCTAAGAAAACACTTGTTATTGAAAGAACTCTACTCAATCTATTAATGCATTGCTCCGGTGTTGCTACGTTAGCTAAAGTTTTCGTAGATAAAGTTAGAGAGATTAATCCTAAAGTTAGAGTAGCTATTACGAGGAAAACTCTGCCTGGTTTAAGATATTTTGAGAAGAAAGCCGCTTGGATTGCCGGTTGTGATACCCATAGATTTGGTTTAAGCGATTCCATATTAATTAAAGATAATCATCTCGCGATTATTGGTAGCGTTAGAGAAGCGATTGAGCGAGTTAAGTCTAAATCTAGTTTTACTAAGAGAATAGAAATTGAAGTAAACAATGTAGAGGATGCTGTAGAGGCTGTTGAAGCTGGTGCCGATATAGTACTACTCGATAATTTCAAACCAGAAGATGTTGGTTTACTTATCGGTATTCTCAGAGAGAAGGGGTTGAGAGATAGGGTTTTGATCGAGGTTTCGGGAGGAGTAGGTCTCGATAATATTGCTGAATACGTTAAATACGATATCGACGTCGTAAGCGTCGGCGCAATAACTCATTCGGCTCCAGCTCTCGATATGAGTTTAGAAATCCTCGAGGTGATTAAATGAGTAAGGTTGCAATTATTGGTTGTGGAGCTATTGGTTCAACGATTGCTAAAGCAATAGATAGTGGTTTAGTTAAAGCCGAGCTCATAGCTATCTACGATATCGTTATTGAGAAATGCGTAGATTTATCGAGAAGTATGATGAGAATGAAACCATTGATCTGCACAGACCTAGAATGTTTACTAATCAATAAACCAGATATTGTTGTTGAAGCAGCTAGTCAAGAAGCTGTTAAATCACATGTACCCTATATTCTCGAGAAAGGTGTTGACACTGTAGTCTTAAGTGTAGGTGCTCTACTGGATCCACAAGTTATGGAGAGAATTAGAGAGGCATCGGTTAAAGGGGGGTCCAGATTATTCGTTCCTAGTGGAGCAGTATGTGGTATTGATGGTTTGAAAGCATTATCTATAGTTGGTTTTAAGAAAGTTAAGCTTATCACAAGGAAAAATGTTAAATCTGTTGATGAGAAGTCCTTATTGAATCTAGGTTATAAACCCAGTGATATTACCGATTCCACGGTTGTTTTTAAAGGTTCTGCTGAAGAAGCTGTTGTTAAACTACCTTTTAATATAAATGTAGCAGCTACTTTGAAACTAGCTACTGATAGCGAGGTTGAAGTTGAATTCATTGTAGATCCTAAAACACCTAGAACAGTGCATGAATTAATTGCTGAATCGGAAGCTTCAAGAATAAGGGTTATTGTTGAGAACGTACCGCACCCCGATAATCCGAAAACAAGTTATTTAGCTGCTCTATCAGCAATCTCGTTGTTGAAAAGACTTGTTGAAGAACGCGTAGTTATTGGAACATGAGTGTATCTAGGGTTTACCGGATTTTAGTGAAAGTATGTTTTTAGCTTCAGTTACAGTTAATGTAGCTAATCTACGCATATGTCTGAACTTAACACTTCTCACATATACGACGTAATCTGGATTAGTTAGAGAAACTTTCCTTGAAATTTTCTCAGCAATAGCTAGTATAGCATCCCTACTATGAGCTGGAAGCCTAGTATCCCTCCAATAAAGCCTACCGTTGAGAACTACTTTGAAAGTCTTATCAACAGGTATTCTTTGATCAGATAATTCGGCAGCCGCGTCTCTAATGATCTCGACATATGGTTCTAGAACTCTATCTACAGGTATCACTCTATATATAACCCCTAACTTATCACTAACACTTCTAAGTTTTTCGACTGCTTCGTATGGATCCTTCGTACGGATCAATACTACGGAAGAACCCACTTCTACAACAACCATGTCTCCGATAAAACGCCCCAGTATTCCTATAACATACCTATAGTTTTGTAAACCGTATTCATATGTAACCATTAGATTGAAATCCTTTCTAAACAACACGTATCAACCAAAGTAAAATAATCAAATGAAAAGCATTAACATCGGATCCTAATTTATAAGCTAAACACAATTTTACTCATTAAATAGGTGTAGATATTGATCAAGGAAATAATGCCGAACCCTCTAATAGATTTACTACTGGAATATTCAAGTAAAGTTGATAAATTAATAACTGAATTCCACGAATCGATAAAACTGCTAAATAGCTATAGAATCGGAGAAGCTAGATCTAAATTAACTAGCGCTATGAAGATCGAAACCGAAGTTCATGAAACTAAAGAAAAACTTGTTGCCTTACTTGAGAAAACACATATACATCCTGCATTGAAGGAAGCGTTCTACCACTTTATAAAAAGTATCTATAGAATTTGTGATTGGGTCAAGGAGGCTAGTAGAGAGCTCATCATACTACCATACATGGAGATACCCGTCGATATTCGAGATAATTTGGAGAAAATGGTTAATAAATTAGTTGAAGCTTATAGATCTACTCGTGAAGCAATTGAGGAATCAATAAAAGGCAATTATGATAGAGCAACTGATCTTATTAACAAAGTTTTGATAACCGAAGAAGAAGCGGATAATATCGATTTAGAGATCAGGAGACTGCTTTTCGAAAATAGGGATTCATACGAATCCCCTGTTCTAGCAATTCTCATACATGATTTGAATAGGGATCTCGAAGAAGCCGTTGATTCATGTAGAGATACAGCAGATTATTTGAAAGCCCTTCTCGTAGGGTGGATTGTTAGCTGAGCATATTGTAGACTTTGACTCCAATATAGGATAAAACCATTATTGTTGGAAAACCGATAAACCACGTTAGAATAATTTTGAAAAGCGTTTTCAAATTAACATATCTTAAACCTCGTGCTAATCCGACTCCTCCAATTGATCCAACGATCGCTACCGTTGTTGAGACAGGTAAGCCTAATCTAGTTACTATGAGAACAGTTATAGATCCGCTGAACTGAGCTATAAATCCTGTCTCTACAGTTAATGTTGTTATTTTCTCACCGATAGTTTCAGCAACTCTATACCCCCACAGAAGAACACCTAATGATATAGCTATCGACGAAACTAAAAGGGGTATGATAGGGATGGAAGCCGTTTCCGGGATCTTCTCCTCATTAACTAAATAAATAATTCCTGATAATGGACCCGCTGAATTAGCTACATCGTTAGCGCCGTGGCTGAAAGCCATTGATAAACACGATATTAGTAGAAGTAATCTAAACATTTTTTCCTTAGCTTCAGCTAAAGATTTGAACTTAATTCTAGTAATTGGAATGTACATTGCTAAAGTTAGTAATGTACTGATTATTGCTGAATATATGATCGAATTCCTAAGTTCTAATAGTTTAATGCTTTTAGCCATTAACAGTAGTGTAGCTGAAAATATATTGATATAGCAGAACGATAGAAAGAGAATTGATAATTTAAACCAGTTTATTGATACTGTAAGTTTCACAAATAGCTTATAGAGAAACACGGATATAGCCATGCTTAAGAAAGGTAGGTATATCCATGAAGCAACGATCTCTCCTACTTTAAACCAATTAATTCTTTCTAAACCAATAGTTGCTAAACCAAAACCAAGCATTCCCCCAACAATTGCTTGACTAATACTCATCGGTACCCTAAATAATGTTGCTAGGAAAACCCACGCTACTGTTGCAAAAATAGCTATGTTTAAACCGATCAGAGATGTTTTAGGATCATTAATTAAGTTAATATCAAATAATCCTCTAAGTAGTGTTAATGAAACGAAATGACCAAAAAGAACCCCTCCTAGAAGCTCGAATAGAGATGCGAGCCATAATGCTTTCTTAATACTTATAGCTTTAGAACCAATAGCTGAACCAATAGCATTCCCCGCATTATTAGCTCCATTAATCCACGCTAATAGGATAGCGCCTATAAATCCCGTAATTAGTAATGTATATTCCATTAAAACCACTTACATAGCCGTATATACGTATATTTACAGTTGTTACGTTGATAGAAAGTATTAGGTATAGTATGTTTTGAGAATATAAACTTTCTCTATTGGAATATACGTTACCTAGAGAGTCAAGAGTTTTCAATAAAACAACAATAACAATTTCTCTGTTATAGATTGGTTTCTTCTCTAACCAATTCTTTTAGTAAATTTAACGGCTTCGTAACCGTGACGAACAACGATAGCAATTTCTTTCTGAGAAGCTTTTTGCTTAACTAATATATCGCTAAGTATGTTTGCAATACTCTCGGCTAATCTAAGCATCTTCTCCCTCTTCCTCGTAATCCCAAGCCTCGCTATGGAAACCTCGACATCTAATCTATCCATATCCCCACTCACCACAGCTGAGGAGATCCCAATATTCTCTCCAGAAGCAAGCTGAACAAGCCTATCTGTAAAATCAATAATAGGTTTATCTAAAGCAATACTGAGTTCTTCGATAACGACTGGTTTCTTACTAATAGCTTCAGGTACAGGTATTTCGGGGGGTTTCAGAACCGGAGATGGAGTAATCCTCTCCTCAGCTGGGGGTTTAACATGTGGAACTAGAGTCTCGGTTCTAGAAATACTCGTCTCTATCGGTATAGTTGTGGCTTCTTCAACGAGACGCTCGATTTCAGTAGGCTTCTCTTCCGTAACGAGTCTTCTCTCCTTAGATGGAGGTGGAGGTAATCGTGGTTTAGGCTTACCTAATGAACTAACGTCTACTCCGAGCCTCTCCTCTACGAATTTCACGGGTATTTCCGTTATCTCTATTAAACCTTTACTATATCTGCCAGAATTGATTCCATTAACAACTTCCTCGAGACAAGCAGAACCGGATACTTCCCTACCTCTAATCTCCCCATTTACACCTAGTAAGACTCCATTACATACCAGTACATAAGCTTCGTCCCAGTCTCCATTAATCTTCATTCCCAATCTTATGTAGAAACATCTATTTTCACTTTTAGATACAACTTCTGATAAAGATGATGATAAATCCTCTCTACCAACTCTAATCATTCCTTGAAACACGCCATGGAGAGATACGTATGCTAAAAAACTTGAATCTTTAATTTTATTGCTAAAATCCTCAATATTCTCGTGTACCTCAATTTCGACCAAACCACTCATATAAACACCCAGTGAAGAGAGGCTCAGACCACCGACCTCTCTTCATTCACAAAGTTTCAAGTTTATGTCGGCTTCAGCATCACAATACATATTGTTTATTATTGGGATAAATAGTTTATATATGTATAGAATGATCCGGGTTTAACAAGAACTTATAAAACTACTATTATGATAAATTTAGAAGTATAAGTCGCTTGATGTTGAATTACTATGAGCGAAGAGATTCGTTCGAAAATTATAGAAGTTCTCGAAACAATCGTGGATCCTGAAATAGGTTTAGATGTTTATAATTTGGGTTTAATATATGGAATAGAGTTTCCTAGAGAAGGTGTAGTTAAGATCAAAATGACTTTGACAACACCGCTATGCCCCCTAGCCTATATTTTACCTCAAATGATCATAGAGGAGATTAAGAAAAGGCTTAATTTAGAAGTTGATCTAGAGATTGTATATGACCCTCCATGGACTCCAGATAAGATGACTGAAAAAGGTAGACGTATTTTTAAAGAGAGATTTGGTTACGATATAGCTGAGCTATATAAAACCTATGGGTAATTTATTCAATAATTAAAACCATAACCTATAATTAAAATTTAAAATCAACGTGTGAACCTTATGTATAGTATCTTGAAGCTTTTGAGAGAAAATAAAGATGTTTTAAAAGAACATGTTAAAAAGAGATTTATGGATCCAAGTATTGTTGATGAAGCTTATAATGCGGATTTGGAATGGAGGAAAACCCTTAGTTACGTACAAGAAGTTAGACATAAACATAACGTTATTACTAAAATGATACCATCTTTGAAAGGTGAAGAGAGAGAAATTAAGATTAAAGAAGCTAGAGAACTACTGGATGAATTAGAGAAACTTGAAGTTAAGATACGTGAACTTGAAGAGAGGAGGAATAATTTATTACTAGCTTTACCAAATATTGTTCACGAATCTGTTCCTATAGGTCCAGATGAAACATATAATGTTCCGATCAGATTCTGGGGTAAACCCAAAGTCTATAGTGGTTTTATAGAGAAGTTTAAAGAACAAACCGAGAAATATGGTTTTAAAATTGATTATGAAGAAATTAGTTGGAAACCTATTGGTCACGCTGATATGCTTGAAAACGTCCTTATGCTTGGCAATACTCTTAAAGCATCTGAAGTCGCCGGCAGTAGATTCTACTATCTTTTCAACGATTTGGTTTTTCTAGATATGGCTCTACTAATGTATGCGATAGATGAGTTAACAAAGAAAGGATATTCGCTTGTCCTACCCCCCTATATGCTTAGGCTAAGTATTATGATGGGTGTTGTTGATTTAGCTACATTTAAAGATGCGATATATAAAATAGAGGGAGAAGACCTATACTTGATCGCTACAGCTGAGCATTCACTAGCAGCTCTACACGCTGGTCAAGAACTTTACGACGATCAGCTTCCATTAAAATACGTAGGTGTAAGTCCATGTTTTAGGAAAGAAGCTGGTGCCGGTAATAGGGATTTGAAAGGCATATTTAGAGTTCATCAATTCCATAAAGTTGAACAATACGTGTATGCTAAACCCGAAGAAAGCTGGGATCTCATGGAAGAACTTATTGGTAACGCTGAAGAATTATTTAGAGGATTAGAACTCCCCTATAGGGTTGTAAATATATCTAGTGGAGATCTCGGCTTACCTGCTGCTAAGAAATATGATCTAGAGGTTTGGATGCCTGCTCAAGGCCTCTATAGGGAAATGGTTAGTTGCAGTAATACTACTGATTGGCAATCTTATCGTTTAAACATAAGGTTGATTAGAAGGAAAGGTATGATTAAGGAATACGTACATACACTCAATTCTACTGCAATAGCTAGTACAAGAACAATAACAGCAATCTTAGAAAATAATCAAGAACCAGATGGGACAGTTAAAATACCCAAAGTACTCAGAAAATACCTTGAAGTATTCGATAAGGCTCCACGTGAAGCTATACATCCCGTTGTTAAAAGTTAGAATAAATTAACCGAACTCTAATATAACATTATAATATGCATACCACGATACTTGCGCATTTTCAATCACCACATAGTGTTGAATAGAGTGATTCATAAAATGCTGAATCAAGTTAATAGTTTTGAAAATATTTTAGACCAGAAATTAAGCATGTATAAGAAACTATCCGTAATAATAGTAAGTAGAGAACCATGGGTTTTACCTACAGTTATTGGGAGATTAGAGGAAGAATATGGTTTAAAACTATTCGTTTTATTAACGAGTAAACATGTAGTTGAAGATGTTGAAAAAAACCTTGATCACGTTAAGGATTTCGATGTAGATATTGTCCCCGACTACATATATGCTCAAAACATTGTTAGAGACAATGTATTCGATACTACAATATATGTTTCGAAAATTATGAGTAAATTGAATAATAATGCTGAAGAAATATTTCTAGATTTAACATGTACGGATTCTTCACTAGCATCAACAATAACGTATATTGTAAATAGAGTTGTAGAACCTACTAAAATAATATTTAGTTTAGTTGATGGGATTCATCTATATGGAGTTCCAGCATATCCAGGGTCTCCTAGATGGTTACATAAAGTGTACTTACATGGTGTTAAGAAAATTAGTGAGAATGAGAAGAGAACGCCGGTAACTCCCCCTAAGCAACTAGAGTGGAGAGGTTCCAGAGGAATATATATTGGTTTCTCTAAATTGCTTAATTCGTTAACCAAACCGAATATATATGAGTACTTCGATGGTTCTCAAAGATATGTTCCTGAAGTGTTGAAAGATGATGTATTAACAATTTATTCACACTCAAATAGGGATTTCAACGAAAAATACAGATTAATAACTATTAAGCCATATATGGGGCCTGATGAAACTACTAGCTCTATGATATACTCGTCTTGGAAAACGCTATCTGATATTTTAAGCAAGGATTTCGAAGGAATAAATAAACAAGCTATCGATAGGATATTAATGCAGATCCAACGCTACACTGGTTCAACAGATCTTGTTATTAAACAAATTGCTTCTATGAATGGCGAAGAGGATATACCCTTGGGGGAGAAACTCCATAGAGTTCTATATAGTTTAGCGACGTCTAAACAGAGAGTCGATCTTGTATTCGATACAAACCTGTTCTATCAAGGCATACATATGAGTTTATTGAAAACAAGCATTAGATTGGGAAACCCGTGGAACGTTATTTACGGTTTGAATCTATATGTACCTCTATGTGCTGAAATGGAGATTAATAGTAAAGTTGCTAAGTTAAATCCGGATAATGATGGTTTACCTAAGCTGTATTATATAATGAGTTTATTAGCAAACAGATCTCTACTTGAAACGAGATATCACTATGGTGCTCAGAATCTCGAAGCAGTTGGTCAACCATGTGAAGTATCGATAGGTGTTGAAGCACAATCGCTACCTGGTGATAGAATATATTTAGTTACAGCTGATCACAGGGGATTCACAGCTTGGCAAACACTTAATGTATGTAGAGGTAGAGTTACATGCATATATATTGGTCATAGCGATAAACCACTAGATGCGAATACTCTATACAGTAAATTATATGTAAGCGTAGCTCTAAGCCAATTAGTTTACGTATCCTCCATGTTTACACCAATATCTATAAATTACGGAAACACCAATGTATCTTTAACAATAAAATCTCTAAAAGGTAGTAATGCTCCAGTTATAGGAATAAATTGGTTTAGAACTTGAACCCCCCCGATAAATCTCGAATAATTTTACTAACAATATGTTTAGCGTTACTAGCTATAACTACGGTTACCCCATATAACGTGTTTTCAACCATAGATTGGATTAAACCAGATGTTTACGTTAAATACTATAAATCTGTTGACTTCATAGTTTTGGATAACCAAACATTATCGTTATCTCCGAAATTAAGAGTACTGAACTACTCAACATGTTTTGAAGAATCTAAATATAATGTTATAACATATTCTGAACTGAGTTTCGTAATGGTTAAAGAAAGATTGAATACAAGCATCAATAATAACCCATTTTGCAGCTACTTAGAGATAATAGATGAGGGGTCTAGAGCTACTAGCACTACTGAATCGGGGATAGCCCTCGTTTTTAGCTGGTATACTATACCGAGTTTCCAATTCAAACTAGTAGATAGAGAGGGATATATGCTTCCATGGTATAGCGGTGTATACATATTCTTCACACCAACGTATATTAAGGAAATGGGTAACGAATTCAGCGATCATGTTCAAAGAATCCTGGATTCTAGGTATTATGGCTTAGATACAATGATCGATGCGGCTTTAAAAGTAAAGTATAATGCATATATCGGATTCATTGATAACCTAGTATATAGTGTAACGATATACTTTAGATTAACGAATGAAACAAACTATATTCCTGTTTTAAACGTAATACTAAGTATAGCATTTGTAGATACTAATATACCAATTGAGAGAATAGAGTTAATGGAGAGGATAAAAATACCTCTAATAATAACTGGAGTTTCTATTGCCATCATTATTGCAATAGTTATTTTGAGAACAAAACTAAGAAAATTCCTAAGATAGTATTAGATAATTATATATTAGAAATCCTAACTAAACCCTCTAAATATATTAGAATAAAACTTGTTATCCACTGATATGTGAATACTTGGAACTATCGGTATTAGAGACCTGCATTGATTCAAACATTTGTTTTGACAAAAACTGATCCATGAAATACTCGGTGCCCATATACATTACCAAACTATCCGTTAATAAAGTGACTACACGGCCCGAAGCGATTCTTCCTTTTTCGATAAATTTACGAGCACCTGCAACGTTCACGCTACTGATATAACCCACGTTGAGATTCTCCATCAACAATAGTTTTCTCCAAATAGAGATAATTTCGGGATAATCCACATTTATGAATCCATCTATAGTATCTCTATTCTTGAGGAGAACATTTGGAATAACATCATATGTGAAGTTTAAAATAGGGTCTTGAAAAGCCGATCCTCCTCCAATACCGCTGTACCAGTTACTAACTATTGAAATATGCGAAGGTTCGATACCGTACGCCTTAATTGCTTTACCACACTCTTTCTTAAGAACTTTAGCTACACCTACGAGAACACTTGGATCGAATATGCTTGCTATAAAGTAATCTATACAACCAAGCTGATCTAGGATTTCCACAGCAATATTTCCAAATACGGAAACACTGGTATCATTATCCCATAAGTTAATAACATGAAAACCCTTCTCACCAGCTTCCCTAAGGAATTTATACATTTCCGAGAGCGAAGCTTTTCTTTTTAAATCATGAATTCTCCACCCTTTAGAAGATAGTGATAATCCATTCTCGCGACCGGACTCTATACTTGTTGTAAGGATAACTATACTTCTATCATCTCCGGAAGCGATCAAATTCATTGAACGAATTTCTCCTACAAAATTCATAGCTAAAATCTTTTTCTCTCTGAAAATCTGGTCTTTATTATAGATTAAATGAGCAATAACTCTATCATAAACACTTCCCGTCACGTTCTGCTCAATTTTAACCCATATTGGTGTGCTCAAATCTTTCGAAATATTTACTAATCTATAAGAAGTTGTGAATCCAACACATTCTATAGCTTCAATACATGTTCTAACCATTAGTTACAACCATGAAACAACGTATTAGTAAAGCGATAATATGTGTTTAACATGTTTTAAGTAATTATACGATTAATTAATCTTTCAACGATGATCGATAATTATGGTATCATAGTTTCATAATTTATTCATAATTTATTGAATCAAAGAGTTGCTGCTTATCGATACTTTATATAATGGAATATCAGCAAAGTATTACGGAACACCTTACTCTATAACACGTGTTTTCTTAACTGATACAAAGGGGTATGATGGTCGTATTAACTAGTAAGAGAACATTAAGAGCTACTTTTACAATGATCTTGTCGTATTCGTTAAAACATAAATTGTTCTTACCACATGACATAATGGTTTACACTCATGGATTAATAAGGAGGGGCGTTGTTGAAGACCATTGGAGAGACTGGGTATTTTTCTGGAAAACACCGTATTCGTGGAGGATGGATAACGATATCTATAATTTATACATGAAAGGTTATTTGAGAAAACTATGTGTTGGAAATATATGTGGATTCTATACATTAACTAATAAATCAATACATTATCTTAAGAAATCTACATTGTAACGTAGGATTTAGTTGTTAATCTAATTACATGTTTAAGCTCTTCTCTAACATCCTCCTTCTTCAAAATCTCGTTCTTAAATGCTTCAATTAGTCTTTTCTTCGCCATATTACCAGTATCCCTACTAACGAATAATCTGATTTCTCCAATATTTGTTAACATGTTTTTATTAGAAAACTCAGATATGGATTCAAGCCAGTAGCCATAAACTTTATCCAGAAGCAGATATATGTATGGACCCTGAATATTCCATGCAGAACCCGGATAAATATCGATTTTATCAATAACGAGTTTAACATCATCTTCATAACTTAAACCGGATTTCTCAATAATATTCTTTCTCAACCTCTCCACAATACTAATATACATATCACTGAGGGGTTTATCAGTATACACAGGTATGCCATTCACGATTTCCCTAACTAACATCTTGAACCTCGGTTTCCTATTGTTAAAAATAGAATCAATATGTTTACCAACATCTGTTCTACACAAACTATGTGTTTCAACGAATTCTTTAGCTTTCAAAAGAGTATCATCTACTAATCTTAGATAAATAGAGATTAATTCATCAACACTACTCTTCCCGGGATCAATTAATGAATCAATTATTAATTTAATGAAAGATTTCTTATCGATACCAACAATATGGTACCAAACCATATCGTTTAAAAAAACTTCCTGAACAGACCATTGAAAAGCTTCAACAACAGGATGTAAATAAACGTTTTCATACATTAATCTCCTAGCGTGCAAATACCTCACTAGATCAGGCCTTACTTTATCTCTTATAAATATCAAATATGGTGAAGGTATTCGATCCAATAATTTATTGTTTAAATCTAGTAATGCCTCCTCCCCAGCAACTTCTCTAGATTCCAGCATTTTAATAATTTCATCTTTATGGACTAGTTTAACGCTACGCATTAGCCTAACTCTATTGATCAAACCCAGTTCTACAGCACCTGTATAGATACTATCTCTAACCAAATAATCAAGAATATCTGCTGTGTATAGGAAATCCCTAACAAGCATTCTCAACAGATATCCAAAACCTTCTTCACCGACTTTGAATAAATTGTGATAAACGAGTTTCCCATCCTCTAAACATATAGGTATTAATATTTGATCCAGCCATTCTATTAACAAATCAGATAAACTAGATAGTTCTTCTGTCTTCTCCAACATTTTCTTTAAATTCTCTCTAATTTTCTTCCAATAAATTAGGAAACCGATGACTTCATGAGAAAAACATTTACGTTTAAGCACTATTCGTTCATTACCATCAGCAATAATTGGGATTATGATATCGTCAAAAAGGTGGCCGAATGGGCCGTGTCCAATATCGTGTAGTAAACCAGCTAATCTAACTGTAATACGGAGAAGAATCTCAAACGTCTTCTCATTAGTTTTAATACCTAATTTATTCATAACATCTTCAATAGAATTATTACTGAAAATATAGTTAATGAATTCCGAAGCCGTATGCATTACTCCTAAACTATGCTCAAATCGAGTATGTGTCGCAGATGGGTATACTAAGTAAGTTAATTGCAATTGTTTTATATATCTTAATCTCTGTATAATCCAACTATTAATTATCGGTTCTTCGATAGACCTATACACAGGTATTTCATCGTAAACAGCATCTCTAATATATATCTTCTCCAAATTAATTCACACATAATTGATCCTGATCTAATTGTAAATAAGAAGACTTTATAAATCTAGCTGATTAGAAAACTTAGATCTTCAATAACAATCCATTATCAGGAACTAAGTATGAACCGCTAGACCTCAACTCGAGTCTCCCCTCAACGTAATAGATACCCCTGGGTATTTCAGCATATATCTCTCTCAGACTCCACAAATACATTTCGTCACCATCATGTTTAGCAATGTAGATTACGGGAAGAGCATATTTACGTAACGCACCAACGATCTCCACATACCCCTTAAATATTCTGACGGATTCGACAGGGTCAATACAATTATTCCAGCCTCTATCGTGAAAAACGTATTTAACGTTAACATGTAGTTTACCTAACATATAGTGGAGTAAAGTGTTCTTTTTGAGAAACAAATATGTTGTTAAATCAGTATCATTAATATGTTTCTCGAAGTACTCTTTGACCAGAAGACTCTCGTTAATAGGTTTAAAACAATTATTTATAGACCTATGTATTTCCAAAACCTCATCCTCATCAACACCATAAACAATTATATCTAAATCACCTGTTTCTAAACCAACAGTTGAAGAACCAGTTACAACAACTTTATCTTCACATAATCCAGAGCAATTCAAGAAGAGCTCAAATGCAAAATCTCTCTCAAATGGTTTTAAGTTAAAAATATGAATATCTGCGCCGTTAAGAGGAACCATAGGCACATTCTGTTTAATACAATCCCAGTAAACATTTCTAAAATCACTTACTTTAGCTTTATTTAATAAATTGTATCTAGGATAAGCAACTACGTAGCCACTTGGATGTTGAAATCCCTTAACAAACCAAACCATTGAATTATACTGAAAACACTCACCTTCAAGTAGTTTCTCCAACTTACATATTCTTATCAAACTCTAGACGAACCTTATCCAGAGCTTTCTTAATAACTTCTAATACGAAACCTTCATCAAAAACATATTTATCTATAAATAATCCACCTACAATAATTAACGGAGGATCTTCAAAACCATCAATCATTTTAACATCAATATCTAAACCATACTCATTAACTAAAATATCCCTAAAACCTAGAATCCATTGATATAGAGTCCATTTAACGTAACTTGAACGTCCCTTTACACAGACCTCAATTCTTCTATCCATTTAGGTAAAACCCCAGTCAATCTCGTAATTTTCTTTCTGAGAGTCAAATACGGTTCTTCCTCTTTAGATAAAATATCTTTTAATAAATCAATATACTCGCTATTGATAATAACGTTATTAATAACTGAAACCAAGTTGTCTAACGTAATTGTTAAATTAGTTGCTCTATCGTACATGATTTCCTTGAGTCTATCCATGTATTCTCTAAATTTATGGGTCTCATATGTAAAAACAAGTATTTCGTAACGAGATAATCTGAATATCTCGTGTTCATCTAGAAGAATCTTTACTATATTGACTAAACTATCTCTAAAAACCTTTCCTTCAATATCCAACATAGCGTTTAGAATATCGAGTAATTTATTAATACTTGTTGAGAAAGAGTATCTGTAGTTATCATGAATAATTCGAATCCTCCTCATTAAGTTCTCGGATAAACCACTATACGTCTCTAGAGACTCCAATGACCTCATATAAGCATATAATGTTGCTCTAAGAAGTTCTAAAAGAGATGAAACAATTCTAATATAGTTTCTAAAAGATAATGCAATAGTATTTATCGATAAATCTTGGAGAAGGTTCTTGAATAAAGCATTGTTTCTCAAACCATACTTACCATATAGGTATGATACGATTTCCTCATACTTTAACGATACGTGAAATAAATGATCTCTGTAGAGATATATGGCGTGGTGAACAGGGTTAAATTCATACATAACCAATTGGTCAGATAAAATTCTCAAAATATGCTGTTCATAAATATCTCGATGGTAAACAAATAGGTATGTTAAGACGAGTGGATTATATAATGAGATCAAGTGGTGTGGTCTATATAATTCGTTAATCAATGTAATTGGATTTAACCCATCTTTCCCCAAACCGCTTATTAATAAAGCTATCGAATAAGCTTTAGCTAAGAAAGTACCGTAACTGTTAATAACATTGATGTATTTAGACAAAACTCTACGTATATCTTCAGGTTTCTCAAAAACGAATCTTAATAGTTTCTCGAGAGAATTTCTATCACCTAATTCTTCATAGATTTTTCTATAGAAAATACTTTGGTCATAAGATATTGATACTAATCTACCCAGTAGAAAGTCTAATTCATTCATACTTGTATTTTCCATAAAGACCAACTATCAGCAATTCACTTCATTAAATCTACATAATTGCTTTATCTTCTCCAGAATTTCCTCATCATATACTGTTCTGAACGTTCTGGTTAACCCAGTGAATGGACATTTATACGTTATTTCAATAATGTCTGTAGAACCTAGTTTCTTTCTATCTACTTTAACGATGTTTCTGAATGGTATGAACCAAGCTAAATTCTTCATTATTAAGTTAACGATAACTTCTTTATCGAAACTTCTCAAAACATATTCATAAACATTTGATATTCTCAAAGCTTTAAGTAAATTCTCGAACGAAACGGAATCTGCAGGTATATCTTCTAATCCTAATTTTTTCTTAAATAATTCAGTTTTGGATCTTCTAGCTGAAGTATGGAATTCCTGGATAATGTTTCGAGTAGTTTCAATATGAGATATCGATGCAAAAATATAATCATCATGTATGAAAACTATTTTTCTATAGGTATTTATAAGCAGGTTTAAAATCACCTATCGACGAGTTATAGTTATGTACTCAGTATGTATTCTATCGCTATTGAGTTTTGAATACCAGAAAATCTTGATCTCAAGAGTAGTTAGCTGCGTGCCTCTTGGAAGAATTTCTCTTCTTATAAGGAATTCGATCGTGTCTACACCACCAGGTGGAATAGTTAATTCAGGTTTAGCAACTTCAACTCCACGAAAAGTTATGTATTTCACCACAAGATCCTCTCCACCTCTATTACTTAGAGTTAATCTAACATATATATTTGAGCCTTCATAGCTGGCTATACTGGAGACAACGTAGAGCTCTGCTGGGAATTCCCGTGGAGAAACAACTATTACAGGCGGACCTACTAAAACGCTGAGTAACGTAAATGTTGTTAACATTCCTCCAAATACGGGTACAAGTGTGAATAGCACATATATCCAACGCACATTTAAGACCTGTTTATTTCTCAGTTTAAGCAGTATGATTATTATAATGTATATTTAAAGAATAAAACTTTAGAAACCGATCTCAAAACCTACCACAACTATCCAGTATGAATACGTCTGCAAACTCTTTCTCAACAACCCCCGGACCATAGATCTTCACGATCTTATCCCTAACTAGAACATCTCGTGGTTTACCGTAGAAATACTCTTTCCTATTAATCATAAGTATAGAATCGGTTTTATCGATCAGTAGATACGGATCGTGATTAGCGATAATGAATAACTTCTCCTTACTCAATTCAGACACTAGTTTTGCGAGTTTAAATCTACCATCCCGGTCTACGTTTGAGAAAGGTTCGTCTAAGAGAATAACGCTCGGGTTTAGGACTAGACATCTAGCTATGAGAACTCTTTGTTTCTCACCACCACTAAGTTCAGATAATGATTTAAACCATTCTCTAGGGTTAAGCTCAACTCTAGATAATGCATTCTCAACAATCTCTTTCTCCAAACTATTGAGCTTTAATCTAGGCCAACTCTTTTTAATACTAAAACTCGATGCTACATAATCATAAACCGTTACTGGGTAATGCATAGGTATATTCGATGTATCTTGAGGAACATATCCAATACTTACTCTACGTCCACTACTATTACTGCTCTCGAGAATAACCCTACCTTTAATTGGTTTGATTAATCCAGCTATAGTTTTAAGCAAAGTTGTTTTACCAGCACCATTAGGTCCAATAACTTGTATAATACCGTATCCATTAAACTCGAAATTTAGATCACTTAATACTATTTCATCACCATAAGCTACCGAGAGATTTTCAATAACGAGTCTAAGCATTTAAACCCCCTTAACCACATATTATGTATGGTTAATTGGTGATATATTCCTTGCATGTGCACAGTTTCGGCAAACCCCTTTATTTCATGAAAACATCGTTCCTGCTTATATTTATATTCATCCATATGTTTTTCACAAACATAACTTCGAGTTCCGATAGTGATGTACTAGTTATTGTTACAACAAACGGTTTGTTAATGGATGTTGAAAAACTAGTTTGTAGTGGAGACAGAGTTGAAGCACTGGTTGTAGCTAACATCGATCCCCATCACTATAGTTTATCACCTGAAGATATTGCTAAAATTAAGAATAGCGATATTGTTGTAACAACGGGACACATGGATTTCGAAATAAAAATTAGAGAAATGGTTCTTCAAGGAGAGATAAATGTAGAACTCGTAGACCCGCTACTAATAAATGGGGTTTTAATAAAGAATATTCCCGGAACCAAAAATCATAATCTTCACGGAATATTTTATGACCCAAATAACTACAAGCTATTAGTTACTGAAATATACGATAGATTAATACGTATAAATCCCAGTAAATACAACTGTTATCACGAGAATTACAGTAGAGTTATTAGAGAGATTGAGAGATTACAAACTTATACGAACATCTATAATGTTAAAGCAGTAGCAGATACACCTATTGTCCAATATGCAATCGAATGGCTAGGTATTGAAATCCTAGATGTTGTTGTTAAAGAACACGATTTACCACCAGACCCTAGAACTTTAATGAATATTGAGGAGTTATTAAGGAATAGAAATGTGGATCTCGTTGTAACAACATTCCCGTCTAATAGCGATGCTACCGAATGGTTAATCGATAAAGCATTGAAATACGATATACCTATACTCAAAATTTATGACCCAAATTACGGCGAAGATACTCTTACGAAATTAACACATATTATTGATTTCCTAGAGAACAAGTCTTTCGCTAAATCAAGTAGCGTGACGAATAATAAGAGTACTACACGTCACTTCTGGACCCTGGTTTTCGCATTAATAGTTGGAGTTGCATCACCAATACTTATCATGAAAATTATGAAGAGGAAGTACTAATTGAATAAAACATTGTATTTAGTATCGATTCTAACATTGTTAATTTACATAGCAATACTAGTGCTCATTGTGGAACATTCTTGGGTTATAACAATGTTATCAATCGGTTTGGCTTACGGTTCATTATCATACTTGATATCAATAAGGAAACTATACTATTTAGCTGAAGCTTCGCCGCACATAGCTCTATTCATATTCACCTTATCGATCATCATAACTGGATTTTACGGGTTAAAGAGTTTCCTATTATCAATCACTATTGGAATTTTCACCATAACCCTACTGGGTTTAACTACAGGTAAAACTAGAGATTTAGATAAAAGCCTCTCCCTACTCATAGGTTTATCCTCATCTTTCAACGTATTAGCACTGTATTTTCTGCTGAAAACGAATCCCAGAGGCTTAAGCTTCACAACTATATTCATCGGCGACCCCTTACTAACCACTACTAGAGAAGCTTACGTATCTCTAGCCATAGCTTTATTCACATTAATGACCACTACCGTAACGCTTAGAGAACAACTTATTATCAGTATTGATAGGGATTTCGCTAAAATATCCAGTATTAAAACTTGGTTGTACGATTCATTAGCATACGCTACTCTCGCGATAAACACGATCGGTTTGCTCAGAATAACTGGATTCATACTACAACATGTTCTAGCTCTACTACCATCTGTAGCTATATCGATGATTAAGAAGAGTTTATGGGAATCGTATTTGTTAACAATAGTTTCGACAACATATATAGCATTAGCCTCTCTCAACGTTTCAATATTATTGGGGGTTCCGCCATCGGGAATAATTGGGTTAGCATATATAGTTTACTTCATCATTATTTATTTAAAGAGGTAGTTATTGTTGAAGAAGAGATTCGGTGTATCAATACCAAAAGATTTGTATGATAAAATAGAAATGATTTGTAATAAACTGGGTTGTACCAGGTCTAGCATAGTTATTGATGCTTTAAAAAACTATTTCGAGAAGCAACATCATCTCCAGGAAAAACATGTTTGTCTAGGTTTACTTATCGTTATGAAAGAAGCTTCAAGAGAAGGATTAATTAGGAAGAGTTTAGCAAAATACTCTAAATTAGTTTCAAGTTATAACCATGTACATTTCGGGAGATACTGTATAGAAATATATTTAGTTATTGGAGACTCGGATGAAATCATTAATTTACAGCGTGAAGTTATTGAGAATGAGAAACCTATTGAAACACGATATATTCCAATACTAGAGCCTGAACAATCAATTTTATGAAAACTACTTTTCCCCGGTTTTCTCAATATAATTCTTTATAATATGAGCAATTTTCTTACCTATACACATATGCGTTCCAAGAATTAAATCAGCTTTGGGTAAATTATACGTCTCAATTAATGAATATCCCGTTACGAATAAACCGGGTCTAACTAATGCATATTTCTCAATAATATCTAATAATTCCTCCTCAATTCTCCAAGCTTCAGTTGTTGCAGATCCTTCAACCCCTATTTTCAGCTGAGGCTGTCTCTTAGCAAGAATTCTCACTAATTGAGCATCACGACCAGTGTTATCAACAACCACTTTGGAGTCGATATACATTGGTAGCTTAACATAGGGTGAATCGGGCGAAGCGTTCGGGACTATAACTAATCCGGTTACGATAGCGTTAACGCCATTACCCTCAGTTATAAGATCGTCTACTTTGTAACCAATAATTATGTAAACGTTTCTCTCAATTAAAGCATTGAGTAACTTAACATATAACTCAACGGGATCTACAAGATAAATTCCATCGACAATTTCGAAACCAGTTTCTCCAGGGATCTTAGCTTCATAAACAGTAGTTCCAAGTTCTCTAACGATCTCCAGAGCCTCACCCTCCTGAACTATACCATACATCATAGGATAGAATGGGGGGAGTAATTGATTATTAGAATATGCTGGAAGAAGCAGGATTTTATAAGTGCTACTTAGAATCCACCCCGCTACGAGTCCGGACAGGTCTAAACCAACGATAATGACGTCTACCGAAGATAGTTTCTCGAGTTTTTCATAACTTTTATTAATAACAATTTTTGATAAAAATCCTTCACTATATGTTTTCAATACCTCTAATCTATACATTAAACCCATCTATATAGACCACCTTTCACGTCTATATGACATATCCCAGAACATGTATTCGTATATAGAACTTATTCTAAAAATCTTAACATACCTATCTACGTTTCCACCACTCCATAGAGAATCAATAGTGTTTTTCAAATCCTCAACAACACTTATATATTCTTTAGATCGGTAAACATTAATCCAATTCAAATATAATTCATTCCTATTCGTCTCAACAAGTTTATCATTGACTCTAGCTATCTCCATATAACTCCAATAACATGGTAGTATGGATACCAAACAATCTATAGTAGAACCATTAATACATGTTACGAGAATATGATTAACGTATGCGTAATTTGTAGGCGATACTTCAGCTTTAATTACATCTTCAAGTTTTAAACCCAGTTTATCTAGTAGCTTAACGTAGTTATCGAGTTCAATTGAAATACCATTGTAAGCTATTTCTAAAGCCTTTCTAATCAATACGTAATCATCAGTTTTAACTGCTATTGCTGAGAATGCTTTAACCATTCCTATAAGGAAGTTATAATCCTGAATAACGTAGAATTTGAATAATTCTAGAGGCAACGTTCCCCTATATAGTTCAACGACAAATGGATGATTATAGATTTTTTCCCATATATTCCTAACTGATTCATATAGAATGCTTGTTAACCTCCCCCTCCCCATTTCCAGAACCACTTTTAATCTTCTTGAGATTCAACTTATAGACACTTAACGGATTTTTAACGTTAGTATAGCAGTATTCAGCTATAGAACATAAACCAAGACTCTTCATAGTTTCACAATTATAAGGTAAGTATTTCTTCCTAGAACCCCTAAGCCCAGCAATATGTTCGATCTGATACCTAGCGATCTTTTCTTTAAAATCTGGAGTATGTTTGAAAAACTCCAACACCTGTTCAACCCCTAATCCAATAGATACTAGGAAAGACGCTACAGCAAATCTCTCGTGATGACTAAGATTCTCGCCACCAAGTAGTCTCTCAATAAGCCTATTAATACACGGGGGTAGAGCATCCCTAACAAAATACGATGTTTTAAACTCTAAATCCACACTAGCTTTATACCAACCATACTTGTCTAGAATACGTTTAATTTCATTTACAAAACCAGTTACTTTAGCGGTATCAAACTCTATTTTCTCGAAAGAATCCATTATAAACCTATAGATCCTTTCTTCAATAATCCTAATTAGTACACCACGATCAACGTATACTAAACCATTCGAAACAACTTGATTCACTAAACTATATTTTGGATCCTGAGACAACCTCCCCGCTACTATTTTCAAATAAGTTTTGAGCGGTATTGCAAAAGGTTTTTCAATGAAAACAACATCGGATTTAACTATTTTCAACGGTATTTTGACAGATTCCGATAAAAACCTAACATCTAATCCTAATGCTTTAGATATAGTTATCAAGTTCTCTACCGATTCTTTATCGAGCTTCTCCCGTGCTCTCTTAGAATAGGTAAGAGCAATTCTATGCATTAATTTCTTATCACCAATTGCTTTAACACCTACCAGAATAGAGTAGTAAATTAGAACATAATCTTCAGAGGATGCTTCGAACTCAAGGATCTTTTCTCCAGATACAATACTTTCTAGAATCGCTAACGCATTCTCCCTAACAGTTGAAGAACCGGATTCGAGTAGGTATTCCAATGATAATCCAGGATATCTTCTTAAGACGTTATCAAGACTGGCTAAGAATGGGTAAAATATATAATTTATCAAACAAGAACACCCATTTATGAAAAATCAGCGCTTTGGCCCTACATCACTCTTCAGGATTCTAAAAATCATCATATAAAATGACCAAATCTATACAAAATATCTTTAATTTAATTTAAATATTGTTAACCTACTTTAATTTAAAAACGATTAATTCACGCCCTCCTATTCTAGTTCCTTTAAAAACAGTGAAGGATAGAACTCTACCATCACAATCGACTCTATATGGAACTTTAAAATCAGCTTTTAAGACTCTAGCATTATGTGGCAAAAACCACGATACAGTATAATCATACTCAGCAATTTCTTCATCATACCTATTCTCATAGACGTTAACGCCATCTCTAAGCTCTCCACGGAAAACGATGTGGAAAACGATATATGGGTACTCAGGTCCTCCTCTGAAACCCAAATCAGTAGAAACTACTCTCGGATATGTTCTAGAACCATTAATGAATACTTCCTCTTTATCTAGAAAATACTGCATATTACTAGATAACAGCTCTATTTCTCTAGATAACTTAACATGATCCTTCACTAAATGCCAGTAAAACCCATCATAATCAAAGTAGTCGAAAATAACAATTTGATCGATTAAACCGGATTCGTGCATAAAGAAAAAGCCTTGAGCATACCTAGGCACTGGTTTATTCAACTAGGAAAACACCGCTAGATGTTTTAAATCATCCCTTCTTTAATTCACGATAAGTCTTCCACCCCCTATCAGTTAATTTCACAATGTTGTATTTACCTCTAGGCATAACCACTAAATAACCCTCCTCCGCTAATCTCTTAATCCTTCTACTAATAATTGATTTAGGTCTATTAATTACAAGTGCTAATTCGCTTTGCTTAACCTCTCCTCCTTTATCACCAATATACGTAATTATCGCTCTACTAGTATCATCACTCATAATATTAGACGGTATAGTTTCAACTTCAATACCTTTGCTTCTAAACTTAAGGAAATATAGTGAAACTAAAACTACGGCTAGGACCGCAGTAATTAAAACCAATAAATTCATTAAACCTAACGGTTTAGAAACTACATAACCTGTAGGTTTAGAAGAGTATTCGGATGGAATTTCAATTAGAATTACATAGATATGCGGTACGTCTATGTCAATAACATACCAGTTGCCAGAAATCATTATCTTGAGATTAGATGGGTATAAAGGTGTAACGTTGTAGTGTCTAGGTATATTTATCGATAGGTTATAGGTGATATTTTCAAAACCGGTAGTATCGAGTATTAAAGTATAAATGAGTGGAGTGATCTCTTCGATCAAACCGCTAACACTATACCTAATAGTTAAAATCAATTGTTGAGAATCAAATATATTGAGTACTAAGTTCCCATTAACTACGGATCCTTCATATCTCCTGTTCTGGTCATCGATTATACTTATAATGCTATAGTTCAATTCATACGTTGATCTAATAAGAGGTATATGGATTTCTTTCGACCCACTATTCGTTAACAATACCGTTTGTGTTACTAAAATATTCTCTTCTTCAATACTCAGTACATTGATATATATATTGATGAGATTAATAGTATAGCTAGATGAAACTATTGAAACGTAAACATGATATACGATGATGAATAATATAAATGTTTTAATATAAGGTTTCATTAATCTATTCTTCAACGATTATCAAAACCATTAGATAATATTGTTGTTACGTATATAGATGGATAATTTAGAAAATAAGATTTATGGTTTAATATTATGGGAAAACTACTTCCTTTTAACTAATACATATGCTATAACAGCGATCGCAATCATGATCACAATAGCTACTAGAGCAGTGACCCAACCTCTAAGACCAGCTTCTCTAGCTTCAGGAGTGATTGTTTCAGATATTGTCTCTGGAGGTGTAGTTACTGGAGGAGTAGTTTGTGGAGTTGTCTGAGTAGTGGGAGTGGTTGTTGGTAATGGTGGAGTGTAGATTGCTAAAATTGTTAATAAGTATTCATCAGGTTTCGTAATTCTTAAACGCGTAATTCCCTCAGCGACTTCAATATCATCGAGATCAGGATTAGCTATTACTTCGAAAACACCCTCTAACTCTATGTTTAAAACAAACGTATAGTTAACTAAACTTGTTAGATTAAGTAATGCGCTGTAAGAACCAATACTTATTTCGCTGAATAAGCCTTCAATACCGTACGTAGCGATTACTCGCGATACATTAGCTACCATTACTTCAATCCATTTATACCCATTAATTTCCGAGTAATCGAAAACCAATGGTTTACCGTTTTCATCATATACAGCAATATTGGAGATATTGTTACTGATCAATGGTATTTCAATACTCGTGTAATTCTCCTCAACATCTGATAATATTATCGAGTATACTACTACGCCATAATCCTCCCACACACTATAGTATATTGTAATATTTATGAAGCTAATACTAGTTGAAGCTAACATGGAGGAATTATTAATCAAGGTAGAGACACTTAGAGGAATATATATTGAAAACACGGCTATGATCGTCAGTAAATATACTGACAATACCTTAATCATGATAATGAACACCAATTAGAAAATATATGGTTATAGGATTATTAAAAAAGATATTGGAAATAAAAAGATTTGAGGAAAAACTTTATCTTCCTCTCCCGCTCCTACCAGTTAATCCACGTAATATTATGATTAAATTCACGTCCTTACCAGTTTCATTCCTTATCCTTACTTGAAGTTCTAGTAAAACGTTTTCAAGCAGGTTTCTCCAACCGTGTTTCTCATAGACTTCTCTTGTAAGATTCATTAAATATGTTTTCAACGCTTCTTCATCCAATATACCTCCAGGTCCCAGGAACCCTTTTTTACCGAGCCATTCATTTACAGGATCGCTACTTAATCTAGCAAACCTTATAACAGCGACGACAATGTTCACAACTGATTCGAAAGCCTCGTTAATAACTCTATCCCTATACTCCTCCATTCTATTACGTACTTCTTCTCTAAATTCCTTCCAGTTCCTAATCTCGTTCCTCTCTATTTTAGACTTTATTTCTTCAGCAACAGCTGGTGGTAATCTTTCACAAACTCTTAACATGATTTCCTTACGTATCCTCCACCTAGCAAGAACGGGGCCCAGAGGTCTCTCCGGATTAACGTTTAAATTAAGCTTCACTACGAAAACACTTCTAACGATAATAGCATTTATCTTCACTAGCAAATGATACGTTCTCATTAATGTTCTAAAAGCAGCTTTGTAGTAACCCTGTTCAATTAATTTTCCTGAAACGTTTAACCCTTCTTCAACATATACTAGAGCAATATCAACGATTGGCGGCAACGTTATATTGAACTCAATAGCTTTATTCTTAACCTCTAAAGTAACATTCCTGAACTCAACTGTTAAGTTGTAGAATTTCTTAACTCTAATTTCCCAATCTAGAGATTCGTCGGCTCTAATTGTTTTAGCGAGAACCTGGTAAGCAGTTACTGGAGAATGAGCATAGGTAACAGCAGCTACGAAAGCATATGTTTTCGCTAAAGTCTCGTTAGTTTCATTTATAGCTAGGTTTAGGAAGTAATCACCATTAGCTACTATTCTAGCAGCTAATGTAGAGTTATATCTTAAACTCCAATCAATTATTGGTTTAGTAACATTCCTAACAGTGTATGCTAAATCGATTAACTGCTCTCTCGTATAGTTCCCTAGTTCAAACCCCACTATAGGTTTCTCATCCTGCTCATCGATTTCTCCACTAGCCGAGCCATTGTTCTGAGCAAGTACCGGTACTGTAGCTATACTAGTCAGTAACAATAGTAGTATCCATATTAGAGCTAGGTTCCTAACCATACACTATCCCCAAACCAAGTCCTGATAACCTTTTTACACAACCTATTTATATAAACAACCTTTTGAAACAACCAATTAGTAACGGTTTCACAAACTATTGGAACAGTTCCAAATACGTGGAGTGAACGTTCAATGACGAGGAACTGGATATACGATTGGATGATCAGTTGTCCAGCAATACTGGTACTGGGTGAAACAAGATATAGGAATTACAAGGGATTAGTTACACTAACTCTTCTCTACCCAAGAGCAATTGTTATGAGTAGAGAAGGGTCTATTAGAGTAATCAATACTATTCCCGAATATTTACATAGGGTTATTATCGAAGAAATATGCTTAGATATGCTTGAAAATGAGAGAAAAGATATGGTGGGAGAAGCTTTTAGGAAAACGATGTTTTATGGTGGCTATAATGTTTTCTTAATGAATAACAATGGGTATTTACACAACGTTGTTTTCGAATTAGTAAATACTTCTAAAATATTCCTCTACATTAGAAGAATAATTGGTAAATTAGTTGTTTCTAGTTTGGAACACTGGATCTTGTTTGGTGTGGGGTTAAGAACAGGTGATTTCCAATTAGTTATTGAGAGTTGTAGCGAAATCGGTAGAGTAGAGGATGATAAATGCTATATTGAATCTATGAATTACGAATTATTAGTTACGAACGTGAATGTTGCTGTTGAAGGTTTTACAAGAATAATTCCTGATAATAATCCAGCTAGACACGTTGTTAAACTCTAACATTAAGGTTTCTCAATATAATCTGTGTAACCACAATTACGACTACGGTTGCAGTAATCACAATAAATATTACTAACAAGTTACCTGTTGATTTAACAACTTGTTCCTCCGACCGCTCCTCCAGATAATTCGTTGAAACAGGAGATTCAGTACTAGTGCTAATACCGTGTTGATAAGATTCGGTAAACCATGGTGTTGAAACTACTGGTGTACTAGATAACCACTCTGGTTCAGTGGTTGTTGATATATCACTATAATGTTTTTGTAATACCAGGATTATAGCGGTTAATGGTGGGACAATTAATTTTCTATCTCTAATAACAACTTCTTCGCCAGAGGATACGTAGAGAATACTCCACTCACCGGGAGGTAACTCGTATGCTACACTAATTTTATCATTATTAGCCACTACAAGAACCTCATCATTATAACCTCTAGTGAATACTAATAAACTCCCACTCGTATCGAAAACTCTAATTATACTCGTATGTAATGGTTTTAAATTATTCTTAATCCAACCAAGGTACCTATAGTGATTATAGACATCCGTATTCAAACGGTCCCATTGAATAGGATATCTCTGTTCATCGGGACCCCGAGGTCCTGCTCTACCCGTATACCCCCTCTCATCACCCTGAAATATAACTGGTACGCCGGGCATCATGTATTGTAGTGTTGAAAGCATTTTTAACCTAAGTATTGATTCGGAGCTCGGCGTATCCCATAAACCTCCTCCACCAAGCATAGTTAATGTTCTATCAGTATCGTGTGTTCCAATATTGTTAAATCCCATACCAGCAACTGAAACACTGTATTTTGCGAAATAATCAGCTAATCTCCCGGAAACATGATTAAAACCAACACCATTTAGTTTACCCTGAGCATACTCTAGTAAAATACCCATACCTAAAGCATAATTCATTAATGAATCGAAAGGACCATTATTAACCCAATCCGGTGCTTGAAACCATATTTCTCCAACAATATATGCTTCGGGAAACCTACTCTTAATAGTATCTCGTAATTCGTGGAAAAACTCTAACCTATAGTTCTCGGGCAGGTAAAGGGGGGTATCGATCCTAACTCCATCGAAACCTATTTCGAACCAATACATTACAGCATTAAACAAATATTTCTTTACTTCGGGGTTGAGAACGTTGAGTTGAGGAAGAGTACCTATTCCCTCCCAACATTTATAGTCTCTCCCATCGCCTGGAGTAAATGGGTATCTATATATTGTGAACCAATCCCAATACCTACTGTTAGGTCCATTAACATATACGTCTTGAAAAGCCCAGAAACCTAAACCCACGTGTCCTGGAACGAAATCGAATATTACCTTAATATCTCTTTTATGAGCTTCCTCGATGAGTTTTTTAACATCATCTAATGTACCAAACATAGGGTGTATTCTGAAATGATCATAAGTATCGTATCCATGGACGCTGCCGGAGAGGAATATTGGATTAAGATATATGAGTCCAACACCCAACTCTTTAAGATAATCTAGTTTCTCAATAACGCCTCGTAAATCTCCACCATAATACTGGTGACAACAATGCATTAAAAGATCCAGTGGAGGATCGTTCCACTTCGATTTCACCGGTTTAGCATTAGTAGTGTTATCGTAATGTAAACTATCGTAGATCAAACCATAATCGTCGTTACTTGGATCACCATTATAGAATCTATCTGGAAAGATCTGGTAACCAACTCTACTACCAACCCAACTCACTTGCATATACTTGATAAAACCATCGAAAACAAAATATTGTTGAAACCTATCATTAAGTAACGTAATTATTGAACCATTACTTAGTTTTACTTCGAAAAAATACTTGAAACCAGAGCCATTATATGAGACGTAACCGAACCAAACGGAGTAATCGGTTAAATTAAACTGTATCTTCATTGGAAACCTATTATCACCAATCAATAACCAAAAACTATCTATATTCAAAAACCTACTTGACCAAACTCTAATAACAACATAACCATCAGCTACACTCAAATAAACGGGGTCACGTGGATTATGTCTGAACAAATTCGATTCATTAATATAGATAACCCAGCTATTCGAATAAAACACTATTGGAAATGCAAAAATTACCATTAACAACAAAGCTAATTTACAAATCAATCTAAACACCTATCAGTAATTGAACAATGAAGACATATATATCTAATCTACCCCATATAAACCCTATCCCCCTAGAATCACACATGTATCTATAACATATGAAACATCAATCTTAAACCTAAAAATAGAAACTAGATTAATAACAATGAACCCAAATACAAAACAACCGGTTTCACATCAATCTCTTTATTCAGAACGAAAAACTATGATCTAGACAACTCCATGTTGTTCTATCAATGAATGAACATGCTTAGAATAAAATAGATTAGTGATACCTATCAGACAAGTTTTGTTAATGATGAATTTGTCTCTTCACGTATTTTGAATATTATATTAAACATGTACTGTATAGATACAGAATTTATCTAAGAGAAATAGTGTTATTTTGAAAAACGACCCTTCAAAAGATATTTTAGAAACAAGTATAGGTTGAAATCTGATAAAACACCTCCCGGACACTGCAGTATATCGAATCTCATAATATACTCGATACTGGGTATTCCGAAAATAGAAGATGTATCTAAATGGAGGATTGAATTAGAAGAGAAAATGGAAAAGAGTTTAATAGGAGTTTAGTAGACTTTTACACGCTTAATTTAAAACTATTAGAATAAGCTTCCACCCTGTTGCGGGGTGTAGTGTTGATGAGGTAGAATTCACGGGTCCACAGCTTAGAAGCATTATTAGTAGAGCTAAACCGAGAGAAGATGTTAAGTGGATATAGGTTGAGTGTCTAGATAATTACTCAACAGTAATACTTATTGATGGATCATTAAACAATAATGCAATAATGGTTTAGGAATGAACGGTAAACCTCTTGAAATAGAACATGATTATCCAGCAGGATTGATAATACCATGATTATATGGTTGGAAAAGCGCTAAACGAGTATGCAAAATACTGTTTTTTAGCTAATATAGAGATAGTTACTGGAAAGCATTAGGTTACCCCCAGAGATAGAGTTGGAAACGAAGAAATCTTCAAGAAATCATAGAATTTATTAATTGAATCATTTAGCTAATACCGTCTATATCCCATATACTTGCTCAACAAATTTGTCTAGGGGCATTATAACAGCGCGCTCCATGGAGTGAAATGCTTCGGCATAGTCGTTTAAACACCTGTTGTTGAACAGAGGAGTAGTTTACATATTGGCTTTTTATTTAAAACCGATATGATATTGGTGTTTATAATTGCTTTCTCCGATCATCGTTTTCGCAAATCCAGTAATATCAGACAACGTAGCGTTCGACTGCTATATATCAATGTGATTATGAGTGATAGAGGTATTCCAATATTTGTAGCAATCGTTACGGTTATAATTAACCTCTCATATCTAGAACGTTAATGTTGAAGTACTTCGTAATTGAAACCAATAAAGACGTATAATTGGTGCTCTCTCCTCACTGTTTCAACAATAGCTTTTTCGACTATTAATAACTAAGAATCATTTACAACAGTGGAATTACAGGGAGTAAATAATGTTCTTGACCTCTGTATTCCAATTAATTACCGTAATAGTGAGAAATTTCGATAAAATATTCTCGATTACATACTATTGCTGTAGTAGTCGAGGGTGTGCAACTGTTTTAGTGTGCTAGGTTTTTGTAGGTCTCTCTAGGATGTTTAGAGCTCTTGATGCGATTAGGTATGCACTAGCGGTGTGTTTATCGAGTCTCAGTTTCTTCATTGTTTCCGCGTGTTCTCGTGAACTGGTTGTTCCCCTGGGGTCTACGTATACTGTTTTCAACCCGTAGAGTGGTGCTTTCCACGCTATTCTCTCAATGATCGAGCTTCTGAACACAGCTACCTTGTAGTTGTAGTTTCTGCATCCTCTTTCACCGTTTCTAACCCAGTAGTACCTGAGGTAGCCGATCACGTCTGGGTTTTCGAGAGCAACAGCTGAAGCACCGTGGTAGTAAGCGTGCTTTAGAACCTCGTGTATCTTCTCTCCAATAATGCTCCAGGCTCTTTTCCTCGGGAAACCTCTGGCTAAGATCTGGGGAAACCTGGCTGTATGTGTCCACACGATTTCACCATTCTTGTTCACCACCACCAGGTTCAATCTATCTGCGTTAACATCTACACCTGCAACGTTGCTTCCCATTGGTTTATCAAACCTCCTCATGACCTCCAGGTAGAGGCTGTACTTAACGTTGACCTGTAGCTCGCCGTAGAGGTGCTCCAGGTCTCCACTACAGCTCCTGATGTACACTCTGGCTGGCTGACCTCCTCCCCGCCCCAAAGTGCGAGGGTTCTTGGGAGGTTTGGAGCTACATGCCCGGCTTTCGCCGGGTTCAGCTCCGCGCCCGGTCTCAGGCGCATTACCCCTACCCCGTGTAGAGCGGGGCTTGGGGCTATGGTTTTCGTTTTGAGTAGAACATTGTATGCTCCGACCAGGTCTGCGCTGAATACCTTGTTGTGCTTGTAGCACTTGAATAATCCTCTGTACACTCTCTCGTGGTCCTGGTTTTTCGCTTTGCATAGTGGACAGGAAGTGGATGTGTTCTCTTCGCTGACAAACTCCACTCTGATACCGTACTCTTCTCCAACCTCGGCAATTCTCATCAGCAGATACCTGTACGTCCACGCGTGAACAACCTCGAAGTTTACCTTAGAGCTTTTACTGCTGTTCTGAGCAATGTACTTTGGATAACCGATCAGTACTCTTGATACTCCCCTCCAGTACAACCACTCCACGGCGTTCCTCACAGCCCAGTTGATGTAGTTCTTCACCTGTCTTCTCCACTTTTTGTACATTCTCCTAAGCCTCCTAGAGGTTCTCAACCCATACCTGTTCAAAGTGGACTGGTAATCCGCTATCTTCTTCCTCCAGTAGAAGCTAATGCTCTTCAAAGGTCTACCTGAAACAAGCAGAGCAGAACCATCCTCCACGTACACCGCCAACAGGTTGTTTATACCAATATCTACTCCGGCAACTTTATCCCCCAGAGGCTTCATTGGAACCTTAATCCATCTCTCCTTAACCAGCTTCTCAGAGACCTCGAACACTACATGTATGTACCACCTCCCTGTATCGCTATCGTAGCGTACCTCGGCTCTACCCTGCTCACCTCTAACGTTTACTCTACCAATGTACTTCACTCTGATTCTCCCAACTGCTCCAAGACCCCTGATTACGATGTAGTCTCCGTCGAACCTGTACTGGTCCTTCCTGAGAACACACCATAGCTCTCTCGATCCACCTTTCTTCCTGTAACCAGGTGGATTCACCTTCCTTATGAACGGTGGTAGCTTTCCTTCCTTCTTCAGTTTCAGTAGTGAAAAGAAGCTTCTCCAGGCTTCACCGTTCTTGTTCAGGACCTGCTGAGCTGTAGCTGAACCTATCAAAGCTTTGTACTTCTCGTAGAACTCCCTATACGTTGCTCTCAGGTCTACTCTCTTCTCCTCGAAGAACATTCTCCTCCTAGTGTAGTTGACTTCGTTCCATAGCTTAGCTGACAACGAGCAGAGTAACTTAAGCTTGTTCTCCGACTCTCTATCTGGTGCTAATCTCAGTACTAGTGTTCTCCTCACTTCTCCTTCTCCCACTGCTCCTCCACGTACTTCTTGACAACATCTGCTGACACGCTACCAACTGTTGCTACAAAGTAGCTCCTAGACCATAGCTTACCTCTAGTAGCACCAGTCTTCAGCTCCGGGAACCTCTGCAGTATCCTCCTAGCGCTCTTACCTTTGAGGTAGTTCGCCACGTAGGCTGGGGATAGCCGTGGAGGGCATGAGCAGAACACGTGAACATGGTCCGGTAGCACCTCGATAGCTACAGGCTCGCATCCGAGCTCAAGCAGTATCTGCTTCAATACCTCTTTAGTGTACTCGGCAACATTACCCACCAGTATATCTCTGCGGTACTTAGGAATCCACACGAAGTGATAACCACACCAGTACCTAGCATGCCTAGTGCTCCTAAACTCAAACCACGTCTGAGAGCCACCCTCCACGGCTACCCTAAGAACACATTAGAGAATACAGAGCTTATAAACCTTACCACACCATCCCCGCCCTAAAGGGCGAGGCTTTCGAAGTTGTAACCAACCTCTTTCCTCATGGCTCTATTAACGAGCTCTTCGACGAGTCTACTATACCCCTTAGGGGCAACAGGCTTAACGACTACTCTTTCGCTTCCACCGCTTGCTTTGAAAACCAGCACTCTGACCGTCTCGCAGTCCGTGAACTGTATGTTCAGGTTTCCTCTAGCCCATGGTTCTCCCTCGCTCTGGAATAAGAGCCAAGGTTTGAGCTCTACTCTTGATACATCAACTCCCAGCTTCCTAGCACTCTGAAGACTCGAGTACACGAGTGTTGCTACTCCGTCAACGTACCTTCTGTTCGGTAGCAAGCTGTAGCACAGCTCTCTCGTGAACTTGATGAAGTCGTACTCACTCAGCTTAGCCAGCAGAGGATTCGCCTTGACACGCTCAAGCACTTTGTGAGCACACGCTTTGCTCAGCCACGCAGTCCAGTAAATGCTCTTTGCCACATCTCCAGTAGCATGGAAAGGTAGACTAACCGTTACGTAATCTAAATCCATAGGGGTATAACCCGTAAAACTTATAAACCCCTAGGTGCTTAAAAAGGTTATGGTGACCCTGGGTTTCCGAGACCCACGGCAGACCGTGGGGAGGGGGCTCAGGGAAACCGTGATGACCCGCCCTAGGAAAACCTACAAAAACCTAGAGCGGGAAACGGTTTGCTTAATGAATATTGTAATAAGGGAATTTAGAATAAGTGATCTGGATAGTGTTATCAATATTGAGAACAAGTGTTTTAAACCGGAGCATAGGTACAGTAGGTCTGTGTTTCTAGAATTATTTAGAACTTATCCGGATTGTTTCTACGTAGCTGTTATTGATAACCTCGTAGTTGGATACGTTATATGTGGATATATTGAAGATTTTGGACATATCATATCTATTGCTGTAGACCCGGATTTCCAGAGTAGAGGTATTGGTAAAAAACTATTGTTGAAAACTGAGGAAATCCTTAAGGAGAAGGGTGTTAGAGTAGTTTATCTCGAAGTCGGTGTTTCTAATTATAGAGCAATTAATCTATATTTAAAGAATGGTTATACTCCAATAACTATTCTCGAGAAATACTATGGTGATGAAGATGCTTATCTTATGATTAAGAAACTGTATGTATGAATAAGAGGGTTTAAATTATGGGTGGTATTGTCGAAAACCTATTATTGTACTATATTCAGATATTAGCAATTATGAATCCATTCGCCGTCCTACCTACTTTCATATCATTAACTAGAAGAGCTACTGATGAGAAGATCAGAGTTGTTGTTAACAAGGTTCTATGGGCTGGATTAATACTTGTCACGATATTCACACTTATTGGAAACTATATTCTAGTAGCATTCAACATATCGATTCCAGCTTTGAGAATTGGAGGTGGAATAATTCTCGTCGCAATTAGTCTAGACATGCTATCCGGATTTCCTAGAACTAAGAAAGTAAGGTCAGATGAATTCGCAGTAGTTCCTATAACAACACCGTTACTCATAGGTCCAGGTACATTAACAACAATATTATTATTAACATCTAGAAACCCATCTATATCGAATACATTAGTGATACTATTAGCTGGTTATTTAGCTGTACTAACATCGTATTTTGTACTAAAATATGCTAAAACAGCTACTAGGTACATACCGTTCTCAACTATAAGAGTAATTGGTAGAATAATGTCTCTAATAATTATTAGTATTGCTATTGAAATGATGATTCATGGCGTAGTAGCATATTATAATCAGTATTTTAAATAAAAGCTATTGTTTAGAGAGACCCGTGATCAATTCCATTCTCATTCAATAACTCGATATTAGAGTATAACTTACCGTTTCTAGCATAACCGATAAGTATGCCTTCAGTATTGAATCTCCAAACAATATTACCACGATTATCTACAGCTATGAAACCCAATGTATCCGATCCAACAGTACCGTTCACTTGTTTCAAAACCAGATCTGACGCTTCATTCAATTCAAAACCTTGTTTAACTAAATCACTTAGTTTCAAACAAGGCATAGACCTAATAATAGCTTCACCAATACCTGTAGCACTACAAGCCACTACATCGGATGCGTAGAAGCCTGCGCCAGGTATAGCTGAATCCCCAACTCTACCAGGTAATTTAAGCAATAATCCACCAGTACTCACACCAGCTGTTAAAACACCATTATCATCTATAGCACATGCACCAACAGTATCGAAAACCTTCATTTTCCTAACAAAATCATAGTAATCCGGGTTGTTTCTAAAGAATTTCTTCAAAGCATCGATATATGGTCTTGAAGACTCCCCTCTCAATAACATAGAGAGATACTTCTCATACCTCTCAACAACACTCGATGGAGATGGTGGAAGAGGCGGGAGTTTTTTCAGAACAGCTAGTTGATCGGCGTAATGTCCAACAATCAATACATGAGGAGTTTCTTCAGCAACAATTTTCGCTAAAACAATAGGATTTCTAGTTGAGGAGACAGCAGCTACAGCTCCTAGTAAACCGTTAGATGACATAATGCCTGCATCAAGAGTTCTATTACCTAGAAGATCTAATACACTACCCCAACCAGCGTTGAGAACTCCCGAATCCTCCATACACTTAATAGCTTCTACAACAGCATTAACGGAATTGTTCTCTTTACTCAAAATATTCCAGCCCCATTCTAAGCACCTATTAATTGTTTCTAATGCAAGCTTAGCTCTCTCGGGTTCAATACTTTTCCATGAACCAGCACCTCCGTGGATAATAATGGATTTAACCACGTGTGTAGAACCTCTCGGATTCGTTATTGCGAAACGATATAATAACTTGTTTAGGAATTAAATAATGTTATCAAATCTTTTGAAGGGCATTAATGTTGACTAGTAGGATAAGAGAAGTTATTGAGAAAACCGGTTTTAACAGGGAGAAACCACACCTATATATTTTAACATCGATTATAGCACCTTTTGAAGCAATCACGATCCTAATGTTAATGAATATTGCGGTTTCATCACAGAATATGGAAGTAATTGAATCCTCGATACGGTTATCGCATTTCGCTGTATTAATGCTTGGTTATGTTCTAGGTTCAACGTATTTATCGTATAGAGCTACGAAACTCGTTAAAGAACATTTATTTCTAAGTAATTTATCTACATATGCATATGCTAGAGAAAAGGATGATAGAGAGAGATTATTAGCTCTATTCAAATCTAGTTTAGCTAGAAGTGAAATACCGTCACCGATAACTAGCTTAATTCTCAACATCATAACGCTGGGATTATTCTTCCCCATTCTACTACATATTCTCGAATCGAACATTAGGAAACACGCTAGAAGTGAAGAAACACTATTTTACAATAAGAGTTTAACTAGAGAAACAGGTTTCTCAACACTACTACTCGATTTATCAGCTCTACTCGTAACGCTATTTATATACATGATACCCAGAGTATTGAGGTTTGTAAGAGTATTCAATAAACATGTAGATACTGTTCATACAGGTGTAAAGCAATATCCATATACGCAGGAAACTATTATTGAGAAACCAATAGAATCTCCACTATTGGGTATAGCTTTAATACTCTTAACAATATCTATACATTCGCTCTTATCACTAATTAATATATCATTAATAGCTGGAATAGGATATGTCCTAGCATTACCCGCATTATATACAGTATACACTCTTAGAAACGCCTCTATTTATAAACAAATTATTGTAGCTTACATGATAATATACCTCATATTGTGCTCAACAATTTTGATCGGTTATATACATAGTAATGCATCAGTTCCAATGGCAGAATCTTTCTACAAATCTACTAGAGATATATATGAAAAATTCGGAACCGATGTGTCGAGCTACTTTGAATATATATTTATGAATAATTTCGTAATTTCAGCATCATCTATAGTATCAACTATAAATCCAGTATTGCTTTTCCACGCTATTGCCAATGCAGGTGTAATTCTCGGAGGATTATCATTCAAACTTGTTGTTGAGAAAGGGTTGCAAACGATTATAGCAATGTTACTATTCCTAGTATGGCCACACGTATTGTTAGAATTACTTAGTTATGGAATATTCCTAGTTCTCGCTGTGAATATCGATAATTGGAATTGGAGGAGAATTCTGATATTTTTCTCCACAGCTCTATTAATATTAATTGTAGCTGCTTTTGTAGAGTCTTTAACAATAGTTATTGGAGTATTAATTACTCAACGATATTAACTCTGATCTGAATATTATATTTATCCTCAATCTTCTTAAGCTTCTTAACAACTCTATTATACTTCCTCAACTGATCCTTACGTAGAGATACTACGATACAACCCTCCTCACTATGTAATTCCGCTTCGGGAATAAACCTCATAATCTCTTTAATAACCTTCTCATCTACTGAAACCTCCTCCCTCCTCCTACGACGTTTCTTAATTGGAACAACAACGGTTTGTTCGCCAAAAGTATATATTTCATACTCAAGCTCGCCAGTTAAGTAATCTCTAATCTCAATAACAGGTCTACTAAGTTCCGCTTCCTTCAAACCTGTTGGTAGTTTAACGGTCATTTCAACGGAATAGACTTTATCAACATATCCGTTCTTAATGAATATTACTGTATCTATGAGTGAAGGTATCATTCCCAGCTCTACTCTACCAATAAATCTCTGTATAGCATCTATAGGTGAAGTTGCATGAACAACGCCAATCATACCTATACCTGCTAATCTAAGGTCAGCGTATAGTTTGAAATCCTCATCACTCCTCATTTCATCGAAAACCGTATAATCAGGTCTAGATAGCAATAGTATATCGTGTAGCTCACCTATATCTGCATAGTGTTTACTATACTGTGTAATCTCGTCTGGTAGGATCATGTCTCTCGGGGATTCAATTGTCTTAACTATCTTACCCATTTTAAGATAGTACTCCGCTAATGCTTGAGCAAAAGTTGTTTTACCCATACCGGGGGCTCCAGCCACGAGTATACCCTCAGCTCTATTGGTTAACCTATCTAGTAGTTCTCTAGGTAAACCATAATCTTCAAGCTTAAGTTTCCTCAACGGTTTAACAACAGTAATCTCCCAACCATCACTCAATGGAGGTCTAGTTATAACAACTCTATATAAACCTAGTTGGATAATGGTTGAACCAGCTCTATCGATCTCTATGAAACCATCCGATCTGCTTCTAGCCTCCTCTATTAGAGTATTAGCAATGCTCTCGATCTCCCTTCTAGACAAGGGCTTACTGCCTAGTTTTTCATAAACCCATCTTCCTGGAAAACCCTTTTTCACAACTGGAACCGTATTCTCTTTTAAATGAACACTCATAGTTTCATTATCGAAGAATCTGTCTAGAATAGATCCTTCGATAATCGTTGGTTCAACATATAGTGTTCTAACACCTAGAGATTCGGCAATCATCTTCTGTATCTTACTAGTAGTTATGAGTACAGCGCCTATTCTATAAGCATATTCACGAACCAATCTATCTGAAACGAAAATACCATTATTATCGTTAAAAACAATGTTTCGAGGAGTTTCACCTGAGAATTCGAGTTTAACGTAACCGTTTAATGCATATCCTCTAATCTTCATAATTTCTTCTAAACCAGCATAACCAACTACACGGTCTCTAGATGCGTAGTATTCTAATTCAGCTATTGATGCTCCATGTATAATAATAGTACCTCTAACTCTCCCCTCTTCAATAAGTTTCGAAACAATACCCTCAACTAGAGCATTGGTATCTGGAATATATATTTCCTCGCCGGCTATCTTCATCAATAACAACCACATACTACATGGAAACAAATTAACACGTTTAAAGTAATAAATCCATTAATATATCTTATCATCTCATCATTAATAATATTCACAGAATAGTTAAGTAGAGTAGAGATAGAATTAATTGAACAAACACTATTGGGATAGCGTATTTCAACCAGTATAGCAACGGGAATTCAATCTTCTCCCTAGATGCTAAACCAATAGCAACTATGTTAGCCGTAGAACCAATAGGCGTTAAATTACCTCCTAAAACCCCGCCGTATAGTATAGACCAGTAGAACTTATTATACCCAGTAATAGCAACCACTACTTTAGCTATATATGAAAAAGCAACAACAACACTGAGATTATCTAGAACACTACTTAATCCTCCAGATAAAATGAGCAGTATGTAGCTTAATCTAGAACTCGAACCACCGAAATACTCTAGAGCTAAATACGCTATTTTGAATGAAACACCAGTATGTAGGAGTGAGAAGCCTAGCATGAATAGTGATATGAAGAAAAGTATTGATGGCCAATCAACACCTGATTCAAGAGCTCTCTCTAGTTTCATGGGTCCATATATGATTCCAGATAAAGTAAGGAATAAGTATGGTATGAATGATAGAGTATAATGAGGATCTATATTATCCATAAATATTCTTGATAAAACTAGACATACGTATTCATTTAGAAGTATCGCTACGAGAAAACCGAATACAAGGAGTATACCTATTTTAACGATCACTAAATGACGCGGATCTCGGGAGAGTTTCTCAATATAGTAGAGCTGAACTTTACGTATAAATTTATCGCTTGAAACACTTAACGATAAGTTATCAATATATTTCTTTAGAAAAACATATGATAACGATATAATGACTAGAAAAGCAACTGTTGATACCGGTAAAGCTTTTAATATAAATTCTCTCACAGTTAATTTAGCAGTATAAGACAAATATATTCCAATAGGGTTGCCAACAGGTAGAGCTAAACTTCCAGTATTAGTAGCTAAAACAGAAACAATTATTAGTGGCTTAACATCAAAACCTGTAAGTTTTCTAATATCAAAAATTAACATAGAGACATAAACTATACTTGTAACTTCATCTAAAACCATAGCTAGGAACCATGATAGCAAAGCGATCGAGAAGAGTAATAGAAAACTATGCTTATAGGTTGCTTCTAGTAATTTGAGACCTACATATTCAAATACACCAATACTTCTGAGTATGAATGCGAAAGACATTGTTCCTACAAGGAATAGAATTAAGCTTCACTCGACTCCACGAATTAGGAATTGGGGTTCAACAGCGCCTAGAAACACGAGAAGACATACTGCTGCAAAAGCTATGAAACTCCTCAACTTCATAGATATTAGCATAAACGCTACTACTAGTAGGAAGGAGGCTAGAGATACGAATTGTTTGAATTCCAATACGGGGTCATTGAGATCTATTGGTGTCTGCGTTAAGTTGAACCAAGCAGATTTAATAGCATATCCGTAACTATGGCTAGGAATATCTATACTATGAACCAATACGTAACTTATGGAAATAATTAAAAAGAAAACTACTACATATTTAATCCATTCATTAATTTCCAACAATATATCACCACTATTGAAATCCATGTTTAAACATTGAATTGAAATGCACTACTTAATTTGATTTTCGATATTTAAACATATATAGAAACGGAGACATAGTATATTATTATGTGTAGTTATTGTAGCGAATAGTTAGAGATGTTAATCTTGATTAAACGCTTCAAATTTCCCATAGTAAGAATTATCCTCATTAGTGTAGCAGTAATAATTGCAATATTGTTAACAACGTTGTATTACGTGAACTCTGATATGGATAACGATGGGTTAACGTATTGGAAAGAACGCGTGTTGAAAACAGATCCGTGGAACCCGGATACTGATGGAGATGGATTAAAAGATGGGGAAGAAGTATTTATTTATCGCACGGATCCATTGAATCCAGATACTGATGGAGATGGATTAAAGGATTTGGATGAAATAACGATAACTTTAACGGACCCTTTAAACCCGGATACTGATGGAGATGGATTAAAGGATGGAGATGAAGTGCTAAACTATGGTACAAACCCGTTAAGACGAGATTCAGATGAAGACGGGCTGGACGATTATGTAGAAGCATTTCTACGAAAGTATAATACAGACCCACTAAATCCCGATACAGATGGGGATGGATTAAAAGATGGGGAAGAAGTATTTATTTATCGCACGGATCCATTGAATCCAGATACTGATGGAGATGGATTAAAAGATGGAGAAGAGGTTCTTAGGTATTTTACAGATCCATTAGACCCCGATACGGATAAAGATGGTTTTATTGATGGTATTGATTTCTGGCCCACATTTAATCTTAAACTAAACATAATTATTATATATTGGAATGAAAATAATGTTTTAGATGAAGATGGAGCTGGAGACCCGTATTTCGTTATTGAAGTAATTTATTATCCAGACGAACAATCTCCGTCTACGAAGATCCGTGTAGCTTCACCTACATTTGTAAATCTGAGTACTGGTGTGAACGTTACTAGCATTACTATTGATATTCCAGATTACTTCTACTATAAGTGCTTTATATACATTTACGTGTATGATAACGATACATTTGAAGGTAAAACATATGATGATATGTATTATCTAAACACTACAATACATCTTGGAGAAATTCAAAAATTACTTTACCTAAAAGTGGAGTTGGATAAAAACGTAGATATCGAAAATCCAATATTGTTATCGAATAAAGATAAAACAGAAGTAGATGCTACGGTGGAAGCCTTACTAATTTTTATTAAAAGTAAATAAAATTTTCTATCTATACTCGATTTTCTTAAGAAATTCATCAACGTATTCGTTGATAGTAGGGCCTTCAATTATTTTGAGTCTAAATGAAACCCTAACTACTGGTTTATTCAATTTTATGAGTTTTGAAATATCGCTCGGTGTTCCAAGTACTACTGCATCGGCCGGTATAATGTTAACTACTTCTTCGAGTTCTTTCAATTGCTCATAATTGTATCCCGTGCTCGGTAAAACCATACCAATATGTGGATAATCCTCATATATCTTTTTGAAGAATGGTGTTAAATATGGTCTTGGATCTACTGGTTCGGCTCCGTATTTTAAAGCAGCTACGTATCCTGCAGCATATGGTGCTCCTCCATGAGTTATTGTTGGGGAATCCTCTATAACTATTACTCTCCTACCCTCTATTAAACTAGGATTATCAACCGTAACTTCGCTAATAGCTAGACTAATCGATGCATCTGGATTAACTCTTTTTATATTATCGACAACTTGCTTCACTTGTTGTTGAGATACTTGATCAACTTTATTCACTATTACAGCATCAGCTAATCTTACATTAACCTCTCCAGGATAGGTTTTAATCTCTAAACCAGGCCTCATAGCGTCTGCAACAACGATCATGTAGTCCGGTTTATAAAATGGGTAGTCGTTATTGCCTCCATCCCATAGTATAATATCGTTTTCTTTCTCAACAATTTCGAGAAGCTTACCATAATCTACACCAGCGTAGACGCTATATCCTTCTCTAAGATAATGTTCATACTCCTCCCTCTCCTCTATAGTTGCATTATATTTATCTAGATCATCGATAGTGTGGAAAACCTGAACAGCGTTTTTCTCTAAATCGCCGTAAGCCATTGGATGTCTTACAATACCTATTTTAAAACCTCTACTGCTTAGAATACGTGCTAATTCTCTGGAAACACTGCTTTTACCAGCACCTGTTTTAACAGCTGTAACTGCAATAACTGGTTTAGATGATGTTAACATAGTATCCATGGGGCCAAGCAGTTTAACTGAAGCTCCGGTAGCCATAGACCTCGATATTATTGAACCAAGTTCATCATAAGTTAAATCACTATAGCTTATAACGATCTCTTCCACACCATATTTAGAAACTATTTCTTCAAGTTTCTCGATACCAATTATTGGTATACCTTCTGGATACAGTGAACCAGCTAGTTTCGCTGGATATCTCCTACCAGTAATACCGGGTATTTGCGTCTGCAGGAAAGCAATTACACGGTAATTCGGGTTGTTTCTATAAAATACATTGAAATTATGATAGTCTCTACCGCTAGCACCGATAATAACTATTTTACGAACCATAACATACACCATTAACACATAGTTGGTTAGTAGTGTTAGCAGAAAAGAATAGAATAGGATTTGGAAAATTAAAAATCATATTTTATTTCTATTAAAGAAGGTGAACCGGGTTCTCTAAAACTTCTTCATATCATTAAGTTTTCTCCACAACTCATCTAATCTATTTAGAAGAATCTTTCTCTCAACACTAGCTACTAATCTCCTAGTTGCTATTACAGCATCTGGATTTACACTAATACTATCAATACCTGTTTTAACGAGAAACTCGACTATTTCTGGATAAACGCTTGGCGCTTGACCACATATACTTACTGTAGCTCCCTTACTATGGGCTCTCTCTATCAACATCCTTATAGCTTCAAGCACAGCGGGATCCCTTTCATCGAAATAACCCATTTCAGCTAAAATATTGCTATCTCTATCAGCACCTAGAACTAGCTGAGTTAAATCATTACTACCAATACTAAAACCATCCACTAATTCAGCGAACTTATCGGCAAGCAACACTATACTTGGAACCTCAGCCATAGCCCAAACTTTGAAATCTTTGCTTCTCTTCAATCCCTCCTCCTCCATGATCTTAATAGCTTTCTCGAGCTCCCATAACGTCCTCACGAATGGAAACATAACCCATACGTTAACTAGACCCATCTCCTCCCTAACTTTCCTAATCGCTCTAACTTCTAGCCTAAAGCCCGGTTCGTACTTTGGATGTATATATCTACTGACACCGCGCCAACCGATCATCGGGTTCCTCTCATCTGGTTCGAACTTATCGCCACCTTTAAGTCCTTTATACTCGTTTGTTTTGAAATCACTGAATCTCACAACAACTGGTCTTGGGTAAATAGCTTGAGCAACCTTAGCTATACCTTCAGCTAACTTATCTACGAATAAATCGGCTTTACCGGTTTCTATCAAGTATAGTGGATGGTACTGGACCCAATCAGATATTATGAATTCAATCCTCATTAAACCAATTCCATCGAACGGCAAATCCTTATACTTATCTATGGCATCGGGTTCACCCAAATTCATGTATATTTTGGTTGCTGTAACCGGGTATAGAGGCAGTAGCTGTTCAGGCGATAAACCTACAGCTCCGATTTTAACCTCAACTTCTTTCTTAGGCTTAATTAACTCCTCAACAATACCTTCATATACCACGCCACGAGAAGCGTCAACAGTAATTTCAACTCCAGATTTTATAACTTTAGTAGCAGAACCTGTGCCAACAATACATGGAATACCGAGCTCCCTACTAACTATTGCAGCGTGGCTAGTCATACCGCCTTCATCGGTAACAATAGCTGCTGCTTTCTTCATCAATGGAACCCAATCCGGATCTGTCATTTTCGTGACGAGAATATCACCTTGTTTAAACTCTTGAGCCTCCGTACTGTGCGGGTCGAATATTACTCTCGCAACTCCAGCGACAACGCCAGGACTAGCGGGTAAACCCTTAACCAGAACCTTTGCTTCAGATAGCTTAACAATCGATTTCCCAGTAACTTCAACTCTACCTGGTTCTCTAACCTCCTTTGTTTTCCTAACACTCCAAACAGTTTCTGGACGCGCCTGTACTATGAAGATGTTTTCAGGGTATCTAAGATCTGCGTCAACAGCCCATTCAATATCCATGTGTCTACCATAGTGTTTCTCAATGAGTTTAGCTAATTCAGCTAAACGTAAGACCTCGTCTCTAGTTAAACATGGCTTATCGGGATCTATGTCAGCACGAATATTTAGAGTCACGGGTTCCCCGTTGTATACCCATTTCCTACCATTATCGTCCCATTCAACATGAATATTAACGCCTCTCTCAGGGTCAAAGAATACTGCGAATGTCTTATGATTAATCTTCTCCTCAACAATACTGTTATTGTTCTTAGAAACAATCCATTCATCGGGAGTAACTTTACCGCCAACAACCGATTCTCCAAGCCCCCAACTACCTTCAATAACGATAACGCTCTCATCACCAGTTACTGGGTGTAACGTAAACATTACACCAGCTGCTCTACTATTAACCATTTTCTGAACAGTTACGCTCATAAGAGATTTCTCGTGGGGAATACCATGAGCGGTTCTATAGAATACAGCTCTAGATGTGAATAAGCTGGCCCAGCATCTCTTAACGTGGTAAACAACGTTATCCTCACCATATACGTTGAGATAAGTATCCTGCTGGCCGGCGAAGCTAGCCTCCGGCATATCTTCAGCTGTAGCGCTACTACGAACAGCAACTCTGAGTTTAGAAGGTTCAATACCTAGTTTAGATGCAAGTTCTCTATAGTACTTCTTAATCTCCTCCTCAATTTCACGAGGCATTGGTTGTTCAAGAATCATGTTTCTAATACGACTAGTTGTTTCATCTAGAGCTTTCTTATCGTTAACATCTAGGTTTCTCAACATATTGTATATCTTGTCTCCCAAACCAGTTGTTTCAAGGAAGTACTTGAATGCATAAGATGTTACGGCAAAACCCGGTGGTACGGGTATACCGGCTCTAATCATTTCCCCTAAATTAGCGTTCTTACCACCAACTAATAGTACGTCATCCTTAGTTACTTCATGTAACCATACAACAAACCTATTCTCAATATTCTTCAACACACTTCACCTCAATCACGTATGCTTAACATTAAGTAAACCAGAATGTACTTAAGTGATTAAAAACCTAATCAGAATTTAATCTAGTTAATCGAAAATTATTCGAGGAAACAATTTCTTCATTCATTTTTTAAAACAATTATTTCAATCTCCTTCTACTTCTAACACTTGACCTAATCATAGACCAATAGAACCATGCTTTCCTTTTCAAACTATGCAATCTCGTATCCATTAAACCATTCATAGATGTAGGGGGAGACGTAGTTCTCGTTTGAACAACTTTAGCCATATTACCCGCTTTAGCCACAATACTTGATATAATTGCTGCATGTAGAAGCTCTTTATCTCTAATATATGTTATCAGATCGTTCCAATAATCATTCAGAAATTTAGTTGTATACGACCCTTTTATGAAAACCGGATGATTAATAATTGCTTTGATCAAAGGTATATTGGTTTGAACACCCATAATGATGTATTCACTGAGAGCTCTATTAAGCCTTCTCAAAGCCTCGGCTCTAGATGATCCGAAAACAATTAGTTTAGCTATCAATGGATTATACTCAACTGGAACTTCAGAACCTTCTGTAACACCACTATCAACTCTTATCCACGCACCATTAGGTTCACTATAATATGTGATCTTACCGGGCGAAGGAGTAAGAGTAATGGGATTTTCAGCATTAATCCTGGCTTCAATAGCATGACCTCTTAAAACAATATCTTTCTGTTTAATACCGAGAGAGCCTTCTAAAGCAACCTCGATTTGTTTCGCAACAATATCGACACCAGTAACCATTTCCGTAATAGGGTGTTCAACTTGAAGCCTAGTATTAACCTCCATGAAGTAGAATTTCTTCCTAACTAAGTCGTAGAGGAACTCTACCGTACCTGCATTAACGTATTTAACATAAGAGAGTAGACGAATGGCGGCATCAACTATAGTGTTCCTCTCATCCCAAGTTATAGATGGAGATGGAGCTTCTTCAATAATTTTCTGATACCTTCTCTGAACACTACATTCCCTCTCATAAAGATGAACGTAGTTATCCCCATCACCAATAACTTGAACCTCTATATGCTTAGATTTCTCAATATATGGCTCAACGAATATTTCTGGATTACCGAATGCTTTTTCAACCTCCTTCCTAGCCTGTTCAAAAATCGAATAAATAGATTCGCTATTATAGACAATGCGCATACCCATTCCCCCACCACCACCAACAGCTTTAATAATTAATGGATAACCGTTTTCCTCACCGAACTCCACAACATCCTCAGGCTCCCTGACTTTAATATAAGGTAGTGTTGGTACACCAACTTTAACGGCTGTCTCTTTAGCGTTAACTTTGTCTCCCAAAGCTTCTATAACATGTGGTTGGGGACCGATGAATATGAAACCTTTAGAAACGACTCTCTTAGCGAATTCCGGGTTCTCGCTCAAGAACCCGTATCCTGGATGTATAGCATCAGCACCTAAATATACAGCTGCTTCAATGATCTCATCTATATTTAGATAACTACTAACTCTATAATCACTATCCATAAATCTCCTATGATAGGATTCAACATCGACATCCGTGTAAATACCTAGAGGAACATAACCTAAATCACGAACACTCCTAGAGATCCTAATAGCTATTTCCCCACGATTCGCAATAAGAATCCTAAAAACCAATTACTAAATACACCTAACTCCAGTATTTCGAATAAGAAACTTCTACAATACTCTGATACGAATACTATTTAAATCTTTTCATCACGACAAGCATGTTTAAGGCAAATACTTTATTTTCAAGAAACCAATTTTAGTTCTAATGTAATCTAATATACTGATCGGATCTCTAGAAATTAATTTCTTTAACTCTTCGTATTCTCCGATATTTAATGGTTTAACTCTATATATAGCAATACTTGAAACCCCCGCTACCACGACGTGTCCTAAACCACGATCAATAATTAATCTAACAATATTTTTAAAATCAGCACTACTAGGCACTGGATATAGTGATGGATGAGTATGTATTGATAAACAATGCGGAATAGCTGGAAACTTAACGTAACCCTCTTCACCCTCGAGAACAAAGAATCTCCCATCAAAAGTCACTCCAGTAAAATACTCAATACCTGATTCGTAAGTTTCTCTAAAAATCTTCTTCATGTAAGAATGTATAGTTTCCTCATACTTCTCAATAACATGGTCATATAGTGCTCTATAAGAGGAACCCGCTTCACCCAAACATATATCTATAGGTTCATACCGATCTCGGAAAATCGATATACTCTCGTTAACATCATATTTACAATTAACAGGTTTTAAAACAAATTTATCTAAATCAATACGATCAACATATATATCACTACATTCCGCATCTTCAATTACATCCTCTATAAAAAGAATTAACCTACATAATAAACCGATCTCATTAGAGGAACTGCTTCTATAAATACCGTGTTTTTTAACCAATACTTAACAACTCTTTACCCAATACTATTCGAGATTTCATTAACAAGTTCGTAATAGATATCTATGAATCTATAGATGCTATGAGTAGTAACATATTCATCAATTTTATGAGGCTGATCCGGTTCGCCGGGTCCATAAGTTACGGTTTCAATCCCCCTGTACAAGTAGTATCTCATATCTAAACCACCTACACATACCGTTACATTTGGTTTAACTCCGAGAACCTTACTAGATGCTTCAATTGTTTTTCTTACAATGAATGAATTCGGATCAGTTACTGCAGGCTCCATTTTCTCAGCTAATTTAAACTCAATATTAACGTTCTTTTCAATACTAATTTCTTTCAATAAATCCTCTATTTCTCTAATAACATCAACTGTTCTCTCCTCAACTATTAGTCTCCTATCGATACTGAATCCCGAAAATCCGGGAACAACATTGATGCTACCGGGACTCAATAGTTTTCCACCTAGCGTAAATGTGGGTTTAGCGCCTTCGGGAAACTGGTAATTATATTTGCTAACCCTCTCTCTAATTCTATCGACATACTTGTTTCTAAATTCGCTGGCAACCATAATCATTTTTTCAAAAGCGTTGTCTCCAAGCCAAGGTGTTGAACCATGAACCTGTATTCCCCTAACCAATACATATCCCCAAACTAATCCTTTATGACCGATCCATATGTTATCGAAACCACTCGGTTCAGCGATAACAACCCAATTCGGTCTACTACCCAATTGATCAACTAGATAACCAGTCCCAGTCATACCCCCGATTTCCTCATCCGGAACAAATACTCCTTCAATAGTAATGTTTACGTCATCCCTACTAGCAAAATACGATAGTATAGCAACCATAACTGCTAAACCAGCTTTCATATCGCTAGCCCCTCTACCATATATTTTATCACCTATCTTAACTGGTTTGAAAGGTTCTGTAATACTCCAGGAATCACCTGGTTCTACAACATCATAGTGTCCATTAAATTGTAGAATACTGCTCCCGCCACCAGTTTTCGCTAATAATATGAATCTAGGTTTACCAGGGTTCGCTTCGATAGGTAAAGACTTTTCAACGTATTCTTCTGGAACCTTATGTATATAAACATGAACACCGTGTTGAGCCAGGATTTCAGCGTAGTAGTCAACAATATCTTGATAAGCATTGCCTAGAACAGTTGGGTATTTAATGCTTTCAATAAGGACTTTCTCAGCTAATTCGTAAACCCAAGATGGTAGTTTCAAAATTTAACCCCTATTGAGTATCTAGACATATATTATCGTTTTTGTTTTTAACGTGATCCTTAAGTAATTCTCAAAATATGATGGTTTAAATTATGAATAAAGGGGTTTCCAAAGCATTAGAATGTGTAGATAAATGTGAATCATCTGATGATATTAGGAAATGCTTCATAAATTGCTACTTAAACGACCGTGTTTCTGAACCTCTTAGTTGGATAGAAGAGTTGAATGTAATTGTTAGAAAAGTTATTGAATCATATGATTTAGCCAAAATCACTTTCAGTAAGGAATTCACGAGTTTTATTGAAAACCCCGTTCAGCACTTGATTAAAAAGTTATTCATATATACACACGACTATAGAAACGGTAGGTTGAATAGAGAAGATTATGCTAAGAAGGCTATGATGGTTATAAACACTAGTTTAAGAACCAACATGAGATTAACTTATCAGAATTGGTGTATGCTAACATTAATTAAGCAACTCGGTGATATAGGGGGTAGCCTCGTCTATCCTGAACACAATGTGCTTAACTTAGAGAGGAGCGGTAAACAGAGATTAAGAACTATTCCGCCGAATTTCATAATCAATATCCCAAATAAAGGAGATTTAAGCTTCTACATAGAAGCCCCCCGACCAATTGCTTGGGAAGATACGAGCGATCTGAAGAAAACGTGGAATCTATATACAGCTTTAAGACCGGACCTAATGATTTATGGAGGTAGAGTATACGATATCGTTAATGTATCCTCGAACCCCCCTGTTCTTAAACCTGATTTAATAATTGAAATAAAGGAGTTAAGCGACTGGTACAATAGAACAAGAGATGTTAAGGGTCCATTAGCTAAACCTTTAACAGCAGAGGAGTGGAGAAATAGATGGATTGAAGGTTTATGGAGTAATTTAGCAGAAGTTCTAGGAGCTCGACGTAGAGAATATAGTAAGAAGATTGTATTGAGAGGATTAAGGATAAGAGAAGTTAAGATTGTGGAATTATATAGGTCTATTTATTCCCCCAGATCTATGATTTTAGTATCAAAAGAGAAAATTCCAGATGATGTTAGGTTTGAACTCGAATCTCACAATATAGAAGTTGTCCATGGAGTAGGTTTTAGAGAAGAACTACTCAAACCTGTTGTAAATAGAATGCTTGATTACGCTAAAGAAACGGGAGAATACGTTATTAGAATTTACGATAAGGAACTTGCTGAATTAATAATTAAATTGAAAGAATTATGGGAGAATAAATTGATCGAGTTAAACGCTATAAAAAAGCTGTTAGAGAGTAGTGAAAACTATATTTCTTCAACATGAATGATCTGAACAGGACACGCGGTTGCAGCATCCTTAACACAATCTTTAAGGTCCTCGCCAACCTCTCCTATAGCAATATTACCTTCAACTCTTACTCTAGAAACTATCTGTACTTTATTATCCTCAGTATTAATCTCGAATACGTCGGGACATATTGATACACATACCATATCTCCAATACAGTTATCTCTAGGATCAATTCTAACTCTATACTTAGCCATAATTCAGAACACCTCCGTCAACAATAAAGATAATTATATCGTGAACTCTAGAATTTAAAATTATTGCTACTATCTAAGCAATAGTTTGGAATACATTAATTTGAAATAACCATGATTTACACGAGATTCCTGATGTATAACTTATAAGCTAATGGTAGTATAACGATAACCCATATTGCTAATCCTAAGAAACTAATCATAGGGTTTATAGATAAATCGTATTTGAAACTCCAGCGGTATATATTGGTAGCCATTGTTAATGGAGAATAATCCACTATGAATGATGCTGAACCCAATCTAGCTTCAACAACACGTTTAGGGTAAAAAATGTTTGAAACAAAGAATAAGACATTGTATACGAGAGACCTAATCGTTGCTTGTAAATTGAAATCTCTAGTAATTGTCGTTAAAGATATTGATAAACTAGACATTATTAGAGCTAACATTATTGAAGTCGAAATTATGAGGATCCAACCCATTAACGATGGAGGGTTTAGAAGAATCAACGCTAATATTAAGAATCCGGTTTGATAAATAAATCCCCTAGCTAAACCACCCAATAACCTTCCAGTTACAAAACCCCCTCTCTTAATCGGTAGCGATAGGAAGTAGTGAGTAACCTCTCTCCTAAGCTCCATCCCCACTTCTCTACCTATACTGAATGATGATATGAAAATCGATAAGCTGAGAACACCTGGAGTAATGAATTTTAAATAATCTGGAATGAGTTCTCTATTAACAATACCTCTAAATATTAATCCAAAAATAGCGATATCTGCAATATTCATAACGATCTGTCCGAAAAGCCAATACCTGTATCTCCAGAATCTCGCTAAATCCCTATACGCGACTAGAAGTACAGCTCTAATCTCTTCTCTTATCATTTCCAACTACCAGCTTCAAGCTTCTTCTCGTAGTAATCAATTAGTAGAACAAGTAGACCTATAGCTAAAGCTAGAATGTACATAACCATACCGATAGGGTTCAAAGTATATAGAACATACTCCGGTATGAATATTATTCTTATGAAATCGCTGAAATGCGTAATCGGATTAACTAAAGCTACATAGTAGTAGGGAGCTATTCTAGCAATAATGGGTAGAGGGTAGAATACACTGCTAAGCCTTATGAGTAAAGCATCGATCGTTCCAAAGAAAATATCTGTTGCATCACCAGATTTAAATCTTAAAACAACTAGAACAACGAAACTAACAACACCTATTGAGAAAAGAAAAGCTGTAATTATCGAAACTATTATCTCTAAAACCATAGTTATAAGTTTGAGAACAATTAGTATAACGAACATCATGGGTAATGTAAACAATAGAGCAGATATTGCTGAACCCAATATTCTCCCAATTACGAGGACGCTTCTCTTAACGGGTAGGGATAAGTGATACTCAACAATACCGCTATCGAATTCGTCCGCCAACACGTATCCTCTGGAAATACTTGAAGTATAGAGCAATGAGCTGTATATGCCAAGCAAGTAGAATTCAAAATAATCAAAACCCGTGAATCCCCTAACAATTAAACTAATTACTCTAGCGAAAACAGTAATCTGTACTATAAACCATGATAGCCTCATAGCTAGGAATATTTTCTGATTCTTCAATTTCATTAAATCCCATTTAATTATATTCGATAAATCCCTTAAATCAGATTTTTTGTACAAATCCTAATCCTCTCTCAATTTAGCTCCTGTAATATATGTGAATACATCGTCCAAACTAGGTTCTTTGATCATTAGTTTATCAATAGTTATATTGTGTTTCCTAAACATATCTATTATATCGATCACTTTCTCCTCGCTCTTATTTACATAAACCTTAATAACTCCTTCGCTAATCTTGACTAAACCAAATTCTTCGAGATTCTCAACAACTCTCTCATTAATAACTCTATCCTTAACATGGATTTCGATCACGTCTCCAGATGGTATAAGGTCCTTTAACTCACCGATAGTGCCTATTGCTCTTAGCTTACCCTTGAATATTATACCGACTCTATCACATACTCTTTCAGCTTCAAACATATCGTTAGTAGCGATAATGACGGTTCTACCCTCTTTCTTCAAGCTTCTAATCACATCCCATAAAGCATGTTTAGATAATACATCGACTTGAGCTGTGGGTTCATCGAGTATCATAACTGGAGTTTTCTGGATCAATACTTTAGCTAACTCGATTTTCTTCCTAGTACCTCCACTAAGCTGGTAGAAGTACTTGTTACGATGCTCCCATAAACCAAGTAGTTCTAAAACCTCTTTCACAACTTTCTTAGCTTCACTACTACTATAACCAACAACTCTAGCGTGCCATGTTAGTAGCTCTATAGGTTTATCGATCCACATAGCTTTAGGGTCTTGAAAAGCTATGCTAACGAGTTTCCTAACGATATAATCTTCACGAGTAACGCTATGACCCAATACATAAATATCTCCACGTGTAGGTTTATACACAGTAGCAATTGTTAAGAGAGTTGTCGATTTACCGCTACCGTTAGGACCGAGTAACCCAAATATTTCACCCTCACGTATACTTAGATTGAGATCCTCGACAGCTACGAATTTACCGAAAGATTTCGTAAATCCCATTATCTCTACAGCATTACCCATATTTAATCATCCGAAACCGGTCAACGTTAGAAACATCTTATCTTGTTTTTAACAATTATTCCCTAGGAGTACGGGATGAGTGAATAATCCGGTATGCGGGGCCTCTATCATCACGGTTAAACCGTTCTTAACGAAAATAACCCGGGATCCCTCTTCATCAAAATAATAACCATAAGTTTTGAAAATCTTAAATCTTATCAAACTATGAATCAACAAATATGTGTTTTATTATTCAATAATGTGGATTTCGATTAGAGTGTTATGCTTTGAATAAAGATAGTGTGTTCCAAATTATACTTGTTTTAGGTTTAGCGGGGGGGATAGTTAAGATAACTGGTTCGTTAATTTACTCTTCTCAAGCATTATTCATAGATTCCCTTACGTGTTTCTCAAATATTGTTGCGTTATTAGCAACTTCGTACTTCATAGGTAAATCTTATTTACCGAGAGACGAGGACCACCCGTTTGGACATTATAGATTGGGTTATGGAGGAGGATTAGTTACTATTGTTGCGTATGGTTTCGTAGCAGGTGTTGCTACAGCTAAATTAGCGTTAACATATGGTATTGAATATAGTGTTGGTTTTCGAGCAATTTATTACGCTGTAGCCGGTTTCGTACTGTACGCTATAGTTGTAGCGTTATCTTTAATTAAAGGGGGATTCTATCGTGCATATGGGTTCTTCACAATAAGTGAGTTATTCGAAAGTGGAGCATCAATTATTGCAGTACTAATAGGTTACTTATTCAACTATATTTACGACTACATTGTTGGAGTTATACTATCAGCATATATATTCTACGAATTATTCATTAATAGTAGGGAATTACTGAATTACTTAACCGATACTTCAGCCCCCGAAAACGTTGTGAGAGATGTTATCAATGATTTCGAAGAATCAGGTTTTGAAGTAGTAGATATTAGGTTGAGAAGAGTATCTTATGACCGTTACCATGGAGATATTAAGGTTAGAGTTAGAAATGTAGGTAACGTTTATGATAAAATAAGTGATATTAAGAAACATTTAGAGAAGATCCATAATGTAGATCTAGCTGTTGAACTAGAAGAGAGCAGTGTTTAGGGATATATAGGTTGTATTTTGAGAAGTTCTTCTGGAGGATTAATTGCTACAGCTAAAGCACCATATAATCCCGCATCATCTCTTAAAACAGATGGTTTAACAACCGGCTTCTCGGTAACGACTTCTTCATTCAAACCATCAACTAGCGGTTTATATAGGATATCAATATTGTTTAGAAAAACCGGTCCACCAATCACTATAATCTCGGGGTCGTAGAGATTAGTAACTGTTGCTAAACCAGCTATTGAAACTCTAATAATCTCGTCAACAACCGATTTAGCGAAGTAATCTCCAAACCTATAGTATTGGAAGAGATCTGGTGGAGATAATTCGTTTTTAATAGCTTTGAAGTAGGCTTCACTACTATATTTTGTTTTAGATGCTAAATACTGAGCTAGTTTTGGAATATTAGCTCCACCAGCATACGATTCCCAATGACCCCTCCCTCCACAACCACACGGTAATCCATCATCATATTTAACTACAATATGTCCAACTTCATGTGCATTCCCCCTCTTCCCTATTAACAAGTGATTATCAACTATTACTCCACCACCAATACCGGTACTCATAGTTATGTAAACTATGTTACTGTAATCGAGTAGAGAACCAAATTGTTTCTCTCCATACACCGATGCTACAGCATCGTTAACTACGTAAACCGGTTTTTTGAAGAAGGATTTTATTGGTTCAAGCAACTCGAAATTCTTTATCGGCAAATTAGTAGTATTGACTACAGCACCTTTCCTAATATCGAGTGGACCTATAGTAGCTATACTGATAGCTCTAACTCTATCGATGTAACTACCGTATTTTTCAACGATCTTATCTATAATTAGGTTAGCTATAGTGTATTCATCACCGACACGCGGAGTTTGTAGAACAATTTTTTCAACAACTTTCTCGAAAGTAGCTAAACCAATTCTTATCTTAGATGCACCAATATCTACAACGATATACAAAACGATCAACTCATTGATTCGAGAATTACAGATAGTACTATGAATATAGCGAGAAATAATGTAAAGAATCTAGCATTAACTTTTTGCGAAAACTTTAAGAAACTCTTAGCCGATACAACGCTTAAGACAAAAACTATGGTTTGAAGAATAACCATTGTAGATAGACTCAATTCACCGCTCTTGACGAGGATGTATGAATTATACAATCCCGCAGATATAAGAGCTGGAGCACCAAGAAGAAACGAAACTTTAACAGCAATTTCAGGCTCATATTCTTTAATAATTAAATAACCAGTTGTTAATCCTTTACGCGAAAAACCAGGAAGTACTGAAATACCTTGTAGCAATCCCGTTACCAACATATCCTTATCAGAAACAATTTTCTTTAAACCACGTCCCTTCTCTAACAAGAATGTTGTTACTAATAAGCCGAAAGCCACGATCAATAGAGTTATGTAACCATATAGCTCCCACAGTTCTTTAATAAACAAATATAGAGGTAAAGCTACTAGGAAGGATAGTATTAATGAGTAAATATAGCTCTTCTTATTGAAATATATTGTTGATTTATCGCTAAAACCCTCGAAAAACATAATCAAATCTTTTCTGAAAACCAGGAGTACTGCTAAACCAGATCCTAAATGTAGGGAGAGAGCGTATTCTAAAGACTTCTCAATACTATAACCGAGCTTCAATGAAGCAAAACTAACTACAGCTGAACTACTAATAGGCCACCACTCAGCTAAACCTTGAAGTATAGTGAGAATCACGTCTTCTAAACGAAACATTATGCAATACCGAATTCAACTCTATAATGGATATTATTTTGAATACTATAATTATTTTGATTGAATATAAATGAACCTATTTAGAAACAATAGTGTATAATAATCTCAACAACTCTAAAATCGTAGAGTCGGATGCGGAAATAGTTATCGATACAACCACTTGATCCAAAATCATTAATATAGGGTTCGCAACTGTTTTAGTTTGTTGGGTTTGTAGGGGTGTGCAACTGTTTTAGTGTGCTAGGTTTTTGTAGGTCTCTCTAGGATGTTTAGAGCTCTTGATGCGATCAGATTGGACAAGATTTATAAACCAAGTGAGTAATAATTGCTCTCGGTGACCCTGGGTTTCCGAGACTCACGGCAGACCGTGGGGAGGGGGCTCAGGGAAACCGTGATGACCCGCCCTAGGAAAACCTATAAAAACCTAGAGCGGGAAACGGTTTTATTTAATCTAGATGTGAGCTCCGTGTCGTTGGGCTTGAAGGGTGTTTATGAGCCCAGTGTGGAGTGGCTAGTAGCCACGGTGAACCACGGGGGGAGAAGCACAACCCATCCTAGGAAAACCTATAAAAACCTAGAACGGGAAACGGTGAGAATCGCTATAAACTATGAAAAAGAAGTATGTTAAAACTACTTTAAAACCTCTCCTTTCAATTTATTAACCCACTCGGGACTTATGTTTTCAACAAAATATTTCGTTAGTAGAGCCGCGTTTGCTAAATCCCTGAGATCAATTATTTCGACTGGGCTGTGAATGTATCTTGCAGGTATAGAGATCGTTCCAGCTGGAACACCTTCTTTATTGAGATTTATGATCGAAGCATCGGTTGTACCACCAGCCGCTACCTCGATTTGATAAGGTATTTTGTATTTCTCGGCAATCTCAATTAATTTATCGATGAGTTTACGTGGAGTTATTAATCCCGAAGCCGCTCTACCGTCGACGACTTTAATAGCTGGACCTTGACCTAATTTTGTGAACCATTGATGAACAGGGGTATCCGGCACATCACTAGCTATTGTAACATCCAGTGCAATCGCTAAATCGGGAGATATTGCGAAAGCACTTGTTCTAGCACCTTTCAAACCAACCTCCTCCTGAACAGTAGCTACAGCGTATACATCAACACCCGGTTTCTCCAATGATTCAAAAGCTTTTACTAATGCAGCAACACCAACTCTATCATCAATAGCTTTACCCGTAACTCTATATTCGCCTAAACGCACCATTTCTCTATCGAATACAGCTATATCTCCAATAGAAATGCCTGTATCTTCAACCTCCTTCTTCGAGGATAACCCTACGTCTACAAAGAGATCCTTAAATTCAGGTATTTTCTCAGCCTCTTCTTTCTTAAGAATATGCGGCGGCTTTAAACCAACAACTCCTCTAACTAAACCCCCTTTTCTCGTTTTTATCAGTACTCTCTGATACAATACTGTTCTCTCAATAACTCCACCGATAGGCACTATTCTTAAGAAACCATTATCATCAATATGTGATACGAAAAAGCCTATCTCATCCATATGTGCAGCAAGCATTAGTTTAGAACCACCGCCTTTTTTATAAGCTACTACGTTGCCTAAAGTGTCTATCCAAACCCTATCAGCACTTTTCCTAAACTCATCAACTAAAATTCCTCTAACATCATCTTCATAACCACTCGGACCTACTGCATCACATAGTTTCTTCAATAAAGTATATAGTTCATTTAGATCATACATTATGTAGACACCTCATTAACCAACAAATATGTTTATTGAAGTATGGAATAATTATGTTTATTTCACAAGCCCAGCGCATGATTAAAACGGAATCTATGATTTTCAAGAAGATATGGGATGGTGGCTCGTTTGACGCTAATAGTTAAAACGGATCCCTTCAACCCTGATGAATCAGTAATATCTAAAGCTGTTGAAATACTTAGAAATGGTGGATTAGTAGCTTTCCCAACAGAAACGGTTTATGGTTTGGGAGCATCGATTTCGAGAAAAGACGCTATTAAGAAAATATTCTCAGTTAAAGGTAGACCTATGGATAATCCATTAATAGTACATGTTGATAGCATAGATATGTTTCTAAACCTAACGCTCAACCCTCCCGAATACCTCATTAATGCATTAGAGAAGCTGTGGCCAGGTCCATTCACAATAGTGTATTGGAAGAGCAGTAGTGTACCCGGCGAAGCATCAGCTAATCTACCTAAAGCCGCCTATAGATCCCCGGCTCACAGAGTTGCTTTAAAACTAATAAATTACTTAGGCGAAGCCATTGTAGCTCCAAGTGCTAATAAATCAGGTAAACCATCACCAACCACTGCTCAACACGTTTATAGTGATTTAGGAGGATCTATAGATATGATCATAGATGCTGGAGAAACACTATATGGTATTGAATCTACAATCATAGATTTCACATCAGTACCTCCGAGACTACTGAGACCAGGCGCTTTGGCTGTTGAAAAGATCAGTGAGATCCTAGGTATTGAAATAGAAATTCCCTTAGAAGCTAGAGGTTTTGGAGAATTTGGAGAAGCATTAGCACCGGGTATGAAGTATAAACATTATGCTCCAGAAGCTGAACTCGTAGTTGTCGAATCGGGAGATTACAGTGATTTGAATAAGTTGATCAATATGGTTAAGAAATTGATTTCAGACGCTAGAAGCAAGTATAGAAGCGTAGCAGTAATATGCTCATCAGAAACATGTAGTTCCTATCTCGATACTAATATTAAAATTATAGAGATTGGTTCCAGGAAAGATATTTTCCAAATAGCTAAGAACATATTCAAAACTTTGAGGAGACTGGATGAGGAGAAAATCGAATTCGCTATCGTAGAGGGTTTCGAAGAAAAGGGGTTGGGATTAGCCGTCATGAATAGATTGAGAAAAGCTTCTGGAGGGAGAATTGTTCATATAGATTGAATATTAGGTGGAAATCCACGTTTAAACCCTCTCGCCACTACTGTTCCAACCCTCCTTAGACCTATATTCATCAATAAGTTTCTTAGCATAATCGTATCTTATTAAACCATCTTTAACCATTCTCTCAGCAACTATATCTATGAGATCCCCCGTAGCTCCAGCCATTATAGCTAGGTTTTTAGCGTGGAGCTTCATATGACCCTTCTGAATACCCTCAGTTACCAGTGCTCTCAATGCAGCCAGGTTCTGGGCTAAACCAACAGCTGCCATAATTTCAGCTAATTCTTTAGCAGTCTGAACACCTAGTATTTTAAGAGCTATTTTAGCAATAGGATGTACTTTAACTGCTCCACCAACAGTACCTACTTGTAGAGGTAGTTCTAAATAACCAGTTAAGTAATCACCATCGAGTCTCCAGATACTCAATGGTCGATATACACCTGTTCTACAAGCATAAGCATGAGCGCCAGCTTCGATAGCTCTATGGTCTTGACCAGTAGCGAGCGCGACAGCAATAATTCCATTCATAATACCTTTATTATGTGTAACAGCTCTATAAGGGTCTATTTCAGCCAATACGCTAGCCTCAAATATTTTCTCCGCAACCTCTCTCCCCCCAACGTTGTCGACATGAGTTCTACACCATGCTCTAACGATCCTTCTCGTAGCGTAGTTACTTAAAATCCTCAATCTAGCTTCACCACCAGTTATTTTCTCTATTTGTGGAGCTAAGGCTTCAACCATAGTATTAACGGCGTTAGCGCCCATAGCATCTACTACGTCAACTATTAAATGAATAATCAATACGTTACCGATAGGTGTATTCTCGAAAACCCTAACTTCAATATCTCTAGGTCCTCCACCATACTTAACGAGAACGGGGTCGGCTTGCTTAGCCGCTTCTAACAACTCGTTCTTCAACTTAATGATTTCAGAAGCTTTCTCGTAAGGAGAATTAACTTTAACAACATGTATTTGACCAATCATTTCCTGAGGACCGGCTGAAGCTGAAATACCGTCGCCTTCTCTAAGCATTTTAGCAGCATTACTAGCAGCAGCTACTACGCTGGTTTCCTCAATAACCATGGGTACAAGGTAATCCCTACCATTAATTCTGAAATTAACGGCAACAGCAAATGGGTAACTCATAGCGCCAATAACGTTCTCGATCATAGAATCCGCGATCTTAACCGGGAGATTACCGAAATTCCCAAGTAACTCAACCTCTTCTCTAGATAAACCAGACCATTCGGATACGAGTCTCAGCCTCTCTTCAACACTTAACTTATAGAACCCAGTTAAACGACTAGTTTTCTCAACCAATAGTAACACCTCAACGATACATGTAATATATTGTAATACAGTATTTATTCTAGATACAAATTATAACCAGTTAATGATCATGTGGTGATAAATCCTGGTTCATGAATGGGCTTTAGCGGAATCAATAGTAGAATACGTTGTTAAAACACTAGGTGAAGTTAGACAAATCAAGAAACTATTAATTAGAATAGGTAAGCTACAATCAATAGATCTCGAAATCCTAGAGTTTGCACTTGGAGAATTATTTAGAGAAAGAGGTTTATCAGTAGAGCAAATCGAATTCAATGAAATAGATCCGAGGCTGAGATGTAATAGATGCGGTTTTGAATGGTCTGTTAACATGGATAGTTTAGAACACGATGTTAGAGAAGCAATACATTTCCTGCCGGAAGCCATATACGTGTATCTTAAATGCTCGAGATGCGGTTCGAAGGATTTCTCTATAACTTCTGGTAGAGGTGTGGAATCAATTGAAATACTATGGTAGAGATCCTCGCATAATCTCTATACCTAGGAGATTAGAGAAAATCAAGAGAGTAATAGCTTTTATGAGTAATAAAGGCGGTGTCGGTAAAACAGTATTATCAACAATAACAGCGTTATCACTAGTAGATAAGCAGTACAAAACGGGTCTTCTAGACCTGGATTTTGTGAATCCATCGACACATGTAGTTTTAGGAGTAGATCCCTCTAAATTAGTATTCGAGGAAGAGAAGGGAATTAAACCTCCAGTGATTCATGGTATTGAGTATATTAGCATCACATTATTCACTAAAGGAGTATTGGCGCCTTTAAGGGGGGAAGCGTTAAACGAGGTTTTCGCTGAAATACTGTCGATAACTAATTGGGGTGAACTGGATTACCTTATTATAGATACACCTCCAGGTTTCAGCGATGAACACCTGGATCTCATAAATTATATTGATAAATTAGAAGTAGTTATTGTCTCTACTCCTAGTTCTCTATCGATCAGGAGTGTTGAAAACCTTATTGATTTAATGAAGAACCATGGAGTTAGAATTAATGGATTAATCGAGAATATGAGTAGCAATAGTTCCTTAAAACAACTATGTTTATCTAGAGGCATACGTTATCTTGGGAATATACCATACGACCCTGGTTTCGAGAATTCGATAGGTTTTATTAATAAATTAAAAGAAACTATTGTATGGAGAAAAGTTTCAGCTATAGTTGATTATTTGAGTAAGGTAACAAATATTTAAAACTCTATGATTTGGATAATTATGTGATTTCAGTATAGTAGCGGTAGGTTCAATGGGTTTGTCTAAAGAAGACCTCGTTTATAGAGTTATACGGAACAATAACGATAAGTTTAGAGTCAACGTATTAATTGATAGGTGTAAGGAATGTCGATTATGCGTAATCGTTTGCCCTAATAAAGTATTGGTAATGAGTGAGGAATTCAATATAAGAGGATTCCACTACCCTCTACCTCTCCATATGGAGAAATGCACTGGCTGTAAGTTATGCGAGTATAGTTGCCCAGATTTCGCAATATATGTTGAGGTGATTAAGAGTTGAAGAGAGTTTTTATGAGAGGCAATGTAGCTATTGCTGAAGCATCTCTAGTTGCTGGTTTGAAATTCTATGCCGGCTACCCGATAACACCGACGTCTGATATAATGGAGTATCTTCATCTAAAATTACCACAGTATGGAGGATTAGCTGTTCAATTCGAAGACGAGATAGCATCTATTAACGCAGTAATTGGTGCATCATGGGCTGGTGCTAAATCCATGACAGCTACTTCAGGACCCGGGTTTTCGCTAATGCTTGAAGGATTAAGTTTAGCTCATATAACTGAAACACCAATAGTTGTTGTTTACGTTATGAGAACAGGGCCGGCGACTGGTGTTCCAACGAGATCCGGTCAAGCCGATATTCTACAAGCTAGATTTGGTGCTCATGGAGATTACATAACACCTATTTACGCACCATCTAGTGTTCAGGAAGCTTTTGATTTAACAATTAAAGCTTTCAATACTGCTGAGAAGCTGAGAACCCCCGTTATATTGTTATCGGATGCTGTAATAGCTCATTTATGGGAAAACATGATCTTTAGAGATAGAGATGAAGTAGAGATAATTGAGAGAAAAAGACCCAATACCGATCCCAGTAACTACCTCCCCTATAAACCGGAGGATGACGGTGTAGCCCCTATGGCTGAGTTCGGCAAGGGATACCATATTCTAGTTGAATCTCTAACACACGATGAGAGGGGCTATTATGTACCGACAACTGAAGTTCAGAGAAGAATGATTGAGAGGATTACGAAAAAGATCCTTCTACACATCGACTACGTTTATGAACAGAAAACTTATTTAACAGATGATGCTGACTACATAATCGTTTCATATGGTTCAAGCTCTAGAACAGCTAAATCTGTAGTTAATGATTTGAGAGCTAGAGGGGTTAAGATAGGTTTATTAGATATCAAGACTCTATGGCCTCTCAACGAGTATGCTATCAAGAAAGTATGTGAATCGTGTACTAGAATATTCGTTTTAGAGAATAATATTGGTAAGTTTGTTTGGGATATTCAGAGGATTGTTAGAGATATCGATGTAATCCCCGTTTCAATAATTGACCTAGATCTCCCAGACCCGGATGAAGCTTTGAAGGTGATCGAGAAATGGCTATAGAAGCTCTAACTCTTAAAGCACCATTACATCCTCTCGATAAGTACCTTAGATTAACGAGAATACCGACATTATGGTGTCCAGGATGTGGTTTAGGAGTACTACTTGGTTGTTTATTGAGAGCGATAAATAGGAGAGTTGAGGAGGGGGTGTTGAAGAGAGATAATCTTGTTTTCGTAACGGGTATAGGTTGTTCAGCTAGAACAACGTTCTACGTTGATTTCGATGGTGCACATACGTTACATGGCAGAGCAATTGCTTTCGCGTCCGGAGCTAAACTAGCTAATCCAGATCTAGAACTAATCGTTATAGGAGGAGATGGCGACATCGCTGCTATTGGAGGCAATCATTTAATCCACGCTGCTAGAAAGAATATGGATATGTTCGTAATAATGAATACGAACTTCATATACGCTATGACGGGGGGGCAATTAGCTCCAACAACGCCGTTAAAAGTAATTACTACAACAACACCGTATGGTAACCCCGAGAGACCTCTAGACGTCATTAAACTCCTCTCAGTATTTGAAATAAATTATTTAGCTAGAGGATCAACAACTCATCCACATATATTAGAAAACTACTTCTACAAAGCACTAGGTTTGAAAGGATTTAGATTCGTTGAAGTCGTCTCAACGTGTCCAGAAATATTCGGTAGACATATGGGTATAAGAGATGCTATTCAATTATACAATGAGTTGAAGAAAAGAATCATATTTAAACCTAAACCTAAACCGGAGGAGTCGATGATAAGTTGGGAGAAGGGAATTATTATTGGTGAATTCATGATTAATAATTATGAATCATTTATTGAATTAATTAAGAAAACTACATATGGTATAGAGAATTGAAACATGAAATCCTAATTATAGGTAGGGGTGGTCAGGGAATTCTACTTCTAGGTAAGATTCTAGGCGAAGCATTAACTTTATCCGGATTAAACGTTGTAGCTATGGAATCCTACGGTGCTGAAACTCGTGGAACAGAGTCTAGAGTTGAAATGATAGTATCGGATAACCCTGAAGGTATTGATTTCGTTAAAGTTAGGAAACCGAATATAGGTGTAATATTGTATCCCTTCAACCTCGAAAAGAATTTGAGTAAATTTATTGAAGGATCGATACTTATACTGGATTCAATAAATGTTAAAGAATTACCGATTACTAAGTCGTCGTGGAGAATATATAGTAAGCCTTTCACAGATATAGCCGAAAAGAAAATTGGGACGTCTCGTGTAGTGAATATGGTTGTTCTCGGATACCTCATTAATAAAACAAAATTAGCTAAACCAGAAGTTGTCGAAGAAGCTATTAAGAATAGCGTTGATGAGAAATGGGTTTCTCCTAATATAAAGGCTTTTAGAGAAGGCTTAAACATAGCTGATTAAATATCTAACCCACCATTACCGTCTAAACTACGGTCACCAGCATCTCCTAAACCGGGAACTATGAAGAACTTATTGTTTAACTGTGGGTCTATTTCAACCGTAATAATATTAATGTCTCTGAACTTACCTAGAACGTATTCAATACCCTGTTTACTCGCTATAACTGAAGCAACTATAACTTTACTACAACCTCTAGCAACTAATTTCTCAATAACTGCTGAGATAGTTGAACCCGTGGCTAACATAGGGTCTCCAATTATAGCTGTAAATCCAGATAGATCGTCTTTCAATCTCTCATAATAAACCTTAACTTCAACACCATTCCCCATCTCAATTCTTCTAGCAGCAACTAAACCCAAACTCGCCCATGGAATAGCTCTCCACATGCCGTTCACTAGTGGTATTGATGCACCGAGAATTCCTACAATGATTACTTTACCAGATGGTTTTAAACCATTAGCTAAAGCTAGAGGGGTTTCAACAACGATTTTCTCCCAATTAATGAATCTTGATGTTTCATATCCGAGTATGAATCCTAATCTATACATGTACTCTCTAAAAACACTTGGAGGGGTTTCTCTATTACGCAGGATCGTTAAGTAATATTTAGCTAAGGGATTATCTAGTACAATAACGTTTCCAATCATTCGAAGCCCAGATAAATTAGGATATAGAAACTGTTTTAAAAACTAAACGTTTCAATTAGAAGAATTCGTTCACTCACTATCATTAGGATTTACAATTTAAGCTCAATTACTTACCAATTTCTCTAGTTTTCTCGAATAACTCCCTTGTAGATTCCCCTAACTCCCTGGTTTCTCCAGTCTCTTCTATAACGACAGCGGCTTCAGCTTTTACTGGTGGAGGAGCCTCTACTTCAGCCTCCTCTAAATCAGATCTTGCTTTCTCATATACTGAAACAGGGTCGGTGTAGTAGTTGAATATAATCCTAGATACATCCCACGGATCAAGTATATCTTTATAGATCATCCACGATAATACCGTTGTTCTTCTATATATTTCCTCAATAATATCCTCAATATCCACGCCTCTCTTATCAGCAATATCTTTTAAATGAATACTCTTACTTAAATCAACCTCGAAAGTATCGGAAGCCGGAAGCCATTTAGCAATAGTTATGTATTTATTATAATCATCAACTTCTTGAATAACCGTAACCCTCCTATTAACTTTAACAACACCCTTCTCTACTCTCGTAACAATTCTAGAGACATGTAGGAAAACGTTCATGAGCTTCATATAGGTTGGAGGAATATTCATGGGTTTACTCGTCAATCTCTTAATAGCGTAATCAAGCGTTTCAGCATGAATAGTGCTTAATCCACCATGACCGGTAGCCATAGCCTGGAACAATACGAATGCTTCACTACCCCTAACTTCACCAACAATTATGTAGTCGGGTCTATATCTCAAACTAAGTTTAACGAGGTCGTAGAGTTCAATACTAGTCCCAGATCTCTTCTGACCAACGAGATAGGTTTCACGAGTAGTTAGTTGAACCCAATTCGAGTGAGGTAGATTAAGCTCTGGTGTCTCCTCAACAGTAACGATCTTCATACCGGGCTTAATGAATAACGATATAGCGTTAAGCATAGTTGTTTTACCTGCACCTGTGCCACCAGCTATCATTAGAGTTTTTAGATGCTCAATGAGAATCCATAAGTAAGCAGACATAACTGGATTTAGAACATTAGATTTTATAAGTTCAGTAATGCTGAAAGGCTTCTCTCTAAATTTACGTACCGTGAATGTAGGTCCCTTAACTGAAACCTCCCTACCAAATGTTGCTGCTAATCTATGCTTCTCGGGTAGCATAGCATCTACTATTGGGAAAGCTACACTTATGTGTTTACCAGACATATGAACAAGCTTCATAACGAATTCATTGAGATAATCTTCATCAGTAAAGATAATATTCGTTGGTATACTCTCATACTTACGATGCCATACATAAATGGGTATGTTAACACCATTACATGATATATCTTCAATATTAGGGTCCCTCATCAATGGATCAATAGGACCGTAGCCAAGCAAATTTCTTTCAATATAATACAGGATCTTGTATCTACGAGCACCAACAAGATTTAGCTTAGATTTATATTTGTCAATAATCCTCTCGATCTCTCTATAAGTATAGCCCTTCAGATCCTTAATATCCTCGGATTTAACAGGAGGCCTAATTTCATCCATCAATATTTTCATCAATAGATCAAGAGTAATTTTCTCATCAGGCTCTAAACCATATTCTTCAACGAAATATTGAGGTCCTTCAGTAGTGCTTACAATACTCACTTTAGCGAATGGTCTCTGGACATAATAGCTTTCAATAACCTTATAACTAGGGTCTCTTCTAGATACAAAAACGCCTTCAGTCTTTAAGACCTCACTAGCCAGATCCATAGCTACAGAAGATTCGGGTTTTCTAACTCCTTTACCAAAAATAAATCTTTTTATAAAACTCAAAAGTCAACCCCATTTCTTTTCCAGAAATTATTTTAGCTACTTTAGCAGAAAATATTTAATTAAAATCTAGTATAAAATACATTAATAAAAACTGTTTCTAATTTAAATTACTATTGAATTGTTTAAGTTGATGTTTAATATGAATCTCTGGGATTTCCTTTACAAGTATTTCGGTGAAGCGGGGAAATCTTTATTAAAAACATATAGGAATATTGAAGAAGGTATACGTAAAAGTGGACTCCACATTTATCCCCCAGTATATGCTTCACTAATATTGTTTATCACGTTGATAGTATCGATGACCTTCACTATAGCAATAGTGGTTCTTCTACTTAAAGGCTATATATGGTTATTACCATTCATTATTCCAATACCATTCCTAATATTCGTACTCATGGTTCATTTACCATCACTTATCGCTAGCAATAGAGCTGGAGCTATAGAAGGCGAATTCCCATATACAACTGCTTATTTAAGCACTATGGTTATGAGTGGATTATCACCATACGTAGCTTTCGAGAGACTGCTACGAGCAAGCAAAATATTGACTAAAAGTGTAGAAATCGTTCAAAGATTCATATTACTAACTAAAGTTCTAGGTAAGGATCCATTGACAGGCTTCACGATGTTAGCAGATAGAACCCCTAGTACAAGCGTTAGAGACTTATTAACCGGTTTCGTAACTACAGTGAGAGCTGGTGGAGACGTGGTTGATTACCTTAACAAGAAAGCTAGATTAATGTTCTCGGAAATACTCGTTAAAATGAAAATAGCTGCGGATAGATTAGGGGGTCTACTAGAATCATATCTAGCGGTTTCACTACTCTCGCTCATATCGCTACTCGTAATGTATTACGTTAGCGTAAGTTTCGCTGGAGTAGTAGCTTTTGGATTAGGTTTAGGTAGCTTATTCTTAGTTATATATATTCTACTACCGTTCATATCGGGTTTAGTCATATATTTAGCTGATCTAATACAATATAAGGAATCATGGATTGATTATAGACCATATTTATTCTTCGGGAGCTTCACGACTCCGGCAATTATAGTAACTTCTATTTTTGGAATAGTACTATACTATGTTTTACCGGACGGTAATCCTCTGAAAGAATCTTTCATAGTGAAGGGATTATATATTGCATTAACCACGCCTGCTAGATTAGTTAATGCTCCCGAATACCTATATCCATCCACTGCTCTCGCAGTATCTATGATTATATTTACGCTCCCCGCTGCTCTCTACACTTATTATGTAATGCGTGAACACAAATTAATTTTTGGATTAACTAGGTTTTTAAGAGATCTTGTTGAAGTTAGGAAAACAGGTTTATCGCCCGAGAGAGCTATTGTTGAGTTATCTAGTAGAGACTACGGTATATTCAGCAAGTACCTCAGAAGAATTGCTATGCAGTTAAACCTGGGTATACCGCTTAGAAGGATAATTGAAGACCTTCTCGATAAAATAATGGTTTGGAGAGCTAAAGTATTGTTATTCACAATGACTGATACCATAGAAGTGGGTGGTGGAACCATCGAAACTCTCGAGAACTTAGCTTGGTTTGCTGAATCGGTTGAAGCTATTGATAATGAAATGAAGAGGAGTATGAGAACATTATTGATAGTTCCATACATGGGCGCTATATTATCAGCTGTAACCGTTATTATGTTAACAGTATATATGGGTTCAGTAGCTGGATTAGTTCCAGGTTTCGCAGCAGCATATACTAATGCTGCACTAGTAACGTTGCCCGCAGTTATCATAAACAATTACTTCATGGGTTTAGTTGCTGGTAAAGTATCTGGAGGCTCTGTTGCCGAAGGATTCAAACACTGCGTTATACTTAATTTAATAACTTTAGCAGCAATAGCCACTACCGCATTCATAAAGCCTCCAACGGTGACCCCAATATGAAGGGTGTGAGCGAAGCTGTAGTATTAGTTATTATTGCCGCTGTACTCATAACCGTCTCATTAACCGTATTCTATTTCTCTCTGAGCAGTTTAGAATACAGTACTATAACATCGGAATACGGCTATATCAGAACAGTTTTCACAAATTTAGCTAATCGTATTCCCGATGTTCTCAATGGAGCTGGATTTGGATCTGGTTTGCCTAAGAGAATGGTTGGCGTCGGATACTTATCCAAACACTCCGAACTTCCAATAGATTACTACGATATAGAAATAACTGTATATGGTGATAACGGTGTATTGCTAACCTATACCGATAACCCAATTAGACTTTACGCTAAAACAAATACTCCCATAATAACTAGATATAGATTAATTCATGGAACAAATGAACGCGTTGTTAGAGATACACAATTACTTGTTAGAGTTTCAGAATACTATTATAGAGGTTCGACTTACCTAGTTCTAGATACCGCTAGGGTCTACATAGGTCTCTACGAATACAATTATATTGAAAACAATGTTATGAAAAAAGTTTTATCAATACAAGCTCTATACGTTAAACTCAACGTTCACATAGTATCAAGCAACCCTACATCACTATCCGCTAATAGAGGAGTAGATATTATTAATGAGAGATTCGTTGATATAGCGGATCTCAGATTAAGATTCAGTAACGCTACCTACAACGAAGAAATCGGTTTAGCACAATTAGTAAATACGGATGTGTGGAATCAGTATGAACACATTATTCTAACACTAATTGTAAGAGAAATTAATGTGGTGTTATCCTAATGGTTTCACCAATAGTGGTCCACGTTATAGGTTTCACAGCATTCATACTTATATTGTCAATAGTTATTGGATACGTAGGTTACAGAACCTACACGTTAATTCTAGAGAACGAGAAAAAAACTCTTGAGAAAATAGCTGAATCCATATCTCTCCAAATCCAGTACGTTCTATGGCTAGATACTAACATATCAATATCTCTAAGATACCCACTAGAATCCACATACGATAGAATGTATAATATAGAGTTAGGGAGTGGAAACGTTCTTAAAAAGAAATATCCTTTTCTAAGCAACGAGTTAAACGATAATGCTCTATATGTTTTAACTCTGAGCGTTGATAATAGAGTTTATGGATACTCTATTATAACAATGAACTCTACTAAGAAACCCATATATCTATCTCAAAACCCATCAGTATTCAGTAGTGGGACGATAACGGTTATCGAGAAAATAGATTATTTAACAAATATTAGAATCAATGTATATATTAAGGGTGTTAAAACGAGTTGAAAGAAATAATTGAATACATTTTATCAGCAATTATTTTAATATCGATAATCCCAATATACAACTACGTTACAGGTAATTTATACTCGTCGCCCCAATTTGAAGTCGACGTAAATTTTGCATATTCGCTCGCTGAGAGAATAGCTCAAATACTAGATAAGGAAGCAAAAGCTGGAAATCTAAGTTCACCATTCTTCAATCCTTTAGAATCCTTAATTAGAGAACTTGGATTCATTGGTAAAAAAATCGGTTTATATGTCGAAATAATTTCGAATGGCATAAAAGATATCAAGTTAAACGGTAATTCGCTTGAAATAGAAACGTTAATTCAAGGTAATTTATCCATACTAATAGTTTATAGAAATGGTGGAATGACTAATTTAACAATTAATAAACCCGTTGAAAACAAAGATTCCACGTACATTTATAGAGTCGTAGTTAACGAACCAGATAATATAGTGTTTATCGCTTCATTAATTGACGATGGTCTATATAGATACGTTAATTACTTGATCAGAGACGAAGCATTGATTTTAAGAATAGGGAGTATTAATAAAATGCTGTATTTATTTTCGGATAAATATATTGGAAACAAATTACCTGTAAATCTAGTGGCATATAGCTGGAATTTCGAAATATTCAACGATACTGTAACTTATAGAAATATAACCAAGATAGAACAGACTAGAGCTGAAAGAGGACGGCCTGGATATATTAAAGTTTGGAATGTCTACACCAATACCACAACATTGAAGTATATATGTGTACGTGACAACAATACGAGTTCCGTTAATTTACATGCATATCAAGTACTTCTAGGAAGCGAGGTTGTGGAGGAAAAAATCTCGTACGTAGTTGATGTTCGGGGACCTAAGCCTCGTTTAATTAATTATACAATTGAAGAAATTAACGAATCCACGATCTTAGGCGTAAAGCCTATTAATACACCAATCTATAATATACCTGTAATTATTGTTAGAGGAACTAATGGTACATGGGTCGCTTACTGGTATCCACATAACCTCTCCTTCGGATACAGGATTCCACGTGAAATCCCAGTTACAGAGATAACGTTGATTAAAAGAATCGGTATGGTCGATTACGTTCTAAAACTATATGTTTGGAGGTTGATATAGTTTGAAGCTTCAAATATTTATCATATCATCATTTATTGCTACTTTACTCGTTGTTATAGTTCTATTCACTTACTACATAAGTGTAATGGCTGAAACAAACATACATGTATCTCAACGCAACTCGCTGAACGACATATATGATTTCATAAAAACTAGAATCAACTGGACTGCTAGAGGTTTATGTGAAGCTCTACTAGAGAAATTCGGATTCAGTTACGTTAATGTTTCAATAACAACATATGATATTTTGAAAAACAACACAATTGTTTATAGAGATAGTGCTGTATATAAACCTATAGATAAACAACCAGTCATTAAATCTACATTCATAATTACAGATCTATGTAGAGATGGTAAATACGTTGAATACGTGATTGAGGTGGGTTGGGATTAAAGCCGCTATACCTATAATAATAGCTTCAGTAGTCACATTAGCTCTCATAGTTTCATCACTATACTTCATAACATCAGTTAATGTTAGAGAATATATTGTAGACGCACCATATAGTGTAATCGAATGGATTAGGATCGATAAGGAATTGAATGAACTCACACTACTACTCTTACGTGAATCCAGTCGTGCTGCAGATACATTATTTGAACAATGTTTAGAAACGGAAATGGATAAGATAAATTTCAGAAACGCTGATCAAGCTATGAATCAACTTATTAATGCTGTAAACTACTGCTCAATTCAAGCAGATAATGAAATGGATAGAGTATTCAATTTAGTGTTAAACAACTGGATTGATTTAAAACGAAAAGAAGGATTTATAATAGTTTTGTACTCGAAGAACTCCACGTACTATGTTGGAAACGGGTATGGTTACTCCAATGTTTTCTTTAGAATGGGTATATTGAATCTTAATGGCGAATATAGAGTATTCATTAAAAACTCAACACTATATTTCAGAATAGCTCTTGATCAATCGTACATATTACAGATTAACCAAAAAAGAGGTTTATTGAGAAGATTAGATTTCACTAGTCTTCCAGGTATTAATATAACTATGATTTTTGAAACAGAAATATTATTTAACATTGGTGGTACTGAATACTATGTAGCTCTAGATAGAGAGAGCGGTGAAGCTGTTGTTGCATCGTTTATAAGAGGTTTGAGAGGGATACTTAGGAGAGCAGGTTATAGTGTGGAGTATTTTGAAGCTATACCTGAAGCTATATTCTACTTCGGCGAAGGCTATACATGGATAGTTTATCAAACAGATTCTACACTCGATATTCTTGAATACTTAATTGTTTTCTTCGGTAACAGAGTTTCAATTGGTTTGACAACAAATATAAATGTTGATGGAGTATATGCTCGAGCAATGGTTATATTGAGGAATTTAAGAAACAGGTAGTTTCACATTAATACATATGTAAAGAATAACCATAATTTATGTTAAATAAAAGTCTATTTAACAGATAAACACTAAAGATAAGGTTTATTAATGTTAAACAAGATATATTTGATCAATAACATAACGGTTGTGTGGAGATAAGTATGAAAGCTATATCGCCCGTTATCGCTACAGTAATCATTGTTGCTGTCGCTATTGCAATATCAATTGCTGTAGCTCTCTGGGCTGCCGGTCTCGTAGCGCCATTCACTAGAGTTGAGAGATTGGAAATAACTTATGCACACGCAGAATATAATGAAACTATTGATGCGTGGACTGTTACTTTAAAGATTGCAAATAGAGGTACGAGTGATGCAACTATAACTACAATGTTAATAAACAACAGAGATTTCACCCATAAATTAGAGGCTTCAAAATTCATAAAAGCAGGTGCAGAAGTGGAGTATCAATTCATATTAAGCAAGAATGAAGGATTCTCAAGTGGACAGATAATACAAATATTGATCAACACAGCTGCCGGTAACCAGTATCCAAAACAAATCCACCTAACCTAATTTTTTAACTCCTCCTACCCAACCCCCTCCTTCCCATATTCCTTGTCTCAACCTTTCTACCTCAACACTATGCTTCCATAATTCATAAAAATCAAGTTTAAATAACCCTCATTATTAGATCATGATCTAGTTATTATGGTGATATGAATGAGTGAAGCTAAGACTACGAAAGAAGCTGTTCTAAATTGTTTGAAGAGAGAGAAGAGACCATTAACACCCAAGGAAATTCATAAATTAACTAATATAAATTACAATACTGTGAGAGGGAGGCTTCAGGATCTGAAGAAAGCTGGATTAGTTGTAAGAACTGAGGATGGCTGGGTCTATAAAGAGTATGTTAAAAAATAATAATTAGTATCATATGTAAGAGTCTCAAAATTCTTTTTTAAATCAACATATCCTAAACTTTATTCCATATTGGTTGATACGTATGAGTAGGAATGATAAGTTCTCGGTAGAGACGTATAGACATAGATTTAGTTGGAAAGAAATTAGTGACCCTATATATGGATATGTTTATTTCAATAGAGAAGTTGAAGAAACAATTATTCATAACATTCTTATTCAGAGACTAAGATACATTATGCAACTACAGACAGCACATTTGGTTTATCCTGGAGCTGTACATACTAGATTTCAGCATTCTCTAGGCGTTATGCACTTAGCTGGGTTAATGGCTGAGGATTTATTATCTAAAACTATATTACTCTATGGTGAAGAACAGCTTGAAGATTACAATCCACATTCTCTAATTCAAGCAACAAGATTAGCTGGTTTACTCCACGATGTTGGACACGCTTGTTTCAGCCACGCTTTTGAAGAAGCCATTATTTTTGAAAGAGAGAATATTCCTAAAGAAGTTGGTAATCACGAGAGAATCGGTTATAAATTAGTTGAACTAGTACTTCTAGACGAATTAGAAAATATTGAGAGAAAATTTGATTTGGATCAATTAAAGGATATTTTAATGGAACTACTTGGTGAAACCGAACCTAGAGAGAATGTTTTAAAACTACTTAAATGGATTATAAAGGATAGTCTGTATCCAGCAGATATACTTGATTTCCTTAGAAGAGACAGCTACTATACCGGTACCCACGAGTACGGCTATATTGATTATGAACGTTTATTCAAAAATACTTATCCATATGTAGAGGGCGATAGGGTTCTTCTAACTTTAGATCGCAATACTTGGGGAGAGTTTAGAGCGTATATGTATGCTAAAGCTAATATGTATGAACACGTTTATCTACATAGTGTTAATAGAGCATTCGATCTCTTGCTTAAAGAGATTATGAATGAATTAGATGGGAAAATCGGTTTAACGGATGCAGTCATTAATGTTTCTAAAGGAGACCCACGAAATTATCTCTTATTAACAGATGCTAAAATATATGGTATATTACTTGATGAGGCATTCGAAGGCAAGGGTAAATTATCTATTCTAGCTAGGAAAATGCTTATCGAGAGAAAACCTGATTGGAAAAGAGTTGGTAGAGAATATATTCTCAGCGGATATAAGGGTTCAGAAGCTGTTAAAAACATACTTAGAATAATGTTTGATAATAGTTTTAAAAACGAGATCCAGAGAACTATACGTGAAAGCCTTATTGATAAATTAAAAAGCACAGGTATTGACGAGAAAGACGTTTGGATCGATATTCTAGAAATATCTCCTGTTCCCAGATCCCTACTAATACCAGGTAAGAAGGGTGGTTTGAAATTACTGACTCTATATATCGCTAAGAGGAAGGGTAATGAAATAACTCTGGATCGTGAGGTAAACTTGATTACAGAAGGTTTACCACTAACAATTATATTTAGAGCGTATTTGAGAAGAGAACTATATAAACTCGAATATGAAAGAAGCGTTACGGATATTATGATAAAAACAATAGAGGAAGAACTCAGATTTGCTAGTAAAGACTGGGATCTAGATTCTTTCCTGGAGAAAATAGCTGGAGCAGGCGAAGAACTAGATAAGAAGAAAGTGACTATGTAGTTTTACTTAAAGCTTCCTTAATGAAAGCGATTATATCGTATGATTCGCATTTAACGGATGGTGGTTTAGAAACTTTAACAATATTCTCCTCTCTACGTATAGTATCTGTGAGTTCAAACAAAGCTAGTGCCGCATCCACTTCAGCGCTTCGAGGTGATTTACCGAACCATACCCATTCATCTGACTCGAAATAACCCTTTATGGACGCTTCATATAGAATCCTATGTATTGTCCACACATCCGTTTCTCCGATCACCCAAAGAACGCAGTGAAGCTTGTTTAACCACTCATCGCTAAATTTAGCCATAACTACACACCATATTCTCCACATCGCTATAGCAATACACTTCTTTATAAGGCTTTGGTAGGGATACTACTTTTTACGAAGCATATGGTGATTGTTTTTGTATAAGCTTTTCGTTAAGATTAAACACAACGTAGATAGTTATGACATATCTATAGATAAGTATAGATTTGATAACGGTAAACTCGTTGAAACACAGTATTTCAATAATGTTAAACAAATTAACATAGTTGCTAAACAAATAACTATATCTAAACAATTATCTGGTGAACCACTAGTCCTTATAGTGGAGTCGCATAACCCAGTTATCAATTTAATTTCCAATTCAATACTCGTTATTAGAGATGAGGAGGGTTGAGTGAAAACTTCGTTATTGGAGATTTCCTCATTGAGAATTCTAGAAGCAGGAGCGGTAGGCATATAGCTGTATCGACACTAGTATTGTATAGTAAGAGTTTAGGCGTAATTCCATTATCTAAAGCTTCCGAATTCATTATTGAGGAAAAAACCGCTAAACCTACATACGTTAAGGGTGCTGGTAGGAGGATAAAAATTAGGGTTAGAAAAGGAGATTTCGTTATATATGGATGGTTTGTTAAGAATTTCCTCAACAGAGTTAAAGGTTTCATAACGGTTTACAATTATCGTGGAGAAGCAGTATATAGGGTTAAGTATAACGACGGCGTTATAAGGAGGAGTTTTGGAGACCCTATTTACGATTGGCTCATAAAAATATTTATTGATACCAATAGAGTTGTCGTTAAAGAATACAAAAATGGTGGGAAAACTTGAGTAATAATGATTTAAAACTAGCTAAAAGAATTCTCGAAGGTTTCAAACACTATGGTTGTTTCATATTCGAGAGAAACGAGTTCGAAGCTGTTAAGAAAATCGCTAGAAATACTGGTATCGATAGACTTGTAACGTTAAGAAAAGTTGAGGGAAGATACGACCATATCTACATCATTATACCGTGGAACATCGAGTTTCAACAAGAATGCATATCTAGAGTTAGAAAAATACTATTTGAAGGAGGAATTAATAGGGATATCTTAAAGAAAAACTATATTGCCCTTATTGAACAATGCGTAAGGTTTTTCGAAAGAGAGAGAATTAAAGAAATCATTAGAAACTTAGAGAACTATATTAAATCATTGGAGAACACTGGGGAAGAGAAGGTGGGTATAGAACGCTGAAATCTAGGTTCACAGATAGGAACGTTATATTCAAAATAATGGGTTTAAACTACATTTTAAGAACATTACCAATACTATCTATCCTTGGTTATACAATATCCTGTTTCTGCTGGAGTATTGTGGGAAAAGGTTTCTACCGCTACATTCTACCTATATTGTTTTCTCTAACAATAATATTCTCTATATCATCAATAGTCTTAACGGATAACGGGTTAAACATATATGTAGGTAGTATAATATCGAGTTATGATGTAAGTAAAGCCGAAGATTTAATTATAGCTATGAATACTACACATAACATACTCGAGTCTGAAATAGAGCCATTGAGAATTGCTCAAATACTATGTGGTTCATCAGCCCTTATTCTGGAAGCAATGGCTATAAATAATTATTTAAGAAAATGGAATTTGAGGAGAGAATGGTTATTGAAAACAACTCCAGTACTACTTGTAGTATTAGGTACGTTATCTATAATGTATATACCATTAATTCACCAGATACGTGTTAAATTAAGAAACGCGTTAAACACAGTGGAAAACTCTGGTTCAATAGATGTATCGACATTAAATAACGTACAGGAGCGTTTCAATAATGTAATAATCGGTTTATCAACATATACATTCGCAAATACACTACTACTATATTATACTCATATTACATTAGCCTATATCATGTTTATGAATAAACATTATCTTTACGTAGAACAGAATTGAAGAATGGATTTAACGGATTAACCCAATAATTCTCATCAAGACATCCAAATCGATATTCCCACCAGTAACTATGAGAATAACTGGTTCTTTAACATCCTTAACATCACCACTCAGTAACGCGGCTAAAGGTAGAGCAGCGGCTCCCTCAACAATGATCTTCAATTTACACATCATAATCTTCATTGCTTCAACAATATAATCTTCATTTACTAAAACGATATCATCAACAAACTCTTCAACAATAGATTTAGTTAAATCACCGGGTTTCCTAACATAAACACCATCAGCAATTGTTGGTTTAATAGTTTCTGGAATCCTTTTCTCTTTAAACCACATATACATAGATGGAGCGTTCTCAGCTTGAACACCAATAACTCTAGCGCCTCTCTTCTTAGCGTAAACAGATAAACCGGATATTAAACCGCCACCGCCGATCGGAGCTATAACCGTGCCGGGATTATCGATTGTTTCAAGGATTTCTATCATAATTGTTGATTGACCAGCTATTACTTCGATATCGTCATATGTATGTACATAACTATACTTTAGTTTATCCGCGATCTCTAATGCTTTAGCGTGAGCTTCGTCAAGAAATTTGCCGTGAAGCACAATGTTTGCACCGTATTCTCGAACTTTATTTATTTTGAATTTACTGGCGGAAGTAGGCATCACTATTAAAGCATCTAAACCCAGAAGCTTCGAAGCGTATGCAACGCCAATTGCATGATTACCACTACTAGCTGTAACGACTCCTCTACACCCCTTCTCGAATAACCTATGTGTTTTAAATAAAGCACCTCTAATTTTGAAACTACCTGTTAACTGCATGTTTTCTAATTTAAGATGAACTCTACAACCAATGTATGCATCCAGTTCTGGTGCTCTAATGAGAGGAGTTTCAATAAGATACCTGGAGAGAACGGAAAACGCTTCTGAACCTAAGCGCTCTATCTCGCCAGCTAAACGTAATGCTTCACTCACATTAGACACCTCTCCTTCTCACTAACATGTTGTAATAGACTGGATATTCTCCTCGACCTCTCAAAACCATATTGGAAAACCATATTGGATATCCTCTCCTGATTAAGCCAATTACCATAACCTTTTCCAGCACCTATTAGTCTAGAAACTTCTTTTCTAAACCATAAAGGTATTTCTCTAGGTTTCCTATAAGCCAATGGCGTGCCGGGTAGGGGTATGAAATAATGCATATGTATCTCACCACCCATTTTAACAATCCTCTTCATAACCAATATAGTTTCTCGAAAATCATGTTCAGACTCGAAGGGAAAACCAACTATGAAATCAACAGATGGAGTAAAACCATGCTTAACGATAGTTTCAACGGCATTATATACTTCTTCAATACCATGTCCTCTCCTAATATAGTTAAGAACACGGTTAGAACCGGATTGAGCCCCAACAATTATTTTCTCATTAGAAACAACGTTCTTCATAAATCTAACGATATCTTCATCAACATAATCGGGTCTTACCTCGCTCGGAAAACTTCCGTAGAAAACCCTAGCTTCACGTTTAGAAACAATGTTCAAATATAGTTTCTCAAGAAGATCCATCAACTTATCTCTAGATGAACCATATGAGAAAGCATTAGGGGTAATGAATCTGAGGTCTCTAATACCTCTAGAAACCATTAAATTACAATACTCTAGAATCTTATCAATAGATCTATGTCTCTGAACGCAACCATGCATATAGGTAACTTGACAAAACCAGCAGCCGAATGGGCATCCGCGTGTTATTTCAATAGGATTGAATAACCCTCTCCAATAGGGGAATGGTGGGTAAGAATCAAGAATCACTCTACTCCTACAACCTGTATACAACGGTTCACCATTAAATAAAGTATACAATCCCCTAACCTTATAGATATCGCCTCCATCTCTCAAAACACTTAGGAATTCCCTAAAACTATCCTCACCCTCACCTACGAAAACAAATTTGAAACCTAATCCAAGAGTATCAAGAGGATCGCCTGTAGCGTGTGGACCGCCGGCTACCGTTATAAAACCCCTACTATAAGCTAGCTTCAGAGCATCGTTTACGAAATTTCTAAAATCCTCATTAACAACTCTAGTAGTTAGTAGACTAAAACCCAGAACTTTAATCCTGTAGGAATCTATCGCTGAACTCGTCAAAGCGCTCATAAGGCTTCTTTCATTATCAACAACAACGACTTCTACATCCCTAACGTTATCTATAGCTGCTAAAACTTGATTAATACTGTACGATACAAACCTATCTCTATAGAGAATTACGAGAACTTTCTCGTTTTTCAAAAATAGCTCCCATGAACAGGTATTAAAACTACTCTAGAGATTTTATAAACCATCCTTATTTATTTAATAAGATAATAATGACATGAATACAATTTACTCAATTATAGGGATCTAGCTTGGCTAAAATAAGGTTGAGTGATGAAGAAATAAAATATCTTAGTGCAAAAGTTAGGTTGAAGATTCTACATGAAGATAAGGATGTAGTATTAATGAGTGCTCCGAACGAAGACGAACTTAAAGAGATAATTAGAGAACTTATTAGTGAGAAACCTATGAATCTCCGAGAAATACATATCATTCTCTCTGGAATAGCTAGTGAGGATAAAATTAGGAAAGCATTAACATCACTTACAGAGAATGGTTTAGCAATAATGACTAAGGAAGGAAGATACTCTGCTGCTAAACTCTAAACTCTCATCATATCTATAACGTGGATTAATGCTTCTCTAAAATCTACGGCTAACCTCGAAACACCATTATTCAATAGTAATTTCATTCTCTCGGGAATCCAAGTTAAACCAATGAATTCGCAGCCAGCTTTCAAACTACTCTCGTAATCAAGCCTATAATCGCCAATATATATGGCTTCACGAGGCTCCACACCGAATTTCCTACAAACGAATTCTATCAACCATGATTTATCAAATAGGAAATCTTCTTTACCACCATTAATAATCAAGTCAAGCATAGTGAATACCTCATCTATATAATCGATCAAACCTGTTTTCTCAAGATCTAGTTTAACCTGAATCGAATGACATTCTCTACCCGTTACAACAACGGTTTTCAATCCTAATTTTTTAACGAATACTAAGAACTCTATCAGACCATTAGCTGGTTTTAAACTATGCGATTTACATATAGATCTACGCATATCTCTCCAAAAACTACCATTGAAACCCACTATGTTATTAACGAATGAATATAGGTTATCATTAACCAGTAAATCGTAGAATTGGGTGAAACCCATGTATAAACCAGTTCTTACATAGAAACTCTCAGCTACAGATAGGTAAAAATCATAAATGTTATCCATAATTGTTAAATCATAATCAAGTATGATGAGCTTAACATTGGAAACCATATTTAACAACCAATATATAGGTCAGGTTTCGGGAGTATCTACATCCCCTCTAGGTTCCGTTCTCGGCAAATTCATCATCTATAGATTGAGAGATAAAAATGAGGTTTATAACGATATGAGAATTATTAAATGCATAGTTGAAAATAAAATTGAATGTAGTGATTCCACTATAATCCACGTTGACGGTAATACAATTGAATTTAACATTAGCGATGAAACACTAGTTGTTTTCGAGACACACTCGTCTACTAGGATAATTTGTAGCGGTATTCAATACCAGTTTCACCAATGGGGTTCTACTAGTTATCAATTATGGTTATTTGAAAAAGGATCAAACGTCTGCTTATTACTAGGTAATGTTAATCTCGTTGAACTAACTAATGGAGTTATCCTTGTTAAAGAAACCGGTGAAGACATCGATATTGACTACGCAATAATAAACTATGTTCAAAATACCGTTTCTAAACTAGGTCTCATCATATTGTTGTCGAAAAAAGTTATGGATAATATCTGTTTTAAAAACATAACTAGCTATTCTACGCTGAATAGTATACGTAAATGTTTAGAGAAAGTTGTTGAGTCATGAATATTAGTTTCTACGTTGATGCTCACGTTCACTGCTTTGAAATAGATATTTCCGAACTCAAGAAGTATTTTGATGAAGGATTCAGAATCGTTTGCGTATCTGATGATACTAGTAGTAGTTATGAAACAATACGTTTAGCTGATGAAAACCCCTTTATAAAGCCCTGTATAGGAGTTCACCCATGGCTTATTGATTCAACAAATACATCACTATTTTTCGAAATGCTAAATGAGAAAATCGATCTAGTTAAATGTATTGGAGAAGTTGGGCTTGATAAAAAATTCAAACCAGATACTTTTCATAAACAAATTGTTTTCTTCGAAGAAATCCTGAAGTTCGCTAAAGAATATGATTTGGTTCTAAATATCCACGCTGCAGGGGCTTGGAGAGAGGTTTATGAGAGTTTAATTAGAATGGATATTAATAGAGCCTATATACATTGGTATACCGGTCCCATGAACTTAATGTATGAAATAACCGGTGCCGGCTACTATATTGGTTTAAACCCAGCATGGATTATTCAGGAGAAACATAGATCTATAGTTGAGAACGCACCAATAAATAGAGTTTTAACGGAGAGCGATGCACCATACAAGTATAGAGACTTAGAACTTAACCCGTCTCTAGTTAAAAATACGGTCAACTACATAGCAAAAACACGTGGAATGACTTTAGTCGAGGTTGTCGAGACTATTTCGAGAAACTATAGATCACTTTTTGAAAATTAAGCTTCAGCTAATACTTCTCCACGCTTCCCTTCCGGCATTGCATAGTAATGAATCGCCACTATAATCTTATCCTTCTTCTTAATCAATACTATTTCATAATCATCTAAAACTAAACTAATTGTTTTAGGTAAACTATAGTTGAATTCTTCAGCAATAGCTTGTAATAATCTATAAATATCTCTACTTAAAGCAACAGCTTCATCAACAATGCTTGAAGGTAGGTTTGGAGATAGGAACTTATTGATAACTCCACCATCACTACCAATAACTACTAAGCCGAAGGGGTTTTTCAAAACCAATTACCTTCATTTAGAGTTTCGTAAATAAATCCTTAGAGTACTCGTTAAATAGGTCGTATTGTGTATTCATGGATTATTCCCTGAGAATATACCTGGGTATTTCGATTACATTACAAGAACATCTTCGTAAATCCACGTATTAATAAAGTGTAGTAGTATCTGAATTCATTAGAGGTGTTTATTTTGAGTTCCAGTTCTAAATGTCGATACTATTCAAATGGCTACTGTAGTAGCCCATTAGCAATGAGAACTTTCGGCGATAGACCGAGTCGAGAACCCGTTGATTTATCTAAATGTATGGGTAATTTTAGAGAATGTAAATACTATGTTGAAACACAAATAGTTTCTGAACTAGAAATGGAGTTCTCTAGAGATTACTATCCACTTGTAAACTACATTAATTGCGATAATTCATCCGAATGTCCTTTCTACTCCTTGAAAACCATAGATAAGGAGAACAACATATGTGTAGCGTACTGTATTGTATCTGAAAAGTACTTAACAAAACTAAGTATTAGGAAATGTATTGAGTACTGGAGGGATTGTCCATTCTATAAACTGGGTTTAGAACTAACTGCTTAAACAAAACTCTCGCTATACGCGTTCTCTACACCATTAGTGATCGTTAATTCATTAAACTTATCTATAGCTAGCAAAACCTTCAATAAAACCTCTAGTGGCGGGGGTTCATTTATAACTACTGGTTCGTAATCGTTAACGATAAGTTTAGGGTATTCAATACTATTATCGTATACTTTACGTATGAATACTGATACACCATACCGCTCTCTAAGTATATGGATAAGGGTTTCGAAAAGCTCCTCTACAAGTTCAGAAACGGTGTTTCTATTGAGAATTAGAGTAATGTAGAGCAAACGGATCACCATACTGTATCATTATGGGTTAAAAATTGGTTTTAAAGAACAATACTACTAAATATCCGTTGGATCAAGATGTATTCAAATCTAGGTTAATCCGTAGAATTTCTTAATTAATGGTATAATCTCTTTCAAATTCTCAACTACGAAATGAGCTTTATTACAAGCATTACCACATGGTTTAACAGCTATAGCTAAACCAACTTGTTGGAAAACATCAATATCCCAATCGCTATCCCCAACGTAAACCACGTTTCTCAACGTGAAACCATACTTCCACGAATACTCATCTATAACAAACACCTTGTTTTTTAAAGGAACTCTAGATACACCGCCAGGTATTAGTAAACCATTTATAAAAACAAGGTCGTTGTAGAGACATTCATCAACATTTAATTCGCTACAAATCCTATTAACGAGTATTCCAATACCACTACTGATAACACCAACACCCAAGCCGAGCTTCTTCAACTCATAAATAGTTTCAACAGCATCTCTCCTAACCCCAATTCTACTAAAAGCTTCTTCAACTTCTAATCTAGATATCAAACCACCTTTAGCAGCAATCATTAGAGCTACATCGATCTTCATCCAATCCATATACGATAATGAACCGCTCCTATATAGTTCCATGAAAACCCTATTATCGCTACTACCGAAATACTCGTGAAGATACCTCCAACTACTATCTATATCCGTTAAAACACCGTCACAATCAAACCATATGAAACCTCTAAATTTCTTCATAATTAATAACCCATAGAACTAAGCGTGCTCCTCCGAATCCTCTCTATTCTCTCTCAAATACTCTTTCTTTATATTCCTCAATACTCTATCTACACACTTATGTATTTCTTCGAAATCCCTATAGCTCCGCCTAGTTCTCCTAAGTATTTCTATTAAAGCATCGAGAGCATTAACGGATTTAAATAGGTTTACGAGAATTTTGAAATCATTACTACCCAGATATTCACATAACTTAACGGGATTTTCACCATATATGCTGAAACCATACTTGCTCTCAGCATTAGCTAGAAATCTCCTAATTTCATCAACAACACTCACTAATTCACTCCTATGCTTAAGCAATTCCGATAATACTGGGTTCACAATGTGTCTAATGAAATCTTGTTTAACCAATTCCTAATCAACCACCTCCTCAATACATTAATACATCTGGGGAAACCATCTTATTTTATAAACCCTTCTAAACCTATACTGAATATACATTAATGACTTAATAACCAAGTGTATAAGAGGAGTAAATGGGTAGATTTGTTGTCTAGGAGGAAGGGGTTTAAGAAGCATTCGTGGAACCCGTATACAAGTGATATTCATAGACTTAGCATATATCCATCAATAAGCGTTAAAGATGATGCAACACTAAAGATTGGAGATAACTTGACAATTTATATTGATAACGTAGATGATCATGGTAGAGGAACCGCTAATTATAGAGGATTTAGGTTAATAGTGTATAACGCTACGGTTGGTTCGAGAGTTACGGTTAGAGTAAAAGATATTAGAGGTAGAGACGTGATTTGCGAAACAATAAAAACACATAGTGAAGCAGATGTAGAATACTAGATTAGAAATGAAATCGCTATTGTGTAGATTATTGAATCAACGTATGTACTAATTGATCATCATTAATAGCTAGTAGAACATTTATTCCAAACTCTACTTCTTATATCCTATTTTCCTAAGAAACTCGTGTCTCTCCCTCCTATCCTCATCACTCTCAACACCTAGGGGTGTATAGCCGTCGACAACGCCTACAATAGTTCTACCCTGTTCAGTTTCAGCAATTATTGCTTCCACGGGGTTACCGGTAGCTACGTATAACGATACTACTTCTTGAATATTCTTCAAAGCATTTAGAATATTTATTGGATAAGCATTCCTAATGTATAGAACGAAAACGTGTCCAGCACCTATGTTTCTAGCAGACTCAACAGCTAGTTTAACTAATTCATCATCATTACCATCAAATCTAATTAGTCTCTTACCACTAGCTTCATTGAAAGCTAAGCCGAACTTAACTCCAGGAACACTCGTAACAACAGCTTCATAAATATCCTCAACACTCTTAATGAAATGACTCCTACCAATAATAACGTTAACACCTTCAGGTACGGGAATCCTAACTACACTTAACTTAACGTTAGACAAGTAAACCACCCATATCAATAAATTACATTGCACTAGTTAAAAATCTTAATAAATCATCTCCATAGAAGCTTTTAAAACACCTGTTTAAAAATATGTTTAAGACCAATATCCTACTCCATAGAAAAGATTAAATATCACATACATATAACATATTTTAATTAGGTGAGTAATTACATGTCTAATAAATTCTTATCTATTCTAATCCTACTAATATTCCTATTCAACTTAATACCATCTATAAACGTATATGCTAAAACAATAACTATAGATGGAGATCCAAGCGATTGGACGGGAACAGCGCCAGCAGATCCTAATACATTTGTCTACTCCAATGGAGAATGGATTTGGAAAGATGCTCAAGGAGATGAAAGAACGGATTTCAATAATCCAGATCCACAAGTTGATCTATTAGAATTCAGAGTATCTGGAGACACTAATTACCTATACCTACTCTTCAGATTCGAGTTCCCCACAGATCTATATATTGGAGATAATGGAGCAACATTCATAGCTTTAGCTATAGATAGAGATAGAATACCTGGTTCCGGTGTAGAATGGTTTGGTGGAGAATCCGAAACTAGAGTAAGTGATGCTGCACGTTGGGAGTATCAATTAATTATTAATCTCGCTGATAGCAGGTACAGC